>DATNMO010000014.1:0-7926 GCA_035602245.1 Gemmatimonadales bacterium
CGGTCCGATAGGCCACATGACTGACCGCACGGCTCCGAGGATCCACGCCGAGATCGAGGAGCCGTCTGGTCTGCTCCTCATAGAACTCCGAACAGTTACCCAGGACGCGATTGACTGCTTGAAGACTCAACATCCTTCCTCTTGTGCGCGTTAGCCGCCTAACGGGGTGCGCCTAAGCTGCGGCGCCATGTTTGGAGTTTCACAAATAGAAGACTACAACAGCAAAACGGCGCCGCCAGCTTCAGGCGCTTGTTAGGCGGCGCTCTTTGCGGTGCGGAAGGCCCAGATCGCGAACGCCGTCGTGATGAGAAAGGCCAAGACCGACGCCCAAAGCGGAACAGCCACGCCTGCCACTTGAACAGGCCAGCCCAGGATTACGCGCATCAACTGCACAGCAGCCACCACACTGAAAAAGGCTCCCGACACCTGCTCATAACGCCGCATCTGGTACTCCTCGAGTGGGAACCGTTTCCTGGCGCGGCCGCCTAACGGGAATTCGACAGAACTGTATAAACGACCGTGCGCCTCACTCGGATCTCCCCAAAATCTGCTGACCGTTCTCAGCCGAACGAAATAGGCTGGTTGGGCGTAAACGCAACATCACAGCTAGTCTTTGTAGGGATCGAACTCCTCCGCCCCAGCCATGACCACGACCAGCGGCCGCAGCGTATGGAGCACGTCCACGGTCGCCCCTTGAGCCTTGAGCACATCCGGCAGGCGCCGATAGACGTGCGGGCTCTCGTCGGTGCCGCCGCCCCGCAGCAGCACGCCCTTCCGTTTGACCCAGTCATGCATCATCTCACGCGAGATCGCGCCCGGCTTGAGCACCTTCCCCTTGCGCGTGCGCTTGCCCGCCGCCGCGGTCCGGCTCATCACTCGGCCCGCCCCATGCACGGTCGAGTAGAGCGCGCGCGCCTGGAGATCGCGGACGGCGGGGTCGGTGCTCGTCGCGCCCTGGATGATCACCGCGTCATCCCCCATCGAGCCGCCCACGAACCCCTTCTGGCCCGGGAACGCCGGGGTCGCGCCCTTGCGAATGACGTGGAAGCGCTCGCCCCCGTGCTCCTCCACCCACGCGAAGTTGTGGTGATTGTGGACCAGCTCGATCTCGCGGCCGCCCAGGATGGACACGACCTTGCGGGCCACCCACTCTCGGCCCGCGTACGCGTAGCGGCCAGCCAGGTTCATGAGCTGCCAGTAGGCGTCACCGACCGGGGTGCGGACATCGAGCAGCGTCTCGCGCTCCGGCACGCGCTCGCCCCAGGCGCGGTTCTGGCTCAGCGCCAGGAACCCGTGGGCCACGCCGAACCCAAAGCCGCGCGAGCCGAAATGCACGCCGACCCAGACGCGGTCGGCTTCGTCGGCGAACACGTCCACGTAATGATTGCCGCTGCCTACGGTGCCGAGCTGCTCCCGCGCCTTGGCGCGCAGCCGGTCGCGCTCCTGGCGGTCGGGGACGGCTTCCCACGCGGGATCAGCGAACAGCGGATCGTCGACCGGTGCGTCGTCGGCGCGGTTCCTTCGGCCCACGCCGAATGAGAGCGACCCCTGGATCTCGTCCGCGATCTCGCCCAGCCGGCCCGCGAGGTGCGCGCAGGTCAGATCCGTCCGGATCGCGGCGTTGCCGCAGGCGATGTCGAAGCCGACGCCCACGACGGAGACCTGGTCGCGGTAGGCGGCCACGCCGCCGATCGGCATGACGTAGCCCAGGTGCCCGTCGGCCATGAGTGCCGCGCGCACGGCGCGGCTCGCGACATCGCGGAGCTGCTCGAGGGTGTTGGCCTCGTGCTGGCCGAAGATCTGCGCTACGGCCACAACCGGTACAGGGTCCGCGGGAACGCGATCGCCTCCCGGATGTGCGGGATGCCGCAGATCCACGCGACCGTCCGCTCGACGCCGAGGCCGAAGCCCGAGTGCACGAACGTGCCGTACTTGCGCAGGTCCAAATACCAGGTGTACGCCCGTTCGGGCAGGCCCTCCGCCTGAATCCGCGCCAGCAGCTTGTCGTAGTCGTCTTCGCGCTGGCTGCCCCCGATGATCTCCCCGTACCCCTCCGGCGCCAGGCAGTCGTTGTTCAGCACGGTGCGCGGGTCGGCGGGATTTTCCTTCATATAGAAAGCCTTGACCGCCTTGGGATAGTTGTAGACGAAGACGGGCCGGTCGTACTGCTTGGCGAGCAGCGTTTCGTCCTCGCCGCCCAAGTCGCGGCCCCACACGATCCCCGCGCCGAGTGTCTTGAGTCTTTCGATGGCGTCGGTGTACGAGATGCGGTGGAACGGCGGCGTCACGCGTTCGAGCGACGCGAGGTCGCGCCCCAGCTCGGCGAGATCGGCCTTCCGGCGCTCGAGGCACCGCGCCACGATGTACGAGACGAACTGCTCCTGCAGCCGCATGTTGGCGTCGGAATCGTTCCACGCCACCTCGGGCTCCACCATCCAGAACTCGGTCAGATGGCGGCGGGTCTTGGACTTCTCGGCGCGGAACGTGGGGCCGAAACAGTAGACCTTGCCGAGCGCGGCCGCGGCCGCCTCGACGTAGAGCTGGCCGGTCTGCGCCAGGTACGCCTTCCCCAGGTCGAAATAGTCGGTAGAGAACAGCGTGCCCGCATGCTCCCCGATCGAGCCGGTGAGGATCGGCGTGTCGACGAGCGCGAAGCGCCGCTCGTAGAAAAAGTCGCGAATTGCCTGCACGACCTCGTGACGCACGTGCGCGATCGCCACCTGCTGCTTGGACCGGAGCCACAGATGCCGGTGCTCGAACAGGAACGCGATGCCATGTTCCTTGGGTGTGATCGGGAAATCGTGGCTCGGCCCGATGATCTTGAGGTCCGAGGCCTGCAGCTCGACGCCCCCGGGGGACCGCGCATCCGCGCGGACCGTGCCGGTCACCTCGAGGGACGTCTCCTGGGTAAGTTTCTCAAACGCGTCCCAGACCTCCGGCGTCACGTCTTTTTTGGAGATGACCGCTTGCAGGTAGCCCGTGCCGTCCCGCACCACGACGAAGGCGATCTTGCCGCTCGAGCGCGTGGTCACCACCCAGCCGCGCACGGCGACCATCTGTCCCGCAAGCGGCGGCAACTCCTCGATCCAACGATGTTCCGGCATAGGCGCGGCATACTAGTGGCGGGCCTGTGGGCTGTCAACGCGATGGGGGGAGCGTGCACGCCAGTCATGAAACCTGGCCCGGCGCGCCAAGAGTTGGGGTGGCCCGCGTATCTCGGCAGCGCGCGTCACGACGCGGGCGCCGGCGAGACGCTGAATCCCGACCCCCGTCCGCTATGGCGTACGGGCGTGGGGCGGGGCGTGCGGGGAAGCCCGGCCCTTGGCGAGGCGGTGGTCGCCGTCGGCACCGCCGATCGCAACGTCGTGCTGGTGGACCGCGCCAGCGGCGACATCTTCTGGCGGTCGCGCCTCGACGGCACGATCCGCGCCGGCCCGCTGCTGGATGAGGATCGGCTGTACATCGCCACTGAGGCGCAGCCCGACGGGCGCGTGTACGCGCTCCGGCTGCGCGACGGCAAGGCAGTGTGGCGCACCCGCATCGGCAGCGTCGCCGCTCCGCTCGCGTTCGACGGTGACGCGCTGTACGCGGGCACGGAAGCCGGCGTCGTGGTCCGCCTCGAGACGGAACACGGCCGCGTGCGGTGGCGGCGCACGCTGAGCGGCGCCGTCCGCGCCGGACCCGTTCCCACTCCGCACGGGCTGGTGGTCGCCACAACCGCGGACACGCTGTATCTGCTGGACCGCGAAACGGGCGTGGTGCGGTCCCGTCTCCCCACGCCGGGCAGCGTGCTCGCCACCCCCGCGTCGGACGGCCGGCGGCTCTATCTCGCGACGACCAGCGGGACAGTGCTCGCGGTCGATCTGCCAACCTGGACTGTCCGTTGGGAGCAGCCGGCGGGCGACGCCGTGTACGGCGCGCCGGCGCTGGCTGGCGATACGTTGTACGTGCTGGCGCGCGACGGACGGCTGTGGATCATACCGGTGGACGCACCCGACCGCGCCGCGAGCCATGCCCTCGGCATCGTGGCAACGGCGGGACCCACGCCGCTCGTCTCCGGCGTGCTGGTGGGGAGCGTCAGCGGCGAGGTGCTACTCGTAGATCGTGCCAGCGGCACCATTCTCTGGCGGGCGCAGGTCGTGGGCCCAATCGAGGAGCCGCCGCTCGTACGGGACCGCCAAGTGGTCGTGGTGGCCGGGCGCGGCAATATTCACAGTTACCGATGATCCGCTCGACCTGGATCGTGACCATGGCGCTACTCGGTGCAGCAGCCCCGCTACGGGCGCAGGCGCCGCGTACGACCGGGCGCCAGCCGGCCGTGCACTACGGCAAATGGCTGACCGCCGGCGCGACGGTGGTATTCACCGTCCTCGCCGCCCGCGAGCACAGCTCCTCGAGCCACGACTGGGATGCGCTACTGACGATCTGCCGCTCGGCTCAGGACGCCTGCACCCTTGGCCCCGATGGTCGCTACCTGCGCAGCGACGCCGAGTTGCTATACCAGAGCTCGCGAATGTTCGACCGCCGCGCCAACCGGCGGCTGCTCGGCGCCCAGGCCAGCCTGCTCGTGACCGCAGCGCTGTTCATCCTCGATCTGCATCCCGGACGGGAGGGACCGGACAATATCCCGTTCGCGCCGCTGCGGGTGACGGTCGAGCCAACGCAGGACGGTGTCGCGGTGGGGATGCGGATCGCGTTCTAAAACGTTAGCCCACCCTGAACAGCTCGAAACCTCGTTCATACCGCGCCACAATCCGATCGCGGTACGCAGCGTGCTCGCGGCGCTCGAGGGCGGGGTCCTTGGCGATCATTGCCCCCGCCGCTTGGCGCGCGGCCTCGAGCAGGGGCAGATCCGTTTCGAGATTCGCGTAGCGCAGCGCCAGCCCGCCCGATTGGCGCGCCCCCGCAAGCTCCCCCATGCCCCGCTCCCGCAAGTCGAGCTCGGCGATCTTGAAGCCGTCGTTCGTTTCGCAGAAGGCTTCCAGCCGCGGGGCCGCGTCGGGTGAGTCCGACAGGAGAATGCAATGGCCCGTCGCAACCCCCCGCCCAATCCGACCCCTCAGCTGGTGTAACTGCGCGAGGCCGAACCGCTCCGCATGCTCGATCAGCATCACGGTCGCGTTGGCGACGTCGATCCCCACCTCGATGACCGTCGTCGCCACGAGGATGTTCACTTCGTTGTCGCGGAAGGCGCGCATCGTGGCGTCGCGCTCCTCGGCCTTCATCCGTCCGTGGACCAGACCGACACGGAACTCGGCAAACGTCTGCGCCAGCTTCTCCGCCATCGTCGTGGCCGCCTTCAGGTCGGCCCGCTCCGATTCCTCGATGACCGGATAGGTGACGTACGCTTGCCGCCCCGCGGCGCACTCGCTGCGGATGAATTCGTAGATCTTGGCGCGCGCGGCATCGGTCCGCAGCGCGGTCTTCACCTCGCCGCGGCCCGGCGGACGCTCGCGGATCTGCGTGACGTCGAGATCCCCGTACAGCGTCAACGCGAGCGACCGCGGAATCGGCGTCGCGGTGAGGAGCAGCACGTCGGGCGCGTCGCCCTTCTCGACCAGGGCGGCGCGCTGCTCGACCCCAAACCGGTGCTGCTCGTCGATCACGGCGAGCCCAAGGCGGTGGAACCGCACCGACTCCTGGATCAGCGCATGCGTCCCCACGATGAGGCGGGGCCCGCCCGCTGCGATGCGCTCCCGCGCCGCCGCCTTCTCCGCGGCGCTCATGCGGCCGAGCAACAGCTCCGGTCGGATGGCCAGCGGTTCGAGCAGCCGCGTCAGCGTCACGCCGTGCTGCTCGGCGAGCAGTTCGGTGGGCGCCATGATCGCCGCCTGGTAGTCGTTCTCGGCGGCGAGCAGCATCGCGAACAGCGCCACGACCGTCTTGCCGGTGCCGACGTCACCCATGAGGAGCCGGTGCATGCGGAGCGGCGCCGTCATGTCGTCGGTGATTTCCCGGACGGCGAGACGCTGGTCCCCAGTCAGCTCGAACGGCAAATGCTCCTTGAGCCGCGTGGTCAGCTCGCGCTTCAGCTGGAACGTGATGCCGGCCCGCGATCGCTTTGCCAGATGGCGCGCCCGCGCTTGGACCAGCTGCTGGTCGAACAGCTCGTCAAAGGCGAGACGGCGGCGGCCCAGCTCCGTTTCGGCCACTTCCTTGGGCCGATGCATCAGCTCGAGTGCCCGCCGCAGCTCGATCAGCCCCTGCGCCTCACGGAACGCCGGGGGATGCGGATCGGTGACGAGCGGGAGCAGCACATCGAGATGCTGTTGCACGAGCGCGCGGATCTGGCGGTGCGTGAGACCTTCAGTGGCGGGATACACCGGTAGCACCAGGCCCTTGTCGTCGCCCTCATCGCCTGCCTCGGCGAGCACGATGAACTCGCGCGGCACGAGCTGCTTCCCGTGGTAATAGCGCACCGGCCCCGTCACGAGCAGGAGTTGCCCTTTCTTGATCTGGCGTTCGAGGAATGGGCGCCCGGGCCAGGCGCACTCGAGCAGGCCGCTTTCATCTTTGAGGACGGCGCGGAACACGCGCAATCCTCGCCGGGTGGGCAGCACGCCGGTGTTGACGACGCGCCCCACGCACGTGACTTCGCCACCGACAGTCGCGCGCGCCAACGGCGTGACCGTGGTGGCGTCGAGATAGCGATGCGGAACGTGATACAGGAGATCGCCGACGCTGCGGATGCCGAGTCGCATCAAGGCTTCCGCGCGCTTCGGCCCCACACCCTTCAGGAATTTGACCGGACTCGTCAGCGTGACTGCCGTACCCGTCCCCCTTCCCCCGTCCCCGTCATTCGCTCACCAGACGCCGCGCGTAGCGCACGGGGTCGAACAGCTCCAGGTCGTCGAGTGTCTCGCCCGTACCAAGAAAGCGGATCGGCACCGGGACGGCGCGCCGCAACGCGACCACGCTGCCACCCTTCGCCGTGCCGTCGAGCTTCGTGATGACCAGACCGGTCAGTGGCACCGCGGCCGCAAACTCCCGCGCCTGATGTACCGCGTTCTGGCCGATCGTCGCGTCCAGGACGAGCAGGGATTCGTGGGGCGCGCCGGCGTGGCGCTTGCCGACGACGCGCACGACCTTCTTCAGCTCTTCGCGCAGCCGCTCGTCGGTGTGCAGCCGGCCCGCGGTATCGACGAGCACCGTATCAACCCCCCGCGCCGCTCCCGCCTCGACCGCGTCGAAGGCGACGGCGGCGGGATCGGCGCCCTTGCCGGAGCTCGCGCCTACGAACGGCGCGCCCAGCCGGCCGGCCCAGATCTCGAGCTGCTCAGTGGCGCCGGCGCGGAATGTATCCGCTGCGGCCAGCAGCACGCTCCGGCCCTCGCCTTTGAGCCGGTGCGCGAGCTTCGCCACGGTCGTCGTCTTTCCAGTACCGTTGACGCCGAAGACGAGGACGACGGTCGGCGGCGTCTCGGCGCGCACGAGCGGGGCGGCCGGCGCACCCAACAGCTCCGCCACCACGCGCTCGAGCGCCGCCTGATCGATACCACCGCGGCCGAGGCGCTCGAGGATCTCCTCGGTCGCGGCCACGCCGAAATCCGCCTCGAGCAGCACACGCTCCGCCGCGTCGTGCGCGGCGCGGTCCGCTTTCCCCCCAGTGAACAGGCGGGCCAAGCGAGCCCACAGCCCCATCAGGGAAGACCCTGCCGCCGCCGCCACGCCCACTCGGCGGCCAAGGCGCCGATCGCGATCACGAACAGCCACCAGCGGTCCCGCAGAGCGATCGACGCTATCCGGGCGCGCGCCTCCCCAGCCTGAGGGCCGAGCGACGGCGGCCGGGGGATCCACTCGTCGGAGTACGTCTCCACCGCCACGATGCCGCGCTCCGGTCCCCCAGCCAGCGCGTAGCGGTACACGCCGGCCGGCAGCAACAACTCCGCCCGGCCGGCGGCGTCGAATCGCAGCGTGTCGGGGGGG
>DATNMO010000015.1:0-98086 GCA_035602245.1 Gemmatimonadales bacterium
CGGTCCGATAGGCCACATGACTGACCGCACGGCTCCGAGGATCCACGCCGAGATCGAGGAGCCGTCTGGTCTGCTCCTCATAGAACTCCGAACAGTTACCCAGGACGCGATTGACTGCTTGAAGACTCAACATCCTTCCTCCGTTAGCCGCCTAACGGATCGCGCATCAGCTGCGGGCGCCTGGCCCGCGCATGCACAAACCTACGTTCCCCATTCCCACTAGGTACGCCGGTCCCGCGCGGAGCCCGGGGCGCAAGCGCCCGACAGCTGCATGCGCTGGTTAGGCCGCGGCCAAACGGATGCGTGGCTGGCCGTCACCCACTACAACGGATGCCACACGGCGGCAAAGTACACCACCAGACCGACGAACACGGCCCCCGCCGCGATCCGTGCCGGCGTGCTCGCGCCGGCGCGACGGACGGCCAGGTGGGCCACCTGACCGAGCGGGATGGCGACGGCGGTGTCGCTCACGACTCCCCATAACGAGTCGGCACGTAGCACAGGCTGGTGCAGGATCACTCGGCTACTGTCGCGCAGCGTTACCCGGATGATCTCAGGCCGCTTCCCGGCCAAGAGTTCTGGAGCGGCCTCGCGCCGCTCCTGCCAGTGGTGTAGGCAGGCGACTTGAAGCAGCGCGAGCGCTAGCACCGCAGTAGTCACACGGGCACGAGACGGTGGCCTGCGACCCTCCGCCACTAGGACCTCGCCGACGGCTGCGCGCCGCGGCCTAACGTGAATTGGGTTGACCTTCTTAGCATCAGGACACATCGCTCTAACTACGTAACTAACCCTCCTTGAGGTTGGCAATGTTGATAGGCCGATCCGCCTAGTTCCGTATCACAGGTGGTGTGCGCAGCTGTTCGGCGCGTGAGTAGAAACCGGACGCCGACCTCGTCGACCGGGAAGTGCTCTGCGGCTCAATACCGCGGCACCGACGGGTCCACCTCGGTCGCCCAGGCCTCAATGCCGCCCCGGAGGCTCCGCACCTTCGAGAAGCCCGCCGCCCGCAGGATCTCGAGCGCGCGCATCGAGCGGCTGCCCTTGTGGCAGTGCGTCACGATCTCCTTGTGGCCGTCCAGCTCGCTCAGCCGCTCGTGAAGCTGGCCCAAAGGAATCAGCCGTGCCCCGGGGATGCGACAGATTTCCCACTCCCGCATCTCGCGGACGTCCACGAGCTCGAGGTCGGGATTCTCCCGGAGATCGCGCGCCAGGTCAGTCGCCGTGATCTCCGGGCCCTCGTAGGCGGGAGCCGCGCCGATCCCGCAGAAGGCCTCGTAGTCGATCAGCTCGTGTACCGACGGGTGAGACCCGCACACCGGGCAGTCGGGGTCCTTGTGGAGCGTGAGCTCCCGGAAGCGGAACTTCAGCGCATCGAACAGGACCAGTCGCCCCACGAGGGTGTCGCCCGCACCCAGGATCACCTTCAGCGTCTCCAGCGCCTGGATGCTGCCGATGATCCCGGGCAGCACGCCCAGCACGCCACCCTCGGCGCACGAAGGGACGAGCCCGGGCGGCGGGGGCTCCGAATAGAGGCAGCGGTAGCACGGGCCCGCCACGGCGTGGAACACCGACGCTTGCCCCTCGAACCGGAAGATCGAGCCGTAGACGTTCGGCTTGCCGAGCAGCACGCACGCGTCGTTCACGAGGTAGCGCGTCGGGAAGTTGTCCGTACCGTCCACGACGACATCGAAGTCGCGCAGGATCTCGAGCGCGTTCTCGGACGTGAGCCGCACCGGGAACGTCTCGACGTGGACGTGCGGGTTGAGGTCCTGGAGCCGCGCCTCCGCCGACTCCAGTTTGGGGCGCCCGACCACGCCCGTCCCGTGGAGGATCTGGCGCTGGAGGTTCGTCGCGTCCACGGTGTCGAAGTCCACGAGGCCGATCGTCCCGACGCCCGCCGCCGCGAGGTAGAGCGCGGCGGGCGAGCCCAGCCCGCCGGCCCCGACCAGCAGCACGCGCGCTGCCTTGATGCGCCGCTGCCCACCGGGCCCCACCTCCGGGAGGATGAGGTGCCGCGAGTAGCGGAGGATCTCCGCGTGGCTGAGTTCGGGTAGGGCGGCCGCCACGTCCACCGCGCCGGCCGCGCCGGCCGGGCCGGCCGCGCCGCCCGCGATGCTCGGCACGATCGAGACTTCGTCGCCGTCCGCGGCGCGCGTCGCCTCGCGCGCGAGGTCGCGGATGTCCCGGTCGTTCAGGTAGACGTTGACGAACGTCCTCAGCCGCCCGTCGTCGCGGTAGAGATGAGCGCGGAGCTGCGCGTGGTCGGCGGCCAGCCGCTCCAGGATCTCGCCTACCGTTCCCGCGCTCGTCGCGACGGTGTCGCGCCCCCCGACGTACGGCCTGAGGGGCGTCGGAATGTGCACAATCACTGGCATATCAAGACTCCTTCACTTCGAGCTCGCGTTCCACAAAACCGCTGCGATCGTCGCGCAATTCCCACACTCGCTCCTCCTGCACCTCTCCGCCCGCGACCGACGCGATGAGGTAACAGCACCACGGCCAGGCGTGCTCGGTGTCGTACGCGGAGGGGCGTGCGGGCATGTCGGGATGCGAGTGATACGTGCCCACCACCACGAGGCTCGCTTGGCGCGCATCGCGTTCGGCCGTGAGAAAGTCCTCGGGCCCGATGAGGTAGCGGGTGCGCCCGCCGCCGTCTGCTGCCCGCCGGTTGGGAACCGGGAGTTGGCGCCGGACGACGACGTCGCCGTTGGGTCCCCGCGTGCCGACCAGCAGGCCGCACCCCTCCGTCGGGTAGGCAGCGGCCAGGTGGCGCCGGATCTCGGCCAGCACGCCGGGGGCGATCCGCATACTCACGGCTCTCCGAGCAGGCGCCGCTCGTCGGCGAGGTACCTAGCGCCACCGTCCGGCGCGATCGCCACGACGACCGGCTTGCCGCCCTGCGCGGCCGCGCGTGCCAGCACCGCCTCGGCCGCGATGAGCGCCGCTCCCGTGGACCAACCGACGAAAAGCCCCCGCTCGCGCGCCAGTTGGCGAACCTTCGCCTCCGCTGTCTCCGTCGCCACGAACACCGTCTCGTCCACGATCGCCGGATCGTAGATGCCGGGGACGATCGCCGTCGCCAGGTGCTTCAGCCCTTCGAGGCCGTGCAACGGGCTCTCCGGCTGGACGGCAACGAGGCGGATGTCCGGGCGCCGCCCCTTCAGGAACCGGCCCGCACCGACGAGCGTCCCGCTCGTCCCCACCCCCGCCACGAGGTGGGTGATCCGGCCGCGTGTGGCGCGCCAGATCTCGGGCCCCGTCGTCCGCTCGTGTGCCTGAGGATTCGCGGGGTTATTGTATTGGTCGGCGTACCAGTAGCGCTCGGGCTCGGCGGTGGCGAGCTCCTGGGCACGGCGGATGGCACCGTCGCTCCCCTCGAGCGGGTCGGTCTCAATCACCTCCGCGCCGTGGAGGCGGAGCTGGTTGCGTCGCGCCCGCGACGCGTTGGCCGGCACGCACACGGTCACGCCGATGCCCGCCGCGGCACCGAGCATCGCGTAGGCGACCGCCGTGTTGCCGCTGGACGAGTCCAGCAGGCACCGTTGCGGTAGCACGCCCATAGTGAGCCCGCTGCGCAGGATCTCTCGGGCGGGGCGGTCCTTCACCGAGCCACCCGGGTTGAACCACTCCGCCTTGAGGAGCAGCGCGGGCCCGGCGGAGGCGAGCTCGTCCGGTGGCTCGAGCGGAATGATCGGAGTGTTCCCGACGAGCCCCCACAGCACCGGCTCGCGCCGGCCGGGGACGGTCGGTACTTCGTGCGTCGCTCCGGCGAGACTGCCCGCCACACACCCCTCCTGCAAACGAAAAGCCCACCTCGATGACTCGGGAGGTGGACCAGTTGCCTCTGCTCTGCTTCGCGACGCCCGTCTACACGGCGCGCATCTCCGCCGAGCCGGTCCCCACCCCCGTCAGGGGAGGGCAACAGCAGCAGGCGCGGCACCCGTACAGCCGAACCGGCGACGAGAGGGAACGGTTGCTCATGCGATGCTAGTTAACGGCGGCTCCGACGGCGGTCAAGGCCTTTAGTGGCTCGGGTAGTGGGCCCATTTCATTGTAACAGGCGGCTAGGGTCAGGCAGGGCGCAGTTCTCGCGTCCTGCCCCCGTCGGAATCGGCGGCGGGCCGCACGCCAGCCCGCCAGGGGACAGGGCTAGCCTTCGCGCGTTCCCGCTCCCACACACCGGCGCTAAGCCGCATCCGCGAGAGTTCGTGGACCGGCATGGGCTTCCCGCCCACCGATTACCGAGTGGCAAACACCTCGGCAAAGCACTTCACAATCCCAGTCGCGAAGGAGGGTTAGACGCGCGCCGTGGACTCGCAGTCCGAGGCTCACTGAGGAGGGTCTGCAGGAAGCGGCTCGGGCAAACATCGTGGCAAAGCGTGTTCCACCCTCATCCGGAGCCACAGATTAGCGACGCACCGCGGATCGGGAATCCGGCGGCCGGTGGAGCAGCATTGATACACCGGCCTGGGCCGCCACCGGTCAGGACGTCTCACCGCTCAGGCATCGTCGTGAGCGTCGGTTTAGCAGCCGTCGCCGAAATACTGAGGCGAATCCACATTCCTGCCCCACCGTGTCCCGGAACCGCGCAGAAGATCAGAAAGGAGCCGACTTTCCCGGCCAGGAATCGGACATCGGTACCTTGGCCCGCGGAAAACCCTTGCTCAAGCTTGCCGGTGGTCGCTCTGTCGAATGCAGGCGGCACGGGACCGACGGGCAGCCGACTCGTGTCGGCGATAACTTCGACCGAGTGCGGCAGGTTTTGATCCTGATTCTTGAACTGAAGTACGACCGTCCATCCTTGCGGCACCGTCAGGAGAAGGCCGCCTCGAGTGAACCCATTGAAGTTCATGCCGCCGTTGAGATCCCTCAGACCCGCCACAAGCTTGAAGTCCACGCTCTTAGCGGCAGTATCAGCGCGTAACCAAATGGGATTGATCTGAGCCTCGGCTACGCCTACTACGAGCAGCAGCGCAGAGCCTATCAAGCCTGGAAGACGTCGCATGCGAGACTCTCCTCTTGCACGGGCCAACGTTAGTACAGCAACCACGTGAGGATGTACAGCGTGTTGTTGTCTGACGCGCGGCGACCGAAGCCGTCGTAATTGGTCGAACTGCCATTGAACTTATTGTAGGCTACGTATTGAAACTGGAGCCGGAGATTTTGCCACGGCATCACGTCGACCTCGGCGATCACGCCATTGTTGTCGGGACTACCCGTGCGGCTGCCCGTTACCGCGCCCGGCGTGTAGAGCACACTGTCGCGAGTGCCGGTGGTGCTGAACGGCGCGACCGTGAACGCGTACCGGGTGCCGATATGGTACATGGCATCCAGACGGAATGTGCGGAGCGTGTTTGTCGGATTGGCTGCGCCGCCCGCTGTCCATGATTGCTTCTCGTGAATCCAGGTGCCGTCGAGCGTGAAACTGTTCGACCCGAACGAGTGCATGTAGGCGAGATCCACGGCTACATCGGTAAACCGGTTCGTCGGACCGGCCACACCGGTGGGATACACGCGCGCTGCCATGCCGTAGGTACCGACGGAGAGGTAGTTCTGCCCCCACGTGTTGGGGAACGCGAGCCGCCAGTACGGTACGGTTCCGCTGATCACATTAACGGCGGTCGAGTCGAGGGGTCGCTTGGCGCCGATGGGTGCCGACCGGTATAGGCCCGCTTCCCCATAGACCCGATCGTTCCACATCGCGTAGCCGGTGAGGCCAGCCACCTGTTGCGCGAGCGTCCCATCCACGAGCGTCGCCGCTGCGGGCGCTGGCGCGACTGTCGAACTGCCGTAGGGGAAACCCCAAGCTGGCGTGCTGTTCCAAATGTCTTGAACGGTGGGATTGTTGTTGAGACTCACACCCAGCGTGGTGTGTTTGGAGAGAATGTCCGCGTGCGTCGCGAAACGAAAGTCCGTGTTATCGACCCCCAACTGACCAGTCTGCGGATCAAATGTGATCTGCAGGAAGCCGCCGACATGAGGCGTTATTTCGCCTCCCGTGAAGATGCTCAGCTGGTCCGGGAGGAGCACGACGCCATTCTGCGTGCCCGGCAGCGCCTTCCTCGTGCTCGTATACGACGTTTGCACCATCAAGGACACGGGCGCGACCAGATTCAGCAGCAAGCTCTGCTGGCCTTCGGGGGTCTTCCCCTCGAGCGACTCAGACCGCCGGAAGACATACCCGTTGAGCTTGAAAGCGCGACCGGTAGCTGTCAGCTCGGGGAAATGCGTGTGACATGCGCTGCATGCGAGACCAGTCTGACGAGCGTACGTCGGCGTGAGGGATTTCGCCGAGTTCGCGTATCTGCTCTCGTAAGCCCGCAGGGCGGCAGCCCTGTCCGCCCGCCGAGCTGCGCTTCCGTGTCCGTCGGCGCGTGCCGAGGGCGCGGTGCCAACGACCAGCGCGAATCCGACCCAGATCAACATCGTTCCGCTTGACATGGCTGCTCCCGCAGCGAAGGTCGGATAAATGTGTCACCTCCCCGTGGATTCGGATGTGAAGACTAGCTGAAGAGAGCTTCACGATGGCTTGTACCGGGCGGCGCGACCTCTAGCGCGCCTCGAACATTCCCACCGCGCCTTTGGTGGCGTCCGCAAAGGCGTGACTGACGAATGGATAGGTGCCCGCCTCCACGAGTCGCGCCTCGAAAATCGCGCCGCCGCCCACGGGTACCGTGACCGTCTGCACACCTTCGAGCGGATGTGCGAGCGAGCCATCGAGGTAGACGCGGTCGAAGATTGCCCCCACAACGTGGAATGCAGAAAAGCGGTTGGGGCCCGCGTTCACGACGTACATCCGCAGCCGCTCCCCAACCGGCACTCTGATGGGGTGTTTCGCGTATTCAGCCTCTCGGCCGTTGAACACGACGTAGTCCGGCGCCAACCCCAGCAGCTTCTCCCAGTCGATCGTTCGGGTCGAATCGGGGAGCGTCTTCGTGTAGAACTCGCTCTGCACGAACACGAATTCCTTTGCCGGTGCACGACCCTCCCGCGGATCGACGATGATCGCGCCGTACATGCCGTTCGCGATATGGAGCGCTACGGGAGCCGTCCCACAGTGATACATGAACGCTCCGGGCACGCGCGCGACGAACCGGTAGTGGAGGGAGTCGTGGGGCATGAGGTTCACATAGACGCGGCTTGGCGCGATTTCCGCCGCGTGGAAGTCCAGGCTGTGCGGCATCGGGGCCTGATTCACCAGCGTGAAGTCCACAGTGTCGCCTTCAGTGACGCGCAGCACCGGTCCCGGGACACGACCATCGAATGTCCACGCATCGTATGTCACGCCGTCGGCAATCGTGATCTTCGCGTGGCGGATCGTGATGCGCACGCGATGCAGGCGGCTGGTCGAGCGGGGCGGTGCCGTCGGGTCGATCGGCGCCGGTTGCTCGCCCGAGCCGACGGGGGCCTCGCCGTGCGACAGATCGGCAGGCGCCGCGGTCGGCGGAATGCCAGGCCGCTGCGCCGGTGGCGCTTGCTCGTGACAAGCAGCCCCGATTGCCGCGGCGACGAGACATAGCGGGATAGTGAACTGACGGCGCATCTGAAAGCTCCTTCGCAAATGGTTCAATCAGCGTTCATGCGCGGCGAGCAGGTTCAAGGTACGCCCCCTCAGGAGGACGCATGAAAGTCGCCGAGCTGATGCAGACGAATCTCAAGACAATCGGCACCGACGCCACGATTGCTGACGCGATCGTCGTGCTCGCCGAGGCGCAGGTATCGGCGCTCCCGGTGATCGACCGGTTTAGACGCGCCGTCGGGGTACTGTCGACCCGCGAGGTGCTGAAAGCGGAGAGCGCCTGCGATTCGCCCCTGATGCGGGAGCGGCTGTTCGAGCGCACTCGGATACTGGAGATCATGGCTCCCTGGCCGACAACGATCGATGCCGACACTGACGTACGTCAGGCCGCCCAAGAGATGCTCTACCTCAACGTCCAGCGACTCTTCGTCGAATACGACGGCGCGCTGGTGGGCGTCATCTCCCAGACGGACATCGTGGGGGCAGTCGCAACGGCGAGAGTCTAGGAGCCCCTAATGCTTAGACTTCATATATTCGACGCCCAGTGCGACCGTCGACCGCCACGCCGATTCTACGGCCGCCGTACACTCGCGGTCGAATTGCTTGACCGTGTCGATGAGGGCGTCGACAAAGGGGCCGTATAGGGCGGGATCGATGTTCAGGTCGCGCCGGCTGTGTCGCTCGGCCACTCGGGAGAGCAGCGACGGCTTCCCGCCGGGTTGGTTCGGGAAGATGAGCAGGAGGCCGATGGCGTGGCGGAGCAGCTTGCTCTGCTGCTCGAAGTTGGTGCGGGCGAACCGGGGCTCCGCCTCCGGGCACGCCGCCAAGAAGTTTCGGTAGAAGGCCTGCAGAAAGTCCGACGCCTGGCAACAGCGATCATAGCTTGCCTTGGCCAGCGCCGTCGTCGCTTTGTCTACCATAACCAACAAACGTGCTGCACCACTTGTGATGCGGCAACCGCCGTATTGCGTCGACTTAACGTCGCTGCACCAATTGGCGCACTCGAGCGCGCAGGGCCCCCCTGAGAACCGAGTAATCCCAGCCATTCTGCCATAGCTCCTCGTATCGATTAACGATGAGGAAGCATTGACGAGCAGGCTGAAGGAAGGTTGAAAGGCGTATGAGAAGCAGTACGTTGGCGATGATGAAAAACGAAGCCGATCGGATCCGCAGCCGCTTCGAGCGGCTGCTGGCGGCCGGACTCGCGGTGTCGTCGCGCCACTCTCTGGATCAAGTGCTCCAGGAAGTGGTCGACGCCGCCCGCGAGGTGGTCGGCGCGCGCTACGCGGCACTCGGCGTGCTGAGCTCCGAAGGCAAGGGACTATTGCAGTTCGTGACCTCGGGAATGGACGAGGCCACACGTGCGCGTATTGGCGATTTGCCGCGCGGGCGTGGGCTCCTCGGTCACGTCATCGAGCAGTCAAAACCGATCCGCAGCGCCGACATCAATCGCCATCCACAACGCTACGGCTTTCCGCCCAACCATCCGCCCATGAAATCGTTCCTCGGCGTCCCGGTGGCGGGCCGGGAGCGAGTGTTTGGCAATTTGTACCTGACTGAAAAGATCGGGGCGGAGGAGTTCAGCGGTGAGGACGAGTCGATCGCAGTGCTGCTCGCCGCGCAAGCCGCCGTGGCGATCGAAAACGCCCGGCTCTACGAGGACAGCCAGGCGCTATTGGGTCAGGTGCGTTCCATGCAACGCCAGCGCGACCTGTTTTTCGCGATGATGAACCATGAGCTGCGCAATGCACTGACTGGCGTTTACGGATGGGCCGAGCGCCTGGTTCGCAGCAAGTCCGTCGAGTCCATGCCGCGCGCGGCGCAAGAGGTGTACGAGGCAGCCGAGCGCACCATCACGTTGCTCAACAATGTTCTCGACCTCACCCGTCTGGACGCCGGGAAGGTGCGGCCGGTTTGGCGCGAGATGGACCTGTCATCCGCCATCCAGCGCGCGGTAGCCAGTGTCGCGCCCGCCGCCGACGCGAAACACATCGTGATCGAGGTGCACGCCAAGGGGAATCGGGCCCCGGTGCATACCGACCCGGTGCGCGTCGAACAGATTCTAATCAATCTCCTCTCGAACGCGATCCGGCATGGCCCGGCGGGCCGGCCGGTGCTAATCAGCGTAGAACAGACCGATCGAGATCTCCGGATGCGAGTTGTCGACCGCGGTCCAGGCGTGGCGCCGGAGTTGCGCGAGCGGATCTTCGAGCCGTTCGAACGGTTCGACCCGCACTCGGGGCTCGGCACGGGACTTGGGCTTTCGGTCTCGCGGAGGCTCGCGGAAGTGCTGGGCGGCAAGCTGTGGATGGAGGAGACGCCCGGCGGAGGCGCAACATTCATTCTCCTGCTCCCTATGAAGCCTTCTTCATCAAACCTTTAGAATCGATTCAACGCCCCTTCGATACTCTCCCAACCATGAAGATCCTCGTGGTAGAAGATGACCGCAAAGTTGCAGGCTTCATCGAGCAAGGCCTGCGCGAAGAAGGATACGTCGTTGATGTTGCCCCTGATGGCGACGAGGCCACGATGTTGGCGCATGTCTACGATTACGACCTGATCGTCCTCGACGTGATGCTGCCCAAGAAAACCGGCTTGCAGGTGGCGGCCGAGTTGCGGCGAGAGGGGCGCAGTACGCCGATCCTGATGCTGACTGCGCGCGACACTACCGAGGACGTGGTGCGCGGACTTGACTCGGGCGCCGATGACTATCTGACAAAGCCGTTCAAGTTCGACGAGCTCATCGCCCGGGTGCGGGCGCTGGTACGGCGCGGCGGCAGCGGCAGGACGGAGTTACTGCACTATGGTCCGGTCGAGCTCGATCGTCTCAAACACAAGGCGCGAGTGAACGGGAAGTCGCTCGATTTGACACCCAAGGAATTTCATCTATTGCAACACTTCTTGCTCCATCCCGAAGAAGTTGTGCGCCGCACTGAGCTGCTCGAAAAAGTCTGGGACATGCATTTCGATCCCGAAAGCAATGTGGTCGACGTGCACGTCGGGAATCTGCGTCGCAAGCTGCGTCAAGCTGCGGGATCAGAACTGATCGAGACTGTGCGCGGGGTGGGATTCCGGCTCCAGACAGCCGATCGAGTCGAGAGCTGACGATGGCGGCGTCCCTGCGGCGGACGCTGGCGCTGCGATTTGCCCTGACGATGGCCGGCGGTCTGCTCATCGCAACCGGCGCATTTTATTGGGCCGCATCGCGGGCGCTGGTCACGCAACCCCAGTCTGCCCTCGAGAGCGATCTTCTCTTCGCGTTGTTAAGCATCGTCATCGCCGGTTCGGCGGCGACGCTCGTCGGCGCATGGCATTACGTCGGCCGAGCGATGCGACCCCTTGCCGAGATCACCGCGGTGGCGACGCACATCGAAGCCGGTACGCTGAACCAGCGCATCGCGGCGCACGCAGACACCGAGGAGTACGAAGGGCTGGTTGCAGTCCTCAACCGCATGCTGGAACGCCTGGACCAGGCATTTGCCGCACAGCGGCGCCTCACCTCCGATGTCAGTCACGAGCTGCGCACGCCACTGACCGCGCTGCGTGGCGAGATCGAAGTCGCGCTGCGCGCGGAGCGCTCGCCACGGGAGTATCAGCAGGTGCTGTGCAGCGCGCTCGAGGAGATCGGGCGGCTGACGACGATGAGCGAGGATCTGCTACTCATCACTCGAGCGGCTGCGCGACTGCTGCCTCTGCAGCGCAAGCCGACCGACCTAGGAGATCTGGTCGACCGATCGCTTGACGAGCTGCACCGTCGGATAGAACAAAAGGACATCACCGTGGACTGCGTCGTGAATGGTGGGCATGCGGCGTCCTTCGATCCAGAGCTGGCGGCGCGCGTGGTGGCCCATCTGCTCGACAATGCAGTGACACACACTCCCCCCGGCGGACGCATAGACGTCGGAGTCGAGGATGTGGCAGCAGGCGGCGTGCGGCTCACGGTCGCAAACTCCGGTTCCGTGATCGCGCCAGCAGACTTGCCGCACCTGTTCGAGCCGTTTTATCGGACCGACCCCTCGCGCACGCGGACTGACCAAGGCGGTGCGGGTCTAGGGCTCGCAATGGTGGCCGCGATCGCGCGACTGCACGACGGCAGCGCGCACGTCGCAGCCGATCCCGCTGGCGGCGTGCGCTTCGAAGTCGAGCTCGCGGTTCCGCGTCCTTCTTAATCGGAGAATCGCCATACACGCCCGGGTTCAGCCCGTTCTGAGCCTCGGACGCGCGCTCGCGCGGCGACCGATCGTGGTAATCGCGGCGATCGGGCTCGCCGCTGGTCTCGTCACGCGCGCCGACGTCGTCTTCCTCGCCACACTGCTCATTGGCGGCACGCCCCTCGTCGTGCAAACCGTCCGCGGCATGCTGCGGGGACGGTTTGCCGCCGACATCGTGGCCATGCTCGCGATCGTCACCGCATTGATCCTTGGTCAGTATTTCGCCGGTTCCGTGATCGTCCTCATGCAGTCGGGGGGCGAAGCCCTTGAGGCGTATGCGATGCGTCGCGCGTCGCACTCGCTGGAAGCGCTGCTTGCGCGCGCGCCCAAGGTGGCGCACCGGCTGCGCGGCGTCACGCTCGACGACGTGCCGGTGGAGGCGGTACACGTCGGGGATGTGCTCGTCATCAAGCCCGGCGAGCTCGTGCCGGTCGACGCCGAAGTGAGCGAGGGCACGTCGACCGTCGATCAGGCGGCGCTCACGGGGGAGCCACTGCCGATCAGGGCTGTCACGGGGACTCGCGTGATGAGCGGCAGTGTGAATCTGGAGGGCGCGCTACGCGTGCTGGCACTGCGGCCGAGTGCCCAGAGTCAGTATCAGCAGATCGTGCAGCTCGTGGAGCGCGCCCGTCAGGAGCGGCCGCCCATCCAGCGGCTGGCGGACCGGTTCGCAATCTGGTTCACGCCCCTCACGCTCGCCATGTGCGGCGTCGCCTATCTCGTCACGGGAACGCCCCAGGCGATCCTCGCCGTGCTCGTGGTCGCAACGCCCTGTCCCCTGATCCTGGCCACCCCCGTCGCGGTGATCGCGGGCATAAGCCGAGCCGCCGATATCGGCGTCATCGTGAAGAATGGCCGCGCCATCGAGCAGCTTGGCCTCGCGCGTGCGATGGTGTTCGACAAGACCGGCACCCTGACACTGGGCCAGCCGAGCGTTGCGCACGTGGACGTGCTCGACGGTGTCGCTGTGCCGGAGCTGTTGCGGCTCGCAGGCGCCGTTGAGCAGCTATCGTCGCACCACCTCGGCCGCGCCGTGGTCGAAGCAAGCCGGGTGTACTCCGCGACGCTGCCTCCCGTCACCGCTTTTCGCGAGATGCCCGGGCGGGGCGTGTCGGGCCAGGTGGAGGGACGCAGCGTGAGCGTCGGCTCGCCGGGCTACCTCCGCGACGGGGGTGTTCTCCTTGCCGACGGATCGGGTGACGGCACGGCGGCCTTCGTGGCAATTGACGGCCGTGTGGCCGGGACGATCGAGTTCGCCGACCGGATTCGCCATCAGGTTCCGGCCCTGTTACAGAGTCTCACGATGTTGGGGGTGACCGAAACGGTGATGCTTACGGGCGACCGGCAGGCGCCAGCCGAGGCGATCGCGGCGCAGGCGGGAATTCGCACGGTTCGCGCCAACCTGCTTCCGGGGGACAAAGTCGTCGCAGTCCGGGAACTGACGGCGCGTCACGGCAACGTGGTCATGGTTGGCGACGGCATCAACGACGCACCGGCGCTGGCGGCGGCGACGGTAGGCGTCGCGATGGGTGCCCACGGCACGGCGGTGTCGGCGGAGGCTGCGGACGTCGTGCTGCTCGTCGACGACATCGCGCGCGTCGGCGACGCGATGGTCATCAGCCGCCGCATGCGCCGCATCGCGCTCCAAAGCATCGGCGTAGGCCTCGGCGTGAGCTTCGCGCTGATGATCGTGGCAAGTCTCGGCCACATCACACCCGCGGTCGGCGCGGTGCTGCAGGAGGCGCTCGACGCTGCCGTCATCCTCAACGCGCTCAGGGTGCGATGACGGCGTCGCTCGACTTGGCTTGCCCCGTGAGCGACCCCGCCCGCAAACCCGCGATGCGCTGAGCGCCGTGCGTTTCGAGCGCGCGTGCCAGTTCCTCATCCCATCGATATGGATCGCCCGCAAACGCGACGAGCCCGTCCTCCGTGGCCCACGCCGTTCGATAGACGAGATGTACAGGAATCGGCTCGGGGAGCCGCACCCACCATTCGCGACCGTGAGTCATGGCCGCGCGGATGGAATCAGCAGACCAGTCCGGCAGCAGGTGAGCTGCGAGAGTGGCGGCGCCTTCCACGCGCACGCAGCCGTGACTGAACGCCCGCCAACGCTCGCCAAAGAGCGGGCGGGAGGGGGTATCGTGAATGAACACGCCGAAACGCGTCCAGAACACGATCTTCACACCGCCCAGCGGATTCGCGGGACCCGGTTCCTGCACCAGCTGGCTATCGGCCAGCTGGTCGCGACCGACTTGTCGGGGGCCGCGAGCGCGACCCTTTCGACGGCGGCACGGTACGCCGACCTCCTCGACGCACAGATTCGCGTGGTCCACGTCGTCGAGCCCGCCAGGTACCCGGTGGTCGTGCCGCTCTCGCTCGACGAGACCACTTTCGAGGATCGCTCGCGGGCCGAGTTTGAGCAGTTGGTGGAGCTGGAGCTGCCGCGCGCAGCGCCGAACGATCGCGTCGTCCGCAGTGGGCGCGCCGATGAAGAGATTGACGAGGAAGTCGTCGCCTGGCGTGCGGACCTGGTGGTGGGTTCGCACGGCAAGGGCTGGATCGATCGGCTGCTCATCGGCAGCACCACTGAGCGGCTCCTCAATCGGTTGCCGGCGTCGATGCTGGTCGTACCGATCAACCGGCCGGCGCAACGCCGATCGGAACCTGCGCGGGCACGATTGGTCCGCGCGTCATGAGAGGACCCTTCCTCTCATCCTCAGGATGCCTTCACGAAAGACCACCCAACTTCCAGGCGTACCCTTCACGAGGAGCTACGATGTCCTGGGGCCCGATCGTCGTTGGAGTGGATGCGTCACCAGCCGCCGCCGGAGCGGCGGCAGTGGGGGAGCGGATCGCGCATCTGACGTCGACGCCGTGCCAGTTGATCCATGCGGTGCGGGACGCGTGGGCTCCGCTGGTTGCGGTCAGCGCGGACCCGCAGGTCGTGGAGATGCAACAACTGCAGCTCGCCGTCGCCCGCCAGCTGGTGAACGATGCCTTGAGAACGGCCGTGTCCGATCGAGTCCAACAAGAGCTCGACGTGGTATTTGGCCCCGCGGCTGTGGTGTTGCAGCAAGCAATGCGGGAACGGCGTCCCAGCCTCGTGGTCCTGGGGGGGAAGCATCACTCCGTCCTCGAGCGCTGGCTGGGCGGCAGCACGAGTCTGCACGTGGTCCGGACGGCTGAGGTTCCGGTTCTCATCACGGCGGGCACCCCGACGATGCGCCGCGTGCTGGTGGCGGCTGATCTGTCGAAAGCGGCGGGTCCCACGCTGGGCCTCGCGGAACGGTTCGCGAAGCTGGTGGGTGCGCAGCTGCGCGTGCTGACGGTGTTCGAGCCGCTTCCCAATCTCCCGGGCATTCCAGCACTCGACCCCACGGAATACTTCGGCCTGGCGCGGGAAACGCTGGAACGGGAAATCTGGCCGCTCGTGCACACTCCGGGGGTCGAGAAGATCGTGCGCCATGGGACGGTCGTCGATACGGTGCTGCGAGAGGCGGCCGACTGGGGAGCCGACGTGGTCGTGGTGGGCTCGCATGGCAAAGGATGGGCCCAGCGCGTGTTGTTGGGCAGCGTGACCGAGAGCCTGGTCAATCAGTTGCCGACGTCACTGCTGGTGGCGCCGGTTGGTGTCGCGGCCGCGGCGCTCGGAAAACGGGAAAAACGGCAACTGGCGACAGCAGCTCGCTGAGGAGGACCCCATGGCCGGTCAACCCATCATTGTCGGAGTCGACGGCTCCCCCGAGAGCGGAGCAGCGGCGAGTGCCGGCTGCATGCTGGCCCGGGCCGTCGGCGTCATGTGCCGGCTCGTGCACGCGACCGCGGGAGCACCGTCCAACAGATGGTCCGGCGCCTGAAAGTGCCATTACTCGTTACAACCGGCGAGTTGCGCCCCCGACCCCGCGTCATGGTCGCCGTCGACATCTCCCACGCGGCCAAGACCACGGTCGAACGGGCGACCGCATTTGCGCAGGTGCTCGGCGGACCGTTGCACGCACTGCACGTCGTCGAGCCCGCAGTGACCGTGCCTGAGATCCTGTTGCGGCCCGACCCGCTCGATTTCGAGGGCTGGTCGCGCGAACACATGGATCGCGACATCTCGGCAATGCCGCTAGGCTGCGTTGCGCTGGCAGGTGTTGATACCGAGCAGCGTGTAGAGCGGGCAAATCCGGAAGAGAGCGGTGCCCAAGACAATCAACGCCATGAAGCCGACACCGAGCGCCACTAGGGGGCGGGTCTGGAGGGAGGCGGACGCAAGCAGCAACGACCCGCCAACGAAGCCCCTGATTTCGGCGTCGCGCCCCCCGATATTGTTGGTCACCATATCGTCTGCTCCGATGGTTGCAGCGACAATGTCGCTCTACCGGTGTGAACTCCTGCGCAAATCTCGGTGAAGGCGACTTCATCAGGGCGCGATCCGATGCAGGCCGTCGGACGCCGGAGCGCGTGAACTAGGACGGGTGCCAGCAATGTGCTAATTAGCACGAGTACCCAAATCCGCCCCTGAGCGACGTTGTAGTCGGCAAGCAGCCGCTCCCACGGCGATCCGAACAGATAGTGACCACCCAGGAATTCAAATGCGAGCGTCAACACCAACCACAGCAGCCCAATGAACCATGCGTCCCGAACCGTGAGAGGTCGGACCCAAGGCATGAGAACCCAGGCGGCGGCCAGGACCAGTATTGAGAGTAGGAGGGTGCTGACAATGTGCCCAACATGCTCCCCAAAACGGGGGATCAACAGACCCTGGCGAAGCGCACCGTTAAGGATGGCAAGAACGAGGATTCCGATCCAAGCGAGAGCAACTCGAGCAAACATTAGAGGTCTCGCGCGCCGACCGACGGCGTGCGCCTAGTGCGCTGAAGAAAGACAATTTACGCGCGCCGCCAGCTTCGCGCGTGTTAGGCTGCACGGTGAACTGTACCCCACGAACCCGCCGCTGCCTAGGGTGGTGCACGAGGCGTGGGCGAGTTGTTTAGAACTGGTCGGCCAACTGACTGAACAGGCGTAGCCAGGTACAGTCTCCTCGGGGGACAGGCGGGGGACACCCTTTGGAGATCCTCGACATCACCGGCTTCTGAGAGTACGGAGAACCAGGAATCCCCTAGTCACCTCCGTCTACCCCAGCTTCCGGCGGCCATGTATCGCAACCGAACCCGACCTCTGACCGCCTACATCAGTCTTTCTGACTAACCATGGAAATGTTTGCCGTATTGTTTGCCGGTCAGTGCCCGCCGATGGGGTCAAATGTGGCGAGCGAGTGCCAGTGCCGGAGCACAAAACGAGGGGCCCGCACGGGACCCCTCGTCTTTTCAGTCCGCTGCTCTACCAACTGAGCTACCTGGCCCTCAGGGACGTCCATTATAGACACGCGGCCGGCAGACGCCAAGATGTAAGCGCCAAAAAGGGGCGGCTCGATAGCCGCCCCTTAGCGCAGGCTCTAACTTTAGCCACGATGACCAGCGGCACGTATCCGCCCGCCCGCTCGATCGCCGAAACGGTGGAGGATCACTTCCGCCGCCACAGTCGCGGCGGCGCGCACGTGCCCGATGCACGCGCCGTGGAGCGGATCGTGGAGGCGGCGTTTTGGGCAAGCCTGCGGCGCGAAGAGGGCCGCGAGCCCAAGATCTCCCTCGCCTATCTCCCGCCCGCGGCGGCGGGCCAACCGCTCCTGCTCGAGCGCCCGCTTGCACTCGACCCCGCCACGTTGACGCGTCTCGCGCCCGCGGCCGAGCGCCCCGGGATCCACCTCGGCGTGTGGCGCGACGGCGGCGAGCCGTACCTGTGGGGCGCCACCCGCACCCTCCCGCCGTTCTGCTTCGTGCTCGAGGTGGTCGAGCCGGGATTGCTGGTGATCAAGCACCGGCGCGCCGATCGAGATGACGGTGTGGGCAAATTCGGCAACGTCGCCGTGCTCGAGGGTGACCAAGTGAAAATCGTGGACGCCGAGCGGACCCTGGCGTCCCGGTGTCCCGACTTCGTGACGTCGCTGCTCGGGTTCGACGCGCCCGGGGGCGAGGGCCAGAACGTTCTGCTTCAGCTCGCCCTCTCGATGCGGGCGCACGGCCACGGGGGATCGCTGCTGGTCGTGCCGTACGGCGAGGACGACTGGCGGCAGTCCATCTTGTGGCCGGTGCTCTATGCCGTGTCGCCCCCGTTCGCGAAGCTGGGCGAGCTGGCGCGGGCGGCGGCGGGGGACGGGGCGTGGCGCGAAGCATTTCGCCTGGCAATCGACGCGGTGGGCGGGCTCACGGCGGTGGACGGGGCGACCGTGTTGAGCGATCGGTGGGAGGTGCTCGCATTCGGCGCCAAGATCGGGCGTCGCGCGGGGAGCGTTCCGGTGGAGCGGCTGCTCGTGACGGAGCCGATCGTGGGGCGGGCGCCGGTCGCCGCCCATCCGGCGGAGCTGGGCGGGACGCGCCATCTGTCGGCGGCGCAGTTCGTGCACGAGCAGCGGGATGCGCTTGCGCTCGTGGCGTCACAGGACGGTCATTTCACCGTGTTCTCGTGGGCCGAGTCCGAGGGGATGGTGCACGCCTACCGGGTGGAGACGCTGCTGTTGTAGGTCCGCAGGATGCTGGGCGCGAAAAAGGGGCGGCTCGACGGCCGCCCCCTTGACGTTTCCACCAATGTCCGCGGCGCCTTAGAAGCCGATCAAGGCAAGGATCTCCGCGATCGCCTCGAGGCTCAGGGTGAAGGCATCGAGGAGTACCTGCGTAACCACGTCGACTCCGTAACCCAGATCCTTTAGCATCTTGGCGGCGTCCTGCGCGCTGGTCTGGAATGCTCCCTGTAGTCCCCGAGCAATGCTGGTTGGGTCGAAATTCAGATCGTTGAGGAGTTTCGCGCCGTCGGCGGCGAGCATCTGGAATTCCGCGTGTTCGGCCTGCAGGATGCCGGCAGGGTCGATGCCGATATCCTTGAGGATCTGACCGATGTCACGCGCGACCAGATGGAACTCCACATTGAGCGCGTGCGCGATCGCCGGCGGATCGAACCCGACGTCCCGCAATAGCTGCGCCACATCCGGACCCAGCAGGTGAAACTCGGCGTACAACGCGCCCGCGATGACTTCAGGATGAAACGCGACGTCCTTGAGCACTCGGACGACGTCGCGGATGGTCAATTGATATTCGTTGAACAGCCCTCGGGCGATTGCCGCGGGGTCGGTCGCGAGGTCCTTGAGGATCTGCGCGACCTGGCCAGGCAGCAGTTGGAACTCCATGTGGAGCGCGCGCATGATACCGCCGGGGTCGATGCCCACATCCTTCAGGATCTGGGCGACGTCGCCTGCCACCAGTTGGAATTCCGCGTGTAACGCCCGCGCGATCGTGGTGGGATCGAATAGGAGGTCCTTCAGAATCTGCGCTACCTCCGGTCCGAGGACTTGAAATGCCGTACGCAGACCCCGCGTGATCGCGCTGGGGTCGAATCCAACGTCCTTCATGAGCTGCGCGACGTCCCTCGCGACCAGATGAAACTCCGATTGCAATGCCTGGGCGACGGCGCCGGGGTCGAAGGAGAGGGTCTTAAGGACCTGTGCGACCACCATCCCCGCGACTTGATATTCGAAATGGAGCGCGCGCGCGATGGGCGTCGCGTCGAACCCAATGTCCTTGAGAATCTGCGCCACATCGCCCACGGCCAGCTGAAACTGCATGTGCAGCCCGCGCGCGATTTCCTCTACTGGAAAGCCGACGTCCCTGAGAATCTGCGCCAGTGGACCGACGGTCTCCTGGAAGACCACGCTGAGCGCGCGTGTCACGGCAGTCACGCTGAACCCGACGTCCCGGAGGATGCCGGCTGCCTGCGCTGCCGCCTGCTGATAGGCGCCCTGTAACGCGGCGGCAACGCCGGTCACGTCAAAACCGGCAGTCGTGAGGATCTGCGCGGCCTGGCTCGCCGTGGCGGCGAAGACATCCTTCAACGCCTGGCCGACGTCAGCGCCGGGGTAGGAGTCGCCAAAAAGAACCGTGGCCGTCGCCTGGGCGTCGAGCCCGAAATCGCGTTGCAGGATCACGGCCACCTGTCCCGCCGTGCTGCCCTGGGTGTGCAGCACATGCGCGGTGATCGCCGCATCTGCTTCGATCCGGAATCTGATCGGTAGGATACGGCCGTCCAGCAAGTCGACGTTTTCACCGGTCTGCTCGTTCTGCCCGTCACCATCGCGTGCGCGGACATTGATATCGGCGTAGCCGAGGGTGAGGCCGGCCACGCTGACGCGTATCCGGTAGGTCTGCGTGGGGTCGAGCCGCGTCGCCTTCGTGTTCCAGTTGACGCTGTATCGCTCGGCCTCCCGGTCCAGCCGCAGGCGAGACGACGCAGGGCTGCTCCTCGACGTGAATGTCGCGATCAGCGGAGTCGCACAGGCGCCGGCATCCAGGCGGCAGACGTCGACTGTCAGGAACTCGGTCAGCGTGGGATCGAAGATCCCGTGGAAGGTCGCCTTCGGTGCCAGCGGCGGAAGGAAATAGAAATGAGGACTCCCCGCCGCGAGCGCAGCGTCTCCGATCGCCGACATCTCTGGGCCGACCGCCGGCGGCACGGGGATCCCCGTGATGGGCGATTGGTTGTCGCAGCCAGTCGCGAGTATCAAAACCGCGACGCCGCAGAATGCCATCCGTTTCATGTCGTCCTCCGTGGTTTGTGTTGCAACGTGAGCTCCGGCCGCATACGTTACTCGGCTTGAAACAGCCAGAAGTCAGATAGAAGTCAGCAGGGCTATGCCCTTCAGACTCAGGACCTTCGGCGGGCTCTCGCTCGCTGGCGAGAGCGGTCCGGTCACGGGGGCGGCTGCGCAACGCCGCAAGCTGGCGCTGCTGGCCGTGCTTGCGACGGGGGGGGAGCGCGGTGTGAGCCGCGACCGGCTCCTCACGCTCTTCTGGTCTGAGGGCGCTTCGGAGCGCGCCCGGCATAGTCTCACCCAAGTCCTGTCGGCCCTGCGGCACGAGCTGGGCGCCGAGGATCTCTTCCTCGGCACGACCGACCTCCGCTTGAACCCGGCGCTCGTCGAGAGTGACGTCGCCGAATTCGAAACAGCCCTCGCACGCGGTGAGCTGGAGCGCGGTGTGGCCCTCTACGCGGGCCCCTTCCTCGACGCCGTGCATCTCGACCATGCCCATCAGTCACCGGAGTTCGAGCGGTGGGTTGAAGCGGAGCGTGCCCGCCTGACGGCGCTCGTCGCCGACGGGCTGGAGCGCCTCGCCCTGAGCGCGGCGGAGCGACGCGAGCACCAGCGCGCCGTCGAGTGGTGGCGACGGCTGGCGGCGCTCGACCCCTACAGCGCGCGTTTTGCCACGGGGCTGATGACGGCGCTGGTCACGGTCGGAGACTCGGTAGGGGCGCTGCGACAGGCGCAGATCTACGAGACGCTGCTCCGGGACGACCTCGACATGGCAGCCGATGAAGGAGTGCTGGCGATCGTTCGACGCCTGCGCCGCGGAATGGAGCGCCCTCCCACGCCGCCGCCGCGCCGCGGCGAGGACCCCACACCATCAGTGGTGGAGCCGTCGGCCGCACCGGCGCTCCCCCCTCCGATCTCCCGCTGGCGGTGGGTTCCGCTGGGCCTCGGGCTGGCGACGGCTGCAGCGGTGATCGGTGGCGTGCTACTCACCCGGGCTCACAGCAAGGCAGCGCTCGACCCGAACCTCGTGGCGGTTGCGCCGTTCGACGTCCTCGACCCGCGCTTCGAGTTGTGGCATGAGGGCCTGGTGGACTACCTGTCCAGGAGTCTGGATGGTGCCGGACCGCTCCGGACGGTGTCCCCGACGGTCGTGCTGCAACACTGGAGCGGCCCAGCCGACCCGACATCGGCGGGCGCGCTCGGTCGACGCACCGGTGCGGGGCTCGTCGTTTTCGGACAGGTGGTAGGCGCCGGTGCAGATTCGGTGCGCCTTCGCACCACGGTGCTCGACGCGGCGACAGGTAAGGCACTCACCGAGCCCGAGCGGGCCGACCTCGCGGACCGGATCGATCGGCTGGCCGACTCGTTGACGACCGATGTACTACGCGTTCTGGGTCGAACCGGATCGGCGGCGCACATCACGTTGCCGTCGGTGGCGACCATATCGCTACCCGCGCTCAAGGCCTTTCTCCGAGGAGAACAACTGCTGCGCCGGTTTTCACTGGACTCGGCAATGAAGGCGTACGAGAAGGCGGTCGCGGACGACAGCGGCTTCGCGCTCGCGCTGCGCCGTCTCGGGCTCGTGCGGGGGTGGAGGGGTGAGAACGGCGGTCCGCTCGGCCTCAAAGCGGGGCGCTTCAACCATGGCTTGGCGCCGCGTGACAGCCTGTTGATCGTCGCCGACTCGCTCGAGGCCGCGTCCGACGATTCGGTCGACAGCGCGTATTGGTCCCACCGCGCGCGGAAGTTCGCGGCGCTCGAAGAAGCCAGCCGTCGCTATCCCGATGACCCCGAAGTGTGGTATGAGCTCGGCGAGGCCCGCTTTCACCTCGGATACGTGGTGGGGAGTACGGCACAGCAGACCATCGATGCCTTCAATCGCGCGATGGCGCTCGATGCAGCGTTCGCGCCGGCCTACTTCCATCCTGTGCAATTGGCCCTCGATCGGAACGACACAACGGCCGCGAAGAGGTACATCGAGGGCTACATCGGCTTGACCGCGGATGTGCCCGAAGGAGCGGGAATCCGGCTCGTCCGGCAGCTCATTGACCCGATCCGCGCTAAGTCTCTAGAGCTTCAATCTGACCTCGACACGGCGTCGGCCAACGTCCTGTTCGACGCGTGGCGATCAGTCCAACGGTGGCCGGATGCCAACGAGACCGGGGTGCGACTGCTGCGCATCCTGGCGGCCGGCCGCCGAGGCACCGGAGTCGCCGCGGATACGACGTGGATTCGGTATTTGCTCGTGACGGAGCTGCTCTATCGAGGACACTTGCGAGAGGCGCGGGCGATGGTAGGCTCTCGCTTCAGCGTGCCGTTCGCGGAGCTTGCCGCGATCGGTGTCATTCCCGCAGACTCCGCCGCAGCCGCCTTCCAAGGCTGGCTTCTGGTTGGGGGTCACGGAGTCGTCGCGACCGACCCCCGGTGGGTGACCCGCTGCTACAGTTCGTTTCTCGTCACCGGATGGTGGGCCCGGAGACAGGACACCGTGCCGCTGTTCACCCTCATGCACCGTGGTGACGCTGTTGCGAGATCGACTCGGAGCGTGGTGGCGGGGGGGCTCGTTGATGCGCGTGCCGATGCGAGCTTGGCCCGGGCCGCGCTCGCTCTGGCCCGGCGCGATACGGCCGAAGCGCTGCGTCGGTTCCTCGCGTTTCCGGACTCACTTTGTAGTGGTCACTATGGCTCCCTGTCTCCAAGTCTCGCGCCGCTTCAGATGGCGAGGTTCCAGTTGCTCGCCGCCGCGGGGCGAGACCGCGAGGCAGCGCGTGTTTTTGATCAGCAGGTCACTATCCCCCTGAGCGCCGCCTCCGTCGTGGGAACGCTCGAGCGCGGCCGCATCGCTGAACGCCTGGGTGATCGCGCCGCAGCGTTGCGGACTTACCAATTCGTGGTGGCTGTGTGGCGTAACGCGGATTCTGACCTTCGCTCTTACGTTGACGAGGCCCACGCGGGGCTGGTGCGCCTCGGCGCGGAGCCGCGACGTTGAACAGGGCGCTTTTGCGGCACCTTTTGGATCGAATAGTGCGGGATGGACACGACACTTGACCCAGTGAGGATCACATGCACGCAACGCTGCCCTACACGATCGCGGTCGGGTTCGGGATGATCCTGGTTACGAGCGCTTCAGCGCAGAATCCAAACCCGCCGGGCGTCAATCCCCAACACTATCAATGTTACAACGTGGCCGACCCGCGGCCCGCGACGCCGCGCACGGTGGTGCTGCAGGATCAGTTCGGCCGAACCGAGACGGCCACGGGGAAACCGGTGCTCGTATGCAACCCTGTCTCGAAAAACAGGGAGCAGGTGAGAGACACGGTGACCCACCTCGTCTGCTACGAGATCCGCGCCCGCAGAGTCCCGCGGCACCAGGTGCAGGTGGTGAACCAGTTCGGCATCGATACGCTGCCGGTCGACGCGGCCCGCGTGCTCTGTCTGCCATCGACAAAACGGATCGTGCGCTAGCGAACGCCTAGGCGCGAAAAGGGGCGGCTCGACGGCCGCCCCTTAACGTTGCTACGAATGCCCCCCCGGTCGCCGCCTACGGCTTCACCGGGCACGACCCCACGCAGTCCCCCACCTGCCCCGGACCGCCCGTGAGCGTCCCCGTCGCCGACGTCTCGTCCGCCAACGTGATCTTGAGCTTCCCAACGGACGTCGTCACGCGGCGCAGCACGCGACCCGTCGCTGGATCTTTAATCTCCCGCCCCGGCCGCGTCACGGCATACTCGGTGCCGACCCGCACGCCGTTCGTCGTCCCGACGTTGATGATCAGCTCGCTGCCCGCGACGTCGGCTACGAGGCCGGAGATCGCGGCCACCGTTTCCTGAATCTTGGGCGCCGCGCCGACGAGCTCGGTGACGAGACTGTCCACCGCAAGGCGCGTCGCTTCGCCGAGAATCGTGCCCCCGAAGTTCGAGCTCGACATGTCAAACGCGCCACCCGCCGCCACCCCGCCCACTGCGGCGCCGCCCACCAGCGTCGCGCCCGAGCGCTTCGATTCGCCGAAGCCCGTCGCCACGCCCAGAATCTCGGCGGTCTTGATGTCGATGATCCGCGCGTCGATCCCCACCACCGCTTTGGCCGAGCGCCGCCCGATCCCACCGAGGCCGACGCCGCCCACGCGCACCCCACCGCCTACGCCCATCTTCTTGTCGTCGCGGCCGAACTGCGTGACCGATCCGATGATGATCGCGTCCACGCCCAGCAGCCGGCCCAGCTGCGCCGCGGTCGAGGCGTCGGCGCGGCCACTCTGCTGGAAGTTCTGCTCGTGCAGGATGCGATCGAGCTGCTTGCGCTCGATCACCGAATACGTGCCGTTGCGCACCATCTGGGTCACGAGCATGTCGGCAATGCCCCTGCCGATGTCCTGGTCGGACCCCCAGATGTCGGCCACGTAGCTGCGGACCGTGGCATAGTCGAAATCGAGCACGGCGACGCGCTTGCGCGCTGGGGTCTGGGCCAATACTGGGGACGTGGGGGCGGCTAGGACAGCCAGGCAAGCAATCAGCGCAAGACGCTTCATGGCAACGGCTCCTGGTTAGGCGGGGGACGGAGAAAATACCCGCCCGCCCGGCGCTCGCAACTCGGCTTCGATGGCCTCAAAATCGCGGGCCACGCGGTCCCAGTTGAAATGGCGCTCCACGGCGCGGCGTCCGGCATTCCCGAGCCGCCGCCGCAGCGGCTCGTCCCCAAGCAGGCGGTTCAATCCGGCCGCCACCGCCGCAGGGTCGTAGGGATCGACGAGAATGCCGGTCTCACCGTCGCGCACCGCGTCGGGTAACCCCGCCTCCCGGCCGGCCAGGACGGCAAGCCCCGAGGCCGACGCTTCGACGGCGGCAATGCCGAACCCCTCTACGAGCAGGTCGTGGCGCCGGGACGCGAGCGCGAATACATCGGCGCTGTTGTAGAGCGCCGGGAGATCGCTCTCCGGCACGAACCCGAGGAAGTGCACCGCGTCTCCCAACCCCAACTCGGCCACGAGCTGCTCGAGGTACGGGCGGCACGCCCCCACCCCCGCGATCGCATACCGCACTCCGGGGTGCGCCGCGCGCACCGCCGGCAGCGCCCGGATGACCGTATCGAATCCCTTGTGCCAATCGAGCCGCGCGACGGTGAGGATCCACGGGCCTCCCTCGATGCCGTATGCGCGCTTGATCGCAGCGGTGGGCACGCCCGCGTGGAACTGCTCGGGATCTGTGCCGAGCGGCACCGTGCGGACTCGCTCGGCAAGACGAGCGAGTCCATGCTCTGAAAGAATTCGCCGCGTGTACTCGGCGGTCCACTGGCTGATGGCGACGAAGACTGACGCCCCCTCGAGCAGCCACCGGCCGGTCCACCCCTTCAACCGGGAGCGCCGCAGCTTCTGGTCCAAGAGCAGCAGCTCGGCGCCGTAGGTGATGATCCCGTAGGGAATGCCATAGCGGGCGTGCAACCACCGGGCGGGATAGGCTGCCGGTTTCAGCTCCGCGCACCAGGTGAACCCCGGCCGGTGCCGGCGCGCCAGCCGGTCGGCGCGATGCGTCCAGCGGACCAGTCCGTTCACCGTCCGCAGTCGCTCTGCCCGCACCGGCACGCGGTCGATTGTCTGCAGGAAGTCTCGGTCGCTGGCGGCGCTCTCCGCGTACGCGCCGGTCGAGACGATCATCGAATAAGGAGGATAGCGCCGCGCCAGCTCGCCCATCATCCGCGCGATGCCGCCTTCATGCGGTGGGAAGTTGAACGCGAGCAGCAGGCTGGGTGACGGCTCCTCCGTCATCTCTGCATCGCCCCGCGGCGCTCCATCGCTTCACGATACACGGCCTCGGTGCGCTCCACCATGCGGTCGAGCGAGTGCTCCCGCCGCACCAGCTCGCGGCCCGCGCTTCCGACCCGCGCCGCGAACGCCGGATCGCCGAGCATCCGCTCGAGCGCCGCGGCCCACGCCTGCGGGTCGAGCGGCGGAACGAGTAGTCCCGTCTCGCCCGATATGATGAGATCGGGGTTCCCGCCCGCTCGCGACGCGACGACAGGAAGGCCCAGCGCCATCCCCTCGAGCAGCGCGAGCGAGAGTCCTTCGATGCGGGAAGGCAGCGCGGCGATCGTCGCCAACCGGTAAAACGCCAGGGGCACGTCGGTGAACGGCACGTACACGACGCGGTGGCGGGGCGGCACTGTCACGGCGCGCAGCTGCGCATCGGGCTCGATGCCCACGCACGCCACGACCACGGGGCGCTCGACCGCCCTGAGCGCCGCGAGCAGGATGTGCTGATCCTTGCGCCGCGCGAGGACGACAATGAGGGGACGCCCCGCCAGGTCACCCAGCGCTGCCGTCGCTCGTGACATCGCCGCGGCGGACGGCGCCGCATCCACCCGCGCGAAATCGATGCCGTTCGGCACCACGCGCAGGCGCGCGCCGGGATACAGTCGCCGCCGTAGCCCGCGCGCTACCGCGTGGCTCACCGCGATCGTCCGGTCGGCCGACAGGCCGATGGCGATCAACTCGGGTGGCGACGTGAGCGGCATGGTCTGGCGCGTGACGACGAACGGCTGCGGCAATCGGTGACGCCACCGCAGCCACGTGAGCGCCCGGCGATCGCGGCTGTCATGGCTGTTGACGAGATCCACCTGCTCGTCGGCGATGATGCGAGCGAGCGTCCCCGCGAGCGGGCCGAGCCGCCGGAAGTCCAGCGGCACGACGTGCAACCCCGCGTTGTGAGCCAGTTGGGCGAGCACGCTGTCCGGCCGGCAACCGACCAACACCCGATGCCCCCGTTGGGCGAGCCGGGTGCTCAGGCTGTCGATCATGAACGTGGAGCCGGCCTGGTGCCCCGCGTGCGTGACCTGGAGGATGGTGAGCGGACGATCGGCGACGGCCACTACTGAATCTTAATGACGTACCGCCCGGCGGTCTCCGCAGGCGCGGTGGCGGACACAGCCGATCCAATCTTTTCGAACAGCACGCGCCCCGCCACCAGGATCCGCACATGGGCCGCCTGCCGCGGGACGACGATATCGTAACTCGCCTCGCTCCCGCGGTTATGCACGATCACGCCATCCGGATGGACGCGATACGTCACGGACGCGGTGGGATCGATCAAGACCTCGGCGGTGTCGGCCAGCGACACATGCAGGGCCCCCGTCGCTTGCGACGCGTCGAACGCGATTTCCGCCAAAGGTCCGGGGACGAATGCGATGCCGGCTTGGCCGCGGCCTGAGGGATTGGGGGGGACGGGTGGTGTGGGGTGTACGACGGCTCGGATGCGCGCGACGAGCGCCTGCACGTATGGGCGTCCGACGGTTGCGCCAGCCACTGTGGCAACGAACAACGCCAGCGCGGCGGCGATGGCGCCCCACCGCAGCCGCGGGCGGCGCGCGCGCCGCATGATCGTGTCGATGCGGAGCGCGGCTGGGGGCTCCGCAGCCGGCAGCAGATTCAACAGCGCGCGCGTCTCCTGCAGCTCGGCCTCGAGTTCCGACAGGCGCGCGCGGCACACCGCACACGCACTCGCGTGCTGCTCCACCTCCTGGGTTCGCGCTGCGGGCAGCTCGTCATCGAGCAGCGCGCGGAGATCCCCGTCAGCTGGATGTGCCGAAGAGCTCATGGTATGCCTTGCGAAACGCCTCGCCGGCCCGGGCCAGCATGGTGCCGACGCTGCTGGGAGTCAGATCGAGAGCGTCCGCGATCTCCCGATAGCGATATCCCTCGTGACGCAATAACAACAGCTGCCGATCCCGCAGCGGCAGCCGTGCCAGCGCCTGCCGCACGCTCTCGATACGCTCGCCCGCGAGAACCGCGGCATCGGCCGGCGGGGCCTCGCCGCCGAGAGGCAGATCGGAGCTCCGCGAGAGGGTGAGCCGCTGTCGCCGCGCAACGCCGCGCCGGTCGTCGCGCAGGAGATTGTTCGCGACCGTCACGAGCCACGCCGGTGGATCGTCCGGCATGCTGGCGCGTCGATACAACCTCACGAAACACTCCTGCACGATGTCCTCCGCCATTGCCGGGTCGCCGCTGACGCGGCTGATGTAGCGGCACAGCGGCGCGGACCGTTCCGCGAACAGGGCCGCAAACTCGTGGTCGAACGGCTTACCGCTCATGGCCGGCGTGCAAAGGACCGCGCGAGGGCGGTCCTTTGTGCCGAGCTCACCGCAACCGACCCGCTAGCGCGCGAGATACCACCTCACCCGCAGCGAGAGAGTACGCGAGAGCAGGAACACCGGCTGCTGGCCGTCGGGGGCCGCGACGAACGCGAGTGCATTGCGGCGATTGAAGAGATTCGCGACGGTCAGCGACGTGCTGATCCGCGGCGCGCCGTCCCCTCCCCGGGGCCTCCACCAGCTCTTGGACAACCCGAGGTCCACGCGCGCGTACCCCGGGAGTTGGGCCCCGTTAGGTATGCCCGCGAGAGCCTCGGGAGTCCCCGCCAGCTCGCCGGTGCCGCGCAGCCCAGCGGATTCCAGCTGCATGCCGTCTTGGAGAAACGTGGTCGCCCGCCCCGCACCGGCCCACAGCGCGAGCCGCACCGCCATGCTATGCGGGAGCTGGTACCCCAGGCCGACCGCCAGCCGGCCCCGCGCGTCGCCCGTCCGATAGCGCATCGCTCCGGCAGTCCGGTACGAGCCCAGCAGACCGACTTGGACGCGCAGGTCGAGCCGGTCGGCGGGGTAGGTCAGGATCGCATCTCCGCCCCAAACGGATCCACGCCCCACAGGGACGACCGCATCCGCAAATGGATGCTGCGTGGCGAGCGGGGTGAGCGCCAACCCCGACAGCCACCGCGTGTAGCCGTCGAGCTGGATCGTGGTGCGCGCACCCAGCCGGGTGCTGATCGTTCCGGTGAGCTGGTCAGATCTTGCGGGGGGCAGTCCCCCCGAACCCGCCGCGATAGGAAAGTCCGCGCCGATCAATGCATCCACCACGGACTCCTCGTTCCGGGCCGACTGGACGTACTGATGAAGGCGCGCATACCCGAGCGATACGGACGCCCGGGGCGAGAGCGCGACCCGCGTCCACACGCGCGGCTCGACGTATAGACCCCAGGTCGGGGTGGCACTGAGCCGCACCCCCGTTGATAGAGTCCATGACTGGGCAGGCGTCCACCGCTGGGCCGCGAATACTGCCGCCACGACGGGAGCGGCGTTCAAGACGAGGGTCGGACTGCTGGCGTGTTGCACCTGATAGGCGGTCGCGATACGCGAGATGCTCAGACCCGCCTCCGTCTGTCCGCTCGCATACTCGGCGCTGGCGCCGATGTCGCGCAGGCTAGAGGCAGCACTCAGCGCTCCCCATACGGACTCTCCCGTGACCTCGCTATACCACACACGCGCCTGTGCCCTGCGGGCCTCACCGAGCGAATCGGTCCAGACGACGCCGCCCAGGGAGCCCGTCGCGGCAAACGCGTTCTGCGGCGATCCGGGTGCAGCGGAGTCCGCCTCCGCCATTTCTGCCTGCGCCGGGAATGCGAGCTGATGGTTGCTGCCGACGTAGTAGAAATCGAACCTGCCGCGCGGCGCCGGCAGCGAGAGGTGTCCGAACACATCGCCGAATCCGTTCGCGCTCTCTCCGGTTTGGTCCGCTTGGCTCCATACCGATCGGTACGTCCGCCTGCCGCTCAAGAAGAGCGTCGCGCCCCGCAGTGCTCCCCCCAGCGGCGTGCCCACGGCCTGCTCGACCATTGTGGGATCGACGCTGCCTTCGGCGCTCCGATGGCCGCCGATCTGCGGCTGCAAGACAATCGTGCTCGACAGCGCGCCGCCGTAGCGGGCCGGCGGCACTGCCGTGTGGACGTCCACTGCCGTGACCGCGCTGCTCGGCAACATTCCCAGCGTGCCCGCGGGCGGGCGCGGTCCACGCCAGGGCAGTCCATCGAGGAGGATCAAGTTCTCGTCGCCGGACCCTCCGCGCACGCGGAGCGACGGGGCCAGCTCCTCGCGGCCGTTGACAAACGGGGCCGCCGCAAGCGCGGCAAACACATCCGCCTCGCCGACGAGCGGATTGCGACGCGCCGATGTCTGCGTCAGGGCGACCCGACCGATCTCTACAGAGTCCGTGAGCGGAGGAGGTGCTGGGGAATCGAACGGGAGGACGGCCACGGGCGCGAGGGCGACAGCCGCCGGTGCGAGGTCCACATCCACGCCCGCCCCGCCGCCATCCCCCACCATGACGTCTACGGTCAAGGGCTGGAAACCGAGTCGCTCGAACCGCAGCGCGAGACGGTCCCCCCGCAGATTGTGGAGCACGTAGCGTCCGGCGAAATCCGTGAGGACAACCTCGACGTGCCCGCGTACGCTCACCTGCACGCCCGGGATGCCCTCACCGACTCCGGCTACACGCACGGTGCCGTGCAGCGAATCCCCCGGTGCATGGATGAGTGCAGCAGCTGCGAGCAGCGTCAAAGCAATCATCTCACCCGCCTCGTGAAGGCCAAATTGCCACCGCTGGTCGCGCGGTCGCAACTAGGAATGTACTTTCTCCGGTCATGGCTTCCCACTCCCCTCAGGCATTCCCGAATGTGACGGTGCTCACGCACCCGCTGATCCAGCACAAGCTCACGATCCTGCGGGACAAGCACACCAGCACACGCGATTTCAAGCAGCTGGTGAACGAGATCGCCATGCTCATGGCCTACGAGGTGACCAAAGACCTGCCCCTGGAACCGGTCGAGATCGAAACGCCCCTCGAGAAGACTTCCGGCAGCCAAGTAGCCGGAAAAAAGCTCACGCTGGTACCCATCCTGCGCGCTGGGCTGGGCATGGTCGAGGGAATTTCCCAGCTCATCCCGTCCGCCCGCGTCGGACATATCGGGTTGTACCGCAACCACGACACACTCCAGCCCGTGGACTATTACTTCAAGATTCCCTCCGGCGAGGCAGACCGGGCGTTCTTCCTGCTCGACCCGATGCTCGCGACCGGGGGCTCCGCGGTCGCCGCGGTCAGCGCCCTGGCTCGCGCCGGCGCTCCACTCCACCGCATCCGCTTCATGTGCCTGGTCTCCGCCCCCGAGGGGGTGCGCGCCATGTTCGAAGCGCATCCCACCGTCCCAGTCTATACCGCCGCAGTTGACCGCGAGCTCAACGCCAAGGGTTACATCCTCCCGGGCCTGGGGGACGCCGGCGACCGCCTGTTTGGCACCCGCTAGGGCCTGCCCACGTAACCCTCTTGGCTTCCCCCGTGTCACAACAGTAGTTACGAGCATAGCCCGTCACCTCGGAGCTTCGTGGACGAACGAGAGCTGATTACCCGCGTCCGCGCCGGGGATGGCGCCGCCGAGCGGGCGTTGTATGACGCCCACGTGGATCGCGTGTACCGGCTGGCGTACCGTCTTGCGGGAGACGACGCGCTCGCGCAGGACTTCACCCAGGAGACGTTCATCCGGGCGTTCGGCAAACTCGACACGTTTCGCGGCGACTCGGCCTTCTCGACGTGGCTGCACACGATCACCACGACCGTGGTCCTGAACGGGCTGCGCAAGGTGAAGCGGTTTCATCAGCGGGAGACGAATATCGACGCTGCGCATGCCGTGGGCGTGACGCGGCGCGAGGCCGAGCCAGACTTGAAGGCACGGCTCAAGCAGGCAATCGACGCGCTGCCGACGGGTTACCGGACCGTGTTTCTGATGCACGACGTGGAGGGCTACACGCACGAGGAGATCGGCGTCGCATTGGGCGTCGAGACGGGCACCTCGAAAGCACAACTGTCCCGGGCGCGCGCCAAATTGCGCGTGGCCCTGGCGGACTTCGCAGGAGAATGGACGACATGATGCACGATCACGAAGATCCCAAGTTCGACACATGGCTGAAGGGCCAGGCGGAGTCCTACCACACGCCTTCCCCCACTCCCCGCGAGGAGATGTGGCAGCGCATCGTCGCGGAGCGGCGTCGCCGCTCCGAGCGCGTCGTCGAGCTCCGGCCCTGGCTGCGGTGGACACTCGCTGCCGCCGCCGTCCTGGCGATCGGCATCGGGATCGGTCGCTGGACCGCCCACCAGCCGCGGCCCGTGAACGGGACTCCGATCGCCACCAATGACGCCGCCGCCAATCCGGACTTCGTCTACCAGGTCGCGGCCACCCAGTATCTCTCCCGCACCGAAGCCTTCCTCACCGGCTTCCGGGCGGATCTCCGTAGCGGGACCAACAACGCGCGGCTTGCGAGTCAGGCGCGCGATCTCTTGAACACGACGCGTTTGATGCTCGACTCCCCGGCGGCCAACGACCCGCGTATGCGCGCGCTGCTCGAAGACTTGGAGCTCGTGCTGGTGCAGATCTCGCAGCTGCAAGCCCTTCCCGGGCGCGGCGTGCACGACACCGACCTCATCACCCAAGGCATGGACAAATCGAACGTGTTGCCCAAGCTGCGCTCGGCCATTCCCGCCGGGCCCGTACCGGTGCGCACTGAAGGAGCCTCATAATGCTGCTCGCGCTTTTGCTGGCCGTGACCGTTGCCCAGAACCCCGTCGTGCCGAAGCGCACTCGGCCGGCGGTGGCGATCGCTCCGCTAGCCGTCTCCGTCTCGGCGCTCGTGATGGCCGGACAACAGATCGCGGCTGCGCTCGCCCCCCTCGCCAACCTGGCAGACATCGATGTGACTCTGACAGTGCCGCCGGACTCCTGGGACCAGCAGGACCCTGCCGATTCGTTGTACCGCGCAGCGCGGCAGGCGTTGAACAACAATCAGTACACCCGCGCCGCCGAGCTCTTCCGAGCCGTGCGCGAGCGGTACCCCCGCTCGACGAATGCCCCCAACGCGTATTACTGGGAAGCATTCGCACTCTACCGGACTGGGTCAGATGACGCGCTCCGCGCCGCCCGTACGGCGCTCCGCACCCAGGCTCAGAAGTACCCCAGGGCGTCCACGCGCCGCGATGCCGAGGTGTTGTTGCGCCGCATTCAGGGCGTGCTCGCGCAGCGGGGTGACGCCGCGGCGGCTCAGGCGATCTCGGAAGAGGTCGACGCGATGGCGCCACCCGAGCCTCCAGAGCCGCCGGAAGCGCCGGAAGCGCCGGAAGCGCCCGAACCGCCGGAGGCGCCGGAACCGCCGGTGCCGCCGCGGCCGCCCAAGTACCGCACCGATCGCTATCACCAGCACGGGGGATCCTGCAACGACGAAGACGACATCCGCGCCGCTGCGTTGAACGCGATGCTCCAGATGGACGCCGACCGCGCCGTGCCGATCCTCAAGAGCGTACTGGCACGGCGCGACACGGGCTCCACATGCCTGCGGCGCAAGGCCGTGTTCCTCGTCTCGCAAAAGCGCAGTCCCGAGACCGCGCGGATCCTGCTCGACGCCGTGCGCTCCGATCCCGATCAGGAAGTCCGCGAGCAGGCCGTCTTCTGGCTCTCGCAGGTGCCGGGCGATGAGACCGTCGCCGCCCTCGACTCGATCCTGCGCGGCTCCCGCGATCCCGACGTCCAGGACAAGGCGATCTTCGCCCTGTCGCAGCATCGCAGCGAGCGGGCGGGCGCGATTCTGCGCGCCTACGCCGAGCGACGCGACGCGCCGAGTGAGCTGCGAGAAAAGGCGATCTTCTGGCTGGGCCAACACCGGTCCGCCGACAATGCGCAGTTCCTGCGCACGCTCTTCGCGAAGCTGGAAAACGACGATCTCAAGGAGAAGGTGCTGTTCTCGCTCTCCCAGATGGGCGGCGCCGACAACTATCGCTGGCTGATGGACATCGCGCTGAACCCGAACGAGAACATCGAGATCCGCAAGAAGGCGCTGTTCTGGGCCGGCCAGGGACGTAACGTCGACATCGCCGACCTCGTGCGTCTCTACGACAGCATGAAGGACCGCGAGATGCGGGAGCAGTTGATCTTCGTGTACTCCCAGCGGCGCGACCCCGCCGCGCTCGACAAGCTGTTCGACATCGGGAAGAACGACCCCGACCGCGAGCTCCGCAAGAAGGCGATCTTCTGGATCGGCCAGTCGCGCGACCCGCGGGCGGCGCAGTTCCTCCAGGAGCTGATCAACCAATGATCGCGCTCATACTGGCCTTAGTCCTCGTCCAGCAGCAACCTCCCCTGGCACGGCGCGTGGCCGCCACATCGGATGGGACGGTGCGGTTCAGCTTCGCCGCTCGGCCGGGTGTGTACGGCAATGGCCGCAACATCATCAGCTGGGATTGCCGCAACGGGAACTGCCGCAGCCGCCAGGTCGAGGGCAACTACTCCGATCGCGACGGCGACGACTGGGGATCCGCCTGCGACTCTGGCCCGGTCCGCGTCGCGCTCACCGTGCGCGGCGGCACCGTCACCGACCTCCGCACGTACGTGGGCGGCGAGTGGCGGACTACCGGAGGCGGCACCGACCTCGGCACCGTCGGCGCTCGCGAGGCGGCGACGTATTTGCTCGGGCTCGCGGCGAGCGATTCGATCGGGAGCCGCGCTGCCGAGCGGGCTGTCTTCCCGGCGATGCTCGCCGACAGCGTGACGCTCTGGCCTGACCTTCTGAAGATGGCGCGCGATACGCGCGTTTCGCGCCGCGTCCGGCGCTCGGCCGTCTTCTGGGTCGGGCAAGCGGCGGGTGACGCTGCGACGCGCGGACTCACGGAGCTGGTGGACGACAATGGCGCCGACCGCGAAGTGCGCGAGACGGCGGTCTTCGCCCTCTCGCAGCGCCCCAAAGACGAGGGCGTGCCGGCATTGATCAGGATCGCCCGAGAGAACCGCAGCCCCGAGCTCCGCCGCAAGGCAATTTTCTGGCTGGGTCAGTCGGACGACCCGCGCGCGCTCAGTCTGTTCGAGGAGTTGCTGACCCGGCCCTGAGTATCTTGTGGCATGCCGTTTTGGACCGGTCGGCGTGCCCTCACTGCGATCGTCATGCTCCTCGTCCTGGCCGTGCTTGGCTGGGCGGCGATCGTGCTCGACGTCGCCGTCCACGCCGCGCGTGACCAGGCAACCACGGCGGACGCCATCGTCGTGCTCGGCGCCGCCCAGTATAACGGCCGGCCATCGCCCGTATTCCGCGCCCGGCTCGACCACGCCGCGACCCTGTACCAGCGGGGCCTGGCGCCCGTCGTCCTGGTGACAGGCGGCGTCGGCGCGCGCGATACGCTCAACGAGGCGAACGTAGGGCGCGACTATCTCGCGCGGTTGGGCCTGCCGGCCGATGTTCTGGTCCCGCTCCCCGCGGGCGACGACACCTACGCCTCGCTCGCCCAAGTGAAGCGCTGGTTCGCCGGACGGGGCAGCCGCCGCGTGCTACTCGTGAGCGATGGCTTTCACATGCTGCGGCTCCTGATCATCGCCCAACGGCTCGGGCTCGTGCCTTACACCTCGCCGGCCACGGGCTCCCCCATCCACTCCAACGTGCGCCGCAACACCGGGTACCTGTTTGCCGAGGGGTTCAAGGTGCCGTTCACCTGGTTGTTCCAGCATTAAGTAAGGAGGGAGTCGCCGATGCAGCTCGCGAGCAAACGGATCCACACCGGGAAGGTCATCACGCTCGATGTGGACACCGTGCGGTTTCCCGACGGCTCAACAGGGGAGCTGGAGATTGTGCGGCACCCCGGCGCTGCCGCGGTTATCCCCTTTGCCTCCGATCCCCACGGCGGCGATCCCACCGTGTTGTTGATCAAGCAGTACCGTTATGCGGCCAACGGCCACCTGATCGAGATCCCGGCCGGCAGGCTGGACCCCGGGGAGGAGCCGATCGCATGCGCCCGGAGGGAGTTGCTCGAGGAAGTCGGTGTCACGGCAGGGCGGGTCGAGCGTCTTACTACTATATGGACGACTCCCGGGTTCACCGACGAGCGGATACACCTGTTTTGGGCGGCCGACCTGACTACCGGGGCCCATGCCCGCGAGCCCGACGAGTTCATCGAGGTCGTTCCGAGGCCCTTGTCCGAGGCCCTGGCGCTTGTGCGTGACGGCGTGATCTGCGACGCAAAGACTGTGGTGGGAATCCTTTACATGGCGGGGTTCATCCTAGGGCATTAGTCCCTTCCGCCCTTCGGATCTAGCCCAAATGTGGACTTGCGCTGTCCCACGGGCGGGACAATATTTTCCATTCGCCGGAGCGGAAAATTCGTAACATGATGTCAGTCAATCGCTTACGCAATAGGCTGGGCAGGCACGCTTCGTGCGATCTGTCTAACGAGCAGGGCAGAGCAAGGTTCTCGGTGTTTCCGTCAGAAACGCAGGGGTAACCATGCGGGCAACGTTGAAGCCTACCACGCCAATCGTCTCACCCCCTGAGTCGCCGCGCGCGCTACAGCGTGAGGCGCTACACGATCTCGACGATGGTCAGGTCGTGATGCGCCACCTGGCCGGCGAGCCCCAAGCATTCGGCACTCTCGTAGACCGTTATCAGACGCGGCTGTTGAACTTCGTGAACCGGACGATCGGAGACCGGGAGCGCGCCGAAGACTTGGTACAGGAAGTCTTCATTCGCGTGTTCCGCCATCTGCATCGCTTCGACCAGACGAAGAAGTTCTCGACCTGGATTTACACGATCGCGTCGAATCTGGCCAAGAACGAGCTGCGCAACCGCAGCCGCAATCCGCTGGTGTTGTTCCAGACGATCAAGAAGAACTGGGAAGCCGACCACCGGCCGCTGCAGTTCGAGGACACGACCGCCCGGCCCGACGACCTGTATCGGAAGCGGTTCCTGAAAGACGCCGTGGACCAGTGCGTCCACCGGCTGCCTGAGCATCACCGGGAGGTCTTCGTGCTCCGAGAGCTCGAGGGGAAGAGCTATCAGGAAATCGCCGAGATCACGGGGTGCAATCTGGGGACGGTGAAAAGCCGCCTGAATCGAGCACGAAACAGCTTCGCCCAGCTCATCGGCCCCATCCTCGTCTAGTCATACTTCGCTGTTCACTTGCCCGGCCGCGGAACTCCCCGTGGCCGGGACGGTACCATCCCCCCGTCATGCTGTGTAAAGAGCTACTCGAAAGGCACACTGAATTCCGGGACGGGTTGATCACCGCTCCACGGGACCTGCGGCGTTTCGCCCGCCACCTGGCCCACTGCCCCACCTGCCGCCGCTACGACGCGGCGGTGCGCCGCGGCGTCCAGGCATTGCACGCATCTGTGTCCATTACGCCGTCGCCCGACTTCCGGGAACGGCTCGACGCGCGGCTCGCCGTGGAGCAGAGGAAACGGCCAACAGTACCAGCGCGCGCGGGCGTGTCGGCGGCGATGCTGGTGCTCGCCGCCCTGGCGCTGCTTGTCCTCGAGGTTGGCCGCCGTCCCCGCATCGCACGCGCGCCGGTGCTGCCGCCCGCGGCGTTCCCAAAACCCGTGGCGAATCCCGGCCCCCCCTTCGTCTCGTTTCAGGATCCTCGCGCCAGCGTCGTCAACGGCAATCCGTATCCCTACGGCACGGCGCTCGTGCAGCCGGCCGCAATCCACATCGAGCCCGCCTCCGCGGGCCGCTAGCGGCTTTTCGACCTTTCTCCGGGCCCGAGCGGGCGGTAACTTCCGGCCTGTATGGCGGCGCTCACCCTCGATGCGCTCCTTCGTAGCCTCAAGAAGGGCGCTCCAGACCCCGTTTATCTCCTGCACGGTGACGAGGATGTCCTCAAGAACGAGGCTATCCGGACCATTGTGGAGGGGGCTGTGGAGCTTACCGCCCGCGATTTCAACCTCGATAGCCGTTATGCCGCCGACTTGAGTCCCGAGACGTTCAACGCCCTCGTGAACACGCCGCCCATGCTTGCCGAGCGGCGCGCGGTCGTGGTCCGGGGCGTCGAGCAGCTCGGGAAACGCAAGTCGAAGCTCCGGGACGAAGTGATCCATTACCTGTCGGCGCCTAATCCCACGACAGTGCTCGTCCTCGTGGTCGCCGCGGGTGAGGACCTCGATGCCGAGCTGGCGCGCAACGCGACAGCGGTAGCGGTCGCGCCTTTAGCCGCGGAGCGGGTGCCGCGTTGGCTGAGCCACCACGCCGCCGAGCTCGGGCTGACGCTCGCGCCCGACGCCGTGGAACTGTTGGTTGCTGCCGTAGGCAACGACCTCAGCACCCTCGCTCGCGAACTGGAAAAGCTCGCGGCCCTCACGGGTGGAGGGGGGAGCCGCCCCGCGACGGCCGACGACGTGACGGCCCTCGTGGGCGTGCGCCGCGGGGAAACGGTGCATGACCTGGTGGACGCGGCGCTGGAACGGCGCGCCGGGCACGCCGCCCACCTCGTCGAGCCGGTGCTCGAGCAGGCGGGCATGAGCGGCGTCAAGATCGTCACGCTGCTCGGTACGCACCTCGTCGGCACCGCGCTCGCGCGGGCTGAGCGGGATCGCGGCAGCAGCGCGCGCCTCGAGGACACGGTCTTCCGCCAGCTGCTCGCCGCGCGGCCATACGGGCTCCGCGGCTATAAAGAGGAAGCAGCCCGGTGGAGCAGGTGGAGCGCGAGCTGGACCGCGGGGGAGCTCGCACACGCGCTGCGCGCCGCGCTCGCCGCCGACCGCGCTCTCAAGACACCAACAGTGACCAATGATCGGGGAATCGTGACGCAGCTGGTGCTGGGATTCGCCGCGACGAAACAGGAGGCGGCATGAGGGGGCGACGGCCGGTACTCCTCGCCCTGACCCTATTGGCCGTCGGGCCGTCCGGCCGTCTGGCTGCCCAGACCGACGCCCGCCTCGTCGAAGCACTCCGCCTCGCCCAATCCGGCCAGGTCGATTCCGCACGCGCGATCGTGCGGCGCCTGCTCGTGCGGCTGTCGCCCGCGGACTCGGTCTATCCCGAAGCGCTGCTTGCGGCCGCGAAGATCGCTCCCGATGCCCAGACCGTGGCCACCAACCTGAACCGCATCGTCGTGGAGTACGGCTCGGGCCCGTGGGCCGATGATGCGCTACTGCTGCTCACGCAACTCTATTTCGCCCAGCACGACCCCGTGCAGACGACGCAGGCCGCCGAGCGGCTGAACCGCGACTATCCCGATTCGCCGCTCCGCGCCCGCGCCGGTTTTTCCGCCGCCCGTGCGTATTTTGAGCTCAAGAACGACGCCCGCGGCTGCGAGCTGATTCAGCAGGCGCTCGCCGGTGCGGGCGACGACGTGGAATTCAAGAATCAGGTCAACTTCTACGCCGCGCGCTGTAGCGCCACGGCATCGACGCCCCCTGCTCCCGCCCCTGCTCCATCCTCGGACAGCACCGGCACCAAACCCCCGCCTACTGGGGGGCCGCGGGGCTACGCTGTTCAGGTTCTCGCCGTTAAGAGCGCCGCGCAGGTTGATGACATGCTCACCCGGCTGCGGGTGATGGGCTTCGACGCGCGCGTCGTCCGCGACACGACCGGCTTCTTCAAAGTGCGGGTGGGTCCTTTCGCGACGCGCGACGAGGCGCAGCGGGCGCAGCGGCGGTTGCGGACCAAGGTCGGCGGCCATCCCTTCGTGGTGGAGGAGCCGTGACGGAGCGGATTGCGGCCGGCACAGAGACGCCGCTCATGCAGCAATACCGCGATCTCAAGGCACGTCATCCGCACGCCATTCTGTTTTTCCGGATGGGCGACTTCTATGAGATGTTCGAGGACGACGCCAAGCTCGCCGCGCGCGAGCTGGGACTCACGCTCACCTCGCGCAACAACGGCGGCGCGGCGGAAGTCCCGCTCGCGGGGGTTCCCGTCAAGGCGGCCACCGAGTACCTGCGCCGCCTGATCGCCAAGGGGCACCGCGTGGCGATTTGTGAGCAGATTGAAGACCCAAAGCTTGCCAAAGGCGTCGTGCGCCGGGCCGTGGTCGAGACGATCACGCCGGGCACGGTGCTCACCGATGACTGGCTCGTACGGAACCGCAACAACTACATCGTGGCCGTGGACCCCCGCGGCGCGGCCGCGGGGATCGCTGCCTTGGACGTAACGACCGGCGAGCTCGTGCTCGAGGTCGTACCTCCCTCCGACGTCGAGTTGACGCTCGCCCGCTACGAGGCCCGGGAGCTCGTGGTGCCCGCAGGAGCGGGCCGGGGGGAGGGGGGCGCCACGCCGCAGGCGGCAATCACCGAGCGTGAGGCGTGGGAGTTCGATCCCGAGCTGGCGCGCGAGGATCTCGTGCGCACGTACGGCATCGCGTCGCTGGACGGGCTCGGAATCGCGGCGGATGACCGCCCCGCAATCGGGGCCGCGGGCGCGTTGCTGCGCTATGCGCGCGAGCTCAAGCCGGGTGGCCTGCCCCATCTCGCGCGCCCCACGCTGGTGCGCCGCGGCGACGTGCTGCCGCTCGACGAGATGACCCGCCGCAACCTGGAGCTGGTCGAGCCGCTGCGCGCCGGCGCCGAGGGATCAACGCTGCTCGAGGTTCTCGACCGCACCCTCACCCCCATGGGCGGGCGCTTGCTGCGGCGCTGGCTGCTGGCGCCGCTCGTTGATCCCGCCGCCATCAACGCGCGTCTCGACGCGGTCGAGGTGTTGGTCGGCGACGGGCGCGGCCGTGAGCGGCTGCGTGAGGCGCTCGACGGCGTGCGCGACGTGGAGCGCTTGGCCGGTCGCGCCGCCCTCGGCCGCGCCACGCCGCGTGAGCTTGGCGCCCTCCGCGACTCGATCCTGCGCCTGCCCGACGTCGCCGGCGCACTGGGAGGGCTCGAGGGACGGGAGCGCGCTGCTCTGCTCGAATTGACGGCGCACGGATTTGACCTGCTGACCGACGTGGGCGAGGAGCTGGCCCGCGCGCTAGTGGAACGGCCGCCCGCGCAGCTTGACGACGGCGACGCGATCCGGCCGGGCTACGACCACGACCTCGACGAGTTGAAGGCGGCGCGCGACGGGGGCAAGCAGTACATCGCCGCGCTGCAGGGACGCGAGCGCGAGCGTACCGGCATTCCCTCCCTCAAGGTCGGGTTCAACAAAGTCTTCGGCTACTACATCGAGGTGACGCACGCGCACCGCGAGCGCATCCCGTCCGACTACGAGCGGCGGCAGACGCTCACCGGCGCCGAGCGGTACGTCACGCCTGACCTGAAGGAATATGAAGCCAAGGTCCTCGGCGCCGAGGAGCGCATCGCCGCGCGCGAAGCCGCGGTGGTGGACGCGTTGCGCCGCCGCGTCGCGGACGCGATCGGCCGGGTGCAGGCGAGCGCCGCCCTGCTCGCGCAGCTCGACGTCTGGGCCGGGCTCGCGGATGTGGCGGAGCGGGAGCGCCATGTGCGGCCAGAGGTGACGGACGCCTTCACCCTCCAGCTCGAGGGCAGCCGGCATCCCGTCGTAGAGCGCATGATGCCGCGCGAAGCATTCATCCCCAATGACGTGATGCTCGACGAGGCCGGCCGGGTCATTGTGCTCACCGGTCCGAACATGGCGGGCAAGTCGACGCTGCTGCGGCAGGTGGGGCTGTGCGTGGTCCTGGCCCAGATGGGGGCGTTCGTGCCGTGCCGGCGGGCGGCGGTCGGCGTCGTGGACCGGCTGTTCACGCGCGTGGGCGCCTCCGACAATCTGGTACGCGGGCAGTCGACCTTCATGGTCGAGATGAGCGAGACGAGCGCGATCCTCCATGCCGCGAGCGGCAGGAGCCTCGTCCTGCTCGACGAGATCGGCCGCGGCACCTCGACGTACGACGGCGTGGCGATCGCCTGGGCGGTCACGGAATGCCTGCACAACACCATCGGCTGCAAGACGATCTTCGCGACGCACTATCACGAGTTGACGCAGCTCACCGAAGAGCTCGAACACGCGCGCAACTTTAACGTGGCGGTGCGGGAGGTGGGCGATGAGATCGCGTTCCTGCACCGGCTCGAGCCGGGCGGCGCGGATCGTTCGTACGGCATCCATGTCGGCCGGTTAGCAGGTCTGCCCGCCCCCGTCGTGACGCGTGCCTGGCAGGTGCTCAAGCTGCTCGAAGCCGGCCATCATGTGGCTCGGCAGCGTCCACCCGCTCCCCTCGATGCAGCGCAGCTTGCACTATTCGGCGGAGCCGCCGCGGCACCTCCCGACCCGCTCCTCGCCGAGCTGGATGGGCTCGACGTCGACACGCTGTCGCCGCTTGACGCGCTCAACCGACTGGCGGCCTGGAAGAAACGGCGGACGGACAGCTAAGTGCGCACGCCATTCGCTTCGGCCACTCTGCTCGCGCTGCTGGCCTGTCGCGGCTCCGCGCCGCCACCTGATGCTCAATCGAGCCAGGCGGCGCCGCCCCCCGAGTCGGAAGCGCCGGTGGCGCTGAACCCAGACGTGCCGATCGCCTACCCACCGGCCTTGTTCGAGCAGAAGATCGAAGGCGACGTGACGCTGCGGCTGTTCGCGGACTCGGCGGGGCACCTCGTGCCCGAGTCCACGCGGGTAGCGGAATCGAGCGGCTACCCCGCGCTCGACTCTGCGGCGTTGGCGGGCTCGGCGGGGCTCCGGTTCGCCCCTGCCAAGCGGCACGGCATCGCGGTGGCCACGGCGTTCCTGCAGCCAGTCGAGTTCCGCCAGGTGGGCACGACGCGAACGGGCACGGTGACTCCCCAGCCCCCTGCCCCCGCGCCGGCTCCGGTCGCCGCGCCGGGACGACCGGCCCCGAGGCCACGTGCCAAGCCTCGTCCCCCCCGGCCACGCCCGGATACGACGCGCGTTCCCGACACGACGGCTACGCCGGCGGACACGACTGTTCCGCCTCCAGCGCCTCCTCCCGCCCCTCCGCCATCTCCGGGTCCCGGTGCCCCAGCACACTGAGCCGTACCAGAACGTCCTCGAGACGATTGGCTGGACCCCGCTAATCCGGATCAACAAGGTCACGCGCGGGATCCGGACGCCGGTCTACGCAAAGGCGGAGTTCTTCAATCCGGGTGGCTCGGTGAAGGACCGGATCGGGCTCGCGATGATCGAGGCCGCGGAGCGCGAGGGCCGTCTCAAGCCGGGCGGCTTGATCGTCGAGGCGACCTCGGGGAACACCGGCGTGGGGCTCGCGCTGGCGGCGGCGGTGAAGGGTTATCGCTGCATCTTCACGATGCCGGACAAGATGTCGCAGGAGAAGGCGCGCCTGTTGCGCGCCTTGGGTGCCGAAGTCATCATCACCCCGACCGCTGTTCCGCCTGACCATCCCGACAACTACATCGTGAAAGGGCGCGCCATCGCGGCGGCCCACGACAATGCGATCTTCGCCGACCAGCACTACAACCCCGTCAATCCCGAAGTGCACTACCGCACCACGGGGCCGGAGATCTGGGAGCAGACCGCGGGCAACGTGACGCACTTCGTGTGCGCGCCGGGCACGGGCGGTACAGTGAGCGGCGCGGGCCGCTACCTCAAGGAGAAGAACCCCAAGGTCCGCGTCGTCGCCGGCGATCCGGTCGGGTCGATCTATGCCGATTACGCCAAGACGCGGAAGAAAGGCGAAGGCCAGCCGTACAAGGTCGAGGGGATCGGCGGCGACAAGATTCCCACCTCGCTCCATTGGGACGTGATCGACGAGTGGGTGCCCGTCACCGACAAGGACGCGATGCAGATGGCGCGCCGCCTCGCGAAGGAAGAAGGGTTGTTCGTGGGCGGCTCGACCGGCGTGAACGTCGTCTCGGCACTCGACATCGCGCGCCGCGTCAACGATCCCAAAGCGCTCGTCGTTACGGTTCTCGCCGACACCGGTGAGCGCTACCTCTCCAAGGTGTACAACGAGGAATGGTTGCGCGAGAACGAGCTCGTCGAGGACGAGCGCCCGACGGTGGGACGGCTCGTGGCGGCGAAGAACAGCGACGCTCCACCGCTCATCCATGTGACGCCCGAAGCCTCAGTGCGCCAGGCGCTCAATCTCATGAGCACCTACAACGTCTCGCAGCTGCCGGTGCTGGACGGCGGCGACGGTGTGGGCGCGGTGTCGGAGCAGGCGCTGATGGCGCGCGCGATCGGACAGCCGAAGATCCTCGATAGTCCCGTGCGCGAAGTGATGGACGCGCCCTTCCCTGTGGTCGACACCCACTCGCCGGTCGCCCAGCTCGCGACGCTGCTGTCGCGCACCACGCCGGCGGCGCTGGTGCGTCGTGACGGCGCAGTCGTCGGCATCGTCACGCGCTACGACCTCTTGCACCAGCTCGCGGGCATCCGCTGATGCGCGTCACCGTCCTGACGGGCGGGGCCACGGTCGAGCGCGCGGTGGCCCTCGCCAGCGCGGCGCAGATTGTGGCGGCGTTGCGGAGCCGCGGTCACAACGTCGCCGTCGTGGACACCGCCGGCGGATTGCTCGACGCCAAGACCGAAGCCGACCTGCTGCGCGGGACGGTGGGCGTCGCGCCCCCGTCAGTGGACGCGCTCGCGGAACGCGAGCGGCAGATGCTTTCGGAGGGTCTGGCCGAGCTCGCGGCGGTGCGGGACGCGGACGTCCTGTTTCTGGCCGTGCACGGGGGGGCGCTGGAAGGCGGGACGCTGCAGGCCATCCTGGACGTCGTCGGCGTCCCGTACACGGGGAGCGGGCCGCTCGCGAGCGCACTGGCGATGGACAAAGACCTCTCCAAACGGCTGTTCCGCGCTACGGGCGTGCCGGTGCCTGCATGGTTTATGGCCCCGCCCCGCGTCGCGCCAGAGGATGTGACGACGGCGCTGGGCTGGCCGGTGATCGTCAAGCCGTCGAAGCAGGGCTCGTCGGTCGGGCTGACACTGGTGAAGAAGGCGCAGGATCTCGATGCAGCGTTCACGCTCGCGGCCCGTTATGACGACGAGGTGATGGCCGAGCAATTCATCCCGGGCCGTGAGCTGACGGTGGGGGTTCTCGGCGACGTGCCGCTTCCGGTAGGGGAGATCGTGCCGAAGCACGAGCTATTCGACTACGAGTCGAAGTACACCCCCGGCATGTCGGCGGAGACGTTCCCCGCCAAGATCGACACGCTTCTCGCCCGCCAGCTACAGGAGTACGCGCTCATGGCGCATCGCGCCGTGAAGCTCAGCGGCTACTCGCGGATCGACTTCCGCGTCAGCCCCGACGGGGACATTTTCTGTCTGGAGGCGAATTCGCTGCCGGGGATGACCCGCACCAGCCTCCTGCCTCAGGCTGCGCAGGCAGCGGGGATCGAGTTCCCGGAGCTGTGCGAGCGGATCGCGCGGTTGGCCCGGAACAACCAGGCGGCAAAAGGGGCTAAAAAGGACTAGACGCATAGGCCGAGGAATCGATGGGCCCGCAGCGCATGTACGGTTTGACCCTCTGGGTGCGACGCCTACTCGTCGCCAATCTGCTCGTCTTCCTGATTCAGAAGACGCTGTTGGTCGACCCGCGCTTCCTACAGGCGTTTGGGTTCGTGCCGCTGCACGCGCTCGAGCGGCCGTGGACCTTCGTCACCTACATGTTCCTGCACGCGGGGGTCCTCCACCTCGCGTTCAACATGCTGATGCTGTTCGTATTCGGGCCGTCCGTGGAAGCCCGCATGGGAGGCCGCGTCTTCCTCCTCTATTATCTCCTCTCCGGTATCGGCGGCGCCGCCTTCTCGTTCCTGCTCACGCAGTGGATGCCGGTCGCCCTGATCCTGGGCGCATCCGGCGCGATCCTCGCCGTGGCGGTGGCGTTCGCCTGGTATTGGCCCGACCATCCTGTGTTCGTCTTCCCACTCCCCGAGCCGATCCCGGCAAAATGGCTGGTTACGTTCCTCGTGGCCTTGGACCTGGTACTCGCGTGGGCCGGAGCGAGTGATGGCATCGCGCATCTCGCGCACCTCGGCGGCGTCGCGACCGGCCTGGTGTACCTGAAGAGCCAGGACTGGCGCCTGAGCCGTGCGGAGCGTCGCTTGCGTGGCGGCTCTGAGCCCAGCGTGCTCGTGAGCCCCACGCCCCGCGGCGGGGGTGGGGGAGGCGGCCGAAGCGGGGGCGGGACAGCGCCGCGCACCAAGCGGCGCGTCGGGGGGGACGCGCGGGCCAACGCGGAGATCGACCGCGTGCTCGACAAGATCTCTGCGACGGGCGTCGAAAGCCTGACCCCCGCGGAGCGGAAGTTCCTCACGGAGATAAGTCGCCGGATGCGCACGCCTCCCAAGGGGTAGACGCATGATCGCGTTGCTGTGGGCGGCGCTGTTGTTGCAGACGCCGGCGCGCGCGGAATCGCTCCTCGCGGCAGGCCGGGCCCACTTCGCGGGACGCGTGATCGGCCGCTACCCCGCCCTCGAAGCGTTTCGCGCGGCCGCCCGCCTCGCGCCCGACGATCCCGAGCCCCTCTACTGGCAAATGAAGGTCGGCTTCTACCTCGGCAGCGACGAAGGGGATGTCATCGCGCGCGAGGCCATCCTCCGCATTTTGGCGCTGAAGCCGGACTACGAGGATGTGTGGGACCGCTTTCACGCACTGTACCGCAACCCCGATATCTGGCGCCGGGCGGACCGCGCGCTCGCCCTGCATCCGGACGATCCCGTCGTGCTGGAGCGGCGCGCCGAACTGGCGATCGCCTTGGAGGAGCCGCAGCGTGCCGACTCACTGCTCGGCGAGGTGCTGCGCCAGCGCGCGTCACACGTGCCAGCCTACGTGCTGCGCGCCGAGGCTGACTTCCAAGCGGGCCGGGACACCGCGGGCTACCGCTGGTACGACTCGGCGCTCGTACATGCCGACCTCGATTCGACCGGGGCGATGTGGGATCGGGTATGGATGATCGCGACCCCGGACGAGATGGCCGCTCAGGACGCGACGCCGCCCGGCGAGCGGCGGCGCTTCTTCGAGCGCTTCTGGGCGAAGCGCGACCCGAACCTTCTGACGGCAGGAAACGAGCGCATCGCCGAGCACTTCCGCCGGTTTGCCTACGCGCGACGCTATTTCCGGCTGCTGCATCCCCTGAACCTGTACCACCGCTCGGCGCGCTACCGTGCGGTAATCCTCTCGTACCAGCGCGACTTCCTCCAGCAGCTCGCCATTGGGGACTCCGCAGCGTACCCGGGCGCCGACTACGATCGGATGCTCGCGGGCAGCCGGCAGCTGCAGGGCGTGGAGGCGGGGGAAGGCACGGCCCTCGGGATCGCGGGCTTGGACGCGCGGGGCCTCATCTTTCTGCGGCACGGGCCGCCCGATCGGATGCTGCAGGGGATCTTCGATCCGTTGCGCCCGTTCGGACCCGGCGACAATCCGCTGGACGCGGAAGGATGGCTATACCATACGCCGCAGGGCACGCTCACAATCGGTTTCCAGCGCGGTACGGGCGGCAGCTTCGGCGGCGGCGATTTCATTTTCATGCCGACGAACCGCCGCCAGGTCGCCAGCACGGCCATCGCGCTCAAGACCGACCGCTCGGTGGTTCCGGCTCCGCTCAGCGCGCGTGCGTGGAGCGCCTTCTTCCAAAGCCGGGACGTCGGCCTTACCGATGCCTACTACAAGGCGAGCGGCGACTCGGCCGCCGCCGTGCTTTGGAGCGCCGGAGGGGAGAGCGAGCCCGTGCGCGCGAGCGGCGTGGGACTGCTCCAGCTCAGCGTGCCAGCGGGGCGCTACGACTTGGGGCTGGACGTCGACTCGGCGGGGGTGCTGGGCCGCGCGCGGCGGCAGATCGTGGTCCCACGCTTCTCGGCGGTGGAGCTCGGGTTGTCGAGTCTCGCGCTCGCGCCCGGATCCGCCCTGCTCGATCGCGAAGCGACACTGCGCGGCATGCCGGCTGATCTCACTTACCCGGCGGGTATCCCACTCGCCGCCTATGTGGAGATCTACGGGCTGGCGACCGACCAAAGCGGCCGGTCGCGTTACCGTCTGCGCTATTCTTTCGCGCCGGCGCGCTCGTTTGTCGCGCGGCTCTTGGCGGGCGGCTCTCGGCCCGTGGTGTTCGAGTTCGATCGCGAGGCCGCGGGCAGCAGTACGGCGGAGCGGCTCATCATCGAGCCGGACAAGTTGCCCGCGGGACGTTACCAGGTCACGCTGGCGGTGACCGACCTCGCGCGAAATGTCAAGTCGGAGTCGGTCGCGCTCGACATCACCATCCACTGATACCGGCTTGTCACGGAGCGTTCGCCTTCCCAAATTGGGGCGGCCAACTGCTCCATGCTCGTCAATCTCGTTCCTGAATTCCTTGCGGTTCTGTCCGCGGTCGATTCCACCGCGGCCTACCACGAGTATCTCGATCGCCATCGTCCTGTGCTGAGCGCGTACTGGCACAACTACGTGCTCGACCCCGACTCGCCGCACGCCGAGCCGATCATCGGCGCCGCGCTGCGCGCCGACCGCTCGGACTTGAAGCGCCTGCTCGAGGACGTGGACGTGATCGCGATTGCGGAGGACGCGCTGCGCCGCGCGACCGAGATGCTCGAAGCGGATTGTCCGGTCGACTTGTATCTGATGGTCGGCGTCGGCGCGGCGAACGCCGGTGAATTGGTGGTCGGCGGGCGGGGCATCGCGTTCGTGTGCTTGGAGCACTTCACCGGGCGCGCCAATGCGCAGACGTGCGGCATGGGTCTCGCGCCGCACCTCCTGCCCCTGTGGATCGCGCACGAAGTCGCGCACGCACTCCGCTACACGTCGCCCTCGAGCCGCGCGGCGTTGCGTCGCCTCGTGACGGAGCTGGGCGGGTACTACGACTGCTGGGAAGCGGGCTCCCGGGCCACGCTCCGGGAACTGGTGGTCAACGAAGGCACCGCGATCGCCGCGTCACAGGCGGTCGCGCCTGGCTTCGAGCCGTGGGAATACTTCGGCTACAATCGTCGCCAGTACCGGCGCCTGCGGGAGCTGGATGCGTTCCTGCGGCGAGCGTCGGCGGAAGACCTCGACGCCTCGGGTCTGGGCCTTCGGCTCCGCTACCTGTCGGGCGGAATGAGCCCGGCCGCGCGGCTCTTGGCGGGGAGAGTGCTGCCGGAGCGCTCGGGCTATTACCTCGGTCTGCGCATGGTCGAAAATTATTTCGGCGAGCACGGCGCCGCCTCCACGGTGCGGGCCGCCGTGGAGGAACTCCGGCAAGCGGACGATCGGGCGTCCGGCATTCAGACCGCGTGAGCCCGCGCGGGAAAAAGGCCCCCCCCTCCCCCGCCCCCTCTTCGGAGCGCCGCCGCAACCGGCCCCTGCGGGAGGTTCTGGACGAGCTGCTCACACACGCCCGCGAGATTGCCCGCCGCGCCAAGACGATGACGGCGGCCGAGCTCGACTACGCCCAGCAGCGTCTCGAATGGCTGGCGGATGAGGTATGGCGGGTCGCCACGGGCGAGGCCGGACCGCCGGAGTGATCGAGGCGCCTACTTCCCCACGCAGAACGCCGCGAACACGCGGTCCAGGACATCATCAGGCGTGACGGCACCGATTAGGTCGTCGAGGGCCGCCACCGCTGCCCGCAAGTGCGTGGCCGCTGCTGCCGCATCCACCCCCGCCTGCCGCGCCGCCCGGAAGCCATCCAGCTCTCCGAGCGCTCGTTCCAGCGCCGCGCGGTGACGCGCGCGCGTCACCACGGGCTCCACGTCTCCGAGCGCGAGCAGCTGACCAAACGCCACTTCCGCGAGGCGACGCCGCAACTCGGGCAGCCCCGCACCGGTGACGACCGACACGCCAGACCCGCCCGAGATGTCGGCCTTGGTGCGGACCACGACAACGGGGGCTTGGACCTGGGCGAGAAACGATGCGCGCGCCGGGTCGTCGCTTTCTTCGCAGAACAGCACCAAGTCGGCGGCCGCGAGGTATTTCCTGCTGACCTCGATTCCCAGTCGCTCGATCCGCTCGTCGCTCTCCCGCAGGCCCGCCGTGTCGACGAGCCGGAACGGGAAGCCTTCGATGACTGCGTGGGCCTCGATCGCGTCCCGCGTCGTGCCGGCGATTTCCGTGACGATGGCCCGTTCGGCGCCGAGCAGCGCGTTGAACAGCGACGACTTCCCCGCGTTGGGGCGGCCGGCGATGACGAGCAATGCGCCTTCCTGCAGGCGCTCGCCCTCGGGCGCGGTGCGCAGCAGGCCAGCGACGCGCCCCCGCGCCACGTCCCACGCCGCCTGCACGCGTGCCGGCGCCACCGGTCCTTCGTCTTCCTCCGGAAAATCGATGTCGTACGCGATGAGCGCCTCGAGCTCGAGAATCTCGCCGCGCAGCGCGGCAAGCCGGTCGGAGAGGCCGCGCTCGAGCTGCTGGAGCGCGCGGCGCCGTTGCACGGGGGAGCCGGCATCGACCAGGTCCGCCGTCGCTTCGGCCTGGAGCAGGTCCATCTTGCCGTTCAGTACCGCCCGGCGGGTGAATTCTCCCGGCTGCGCCGGGCGCGCACCGGCCGCCACCAGCGCGGCGATCGCCGCCGCCGGCGCCACGAGCCCGCCGTGCGTGGAGATCTCGACCAGGTCCTCACCGGTGTAGGAGCGCGGGCCCGGGAAACAGGCGGCCAGCACCTCGTCCACCGGTTCGCCCGTATCGGGATGCGCGACGCGCGCACGAAAGACGGTCCGCGGGCGCGTGGAGTGGAACGGCGTGAGGCAGCGGGCGGCGAGAGCGAAGCACCCGGATCCCGACAGTCTGATCAGCGCGAGCGCGGCGCGGCCGGGCGGCGTCGCCAGCGCGACGATCACGTCGGAGAGCAGGCTAGGTCTTCGCGGGCACCCGAGGAGCGGACACGGGCGCGTTCCGCAAGCGGCGCTTCGCGATCAGATACTGCTGCGGGATGCTGAAGATGTTTTGCGCCGCGTAGTACAGGTTCAGCCCCGAAGCGAAGTTCAGGAACAGCACCGTCATCATGATCGGCATGAAGTAGAGCATCATCTTGGTCTGCGGGTTCGGCGGCACGCCGATCTGGCCGACCCGCGAGAGCCCAAACATCGACAGCCCCATGGCGATCGGAATGATGAAGTAGGGGTCGGGGCGCGACAGGTCGGGAAGCCACAGGAACGGCACGCCGCGGAACTCGATCGTGTTCGCGAACACGAAGAATAGCGCCAGCAGCACCGGCATCGGCAGCAGCATCGGCAAGCAGCCGCCGAACGGGTTCACCTTGTGCTCCTTGTAAATGCGGAGCATCTCCCGCTGCAAGCGCTCGGGCTCGTTCTTGTAGCGGTCCTGAATCTCCTTGATGAGCGGCGCGACCGCCTGCATCCGGATCCCCGACTCCATCGCCTTCTGGTTCAGGGGCCAGAGCAGCACCCGCACGATCACCCCGAACAGAATCAGCACCCAGCCGTAATTGAGGTTCAGCTGCCCGTGCATCCACAGCAGGATGTTGACGACGAAGACCGAGACTGGCTGGATGATCGGCCGGAAGATCCACCCGTATGGATTCGCGTCGTCGAGACCGTGGCCGATCTTCGCGAGCTGTCGGTACTCGAGCGGTCCCGCATACACCTGATACTGGAATCCGCCCGTGGGCGGCACGGACATCGTGAGCGTCACCGCGGCGCTCGAGGCGGCCTTGCCCGTCCGCGGCCCGCCCACCGCGATGGCGCCGCCGAACTTTGGCTGCCCCTCCTCCAAGGCAAGCGCGGCCGCGAAGAAGTACTTCGACTTGACGCCGACCCACTCAAACGGCCCCTCCAACACCGCGCGCTCGCCCGGATGCAGCTTCGAAAAATCGGTGCGCTCGGCCTTCGACGCCTTGGCGACGACGGCGTAATGGCGGTAATCGTCCGCCGAATCCTTTTCCGCCGAGCGCAACCCGTCGGACAAGCCGATGAGCAGCACCGCGCCGCCGCCACCCAAGCCGGCCACCTTGCCGCGCACATCGAAGCGGTACTCATCCGGGACGAACCGGTACTCGAGTGTCACCTGCGATCCACCGCGGACGGCCTCGAGCCGCAGCAGCTTGGGCCCTTGGCCTTCGTAAACCACGAGCGCGGGCGCGGTGGGGTGGAAATCCCAATCGTCGAGGGACACGGTGTCACCAGCGGGGGTGACGAATTTGTGGCTGAGGAACGCGCGGCCGGGCGGCACGAGCTGGACGGGGTGGCCTGAGTCCCCGGGGGCAAACGATTGGTATTGCAGGAGTTCTGCCGACACGAGCCGGCCCCCCCGGGTGCTAAAGCCGAGCCGGTAGAGGGGCGACGTGACCCAAATCGTCTGAGCCGCAACTGTGTCGGCCGGTCGGCCGGCCGTCCGGGTGGACGGACTTGCCGGAGTGGGAGCGGTGTCCGTTACCGGCGGTGTCGTCACCCGCGTGCTGTCAGGGCGAACCGGCGGCTTTTTTGGCGGCCAGATCAACGTGGGGGCGATCGCCACCATGATCATCAGGGCGATGGCGAGGATGACGCGTCGTTCCACCTTAGTGTGCCTTACGGAACTGGATCATAGCCGCCCGCGTGAAACGGATGACACTTGAGAACGCGTCGCATCCCTAACCAGCTCCCCTTGAGCGCGCCGTAGCGTGCCACTGCTTCATACGTATAGCGCGAGCAGGTCGGTTCGAAGCGACACTGCGTCAACACCAGATGCGACAGCGTCAGCTGATAGCCGCGGATGAGCGCCATCACCGCGAAGCGGGGCAGTTGTTGCAGCGTCACGTCAGCGTCCCCGCGGCGCCCGTCAATTCGGCGCGCAGGACTGCAAACGAGGCGGCATAGGCCGAGCGCTTGACGCGAATGACGAGATCGATCGGCGGGAGGCGCCGGAGCACCTCGCGCCGCAGAATCTCTTTGAGGCGACGCCGCAAGCGATTGCGCGCCACGGCCGACGACTGATAGCGGGGGACGATGATGCCCGTGCGCGCGTGACCCGAAGCATTGTGACGCCAGGCCAGATCGAGATGTGGTGTGCGCCGGCGGCGGCCCGCTTCCCAGCAGGTGGTGAGCTCCGAGCCGCGCGTGAGGCGGGCGCGGCGCGGGTACCGCTCGTTCGTTACCGGCTCCGGTGTTTGGACGGGATGCGAACGGTGAGGCGCTTACGACCCTTCTTGCGCCGGCGGGACAGCGTGGCGCGGCCCCAGACGGTTTTCATCCGCGCGCGAAATCCATGCTTATTGATGCGCCGCCGATTTCGCGGCCGATACGTCGGGCCCATAAATTCCTCGTGTAAGGCCGGGAAAGTTACCCCGGCGTGGACGGGTCGGTCAAGGTTGACTTTTCCACATGCGGCCCGTACTTTCGGGCCGCCCTTGCTTCCACGTCCTTCCTAAATTCCGAAATCGTAATGGAGCAATCAGCAAACGAAGCGTGGAAGCGCCTTCTCGAAGAGGCGCGGCGTGAACTTCCGGAAGCGACGGTGCGGACCTGGCTCGAGCCAGCCGAACCGATCGCGTTCGACGACGGGCGCCTGATCCTCGGCGCGCCCGACCAGTTCGCCGCAGAGTGGAACGAATCGAAACACTCCGGGTGGCTGGCGCGCGCCGCCGAGCGTGTGTTCGGACGGCCGACGACGGTCGTGTTCCGCGTCCAGGAAGAGCGGCAGCGGCGGCCGCAAATGGATTTCTTCGTCGCCCCGCGGGAGAGTGCGGCCACCGCGACCGCGTCCGCGGTCGCGACGACCCCGCTCAACGAGCGCTACACCTTCCAGACCTTCGTCATCGGCAAATCGAACGAGCTCGCGGCCGCGGCGGCACACGCCGTCGCCGAAGCGCCGGGAAAAACGTATAACCCGCTCTTCATCTACGGCGCGACCGGCCTCGGCAAGACGCACCTCATGCAGGCGATCGCGCACGCGGTGCTCACCAAGAATCCCGAGACCCGGCTGCAGTACTTCGGCGCCGAGCAGTTCATCAACGACGTGATCGAATCCATTCACGCGCGCACGATGTCGGAATTCCGGCGCCGCTACCGCAACGACGTCGATCTCCTGCTCGTGGACGACGTGCATTTCCTCGAAGGCAAGGAAATGACGCAGGAGGAGTTCTTCCACACGTTCAACGCGCTATTCGAGGCGCACAAGCAGATCGTGCTCACGTCGGACCGACCGCCCAAGGAAATTCCCGGCCTCGAGGACCGGCTGATCTCGCGTTTCGAGTGGGGGATGGTCGCGGACATCGGCCATCCGGACCTCGAGCACCGCATTGCGATTCTTCGGAAGAAAGCCGAGCAGGACCACCTCGAGCTCACGATCCCGGACGACGTGCTGCGGTTCATCGCCGAGCACATCCGCTCCAGCGTCCGCGAGCTGGAAGGGTGCATCATCAAGCTGCTGTTGTTCGCTTCGCTCAAGAACCGCGAGGTGACGATCGAGCTGGCTCGCGAGGCCCTCTCGGACAAGATCCGCCAGGGGGAAGAAGGATCGGGCTACGGCAACCAGTCCACCCCCAGCATCGACCGCGTGCAGGAAGTAGTGGCGCGCCGCTGGGGGGTGACGCCCGAAGGGCTGCGCTCCAAGGCCCGCACCAAGACGCTGACCGTTCCGCGCCAGGTGGCCATGTACCTCGCGCGCGACATGCTTCGCATGCAGCTCGTAGAGATCGGACAGGCGTTCGGCGGGCGGGATCACTCGACCGTGATCCACAGCGTGGACAAGGTGGAGCGCCAAATGATGCGCGACCGCACGTTCAAAGAACGCGTGGAAATGGCGCGCCAGGAATTGTCCGCATTGTAGTTGGGGATAACGACGCGCCGTGTGGGGTCGTGGGGAAACCGGCGCGGTAATCCGCAATGCGCCAACATCACCCACAGTGCGCTAACATCGGAAAAATGATGCAGACGGCGTGGGAGTTGCAACTTAACAGTTCTCCCCACATATCCCCGCTGTCTACTACTACTACTAGTAGTTCTATATAGTATAGAAGCAGTAAGACTTTCCCCCATTTGGAGACGACGCAGGCGCGCATGAAGTTCACCATCACACGGGAACAGCTGCAGGAAGGGCTGGCGGCAGTGGCAGCCGCTATTCCCGCAAAGACGACGTTGCCGGTGCTCGCCAACGTGCTCGTCGAGGCGTCGAAGCAGGGGCTGCGGCTCTCCGGTACCGATCTGGACATCGCGGTCAGCACCACCGTGCCGGCGGACGTCGACGCGGACGGAGCGGTGACCCTTCCCGCCAAGAAGCTCGTGGACATCGCCCGCGAGCTCCCTGCGGGGCCGGTGCGCGTGACCGCTGCGGGAGAGGCGCGCGTCTCGATCGAATCGGGGCGGTCCAAGTTCAAGCTGCTGGGCCTGCCGCGCGAGGAGTTCCCCTCATTCCCGGCGGTGAAGTTCGACAAGGCCTGGAAGGCGGCGGCCGGCGTCGTCCACAAGCTCGTGGGACACGTGGCGTTCGCGGCCTCCACGGAAGAGAGCCGGCCGATCCTGAACGGCGTCCTCTGGGAGCTACGTCCCGACCGCATGCGGATGGTGGCGACGAACGGCCACCGGCTCGCGAAGATGGACGTGCCCGCGACCGGCGGGTCCACGGCCGACTTGATCGTGCCACCGAAAGCACTCGAGCAGGTGCGCCGCCTGTACGCCGCCGACGCCGAGATCGAGCTAGCCAAGAGCGACAATCACATCGGCTTTCGCGCCGGCGGCACGCTCGTGTTCTCCCGGCTCATCGAGGGGCCGTATCCGAACTACGAGCAGGTGATCCCGCGGGAGAACGACAAGGCGGCCACGGTGGACAAGGCGGCGATGGCCGCCGCGCTGCGCCGCATGAGCGTCGTGGCCAGCGACCAGACGCACCGCATCCGCCTCGCGTTCTCGGGTGGGACGGTAAAGTTCTCCGTGCAGACGCCCGATCTCGGTGAGGCGCAGGACGAGCTCGCGGTGACCTACGAGGGCGAGCCGCTCGAGATCGGCTTCAACGCGATGTACCTACTCGAGATCCTGAAGTACATGCCGACCGACGAAGTGCGCTTCACCTTCAAGGCTCCGGAGCGCGCGTCCACCATCGAGCCGGTGGGATGGAACGATCCAGCCTCCTACATGGCGCTCGTCATGCCCCTACGGCTGGTGGACTAGCGAGTCTTTCCCGCTGTCCGGCCGCACTCGCAGCGAATCCATGAGCGTCTCGATCACCGGGGGCAGGAGCGGTGCGGTGATCGGCGGAATGAACGGGATCGAGTCCTCACCGGCGTGCGGCACCGGTATGCTGCCACCGTAGTAGCGGGCGAGAATCAGATCCCGGCGCGCCAGCATCCGTCCCGGGCGGTAGGCGGGATTCGACGTGCGCGGCTGGGGCAGTGTGGCCGCGAGCGCGGCAGCCTGCGCATCCGTGAGCTGGGATGGCGGCACGCCGAAGTACGCTGCGCTCGCAGCACTAACGCCCCAGACGCCCGGTCCCCACTCGGCCACGTTCAAGTAGAGCTCGATGATGCGGTCCTTGGGGAGGGCGAGCTCGAGTCGCAGCGCCGTTACCGCCTCCTTGAGTTTCCGCAGCGGGCTCCGCGACGGCGACAGGTAGAGATTTTTCGCCAGCTGCTGTGTGATCGTGCTGGCCCCCCGCAGCTCGCCGCGTCGGGCGCGTTCGCGCCAAGCCTCGCGCAGCTCCACGAGATCGATCCCGTGATGGGTACGGAAGCGGGAGTCCTCGGCGATAATCAGCATCCGTACGAGACGCGGGGCGATCGCCGAGAGCGGAACGGCAGGACGCCGGCAGCCGGACGGCGCGCCGCGCAATCGCATCATCGCCGTGCAGCGCGGCTCGTGATCGCGCCACCACACCGGCGGCGGCCAGACGCCGAACAGCCACACCACGAAGAGCGCCGCTGTCCCTAGCACAACCTGCCGCACAATCCTAGCTTTTTGCACCGCCATGGACCTCGAAGCCCTCCAGCAGCGCCTGCAACAGACGCTGGGCCCGGAATTTACCGTGGGGCCCCTGCTGGGACAGGGGGGCTTCGCCGCGGTCTTCCGCGTCCGCGATGCGTCGCTCAACCGCGACGTCGCCGTGAAAGTGCTCGACGTGGAGCTCGCGCCGTCGCCGACGTTGGCCGAGCGCTTCCTCCGCGAAGCGCAGACGATCGCGCGCCTCGAGCACCCCCACATCGTGCCGATCTACAAGGTGGGCCGGCACGAGGAAGTCTTCTACATCACCATGCGGTGCATCGACGGCCCGTCGCTGCGCCAACTCCTCGGCACGCACAAGCGGCTGTCCGTCGGCGACGCGGCGCGCATCGCGCGCCAGGTGGCAGATGCCCTCGCGTACGCGCACAGCCACGACATCGTCCACCGTGACGTGAAGCCGGACAACATCCTGCTCGACAAGAGCGGCTACGTGATGGTGACCGATTTCGGGATCGCCAAGGCCGCGCAAGCGGCGACGGTGGGGAGCGACGGGTCGCCGCTCACGACGGAGGGGATGATCATCGGCACGCCGCAGTACATGAGTCCCGAGCAGGCGGCCGGGGATGCGGTGGATGGGCGATCGGACATTTATTCGCTGGGGATCGTGCTCTATCAGATGCTCGTCGGCAACCCGCCGTTCGACGGCCCGTCGTCGGCATCGATCCTCGCAAAGCAGCTGACGCAAACGCCGGCCCCGATCCGGCGCGAGCGGCCGGACGTCTCGGAAGAGCTCGCGGTCGTCCTGGAGCGGATGCTGGAAAAGAGCCCGGCCAAGCGCTTCCAGACCGCCGCCGAAGTCAGCCGAGGCTTGATCGACGCGATGCCCACCGCGGCGCGAAACCGGGTGCGGGTGCCGCTGCGCCGCCGCCTGGCCTCGATGCTGTTCAAGTCCCTCCTCGGCCTCGCCGTCGCTGGCTGTCTCGCGTTCGTCGCCTTCGTCGCGGGCGCGGCCGTCGTGGCGTACACCTTGTTCAGCAAGCCGCCCAGGGTCGCGGCACGGGCGCCCCTCCCCGACAGTCTGACCCGGGCGCTGCGCACCCGCCGGGCCCTCGCGCCCGGCGACGTGGCCGTCTACGCGTTCCAGCCCGGCGGTCAGGAAGACACGACGCTGCTCCTCTTCACCCGGCGGCGCGCCGCGGTCGTGACGCCGCACCAAATGCGCTCGTACGCCCGCGACAGCGTGCGCACCGACATGGATCTCGATTTCCACGGGGGCCTGGTTTTCCGGTTGGTGCTCTACAGCGTCGGTCAGCCGGCGCGGGATACGGTGTTTCGCAGCCTGTCGTTCCGGGACATGGTGGAGGTGGGTACGCAGCTACGGCGGCTGGAGTCCGAGGCCGGCCCTAGCGGCGTTTCACGGGCTCGCGCGTCGAGACGCCGTATAGACTGACGCCGTCGATGGTGGAGACGTCCCCGGGAGTAGATGCGACCGCGCCGATGCGGTCTCGATTCCCGATCGAGAGTCCCAGCGCAAACGCCCCGCGGCGCAAGCCGCCATCGGTGTCCAACCGCGCGATGATCGCAACCGGCCAACGGCTGCCCCCGCCCCTCTGTCCACCCTGCCAGCTCACCCCGAAGGCGTAGGCGGCCACCGAGTCCGGCGTGATGCGTGCGTGCGCTGAAACGCCGACGGTGGGTATCGCACTCGGGTGCCACGTCGCGCCTGGGATGAACGTGAGCCGCTGCCGCAGGCCGCGCACCACGGGCTGGCCGATGTTCGTGATGACGGTTCCCAGCGCGAGCCCCTGTCGCCATTCGTACGACACACCGACGTCCCAGCCCGTCGCCTTGGTGCCCTCCCCGCGGTAGTACGCGGTGGCGAAGCCTGCGGCGAGCCCTGCCGACGCGCCGGCAAGGCCCAGCCGGTAGGTATGGCCGCGTATGCCGGCGTCGAAAATGTCGCGCTGATATCCGAAAGCGAGGCCGCGAGCGTTGAATCCCGCGTTGATCTGGCGCAGGCGGCCGCGCGCGCCCGGATCGCCGACCGCCACTTCCGCGTACACCGATGCTTCGCGCAGCACGCCGAGTCCCGCCGGATTCACCCAGAGGGCCCGCGCATCGCGCACGTCGGTGGGATGGAGATACGCGGTGGCGCGGTTCGGGGCGACCTGGGCCGTCGCGATGACCGGCGCGGCCATCAGCACCACAAGCGCCGGGGCGCGGCGCACTACGGCAAGACCGTGGCCGTAGAGCGTGAGACCTGCGTGCGCGGGATGATCATGTTCTGCACGGGCAGCGTGATCGTCATGGATGTGGAGTCGCGGGCCTCGCCGCCCATGAAGCGGCCGTCCACGGCGATGTAATCGATGCCGTTGCGAACGCCATTGCCGGCGACCTCGAACGGCTGGCCGCCCTGCTCTCCTGCGCCTTGGATCGTGAAGGTCGAAACCACTTCAAGACGAAGGCAGCGCACGCCGTTGCGTTGCTCCCATGCTGCCGCGTTCGAGCGGCTGATGGTCTTTACGACCACGGCACCCGCCGCGCGATCGCTGGTGGTGATGGTGTCGGTCCAACGGGCGCCGAGCGTGAGCCCCGACGGCGGAAGGCGGGGGAAGAAGTTCTTGAACGAGCCGAAGACGGGGCCGAGAGTCTGCGCGATCGTGGTATCGGACGCCACCGGGTTACGAAACTCGCCGGTGGGCGTCAGCCGGCCCCTGAATGAGAGCCCCTTTGCCGCCGCGAGATTGATGCCCATCGGCGCCGAGGTGCCCGAATCGGGGACGACCGAATCGATTGTGACGGTCGTGACGTATCCCACGCTGTCCGCCGGTCCGGTGATCGTGGTTCCGAAGAAGATGCGCAGGCCAAAGTCGAGCGGCTGGCGCATGCCCTGGAATTCCTGCTCGATATGGATCACCTGGTGGAGCACGTAGCGCAGCGCGCTCGGCCCCAAACGGACGACCTCGGGATTCGCGCGTGCAGGGGGTGGCGGAGGCGGAGGCGCGGGCGGCGGAGGGGGTGGGGGCACCGCCGGCGCGGGCGTGGCAGCCGGGCGATTGCGCGACGCGCAGGCGATTGCGGCAACCAGCATCGCCGCGGCAAGAGAGAGGCGAAGCAGCATCGGTCAGCGAATCCTTGTCACGGGGTAGGGCGATCGTTCTTCGTGCGTCCAAAGATGGCGACCATCTCGGTGCCCTCGCTCGACACCTTCAGGAGCTTCCAGCCTCGCTTGCGCATATCCGTCCGCCAACCGATCAGCTTCTCCCATTCCTCGGCGGTGGTACGGAAGACGCGCAAGTCGGCGACGTTCTCCCAATGGGGGGGATAGGGAGGGGTATTCTCGGGGCCCGGGGGCTTGGCCGTCACAGAGAGGGAAGTGGTGAGACCGTAAGCCGAGTTCTGTTTACTCGTTGGTACGAGCAGATGGTCATCTCTCTGGGATGGCTGTCACCAGCCACCTCGTGCGGCCTACCCGCAGCTCAAACGACCCGGGCCGGGTCTCGCTGCCTATTTGGCCTTGCTCCGACCGGGGGTTGCCGTGCCACGCCTGTTGCCAGGCGCGCGGTGGGCTCTTACCCCACCGTTTCACCCTTACCCTTTGGATACAAGGGCGGTCTGTTCTCTGTGGCCCTGTTCCGTCGCCTCACGGCGCCCAGGCGTTACCTGGCGGTCTGCCCTGTGGAGCTCGGACTTTCCTCGATGGGCCCCTACAGCCGGTCCACCGCGACCATCGGCCCCACCACTTCCTACCGCGGGAAAGCTACTGGCGCGGCGGGCCTCCGGGCAAGGCTTCCTTGGAGAGGCGGCGGATGAGGCGCCCCACGCTGTCCGTCGTGGCGCGCGGCAGCCAGAAGCCGTCGTGCTCCCCGAATACCAGTGGTCGCAGCCGCCCCCATTCGTGCGCGGACACCAGCCGGGGATCGACCATTATGGCCGACAGCGCGACGATTCCCCGCTCGCGGTAGCGCGGCGGCTCACGCGTCCACAGCAGCACCGGCGCCTCGCGGGTCGAGAGGCCACGCAGCAATCCGAGCGAGAACCAGTCCGCCGGCGCCTCCGTCGCCCGGAAGGCGAACCGCAAGTCAGGATGCAGCCGGCGCAGCTCGGCGCGCAGGGCGACGGCGCGCTCGGCTACCGACGCTTCCAGCGTTTCGAAATAGCGGCCCACCAGTCCGCGCTCGAGCAGCGTGTCGTAGCGCGCGACCGGGGGCAGCGCCGCCAGTCGTTCAACCTCGGCGCGATCGAAGCCGAGCGCCGCCAGCCCATCGCGGTAATCGGCGTCGCAGAAGCCGGATCCACCGTAGCGGCTGGACGCGGTGTCGAGATCGAGCGCGATCCCGGCAATGAGATCGGGGCGCGCACCGCCGAGCCGGGCCAGGGCGCGAAAAGTCGGGCGCAGCGCGCCGTGCCAGAACGCCGTGTCCAAACCGCAGGGAGCCGCCACCAGTTCGCCGTGGCGATCCAGCTCATCCGCTCCGAGGGAGGGGATCTCAGCGAGGACGACCGCGGGAAACCAACGCAGGCTCGTCGTCTGTAGCCGTTCCGCGCTGACCTTCCAGAAGCTGCGCGTTCGCAGGGTATCGGCGAGCGCCGGAATCGGAACGATGGTGGCGAGCGCGTTGAGTGCCGCGGCGTCGACGAAGGCCAGCAACGAATCGACGTCCATCGGCGCAAACCGACTCCACAGCACGCGCATCCCCTGCCGAGCGATCCACCCCGGCACGACCGCGCGCGCCTCCTCCGGAATCGGCGTGAGCGGCCTCGGTATCGTCAGCACGATCGCCCCGGCAGGAGGGACGAGGGGGGGCGGGTGCACCGCGATCGGGCGCGGCGCGGCACCGAGGATGAGCGGCGCCGGGGCCACGGCCGGCGCGACGCCCGCCCATTCGGCTGGACGACGTGTCCAGCGCGCGAGCGCGACGAGGAACTCTCGCGTCCGCGCCAGCTCCTGCGGCGTCACAAGAGCAGGACGCGTGCTGGATCGCACATCGATACCGGTCGCTGCCAACGCGTGGCGGCTGGCCACGAGGATGAGGCCGTCCGTGACGCGGGTCGCGGCGACCACGGCGGCACGGTGGCGGGCGGCGGGCTCAGCGCCCGGCTGCCGGGTGAATGCTGACGCAGTCGTGCGCGCCAGCGCCTGGCTCCCGTCGCGCACCAGCAGGACGTGGTTGCGGCCCGCGGCGAACGGCTCGGAGCCCGCGTTGTCGAGGGCCGAGCTGGGGATCGGCACCGCCGGCGGGTCGAGCGGCGCGGCCACCGCACGCACCGTGTCTTCGAGCGCCTGATTTCCGATGGCGATGCCCGCGCCCTGCGCGGCGAGCCAGCGATTCATGATCCAGCGGTCGAGGGAGCCCTCGCGGTCACTCGAATACCCGAGCACGACCACGCCGCCGCGCCGGACCCACTCCGTCAGAATCGCGAGATCGCCGATCGTGAGTGCGTCGGAGAGTCCCTCGGGCTCCCGGCCGCCGAGCAGCACCACGGTGCAGTAGCGCGCAAGATCCTGGCGCGTGAGGTGTGGGTAGAAGCGGCGGTAGTCCACCTGGTAACCGGCGGCATGCCACGGCGCGGCCGTGGATTCGAGGACCAGCGGGTCCGACAGCGTGAGGTCGACGAGCAGCAGGCGCCGGGATTGCGGCTGGCAAGCGGCGAACAACAGGGTGGCGCAGCAGAGGAGCGCGGCTCTCATCTCGGCGAACAATAACGGGCGTGTCATCTGGGCGCCCCCATCCCGCCCCGGCCCAACTCCCGCTCCAACCGGTAAGGGCCCGCCAGCGCGCGGGCCAGCCGGTCGAAGAGCGGGTCGGCGCTCATCCCCTACGAAACGAGAGTGTAGGGCAGCAGTGCCTGCCGCATATCGGCCGCTGTTTGCCAGCGTGCCGCACGCGGCTTGGCGAGCGCCTTCATCACCGCATCGCTGAGCGCGCGCGGCACATCGCGCCGCAGATTGTGGAGGTCGGGTGGCAGCGCGTGCTGCTGCATGTCGAGCACCGCGGCGGCGCTGGCCGCGGCGAAGGGCGGGCGGCCCGCGAGCGCCTCGAACAACACCACGCCGAGCGAATAGATGTCGGTGCGGCCGTCGATGTCGGGCGAGCCGCCCGCTTGCTCGGGACTCATGTACTCCTCCGTACCCACCACGAAGCCGCTACGGGTGACGCGGTCCTCGCCGGAGCTGGCGATGGCGCGGGCGATCCCGAAATCCACCAGGATCGCGCCCTCGCCGGACGCCGAGCAGACGATGTTGTCCGGCTTGATGTCGCGGTGCGCGAACCCGTGCTCGTGGGCGTGGGCGAGGGCCTCGAGGATCTCGGACGCGATGCGCACCGCGCGGTCGATCGGCAGCATCCGCTCGCGCCGCATCAGCTGGCGCAGCGTCTCGCCGGGGACGTACGGCATGACGAACCAGAGCAGGTAGTCCGATTCGCCGGAATCGAGCAGCGGCGCGATGTGGGGATGGTTGAGTTGGGAGGCATAGCGGATCTCGCGCAGGAAGCGATCCGCGCCGACCGAAACGGCGAGCTCGGGGTGGAGGACCTTGATGGCCACTTTGCGGCCCTCCTTGTCATGCGCACCGAACAGGGTCGCATTGCCCCCGCGCCCCACCGCCGTGATCACGGTGTAGCGATCGCCCAACGCCTGGCGCACCCGCCCGATCAGATCGCGAGCCAACCCACTCCTCGGTCAGCGACTTTGGAGAATAGGGAGCGCGGGGTGGGAAAAAGGAAGGGCGGCCCGTTATTTCGGAGGGGGAACGGCATAGTTGTGCCGCACATACTCGGCAATCCTGCGGGCGAGTTGGTCGGGATCGCGCGCGGGCCAACGCAGCACGACGCCGAAGAGCACCCGTCCGGAGGCCGCATCCGCCCCAATGACGCTCGCCCGTACCGAGTCCGGCTGCCGGTCGATCGGGTCAACCCGTCCATAGACGGCGATGCCGGCGCTGGTACGGCGGGCCAGCTCGACGGCGGCAATTTCAGGGTGTGAAGTGCCGCTCCACCGTTCCCGCACCACGGCCTGGGGCACGGCCGAGAGCGGCGGTGTGGTGCCGAGCTGTTCGGTGAGGGCTTCCGCCAGCCCCACGCGCCAGGCCTCGAGCCCGGGAACGAAGATGTCGAACGGCGCGACGGCGACGAGCTGCGGGTTCGGCGCGTTGCGCTGCGCGTAGCGAACGAAGCTCACCGCCCCGGCGATGGTCAGGAGCACGACCAGGACGGCGAACGCCAGCAGCATTCGTCGCGACTTCACCGCGCGGGGTGTCTCGGAACCGTTCATTGGCATCCTTGTAGAACCGCGGGTAGCTTCGCCTCCTGCTCACCCGTTCACAAGGAGTCCGCATGTCGCTGCGTACGGCGTTCGGTGCCGTTCTTACTTTGGCCCTCACCCTCCCCGTCCCTGTCACGGCGCAAGAGGCGAACCTTGCCGACAGCGTGCGTCTGCGGCGGCTGTTCGCCCAGAACTGGGAGTACACCATGCGGGAGTATCCCGAGTTCGCGACAGCGGTCGGCTACCCGGGGCAAAACGCGCGCTGGACGGACTACTCGGTCGAGGCGATCAGCCGGCGCAAGCGGGAATTGAACGAGCCGTTGGCGACCCTGCGCACCATCGACCGCGCCAAGCTCGGTCCCACCGACCAGCTCAACTACGACCTGTTCCGCCGCAACCTGACCGACGCGATCGAGGAAAGCCGCTTCCCCGGCGAGCTCATGCCGGTCAACCAGATGGGCGGGGTGCAGCAGGACGTGCCCAGCACCATTGCGCAGATGCCTGCCGCAACTGTCCGCGACTACGAGGACATCGTGGCCCGGCTCCGCGCCGTACCGGTGCTCGTGGACCAGACGATCGCGTTGCTCGAGCGTGGCCTCGCCGCGAAAGTCACGCCGCCCCGCATCACGCTCCGGGACGTGCCGGCGCAGGCGCTCAACCTGGTCGTGGACGATCCCCTGACGAGCCCGATGCTGGCGGCGTTCAAACATTTTCCCGCCGCAGTGCCCGAAGCGGAGCAGCAGCGGCTGCGCGCCGCCGCACTCGCCGCGTACCGCGACGCGGTGGTCCCCGCGTTCCGCAAGCTGAACGCGTTTCTGACAGCGACGTACGTGCCCGGCGCCCGCACATCGATTGGGTTGCGCGACCTGCCGGACGGCATGGCGTGGTACCAGGTGCGGGCGCGGGCCTCCACGACGACGGAGCTCAGCCCCGAGCGGATCCACGCGATCGGGCTCGCCGAAGTGAAGCGGATCCGCGGGCAGATGGACAGCGTGATCGCGGCGAGCGGTTTCCGCGGCAGCTTCGCGGACTTCGTGCAGTTCCTCCGCACCGATCCGCGGTTCTACTTCACAACGGCGGAGGACCTGCTGCGGGCCTCGCGCGACGTCGCCAAACGCATTGACCCCGAGCTGGTGCGTTTGTTCGGCACCCTGCCCCGCCTGCCGTACGGCGTCTTGCCCATTCCGTCGTACGCGGAGCGCTCGCAGACGACGGCGTACTACCAACCCGGCAGCCCGCTTGGCCACCGCCCCGGCACCTACTTCGTCAACACCTACAACCTGTCCGCGCGGCCCCGTTGGGAGATGGAAGCGCTGACGCTGCACGAAGCCGTGCCCGGCCATCACCTGCAAATCGCGCTCGGGCAGGAGCTCGAGGGCGTGCCGGAGTTCCGCCGCTTCGGCGGCTACACGGCGTTCGTGGAGGGCTGGGGACTCTACAGCGAGAGCTTGGGCGGCGAGCTGGGACTGTATGGCGACCCCTATAGCAAGTTCGGCCAGCTCACCTACGAAATGTGGCGCGCGATTCGTCTCGTGATCGACACCGGCATTCACACAATGGGATGGACCCGCGAGCAAGCGATCGACTACTTCAAGGCCAATGCCGCCAAGACCGAGCACGACATCACGGTCGAGGTCGATCGCTACATCGTCTGGCCCGGGCAAGCCCTCGCGTACAAGATCGGCGAGCTGAAGATCAAGGAGCTGCGTGCCTATGCGACAGCGGCGCTCGGCGACCGCTTCGACGTACGCGCGTTCCACGACCAGGTGCTGGGCGCGGGCGCGGTGCCGCTCGATGTCCTGGAAACACGCGTGCGCGCGTGGGTTGCAGCGGTGCAGGCGCGGTGAACGCACCGTAGGAGAGATTGCAGCCGCTTTGACACTCGGCCGTTAGCGTAGCGGTGCATGGTCACCGTGTGCACCGTTCTTCCCCCGCCCGAACGCCCGCGTATCGACGCCGCGGGTGACGGCTGCTTCGACACCTTGCACGCCGACTCCTTGCGCGATGCGCTGCAGGTCGCCCGCCGCCGCCGCGTGGACGCCGTCGTGATCTCCGTGCATCGCTGTCAGGGGGAGGCGTTGCCCGCCGTCGCGCGGTTCGTACGGGAGTTCCCCGCCATACCAGCGGTTGCGCTCGTCTCGCGGCACGACCGCGAAGCCACCGAGACCCTGCTGCGACTCGGCGCGACGGGCGTCCGCACCGCCGTGGACTGTACCCAACCCGACGGGTGGCGTCGGCTGCGGGATGTCGTAGGCCACCCCGCGTCGCCGGTGGCGGCGCGCATCCTGGCGCGCCTCGCCCCCGCCCTGGGCGAGCCCTCCGCGGAGACCCGGCTCTTCTTCGAATCCGTGGCCCGGCTCGCGCCGGCGCTCAGCACGGTGCGCGGCCTCGCCCGTCATCTGCGCGTCCGCCCCAGCACGTTGATGTCTCGCTTCCACCGCGCCGGCATTCCCTCCCCCAAGAGCTATCTCGCGGGCATGCGGCTGCTGCACGCCGCCTATCTGTTCCAGAATCCGGGATTGTCGGTGTCGGACGTGGCCTACCGGATGGATTACTCGTCGCCCCAGAGCTTTGGCCGGCATCTCCGTGCGGCGCTGGGCGTGACGGCGGGAGAGTTTCGTCGCCGCTTTCCATTCGACGTGGCGCTGGCGCGCTACATCGATCTGCTCGTCACCCCGTACCGGGAGGCCCTGCGTGCGTTTCACCCCCTGAACGCGGGGCTGTGGGACCAAGGACCCAACGCCGGAGCGGTCTTCCGGGCGGGGTGACTCTCCTCAATCCGCCGCGGGGCGGATGGAATGGTCGGCGGTGCGCTGATCGCGCCGCAGCATCGAGAAGCGCGCGATGCCGCCGCGCAACCGCTCCGCCAGCTGAGCGAGTTGCTGCGACGTGGCAGTCAGCTCGCTCATCGACGTGATCTGCGTTTGCGTCGCGGCCGCGGTGCGGTTGGCACTCTCTGAGGACGCTGTCGAGATACTGGCGACTTGCTGTAACGATTGTGCCAACTGCGCCAGCCGCTCCGCTTGGCTGCGGGACACCTCCGCCGTCGCGTTCACGAGGTCGCCCATCAGCTGGACGCCCTGGTGCAGCTCCTGCAATGCCCCGTCTGCCTCCGCCGCCACAGCGCCGATGTCGCGCACCTTCACTTCGCCCGACTGCATCGCCCGGCCCGCGGCCTCGATCCCCGTGCGCAGATCGCTCACCAGCTCGGCGACCTCGCGCGCCGACTTCCCCGCTTCCGCCGCGAGCGCGCGCACCTCGTCGGCGACCACGGCGAAACCCTCGCCGTGCTCTTCCGCGCGCGCCGCCTCGATCGCGGCGTTGAGCGCGAGCAGATGGGTCTGGCGTGCGATCCGCGCGATCGTTTGGGCGAAGACGCCGATCCGTTCCGACATGCCCGACAGCCCAGCGACCGTCGAAGCGGTCGCGCGCACCTCTTCGCCCACCGCGCGCAGCGTGGCGCTGGCGCGCGCCACCCGCTCCCGCCCCCGCTCGGCCGCCGCGACGAGCCGCGACGCATCCACCTGCATCAGCTCCGCCCGCACGCGCAGCGACTCGGCCTGGTCGGCGGCCTTGGCGCTCTCCCCGCGGGCGCTGTCGGCCAAGCCGCGTTGCGTGCCGAGGTCGGTCGCCAGCCCCTGCGACGTCTGTGTCAGAGATTCCGTGGTCGCGTGCAGCTGCTGCGCCGCCGCCGCCAGCTCCTCGGCAAACGCGGCGACTTCGTCGGCCTCACGCTGCACCGACGAAATGATCGCGCCGATCTCCTCGAGCATCCGGTTGAAGCTCTTCTCGAGGAAACCGAGCTCATCGGCTTCGGCGGCCGCCGCGCGCACTGCCAGGAACCCCTGCTCCGCTTCGCCCATCACGCTGCGCGCCAGGCGAATCCGCGCGATCAACGTCACGGGGATGCGCTTGATCGCCATGGCGACGACGATGAACAGGCCCGTGTCGAAGTAGGCGGTGGCATCGAGGCCGCCGTGCAGCCAGCTGGCGATCAGGTAGCCGATCGAGGCGATGAGCACGAGGAAGTCGCCGACCGCCTGTCCCTGGTCGAAGGCGTAAGGCAATACCGCGATGAAGAGGGCCGCCACCATACCCCCGTGCCCGAACCAGACCACGAGCACGTTCACGAGGATGACGTCGAGCAGCGCCAGCATATAGATGAACCACCAGCGGTACCATCCCCGCTCGTTGATCATCCCGACCAGGGCGTTGATGACCGCGCCCGCACCGGCGACGAGGACGATCGTTCCGAGGCGTGTGTTGATCATCCCAGCCAGGCGGCCAAGCACCCCCAGCGCGAACAGCGCCGCCGCGATCGCCCACCGGCGCCGATGACTGCGCTCGAACGTCTCGAGATCCTTGAGGCGCTGCTCGAGTGCGGTGGCTTCGTCATGCCAGCCGCGTACGCGAGCGGCGAGGGAGGGGCGGGGAAGCGTCACGACAACATCCTAGTGAAGGGTCGAACCCACGGCGAGTCCGAGATCGGAGGCCGAGAGGAACGCCTCCACCGGATACCCGGCCCGTTCGAGCAGCTCGCGGCCCCCCTCCTGGCGGTCCACGACGGCCATGACGCCCAGGACGTGGCCTCCTTCGCTCTCGACGGCGGAGATGGCGTCGCGCGCCGAGCTGCCGGTGGTAAGCACGTCTTCGACAATCACGACCGGCATTCCGGGGACAAAACACCCCTCGATCCGTTTGCCGGTCCCGTGGTCCTTAGGCTGCTTGCGCACGGTGAACGCGTCGAGCGGCAGGCCGCGGCGGCGGGCGGTGAGGGCGAGCGCATAGGCGACGGGATCGGCGCCGAGGGTCAGGCCACCCACCGACCGGGGCGTCCACCCGCGGAACGCCAACCGGTCCAGTCCCAGGCCGCCGACGACGGCGAGGCCGTCGCCCGACATCGTGGTGAGACGGGCATCGATATAGAAGGAAGATCGGCGGCCGGAGGCGAGCACGAAATCGCCGCGCCGCACCGAGCGGGCGAGCAAGAGGTCTCGGAGTGCATCTCTAAGGTAGTAGTAGTCGCTACTACTATTCACTGCGCTTGCCGACGAGGTTCTTCAACGCGCCCAAAAGGCCCCGGCGTGGCGGTCCCGCGGCCCCTGCCGCGAGCCCCGCCTCGAGCTCCGCAGCGAAGGCGGTGACGGTCGGCTGGCGCTCGCCGGGGTGGCGGGCGAGGCCTTTCATCACGGCCGCCTCGAGGCCCGGCGCAAACCTTCCCCCTTTGATCGCCTGCGACAGCGGCGTCGGCGCCTGGCTCAAGAGCTGCTGAAACAACTCCCGGGGGCTGCGTCCCAGATGCGGGTGGCGGCCCGTGAGCATGTAGTAGGTGATCGTTGCCAGGCTGTAGATGTCGGCGCGCCCATCGACCAGTTCACCCGACAACGCCTCGGGAGCGACGTACTGCAACGTCCCAACGAAGAAGCCCGTCCTTGTCAGTCGCTCTTCGGGGGGGAGCTCGGCATCGCGCGCGATTCCGAAATCGAGGAGTTTTACCGAGCGCGCGGCCGGATCGTACATGATGTTTTCCGGCTTCAGGTCGCGGTGGATGATGCCGGCCTGGTGGGCCGCCGCCAAGGCATTCGCCAGTTGGCGCACGAGCGCCACGGCGTCGGCAGGAGCCAGGGGAGCGTTGCGGTGTAGGAAGTCGGCCAGCGACTCCCCGTCTGCCCATTCCAGCGCGAGATAGTGGAGGCCGTCCGCTTCGCCGTAGTCATAGGTGCGTACGACACCGGGATGGACGACGCGGGAGCCGTAACCCGCTTCCCGCAGGAATCGCTGGACCACCGTGGGGTCGCCCCTGAGCCTTTGGCGCAATACTTTGAACGCACAGGCGCCGCGCTCGGCGTGCACGGCGCGGTACACTTCGGCCGTCCCTCCCTCGCCCACGCGCTCGAGGAGGCGGTAGCCGGCGATGGACCGACCGGCCAGGTTCTCGTTAGCCATTGGGTTGGCGCGAAACTAACGTCCCAATTTGAGGCTCGGCAAGTGATACGACGCTTGGCGGCGCTCACGGCGCTGGTCTTGTTCGCGGGCGGCTGCGGATCCTGGCAACGGGTCGGCCGTCCCGACGCTCCCCCGCCGGGCTCGACGCTGCCGCGGCTGTTCGACGCGACGTCTGTGTACCGCTCGATGGGCTTCCTCGTGGGAGGGGCGGCGCTGCCCTTCGTCGCGTCGGTTCGCTATCTCGCCGGCCCCACCCCCGATTCGACGCTGGTGTTGTTCTCCGTGTCGCTCACGAACCACGCGATCACGTTCCAGCGGCGCGCCAACGAATTCGTCGCGGAGTACCGCGTCGAGGCGGCATTCCGCACCGACAGCGGCGTGGTCCCGGTGCGGCAGATCGGCCGTGACGAGCAGGTGCGCGTCCGTTCCTTCCAGGAGACGTTGCGCACCGACGAGAGCATCATCTTCCAGCAGTTCGTCACGCTACCGCCCGGCACCTACCGGGTGTTCGTCATGGTGCGGGACCGGAATGGGCCCGCCTTCGCGCGCGCCGAGCGCGTGGATACGGCGCCGCGCTTTGCCGGGCGGGGACTCACACGCCCCATCCCCGTCTACACCAGCGAAGCCCGGACCCAGCGCTCGGCGCTGCCCAAGTTGGTGGCGAACCCGCGCGCCACGCTGCCGTACGGCGCCGACTCGATCCGCTTCTACGTCGAGATATACGGTCAGTCGCCGCAGGGGCTCGTGGCCCGGGTGGTGGATGCCAGCGACCGCGAGCTGTGGCGCGACACCTTGCGCCTTGCCGCTAACGCCGAGTTGGCGGCGGCGACCGTCGCCGTGGCGCCGGGCAATCTCCCGGTGGGGCAAGCCGAGATCGAAGCGATTCCGGCGGGCGGCGCTGATACCACGCGGGCGCGTTTCCTCGTGAGCTTTTCGAACCAGTGGGTGATCACGAACTTCGACGAGATGCTGAGCCTGTTGCGCTATTTCGAACGCCAGGATTGGGTCGATTCGCTGCGCCGCGTGCCGGCGGAGCAGCGCCCCGATGTGTGGCGCGCCTTCTGGAAAGCCACCGATCCGGTGCCGATCACCCCGGAGAACGAAGCCCTCGACGACTACTTCCGGCGCGTGCAGCAAGCCAACATCCGGTTCCAGGATGAGGGCCAGCCGGGGTGGCTCACTGATCGCGGAGAAGTGTTCATCACGTTGGGCGAGCCGGACGAGGTGCTGGACCTCTCGAGCAGTGTGGATCGCAGCGGCTCACGCGCGATCCGCTGGACATATACGAGCCTGCGTCTCGTCCTCTACTTCCAGGACCAAACGGGTTTTGGCCGTTTCCGTCTGACGCCCTCGTCGCGCGCCGAATACCAGCGCGTGCTCGCGCGCGTGCAGCGATCCCGGTGAGACGCGTCGCCGCGCTGTCACTGGCGGCGCTCTCTGTGGGCGTATCGTCGGTGACGAGGGCCCAGGACGCCGTTCGACCGGACCAGACGGCGACGTTTCGCGCCGACTCGCTGCGCCTAGCCGGCCGCCCCTGGCACGCGGCGGAGACGCTGCTTGCCGCTGCCCGGCGCGATCCCAATCCCAATGCGTTCCTGATCGTCGAAGGCGCCAAGGCGGAGGTGCACGCGCGCCGGTACGACCGCGCGCGCGGTCTCCTCGCCGGGCAGCCGTGGCTGGAGGCCTACGCGGACGGCGAGGCGCTCGCCGTGCTGGGGCAGGCGGAGTACGGGTTGGGCCGATACGCCGAGGCAGCCGCGCATTTTGACCTGGCCAGGGCCCGCGCACCCGCGGGGCGCGCCCCGTTACTGGCGGTGCGGGCCGGACTGGCGTATGAGGCCGCGGCGCTGACGGACAGCGCCGCGGGCGCGTTTGCCGCGGCGCGGCAGAACGGCAAGCTCGGAGCTATCGATGCCTGGTTGCGGGTGCGCCAGGCGCGGGTCAGCCGCGACACCGCTGCCGCGCGCGAGCTGCTCACGGATGTTCCGCTTCCGGCGGCACGCGACGTCCCGCTCGCGCGCGCGCGATCGCTGTTGCTGGCAGCCGATACCGCGCGCGCGCTCGACGCGTTCGCGCAAGCAGGGAAGGGGCTCGAGGTCGCGCGCTTGGCGCTCGCGGCCGGGGATTCGGCCCGCGCCCGGGCGGCCTTGTACGAGCTGCTGGCGCGCGCGCCACAGAGCGACGACGCGGCGGCGGCCGTGCCGCTGGCACAGGGCCCATTGTCGCCGCGGGCGCCAAACGAATACGTCGCGCTGGCGCGGGCCCTGAACCGCCGCACCACCGCCAACGACGCCCGGATCAACGTCGAGCGCGCCCTGAGGCGCGGCGACTCGAGCGCCAGCACGCTCCTCTTCTACGGTGAGGTGCTGGTGGCGATGGGGCGGTTCCGCGAAGCGGAGCGCGTGTATCGCGCGGCGGCGCGTGATTCCGTCCTCGGTCCGCTCGCGATCTACCGCCGGGCGCGCGTGCTGGTGCGGCTGGGCGACCCAGGGGCGTCCGCGGCGCTGTCCGGGTTCGCGCAGACGTACCCGGCCGACACCGCGGCGCCTGGTGCGCTGTATACGCTGGCCGATATGCTCGACGGCCGGGGTGACTGGGGAGGGGGGAGCACTGGCGCGCCGCGGTGGTACGCCGAGCTGATCGCGCGCTATCCATCCGATTATCGCGCCTCGCTTGCGCGGTTCCGGCTCGCGGCCCGCGCCGAGAGCGAAGGGCGGCTCGACAGCGCCACCGCGCTGTATCAAGCGGAGATCGACGCCGCCGGGCCGCAGCGCACCGGCGCGCGGTTCTGGCTGGGCAAAATGGCGCTCGCGCGGGGCGATTCCTCGGAGGCGTGGGCCATCTGGGTCGCGCTGGCGCGCGAAGACTCGCTCGGTTACTACGGCGTCCGGGCTCGTCGGGAAACGGGGCTACCGCCGCTGTCCTTCGCTCCCGCGCTCGCACCGCTTGCGCCCCCGCCGCCCGCGGTAGTTGCCGGCCTCGCACGGATTGATACCCTGCTGCTCGCCGGGCTCGACAGTGAAGCCCAGGCGGAAGTGCGCGTGGCGCTCGCCCGCCCGCCGCAAGAGCTCGACGTCCTGCTGGCCTGGAGCGAGGGGCTCGGCCTGCGCGGCTACGGCTCGGCGGCCGTGCGGCTCGGATGGCAGGCGGCGCTGCAAGCGCCGGGCGATCCGCGGGTGCTGCGCGCCATTTTTCCGTGGCCCAACCGGATCGCCGTCGAGGCAGAAGCCGACGAGTTCGGCGTCGATGCGCTGCTCCTCGCGGCGCTGGTGCGCCAGGAGAGCGTGTTCGACGTAGAGGCGCTCTCGCCTGCGGGCGCCCGCGGCCTCGCGCAGCTGCTGCCCAGTACTGCCGCGCTGACGGCGCGTGGCCTCGACGTCATCTTCTATCCCGCGTGGATCACCGTACCCGACCTGAACCTCCACCTCGGCGCCGCGCACCTCGCGGAGCTGCTCAAGCGGTTCGGACGCATCGACGCTGCAGTCGCGGCCTACAACGCAGGCCCGTCGCCGGTGCGCCGCTGGCTCGAGCGCGCCGGCGCCCGCGATCCCGATCGCTTCATCGAGCTGATTCCGTATCCCGAAACGCGCGGTTACGTACGCAGCGTCTTGCGCAATCGCGAGTTGTATCGCGCGCTGTACGGGGCTCCCGAAGCATCCCCGGCCCCCCCCACCCATTAGGCTGCTTGACAGCCTTTCGCCGGGGCGTCATTTCTAGCGCGCCCGACAACACGGCCGGGCAGGCTGCCCTTGTTGGGCAGCCCCGTGCGCGACTCTGCAGGAGGCGTATCGTGATCAAGGGAAAGGTGAAGTGGTTCAATGACGCCAAGGGATACGGCTTCATTGAGCAGGAAGGTGGCGAGGACGTCTTCGTGCATTTCTCGGCAATTCAGATGGATGGCTTCAAGACGCTCGCCGAAGGCCAGGTGGTGGAGTTCGAAGTGAAACAGGGTGACAAAGGGCTCCACGCCGCGAACGTCATGCGCGTTTGACGCGCGCCCTTCACCGGTCGTCGCGCCCCGGGGCATCGCCCCGGGGTTATTTTTTTCGCCATGGCTGAACGCGTCTTTCTGGTCGACGGCTATGCCCTGATCTACCGCGCCTTCTTTGCGATGATCTCGCGCCCGCTCACTACGCGCCGGGGCGAGAACACGTCCGCGGCCTGGGGCGTCACCAATTTCCTGCTCCGCCTCCTCGACAAACACCACCCCCACTACCTCGGGTGGGTGCACGACATGGGTGTGTCGTTCCGCAATGAGCAGTATCCGGAGTACAAGGCGACGCGCGAGAAACTCGACGAACAGCTGCAGCAGGACTTCGACCGCTCGGTCGAGCGCATCGAGGAGATCCTCGACGCCTTCCGCGTTCCGGTGCTCGGCCTCGAGGGCTACGAGGCCGACGACGTGATCGCGACGCTCGCGGAGAGCGCCGCCCGCCAGGGACTCCAGGCGGTGGTAGTATCGGGGGATAAGGATTTCTACCAGCTGATCAGTCCCGGCATCGCGCTGCTCAATCCAGGGCGCGGCGGCCCCGGAGCGGTCGAAGAGCAATGGGTGGACATGGCGAACGCGAGCGAGCGGCTGGGCGTGCCGCCCGACCGCGTCGTCGATTACCTCGCGCTCGTAGGCGACAGCTCGGACAACATCCCCGGCGTCAAGGGAGTGGGGGACAAGACGGCCCTGGAGCTGCTGCGCACATATGGCGATCTCGACACGATCATTGCACGCGCCGCCGAAATCCCCGGGAAACGGGCGCGCGAAGCGGTGCAGCAGCACGCCGAGCTGGCGCGGCTGTCACGCCGGCTCGTCACGATCCAGCGCGACGTCCCGGTCGCCCTCGACCTCGAGCAGCTACGGGTGCAGGCGCCCGACACGGCGCGGCTCACGCAGCTGTTCACGGAGCTCGAATTTCGGACGCTGATCCCCAAGCTCGACGCGCTCACGTCCCTGGGGGACGCCGCCCCCGCCGTCGCCGCGCCCCCGGGTCCCGCAACCGCCCCTCTGGCGTCCCCCTCGACCGCGGCGACGGTCGTGGACGATCCGGCGGCCCTCACCGCGGTGATCGCCGCCTGCCGCCAGGCGCCGCTCGTAGCGATCAGGAGCGAGCCCGGCCTCGCCGGCCTTTCCCTCGCCGTGGCGCCCGGGAAGTCGTGGTACTTGCCGCTCGGTCACCGCGCCCCCGAGGGCCAGCTCGAGAGCGGAGGACCTCCACGTAACCTGCCGCCGCTCACGAGTCCGGCGATGGCCCCGCTCCGCGAGTTACTGGCCGACCCCCGGGTCCCCAAGGCGGCCCACGATGTGAAGCACGAGTGGCTGGCACTGCAGCGGGCCGGGATCACGCTCGCGGGGGCGACATACGACTCGATGCTGGCGAGCTTCGTGCTGGACCCCGGGCGCCGCTCCCACGCGCTCGACGATCTCGCGCGCGAGCGCCTCTCCCTCGAAGTCTCGTCGGCGAGCCAGCTGGTAGGGAAGGGGCGCGGCGAGCGGCCGTTCGCCGAAGTGCCGCCGCCCGACGCCGCGCGCGTCTCCACGGCCTACGCCGAGACCGTGCTGCGGCTCGCGGAGGCCTTCCGGCCGGAGCTCGAGGATCACCATCTGCTCCCCCTGCTCGAGCAGATCGAGATCCCCCTCATCGCGGTGCTCGTGCAGATGGAGACCACGGGCGTGCTGATCGACCGGGCTTTGCTGGGCGAGATTGCGCGCGGGTTCGCCAAAGAATTGACGGCCCTGGAGGGTGACATCTATCGCGCGGCCGGCGGTGATTTCAACATCAACTCCACGCCACAGCTCCGCACCGTCCTCTTCGACAGGCTGCAGCTTCCCGTTCAGAAGCGAACCAAGACGGGGGCTTCCACGGACGTCGAAGTGCTGGAACAGCTCGCGGCGATGGGGCACGAAGTCCCGCGGCTGATGATCGAATACCGCGAGCTGTCGAAGCTCAAGTCCACCTACGTCGATGCGTTGCCGGGGTACGTGCGTGCCGAGACGGGGCGCGTGCACTCGAGCTTCAACCAGACGGGCGCCGCCACCGGACGCCTTTCCTCCTCCGACCCGAACCTGCAGAACATTCCGGTGCGCACACCACGGGGCGGAGAGATCCGCCGCGCTTTCGTGGCGCCCCCCGGCCACCTGCTCCTCACGGCCGACTACTCCCAGGTGGAGCTACGGCTTCTCGCCCATCTCTCAGGCGATCCCGCGTTCGTCGCGGCGTTCGAGCGCGGCGGCGACATCCATCGCCAGACCGCGGCGGCGATCTTCGGCGTTCCCGAACCGGCCGTGACGGCGGAGATGCGTGCCCGGGCCAAAACGATCAACTTCGCCACGATTTACGGGCAGGGACCCTTCGCCTTGTCTCGGCAGCTGGGGATCACGCAGGATCAGGCGAAAGCATTCATCAAGCAGTACTTCGAGCGATTCTCCGGGGTGCGCGCCTGGCTCGACCGCACGGTCGAAGAGGCGCGCCAGCGGGGATTTGTGGAAACGCTGTTTGGCCGGCGGCGCTACATCCCTGAGCTCCGGGACAAGAACTTCAACATCCGGGCGTTTGGGGAGCGGACCGCGACCAACTCGCCGCTGCAGGGGTCGGCGGCGGACCTGATCAAGATTGCGATGATTCGCATCCACGCCGCACTCCAACAGGCGCAGCTCGGCGCCAAAATGATCCTCCAAGTGCATGACGAGTTGGTGTTTGAGATCCCCGATCGTGAGCAGACGGCTGCCGGGGCTCTTGTAAAACGCGAGATGGAAGAGGTGACCCGTTTACGGGTGCCACTCGTCGTAAGTATCGGTGCCGGAAAGGATTGGGTCGATGCGAAGGGGTAAGCACGCCTCTTGCAGGAACCGAGCGCAACACCCACAATAGGGGCGTCGATCTGGGGAGTTGGGGTCGACGCCCTTTGGCGCCCGGAGGGTAATGCGGTGAAGGCACGCGGTTTCACCTTGATCGAGCTGCTGATCGTGGTGGTGATCATCGGAATTCTGGCGGCGTTCGCCATTCCGAAGTTCGTCAACACGAAGCAGAAGGCCTACGTCGCCCAGATGAAGTCCGATCTGCGGAATCTGGCGACGGCGGAGGAGGCCTTCTTCTATGACAGCGTTTTCTACACGTCGAGCCTGCCCGCCCTGAACAATTTCCAGTCCTCGACCGGTGTGACGCTGACGGTGCTCGAGGCCACGGCGAAGGGGTGGTCCGCCGAAGCGGTACACGGCCAGACCCCGCGTCGCTGCGCGCTGTACCAAGGGGCCGCGGCGCCCGTGGCGCCGGCCACCGTCGAGGGTCGAATTACCTGCACGTAGACCCGCCCTATCGGGAATTCCGACGCCGCCGTGAGGGGATGCGATTCGCCCTGAACGGCGGCGTCTGGCTTCACCGGCACAAAATCCGCGACGAGCCGATGGTCCATCTCGTGAGCTCGGACAAAGAACGCCTGCTCACACTGGGACGCACGCTGGGGCTCCGTCCTGCGTGGCTCCAATACAAGCCGCTCAAGAACCCCGACACCGGCATACGCGTGCCGGCTTGGCATTGGGACGTGTGGGGGGAAAAGCTGCGCCAACTGGGCGGAGCGGAACCGGCTACATAGCCTCTTCCACGTCGCGCTTGGGCGCCCGCACGCCCGGCCACCAGTTCCACCGTCCCGCGATGTGCATGATCGCCGGCACGAGCACCATCCGGATCAAGGTGGCGTCGAGCAGGACGGCGAGGGCCAGGCCGAAGCCGATGAACTGCACGGCGAGCACGCGGGAAAACGCGAACACGCCGAACACCGCGATCATGATGGCGGCCGCAAATGTGATCGTGGATGCCGTGGCCGAGAGGCCTTCCATGGTGGCGTGATCATTGCGGCCGGTCTTGTCGAACACTTCTTTCACGCGCGTAAGCAAAAACACTTCGTAGTCCATCGACAATCCAAACACCGTCGCGAACACGAGCACCGGCACCACGACGAAGATGGCCTCCGTCGGACCTTCGAGTCCGAACAGGCGGCTTCCGTAGCCGTGCTGGAACACGAGCACAGTGACCCCGAATGCGGCGCCGACCGACAAACAGTTCATCACCACGGCCTTGAGGGGCACGAGCAGCGAGCGAAACGCGATGAACAGCATAATGGCCGTGACGCCGAGGATCATCGCCACGATCCCGGGGAACCGCCGCAGCAGATGCTCCTGCAGGTCGACGCTCGACGCCGCGAAGCCGCCGACGACAATCTCCTGCCCCTGCAGCCCCCGCACGCCGCCGGCAATCAGCCGCCGTACGTGTCGCGTCAGATCCATCATGCCGGTGAGCGACACCGTATCGACGGCGATGACATCGATCAGGGTGGTGCGCCGGTCGGCGCTCAGGTACGCGTTGAAGAATTCCGGGTAGCGCTCCCGTACCGCCCCGGGATCGCTGTAAAACATCGCGAGCTGCAGGGTGGACATCCCGGGGCGCAACGTCGCCACGCCCCGGACTTCGCGCACCCGCGCATCCTTGCGGATCGAATCACTCAGTGCTTTGAGGCCGGGCAGCCGCCGGCCCGACAATGCCGATTCCCCCGGCGGCAGCCGCACGACGATGCGCAGCGGCTGGATGACGCCGCTCGCTCCCATTTCCCGGAGCGCGGCCAGCCCCTGGCCCGATTCCGCTTCCGGGGGAAACCAATTCCGCGCGGGCAACCCGATCTTGATCTGCGTGAGCGGGAACGTGAGGACCGCGAGCGCGATCCCCCCGCCCAGGATCGCGCGCCACGGCCGGTGGCCGACCGAGCGGGCCCACCGTTCCCAGCCGCTGGGCGCGTGAATCCTGGCGAGGGGCCCCGCCAACCATTTGGGCCGGTCGATGTTGCGGCCCAGGATCGCCAGCGCCGCCGGCAGGAACGTCGTGGCGAGCAGCACCGCCACCGCGACGACGATCAGCCCGCCGATCCCGACCGACCGGGTCTCGGTGAGGGGCGTCAGAATGAGCGCCCCGAACCCCACGACCACCGTCAGCCCCGAGGTCACGACCGCCGACCCCGCCGTCTCGATCGTGCGCATCGCGGCGTCGAGCGGGGACAGGCCGCGGTTCAGCTCCTCACGGAAGCGCGTTACGACGAGGAGGGAATAGTCGATGCCGACGCCCAGCCCCACCATCGTGGTGATGTTGAGCACGAACACGGACATCGTCTGGAACTGGGCCGCCACGGCGATGATGCCGAGGGCAATCGTGATCGCGAGCACCCCCACGATGATGGGAAGCGTGGCCGCGACCAGGGCGCCGAAGGCCAGGACCAGCACGGCGAGCGTCACCGGCAGCACCCGCTCCTCGCCCCGCCGGGTGTCCTCCGCGCTGATCGTGCGGATATCGTAGTCGAGCGCCGGGTTGCCGGTGATCTTCACGTCGAATCCGTCGGCCCGGGGGATCCGGCTCAGCGTCTCGCTCACGATGTCCCGCAGGTCGGGCACGACCGTGCTCCGCAGGTCGCTGGTCGGCGTCAGCGCGGCGATGAGAAACGTGGTGCGGCGGTCCCGGCTGACGAACGTGGACTCGCCGATGGTACGCACCGATACCACCTGACTGATGTACGCCTGCCGGGCGAGCACCGCGGCGAGCGAATCGAGGACGGTCGCAAACCGCGGGTGCGTATAGCGGACGGGCCCGTGGACGACGATCGCCACGTATTCGGCGATGGGATTGGGGAACGTTTCCTTGATGAGCTGGGAGGCGCGGGCGGATTCGGTTGCCGCGACGGACGTGCCGCGAACGGCGAGGACGCGCTGCACATGGGTGGCCTTCGGCGCGAACAACAGCGCGAGCGCCGCCCACGCCGCGATGACCCAGCCGCGCCAGCGGATGAGCGACCTTGCGGGTAACGCGATCACCTACGATCCAAACATAAGCAGGCCACAATCATAGAGACGCACGGACCCCAAAGCTAGCGGCGCGGCCCGCCGTTTCAGCATATTGCGACGCATGGAACGTCGCCTCACTGGAATGATCGCGGCCGCCGGAGTGTTGCTCGTCCTGTTCGTCATGTGGGACGCGTTCCGGCCCAAGCCGCGCGCGCCGGCGCCAGAGCCGGAGGTTGCAGTGGGCACTGCGCTCCCACCCCCGGCCCAGCCTGTCCCGCCGTCCGCGTCAGCTTCGCAAGGGACCGCGGCGCCGGCGACGCCCGCGACGCCCGCGACGCAACCCATCGCCCCGCCCCGCGAGCCCAGCTATATCGACCTGTTGGCGCGCTCGGAAACGCGGCGGCGCATCCGGGGCAGCGGCAACACGACGTACTTGGGCGAGATGCTCGCCGCCAGCGAGGATTCCATGCTGCGTCGCTGGGACAACCGCAGCCTGTCCCCGATTCGTGTGTGGCTCGCGCCGACCCACGCCGCTAATTTCAAGCCGTCGTTTCTGGACGCGATCCGTGCCGCGTTCGCGCAATGGACCAGCGCGGGCGTACCGGTTCGCTTCAATTTCGACGCCGACTCCACGCAAGCCGAAGTGACCGTCCGCTGGCGGATTCAGTTCGAAATCGAGCGCACCGGCCAGACCGACGTGACCTGGGACGAGAACGGTCACATCCAGACTGCGGTGGTGACCATCGCGACATTCGATCCCAAGGGGCGCCCGATGGAGCCGGACGACGTCCGGGTGGTGGCGCTGCACGAGGTCGGTCACCTGCTGGGTCTCGACCACTCCAAAGATTCCACGGATCTGATGTTCCCCACCGCCAAGGTGCGGGAGTTGTCCGACCGCGACGTGCGCACGGCCCTCCTCCTCTATCAGCTGTCCCCGGGGAGTTTGCGCTGAGCATCTCATGGCACCGCGTCGCAGCATCACGTCGTTCCTGACACACACCGATGGCGGGCCCGCCTCCCTGGCGCAGGCGCTCGACGCGCGGGTACGCGAGGGGGAGCTGATTGCACCGCTGGACAATGGCGCGGTCCGCTGCTTTGCCTGCGGACACCGTTGCCTCGTGAAACCCGGCCGCCGCGGCATTTGCAAGGTGCGCTTCAATAAGGAAGGAGTGCTGCTGGTGCCGGCGGGGTACGTGGCGGCCCTGCAGTGCGATCCCACGGAAAAAAAGCCGTTCTTCCACTGCCTCCCCGGCAGCGACACGCTCACCTTCGGGATGCTGGGCTGCGACTTCCACTGTGGCTACTGTCAGAACTGGCTGACGTCGCAGGCGCTGCGCGATGAAACCGCAGGCGTCATGCCCACCGACGTCACGCCCGACGATCTCGTCGCCCTGGCGCTGCGTCAGGGCGCGCGCATGGTGGGGTCCTCCTACAACGAGCCGCTCATCACGGCGGAGTGGGCGGTGGACGTCTTCAAGGTCGCGCGGGCGCGAGGTCTCAAGACGGCGTTCATCTCGAACGGCAACGCCACGCCCGAAGTGCTCGATTACATCCGCCCCTGGACGGACTGCTACAAGATCGACCTCAAGGCGATGGACGATAAGCGCTACCGCGAGCTGGGCGGCGTCCTGCAGCACGTCCTGGACGCGATCCGGATGGTGTACGAGCGCGGCTTCTGGCTCGAGATCGTCACGCTGATCGTGCCCGGCTTCAACGACGACGACGCGCAGCTCACACGCGCCGCGGACGCCATCGCCGCCGTGTCACCGGAAATCCCTTGGCACGTGACGGCGTTCCACAAGGACTACAAGATGACCGACCCCGACAATACGCCGGCCGCGACGCTGCTGCGCGCGTGCGACATCGGGGCGCGCGCCGGGCTCAAGTTCGTGTATGCGGGCAACCTCCCCGGGCGCGTCGGCCGCTGGGAGCATACGTACTGCCCAGATTGCGGGGACATGCTGATCGAGCGGCACGGCTACGTGATCAAGCAGCAGCGGGTAGGCGCGGATGGGCGCTGCCCCGCGTGCGGCGGGCGGATTCCGGGCGTTTGGTCGTAGCGCTGCTCGCCCTGCTGGCGCTGCTACTGCAGCCGTCGGAGTCTCGGCTAACCCCGGAGCGTGGCCCCGGGGTTAGCCGAACCCAAGCGGCGACGTTCGACCCCCTCGTCTTGGACGGCATCCGCCGCGGTGCGTTCCCCGGCGCCGCGCTCGTCATCGGGCGGCGCGACACGATCCTATTCGCCAAGGGCTATGGCCGCCTCACGTGGTCCGCGAGCAGCTCCGCGGTCAGCGTTGATAGCACCCTCTGGGACCTCGCATCCCTCACGAAGGTCGTCGCTACGACACCCGCGCTGATGCTGCTGGTCGAGCGCGGCAAGGTCGATCTCGACGCGCCAGTGGCGCGCTACGTCCCGGAGTTCAATGGCCCGGGCACCGCGGCCATCACCGTACGTCATCTCCTGACGCACACGTCCGGCCTTCGCGGCACGCTGCCGTTGCGGGAGGCGGCCGACAGCGCGGCGGCGCTGCGGATGGTCCTGACGACCACGCCGCTCGTCCCTCCCGGCACGCGGATGGTCTACTCGGACCTGAACGCCATCCTGCTGGGTGAGATCGTGCTGCGCGTCAGTGGGCTGCCGCTCGATGCATTCGTCACGCGCGAAATGATCATCCCCCTCGGCCTCGAGCAGCAGATGATGTTCCGGCCGCCGCCGCGGCTCGAGCGGGCGGGGCGCATCGCGCCGACCGGCCTCTGGCACGGCCACCCGGTCGCGGGAGTCGTCAACGATCCGAACGCGGCCAAGCTGGGCGGCGTCGCTGGACACGCCGGCCTGTTCGCCACGGCGACCGCCCTCGCCCGGTTCGCGCAATTCATGTTGGGGGAAGGCGAGCTGACAGGCAGGCGGCTCCTCAAGGCGGAGACGGTGCGGCAGTTCACGCGCATCGCGGTCCCGGCGCGCCGCGGGACGAGTGCGCGCACCCTCGGCTGGGAAGCGCTGCCGACCGGCGAAACGGTATCGAGCGCCGGCACCCTGTTGGGCCCGCGCAGTTACGGCCACACCGGCTGGACGGGCACCTCGCTGTGGATCGACCCCGACCGCAGCCTCTTCATTGTGCTGCTCACGAATCGCGCGTTTAATCCGCGGGCGCGAGGGTCGTTCACCGCGTTGAAGGAAGTTCGGGGGCGCGTAGCAGACGCCGCCGCGCGCGCCGTCGATGCGCGGTGACGCGCAGCACCCGACTCTGATCTTCGACGGCGATTGCGGCCTCTGCCGCGAGGCCGTGGATCTGCTGCGCCGCTGGGACCGGGAACAGGTGCTGCGGTTCGCGCCGTTTCAGGACGGTGCAGCGGTCGCGGGCTTCGACATCGCGCTTCCCGCGCTCGCCGCGGCGATGCATCTGATCCTTCCCGACGGCCGGGTGTACGCCGGCGCCGACGCCGTGCCTGAGCTATTGCGGTTGCTGCCCGCGCCTAAGCGCTGGCTCGCGCCGCTGTTCCGTGTGCCGGGTGTGCTGCCGCTCGCGCGGCGGGTGTACGCTCGCATCGCCGCGCGGCGCCACTGCCTGGTGCGCGGCGGGCCGGCCCGCTAGGTTCGCGGAAGGAGGAGAGCAGGCGTGACGACCGAAGTCCTGAAGCCCGAAGCCATCCGCCAGGCCTTGCGCCAGGTGAAAGATCCCGAGCTCGATTTGAACATTATCGACCTCGGGCTCGTCTATGACGTCGAAGTCGCGGACGGTGACGTCCGCATCAACATGACACTGACCTCGCCCGGCTGTCCCGCGGGGCCGATGATCACCAACGATGCCTACAAGGCCGTTCGTGCCCTCGAGGGTGTGAAGGACGTGGACATCGATATCGTGTGGGAACCCTACTGGACCCCGGATCGCATCGATCCCAAGATCCGGGCGATGATGGGGCTCTAGCGCACCGCCTCGAGAAGCGCGTCCCCGAGCACGTCGATCTGCCAGCGCCGGAGCTCCCCTATCTGGGCGAGCCCGGCGCGATCTCTTGGACGGGCACGCGCCACGGCCTCCAGCGTCGTGCGGCCGCACAGTACGCCCGCGTCGAGCCCCAACTCGGCCGCGATCCGGTTGCGCGCGGCCTTCAGCCGCTCCACGCGCTCGTCGAATCCGGGGTCCTTGGGAGGGCGGGGGGTACGCTCGAGGCGCGGCAGCTCGCTCTCTGGCAGCGCCCGCGCCCGCGCGACGCCGTCGAGCAGCACCGCGCCGTGCCGCCGGGCCAGGGAGGCCGGCAACTCCTTGATGCGAGGAAGATCCGCCTGTGTGGCGGGCAGCGCCCGGCTCAGCGCGAGCAGGGAATCGTTGCCGATCACCCGAAAGGGTGCCTTGTCCTCCCGCTCGGCGACCGTCTCGCGCCAGCGATGGAGCTCCCGGAACGCGGCCAGATTGCGCGGCGGTAGCCCCTTCGCTCCCTTCACTCTGAGATAACTGTCCGTATCGCCTCCGGACACGCCGGTCCAGCGCAACGCCTCGAGCTGGGCGAATTCCTCGGTCGCCCACGCGAGCCGGCCAAGCGCGCGCAGACGCTGCTCCAGCGCGTCACGCAGCGCGAGCAGGTGGCTGGTGTCGGCGGCGGCGTACGCCAGCATCGGCGGCGGCAGCGGCCGCAGCGACCAGTCGGCCTTTTGGTGTTCCTTGGCGAGCTTCACGCCGAGGTACTTCTCCAGGAGCGCGGCCAGCCCGATCGCGGGCTCGCCGGCGAGCTGCGCCGCGATGCGCGTGTCGAACAGGTGCATCGCGCGGAACCCGTAGTCGCGGTCGAGGACCCGGAGATCGTAGTCGGCGTCGTGGAAGACTTTCTCGATGTGGGGATCGGCGAGAACGGTGCTGAGCGGAGCGAGGTCGGCGATGGCGAGCGGATCAATGAGCGCCGTCTGGCGCGCCGTCGAGAGCTGGACGAGGTAGATACGGTCGCGGTAGCGGTGGAAGCTCGCCGCCTCGGTATCCACGGCGACGCGCGGCTCGCGCCGAACCGCCGCAATCAGCTCGGACAGCGCTTGCGGCGTGGCGACGTAGGCGGCGGTCACTCCGGCTTCCCTAGCGCCTCCAGTGCGGCGGCGATTTCTTCCAGAGCCTTGGCCAGCGTCTTGTAAAATTCAGGATCCGGGGCTTGGGGAGCCCCGCCCAGGGGATCGCCCGCGCACTTGCGGGCAGCCCGTGCCGCGTGACGGATGTAATCGGTCGCAACCCGCATCGCGCACTCCGAGTCAGGAGAGGCCGTGGACGCCGCTGCGTTCGCCACAAAGATACGCGCCGCGCTCGCGCCATGTAGTCTCGGCGCCTGGCCCACGCCCCTCGAGGACGCGCCGGTGCTCGCCCGGGCGTTGGGAATGAGTGCGCTGTGGCTGAAACGCGAGGATCGGGCGGGCGGTAACAAGGTCCGTGGGCTCGAGTTCCTGCTGGCGGGCCCCCCCGCGCCCGCTCCCCGGTCCGTGTTCGTGACGATCGGGGGTGTGGGATCCACCCATTGTCTCGCCACGGCGGTGCATGCCAGGGCACTGGGCCACCGCACCGTGCTCGCGCAGTTCCCCCAACCTGATACCGACGCGAGCCGTGCCGTCGCCGAAGCCACGGCGGCCGCTGCGAATGTCGTGGTCCTCGCATCCAGTCAGATCACCCTCCCGTGGGCCGTGCTCCTCGCCTGGCGCGCCGCGCATCACATCGGACGGGGAACGCCGCGCTGGGTCCCGGGCGGCGGTGCGGATCCGCGCGCCGTCGTTGGACATCTACTGGCGGCGCTCGAGCTGAGCGCGCAGCTCGATGCCCCGCCCGACGCGATCGTCGTGCCTCTCGGCACCGGCGGCACCGCGGCGGGCATCGCACTCGGCATCGCATGGCTCGGCTGGTCCACGCGCGTGATCGCCGTCCGCGTCGCGCCCCGATTCGTCGCCAACCGTTGGCGCACGGTGCGACTCGCCCGGAAAGCGGGGGTCGTGCTGCGCAGCGCCAACATCGCGTTCCGCGTGGCGCGCTCCGCGATCCGCGTTGAAGTGGTGGAGGGAATGGGGGAGGGCTATGGGTATCCGACAGAGGAGGGCGAGCGTGCCCGTCTCCTTGCTGCTGACCACGGCCTGCGCCTCGATCCTACCTATGGTGCCAAGGCTTTTGGTTTTTTCCTACGACGTGCGATTGGGAATGTGCAGCGCGCCGTATTCTGGCATACGTTTTCTTGGCCGTGAGCGCTCCGCCGATCCTGTTCATCCACGCATTCCCGCTCGACCGCACGATGTGGCGGCATCAGCTCGTTTCCCCCGCACTCGCGGGCTGGAATCGGATCGCGCCAGACTTGCGGGGGGCGGGCGCTTGGAGCGTCCCGGATCCCCCTGACGCCTACTCGATGGCGCGCTACTCGGAGGATCTTGTTCAGGTCCTCGACGCTCGCGACATCCGCCAGGCGATCGTTTGCGGCCTTTCGATGGGCGGGTACATCCTCTTTGAGTTGTTGCGCCGCCACGCGGGCCGCGTACGGGCGGCGATCCTTTGCAACACGAAGGCGACGCCCGACTCGCCCGACGCGAAACGGGATCGCAATGCGATGGCGGCGCTGGCGCAGAAGGACGGTGCACGCGCCGTGGCCGACAAGCTGCTGCCCAAGCTTTTGTCGCGGGCGACGTTCGCGGCCCAGGCGCAGGTGGTGGCCGAGGTGCGGGAGATCATCGAGCGGGCGCCGGTGCCGGGAATCGTCGGCGCGTTGCGGGCGTTGCGGGACCGCCCCGACTCGACCCCGATGCTGGGATCGATTCGCGTACCGGTATTGGTCCTAGCGGGAGACGATGATCAGATCGCCCCCGCTGCTGGCATGCAGGAGATGGCGCGGGCGATTCCGGGCGCGCAGTTTGCGCTTATTCCTACGGCGGGTCACCTGGCGCCGCTCGAACAGCCGACCACGACGAGCGCGGCGCTCGCCGACTTTGTAGCGGGGCTGCGTTAAGCGCCCTTACGCTGGGGCTTTCCGGGAGGGTTCTCGCTTTGAAAGACGTCGCGGTTCTTCGCGATGTAGTCCTTCCACTGCGGCGGCACGTCTTCTTCGGGGAAGATGGCGGTGACGGGGCACTCGGGCTCACAGGCGCCGCAGTCGATGCACTCGTCGGGGTGGATGTACAGCATGTCCGCCCCTTCGTAAATGCAGTCCACAGGACACACGTCCACGCAGGAGCGGTCCTTCACATTGATGCACGGTTCTGCAATGACGTACGGCATTCCTTCTCCTCTAGGCGCCCGTGGCGAGGGCGAAAGCCAAACCTAGATTAGCGCATACCCCCGTCAAGGGCCAAATGCACATCGCGCTCACGGTGAACGACAGGGTCCACACGTTGGACGTCGAACCGCGCGTCTCGTTGCTCGAAGTGTTGCGCGACGGATTGGGTCTCACCGGCGCCAAGCTGGGGTGCGACCGGGGCGAGTGCGGCACCTGCACCGTGCTCGCCGGCGGGCGTCCGATCTACAGCTGCCTCGCGCTCGCCTGCGAATCGCAGGACGTTGCCATCGAGACGATCGAGGCTGAGGGCCTGGACCCCCTGCAGCGGGCGTTCGTCGCGGCCGACGCGTTGCAATGCGGCTTCTGCACACCGGGACAAATCCTCTCCGCGGCAGCGCTGCTGCGACACAATCCCCGGCCAAGTGACGAGCAGATCACTCACGCAATGGCCGGCAACTTATGCCGCTGCGGGACCTACCCAAAGATCCGCAAGGCCATTCGCATGGCGGCCAGGGGGAAGCGATGAAGCGTTTCGTCACCACGACCGTCGAGGTTGAAGGACGGGAGGAAACCACCGTCGTCGAAGTGCCGGCGTTCGAGCCGGCGCCGTGGGGACCGGATGCCGCGCTCGAGACCGTTGGTGAGCGCGTCCAACGGCTCGACGGAGTGGACAAGGTCACCGGTCGGGCCCGCTATACCCAGGACGTCCGTCTGCCTGGAATGCTGCACGTACGTTTCGTCCGCGCCGCTGTTCCCGCGGGGCGGGTCGTGCGGCTCGACCTGTCGCGCGCCCGAACGCTTCCCGGCGTGCGCGCCACGCTCGCCGCCGCCGATCTGCCGCGCATTGCCTGGCTGGGCGACGAGCCGCTCTTTGCCGCCGAGATTCACTACTGGGGCCAACCGATCGCCGCGGTGGCAGCCGATACGGAGGCTGTCGCGCGCGACGCGGTGCGGTTGGCGCGTGTGCGCTATAAGGCCGAACCGTTCCGCGTCCACCTGCCCACCGGCACGGAGTCCGTCCGGACCGGCCATTTCGGCGTTACCGATCCCGAAACAAGGCGGGAGGAGCGGGGCGATGTGGCGGCGGCGCTGCGTGGCGCGGACGTCACCGTCACCGCCACCTACCGTGTGCCCGCAGCGCTTCATCAGGCGCTCGAGACCCATGGCTCGGTCGTGAGCTGGGAAGGCGATCGCGTCACGGTGTACGACTCGACCCAGGGGATCTTCCGGGTGCGGCGCGAGCTCGCGGAGCACTTGGGCATCGGCCAGCAGCAGGTGCGCGTGATCTGCGAGTACATGGGGGGTGGGTTTGGCGCGAAGAGCTCCTGCGGCGCCTATACCATCGCGGCCGCGCTGCTCTCCAAAGCGACGGGCCGGCCGGTGCGCTGTGTCTGGGACCGGCACGAGGAGTGTGTGGACGCGGGCCACCGCCCGGAGACGGCGTTCCGGGTCACTGCTGCAGCGCGCCGCAACGGAACCCTCGTAGCGCTCGACGTCGAAGCATGGGTCGCGATGGGTGTGGTGGGATGGGCTGGCGGGCCCGGCAAGGTATTCCAGGAGCAGTACCGCTGCCCCAATGTCCGCGTCGTGCAGCATTTCTGGTACGGCAACGTGGGGGGGATGGATGCATTCCGCGGCCCGTTCCACGTAGAGGGTGCGTTCGCCCTCGAGAGCGCCCTGGATCTGCTCGCGCATAAGCTCGCGCTCGATCCGCTGGAGTTGCGGCGCCGGAACCACGCGACCGAGGATCCCGTCAAGGCGCGGCCGTTCACGACTGAGCTCCTGGGCGAGTGCTGGGACGACGTCGCCAAACGTTTCGGCTGGGCAGCGGCACGGAAGAAAAAGAAGAAGGCAGGGCGTTTCGTGCGCGGCGTCGGGATCGCGAGCCAGGTGTGGGGTGCCGCCGGCGGCCCGCCCGCCTATGCCCTGGTCCGCCTCAACCGCGACGGGACGGCGCTCGTCCAAACAGGGACGCAGGATCTCGGGACCGGAGCCCGCACCATCTTCGCCCAGATCGCCGCCGCCGCGCTGGGCCTGCCGCTCGAGGATGTAAGCATCGTCATCGGCGACACCAATGCCGGGCCCTACACGAACACGTCGTGGGGAAGCATGACGACCCCGTCCGTCGGTCCGGCGGTGCGCATGGCCGCGGAGGACGCGAAGCGCCAGCTCTTCGAGATCGCGGCCGAGTTGCTCCACAGCTCCCCGGATCAGCTCAAGGCAAGCCGCGGCCGGATCTCGGTGTGCGGCGGCGAACCGTCGATTTCCATCCGCAAGATCACGGCGCAGCTGGGCGACATCATGATCATCGGGCGCGGCCAACGCGGGCCCAACCCCGAGGGCGTCACGGTGCGCAGTTTCGGCGCCCAGGCGGCGGAGGTCGAGGTGGACCGCCTGACGGGCCGGGTGCGGGTGCTTCGCATTGTCGCGGCGCACGATTGCGGCCGGGTGATCAATCCCGAGCTCGCCGAAAGCCAGCTCCACGGCGGCATCATTCTCGGCATTGGCTACGCGTTGTTCGAGCGGCGGGAGAGCGACGCCAAGTTGGGGCGGCCCCTCAATCTGGGACTGCACGAGTACAAGATCCCCACGCATGCCGACATCCCGGACATCGATGCCCGGATCATTTCGGTGGCGGACGCCGCGGCCAACCACGTGGGCGCTAAGGGGCTCGCCGAGCCGCCTATCATCCCCACGGCGCCTGCGATTGCCAATGCGGTTTTCGATGCGCTCGGCGTCCAGGTGACCGAACTGCCGCTGACCCCGGCGCGGGTGCTGGAAGCCATTAAAACTGCTAGTTTAGATACCTATTAGTATCTGAGTTGAGTGTTTTAGGAGTGTACATCTTGCGGTTTCGGTACCGACGCGTATCCTAGATACTCATGGGAATCATCCGTGAGAGGCGTAAGAGGGAGACGCGGTCCCTTTTGGTCGAGGCTGGCTTGCAGTTGTTTGCGGAGCGAGGGCTGGAGCTCGGCACCCTGGACGAAGTCGCCCAGGCGGCGGGCTTTACGAAAGGCGCCATTTACCGGCAGTTCCCTTCGAAAGGAGCCTTTCTGCTGGCGCTGTTCGAGCAGTACGCGGCGGTGGCGCGGGCGGGCTCGGGCGCGCGACAGGCGACGTGGTTCATCCCTCTAACCGTGCAGTTCGCCGCCCAAGCCCTGCGCGACCCGTTGCTGCGGCGGCGGCTCGCCATTGTGCTGTCGGAGGCGCCCGAAGGCGCAACGACGGAAGGTCAACTCCTCAAGGCGCTCGCTCGGATATGGCCCGCCTGATAGACCTGAGCCACGAGATCGAACACGGCATGGTCACCTACCGGGGGCTGCTCGCGCCCGCGATCAGTGACTGGCTCTCGCGTGACGCATCTCGCGCCCGCTACGCTGCCGGCACGACGTTCCAGATAGGCAAGATCGAGCTGCTCGCCAACACGGGCACGTATATCGACGCTCCCTTCCACCGCTATGAGCAGGGCAATGACATCTCCGCCTACCCGCTTCAGGCCGTCGCGGACTTGCCGGGCATCGTCATCGGTGCCGTGGGCCGGCCATCGCGCGCTCTGGACGCGGGCTGGTTTGCGGGACGCGACGTCCGGGACAAAGCAGTGCTCGTGCGTACGGGTTGGGACGCGCACTGGCGCACCGAAACGTATTCCGGCGGCGAACATCCCTTTCTCACGCGCGACGCAGCCCAACAACTCGTCGCCGCGGGTGCGGCACTGGTGGGCATCGATTCCCTCAACATCGATGACGATAAGGACGGCGCGCGCCCCGCGCACACGATTCTCCTGGGCGCCGGGATCGCGATCGTGGAACACATGACGAATCTGGGCGCGCTGCCGGAGGCGGGATTCCGCTTCTTCGCGGTGCCCCCCAGGGTCAAAGGGATGGGAAGCTTTCCGGTGCGGGCGTTCGCGCGCATCGAGCGCTAGCCCACCTGCTCCTCAGCTGGCCAGCGCGCGCACCACGTGGACCAGTCCGTCCACCACCCGCGCCGTCCGATCGTAGTCGAGCTTGTCGGGAGTATCCATCGGGGTGTGGTAAAACGGGTAGCGGTAGGGCGCCGTATCGCTGATCATGATCGCCGGGTAGTCCTCCAGCCAGAACGACCAATGATCGGACCACCATACGCCGGGGACCCAACCGGGCGCCGCCGCGCCCTGCGTCGGCATGGTGCCATGCGCCCGAAACGCCGCGATCGCGCGATGCAGCAGGCTGCGCGATTGGAGGTTTGAGACAAACCCGATGAAGTCGCCCACGTTGGGATACGCGAAGTTCAACGGGAAGGGGTAGCGCTGGCTGCCCTTCTCCGTGTCGTAGTAGCCGATTGATTCGATCGACAGCATCGCGACGATCTGATCGTGCCGCGCCCGGGCGGCTTGGGCATAATGCCGGCTCCCCATGTCCTTCGTCGCGAACGACGGCGGTTCCTCGTTCGGAAAGAACACGAACCGCACCGTCCGCGCCTGCGGCGTCCGCGCGAACACGCGCGCCAGCTCGAGCACGCCCGCGACGCCGCTGCCGTTGTCGTCCGCGCCCGGTGCCCCCTCGGCGGTGTCGTAGTGGGCGCCGAGCACGACCACTTCCTGCGCGCGGCCCTCCCCGCCGAGCGTCGCCTCGAGATTGCGGTAAGTGCGGCCGTCAGCCGTGAATTCCTGCGAGACGACGTGGTAGCCCAGCGACGTGAGCACACTGTCGACGTACGCGGCGGCTCGCTGTACGTTGGCGTACGTCTCGTCGCTGCGCACACCGATGTCTCTGGCGAGCACCCGCACGTGCCGTTCCAGCCCCGCGCGCAGCTGCTCCTGTTCCGGCGTGAGGGGTGGTAGCGGGCCACTGAACGCGGCCCCGGGCATCTTCACGGTGAAGAGCCAGATGACGAGGAAGAGCAGCGGCAGGATGCCCGCGAGGGCGATCATCCGGACCTTACCCCAGCGCGTGTGGGGGACGAGCCTCAATCCGCCCCCACCGCCTCCCGCTTCTCCTTCTGCTGCGGCTCCCGCAGTCCCAGCGACCGCTCGATCTCGCGCGTGATGTGCATCGAGCAGAACTTCGGCCCGCACATCGCGCAAAACTCCGCGCTCTTGAAGTACTCGGCGGGCAGCGCTTCGTCGTGCAGCTCCCGGGCCCGCGCGGGATCGAGCGCCAGGCGGAACTGCTCGTTCCAGTCGAAGGCATACCGCGCCCGTGACAGGGCATCGTCCCGCTCGGTGGCGCCAGGCCGGCGGCGCGCGATGTCGGCGGCATGGGCGGCGATCTTGTACGCGATGACGCCCTCACGCACCTCCTCGGCATTGGGCAGGCCGAGGTGCTCCTTGCGCGTCACGTAGCAGAGCATGTCGGCCCCGAACCAGCCGATCATCGCGGCGCCGATCGCTGAGGTGATGTGGTCGTACCCGGGCGCGACGTCGGTCACCAGCGGCCCCAGCGTGTAGAACGGCGCCTCGTGGCACAGCTCCTTCTCGAGCCGCACGTTCACCTCGATCTGATGCATCGGAATGTGCCCCGGGCCCTCGATCATTACTTGTACGTCCTTGCTCCAGGCGCGCTCCGTCAGCTCGCCCAACACCGTCAGTTCGGCGAGCTGCGCCTTGTCGGTCGCGTCCGCGATCGACCCCGGTCGCAGCCCGTCGCCCAGCGATAACGTCACGTCGTGTGCGCGGGCGATCTCGAGCAGCCGGTCGTAGTGCTCGTACAACGGGTTCTGCTTCCCGTGCTGGGTCATCCAATACGCCATCAGCGAGCCACCCCGGCTCACGATGCCCGTCACGCGGCCGAGCGCGAGCCCCACGTGCTCGCGCAGGATGCCGGCGTGCACGGTGACGTAGTCCACCCCCTGCTTGGCCTGGTGCTCGATATTGTCGAAGATGTGGTCCACCGTGAGCTGTGAGACGTCGCTCGCATTCTCGATCGCCTGGTAGATCGGCACGGTGCCGATCGGCACGGGCGACGCCGCGATGATCGCTTCGCGAATGGCGTCGATGTTGCCGCCGGTGGACAGATCCATCACCGTGTCGGCGCCGTGGTGGACGGCATGATGCAGCTTCTCCAGCTCCCCGTCGATATTCGACTCGACGGCCGAGTTGCCGATGTTGGCGTTGATTTTCACGCTCGCGACTTTCCCGATCGCCATCGGATCGAGTCGTTGCGCGAGGTGATTCACGTTCGCGGGGATGATCAGCCGGCCGATTGCCACCTCGTCGCGGATCGTTTCCGGCGAGAGCCCCTCGCGCTCGGCGACACGGCGCATCTCGGGGGTGATGGTGCCCTGGCGGGCGTAGTGCATTTGCGTGCGGCAGGTCATACGGACTCCCTTCGCCGGTACGAACCGGATCAGGTTCTGAGGGTGTGATCTCAGCCCGCCGGGCGTTGACCTACTGGCGGGCACCCCTGTCAGTGGACAAATCTAGCTCGACGAAAGGCCAGATGCAGAGCTTTGAGCACGACGAGGTGAAGAGTTTCGCCGAGGTCCGCCGCAAGGTGGGGCGCGGCGACATGCTCATCGCGGGAGGTACGGATCTCGTCCCGCTGATGCGCGATGGCCTCGTCGCGCCGCGTACGCTCGTCAATCTCAAGACCGTGCGTGGCGGCGCCGGCATTCGCGCCTCGCGCGCAGGCGGCTCGTTCGGCTCGCTCGCGCTCGTGGCCGATGTCGCCGCGCATGCCGCCCTCCGGCGGTGGTATCCCGCGCTAGCCGCGGCCTGCGACGCGGTCGGCACGACCCAGATCCGCAACATGGCCACCCTCGGCGGCAACCTCTGCCAGCGCATTCGCTGCTGGTACTTCCGGCAGAACGTGCCCTGCCACAAGACCGGCGGTCGTGGCTGTCCCGCCGTAGCCGGGCTCAATGAGTATCTCGCAATCTTCGGCACCGGCCCCTGCCACGCGCCACACCCGAGCGACCCCGCGGTGGCGCTCGCGGCGCTCGATGCGCGCGTGCACGTGCGCTTTGCTGACCCCGGGCGGAAGGCCGGGGTGGTGCGAATCTCCATCCCCGATTTTTACGCGAGCGCTGCGCAACGACGCGACGCTGAGACGATCTTGAAAACCGGCGACGTCATCGAGCGGATCTCAGTGCCGGGAAAGTACGCCGGTGCCCGGCAGCTCTATCTGAAGGCGACGCAGCGCGCCGAATGGGACTTCGCGCTCGTGAGCGTGGCTGCCGTGTGGCCCAGGGGACGGCACGCCCTGCCGCGGCTCGTGCTCGGCGGCGTAGCGCCGCGGCCGTGGCTCGTTCCGATCAGCGAGATGGGGAAAGGAGCGGCGTGGGCGGCGCGGGTAGCCGACACCGCGGTCCAAGACGCGCGGCCGCTGTCACAGAATGCCTACAAAGTCGAGCTGGCGCGCAATCTGATCAGGGAAGTGTTGGCCCCCGCCCCCGCCCCCGCCCCGGCCCCGGCCCCGGCCTAGCGACGCGCTTCGACCAGCAGCGTCACGATCTCCCACGGCTTGAGCCGGAGGGTGACGCTGCGCCGGCTCCGGCCGAGCGGCACACTGCTCGCCGGGTCTTCGAGCAAATTCGCGAGGCGCACACGTGCGAGCGGCCCGCCGAAGCTCACCGTGGCGACCGCCGGACGTCCGTGCCATTCGACTAATCGCAGCACGTACGCGTTCGAGTCTTCGGCACGCTTGACCGCGGTGATGTACACGTTGTCCGCGTCCACGCTCGCGAACGACCAGGAGTGCCCTCCCCGTCCCGCCGCGCCGGCGTGCGCCGGCTCGCGTGCCGCGAGCAATGGCTGGTTGAACTCCATCGCACGCCGGATCGTGGCCCCCGTACGCCAGTCGCCTGCGTGCGGGTACACCGCGTAGCGGAACTCCTGGCGGCCGCGGTCGGCGAGGGAGTCGGGCCAGATCGGCGCCCTGAGAAGCGACAGTCGCATCCGCTGTCCCCGCGTATCCCAGCCGTACTTGCTGTCGTTCAGGAGGCTCACCCCGAACGTGGAATCGGACAGATCCGCCCAGCGGTGTCCCGCATGCTCGTACTTGGCGCGCTCGGCCTGCGTCCGGGGCGCCGTGGGCTGGCCGATCGCGCCGTAGGCGATCTCATAGAACGCGCTGTCGGCGGTCACATTCCAATCGAACGCCACCTTGAGGAGCTTGCGCCGCTCCGCCCAATCCATCGTGGTGGCGATTTCGACCAGCGGCTCGTCGCGTCGCAGCACGATGCGTTGCACGACGCGCGTTGCGTTCCAGGGCTTCTCGAATTCGATCCACCGCTCCACATCATCGCCTCCCGCGCGCACGGCGCGCACGGAATCGAGCGTCCACGCTTCGCCGGTATAGCCGATGTCCCAGGCGTCCCAGTTGCTGGGCCGGTCGCCGAACAGCTGCAGGGTGTTGCCGCGCGCTCCCGAGGCCAGCGCTTCGTGCCCCCCCCCGATGCGTTTGTCGTAGATCCGTGTGAGCTGTCCGGTGAGCGTGTCCACCTCGACGACGAGGAAATCGTTCTCGAGCCGCGCCCTCGTCGCCGCGAGCGTCCCCGCGGACGCCGCGCCACGTCGGATCCAGAACACCTTGAAGCCGAGCGCGGGTACTTCCCTCGCGAGGAAGCGAAGCGAATCTCCGGAGACTACGGCGCGCGTCCCCCGTTGCGCGGCGTCCACCGTCCGTAGCTCCCGTTCATTGCGCAGCGCTGCCAGCGCGGAGTCCACGGGAAGCGCCGCGTACGACGTCCGTACCCAGGGCGACGGGTTGAACACGACGACCGCCGCTCCGTCGCCGCGTGTGTCGAGTTGTGCCGCGAGCCGGCGGAACGCGTCATCACGCACGGCCGCGCCGGCAGCCGCCACGCTGTCGTACGTGGCCATCGCATCGAGGTAGATCGGCCGGATGCCGGACCCGGGCAGCAAGTCGTGGAACTGGTTGAAGAGCGTCTGCTGCCAGGCGTGCTGCAGGATGGCGCGCGGATAGGGAGCCGTGTCGAGCGCAGCGAGCAGCTCCGCGGTGCCCAGTAGCTCCTCACTGCGGCGGTTGCGGCGCTTCATCCACGCCTGGGTCGTGTAGGTGCCGCGGTGGTATTCCAGGTACAGCTCGTCTTTCCAGACCGGCCAGCCGCTGTCGGGGTGCGCGGCGCGGATCGCCCCTAGCGCAGGCTCCGGCGTGGCGTCGCGCAGCACCGGAAACGCGGGCAGACGTTGCAGATCTTCGCGCCGCTCGAGCATCTCGATCGTGGGGCCGCCGCCGTGATCCCCGACCCCGTACAGCACCATCATCCGGTGGGCGTCGGCGGTGCGCCCGTTGTCCTTGCGCATTTCGCGGGCGAGGGTGGCGCCGTCCAAATTGTGGTCGTAGCCCCAGGGGTTGTACGAGAAGAGGCGCGTTCCATCGCGCCCTTCCCAGATGAACGCGTCGTGCGGGAATTCGGTAGAGTCGTTCCAGCGGATCTTCTGTGTGACGAAGGCCTGCATCCCGAGGCCGCGCCAGATTTGCGGCAGAGTCCAGGGGTAGCCGAAACTGTCGGGCGTCCAAGCGATCCGCGCGCGCCGCCCGAACCGTTTCTGAAAGTAGCTCTGGCCATACAAGCCTTGCCGTACCAGCGATTCTCCGCTGGGAATGTTCTGGTCCGCTTCGACCCACCAGCCGCCTACGATGCTCCAGGTCCCCCCCCCGTGCTGCTCGGCGGCCCGAATGGAATCGAGCAAGCCCGGCGCGCGGGTTTCCAACCATGCGTAGTACTGCGCCGCGCTCGCCGCGAATGTCGCTCCGGGAAACTTCTGCTGGAGCTTCAGCGCCGTGCGCCACGTGTTCTCGACGACTTCCTGCGTCTCCGCGACGCGCCACAGCCAGGCAGCATCGATGTGCGAATTGCCTACGAGCTCGATCGTATCGCGCGTGACGCGCGCGTGATGTGCGGTAAGCTGTGCGTTGGACTGCGCGGCCAGCGCCCGGTAGTCCGTCTTGTCGGCCTGAAGCATCGCCGCGAGCCAGGCGCGAGCGTCGGGTGCGATCACGGTCCCAGATGAGTCTCCAAGTGCGGGCAGCAGCGCGAGGTTGCGGGCGATGTCGCTATACGTGCGGTCGTGGATGCGCATGCGCGGCGGATCCCACCACGGTCGCGACGGGTCGCGCTCCACGCGGATTGCGAGCGAGTCGCCCGCGCCGCACGGGGCGCACAGCGCCACGATCCCGTTCTGCCACGGCCGCGCGGCGCCATTCACCAGGAACCGCGCAGTAGGGCCGAACTCCGCCGCCAAGAGATCGAGCGTCAGACCCGCGAACAGCGGCGGGACGCGCACCCTCGTCTCCAGTGCGGTTCCCGCCTCCGATGGGGTCCATGCGAGCTGGATGCGTCCGTCGCTGAGGCCGAGCACCCGGTCCGCGACCAGCACCGGCGCGACGGCGCTGCGCGCATTCCGCCCCGCTCCCCAGGTGATGACTAACACGGGCGGTGTGTCCCGAGCTGCCGCCGCCGCGAGCCGCAGCACGTCGACCTGCAGCCGCACTTCGCGCGGGATGCCCGGCGTGAGGGAGTCGGCCACGGTGCGCTGCAGCGTATCGAACTGACTGACGAGGCGCGCGGACGCCGTGGAGAGGGGCGCCGGCCCCCAGGCGGTGAGCGCGATCGATCCCTTGGCTGCGAGCGTCTCGCCTCCCCATGAGAGCGGCGCCTCGAGCTTCAGGGGTCCGGCTGTCACGGTGGCCGTGGGCAAATTTCCCTGCCGGGCGTCAGCCGCCCGGTGGTTCGTCGCGCGCAGCGGCTCTCCCCCGTCAACCCACGCTCCGAACCCGAAGCCGCCAGTGCGGTTCACGATCTTGAGCAACAGTCCATTCCACCCCTGCGCGAGCCGCACGACGATCGTGTCGCGCTGCGTCCCGGTGCCGCGCGCCACGACGTCGTAGTGGATGCGCTGCCCGTTGAGCCACGCGGCCACGTCGTCGTCGCTCGCCAGAATGAGGGTGCGCGTGTCCTCATGCGGGCTATAGAGGTAGGTGAAGGCGTAGCTCGCGGTGCGGTCGGTCCCGCGCCGGACGAGTTGATTCAAATCGATCAGCCCCTCCGCTGAATCAGGGGCAACCACGGGCCGCCACGTCGAGTCGGAATCGGGGAACGCCGTCGTCTCGTTGCCCAGATAATCCTTTGCCACCCGGGCCGCGCCGGTGTCGGTCGGCACCGGCTCGGTGATGAGCCAGTAACGAATGGGGAGCGGGGAGCGGGGAGTGAGGAGCGGGGGGG
>DATNMO010000016.1:0-30603 GCA_035602245.1 Gemmatimonadales bacterium
CGCCGCGCCACCTCCGTGTACGATAGCGTCTGTCCGTAGGGAATGCGCTGTAGCTCCTGCCACACACGGCGCTGAAACGCGGTCGCGCGGATGTCGAGCGGCAAGTCGAGGTGCGGCTCACGGCCATCCAGGTACTCGAGAATCGCCGCGACCGACGTCTCGAGACTACCGGCCATGGCGCGGTCCTTGTGGACGCGTGCGGCGGGGAACTCCGCGGCGAGATCGGTCTCGAGCTTGCCAGCATCATCGCCCAGACTGATGCGGCACACGCCGCGGGGCGTCGCCGCCACCAGCAACCGGCCAAGCGCGCACGGCACGACCACGTAGCCGATCTCCATGCCCGCGCCGCCGCGCGCGTAGCTCGCGGGGGTCATGCCCAGCTGCGCGTGCGCGCGCTCGTACACCCGGCTCGACGAGCCGTAGCCTGCTTCGTAGACAGCGGGACTCACGTGCGGCCTCCGTTTCAATTCGTGTTTGAACCGTGCGACCCGGCGCGCATCGCGGTACTGCAGGGGGGTGATGCCGAGCACGCGCTTGAACGCGCGCGCGAGCTGATGCGGGCGGGTGCCGAGGCTCGCCGCCCCCCCCCCCGACTCGATCGCGCGGCACGCCTCGCGCACCAACGCGACCGCGGGATCGGCGCTGTTCGCCTCCGAGGGACGGCAACGCAAGCAAGGACGGTAACCCGCGCGCTCGGCGGCTTCGGGGATCGGGAAGAACGTGACCTGCACGCGCCGCGGCCGCCGGCTGGCGCAGGACGGGCGGCAATAGACGCCCGTCGAGCGCACGGCGTAGACAAAGGCGCCGTCGTAGCGGCGGTCGCGTGCGAGCACGATGCGCCAGCGATCGGCGGGACTCAGGACGGATACAGCGGCGGCACCACTCACGCGAGGAACATAGCCCGCGGTGCCGCCGCCATCTATCCGGTTTTGGCGCTCAAACCCGTCACTGCCACGGCTCGTCTTTGGATGGACCGTAGATGGACGGGACTTTCGCGCCCGCCATGCGCAGATAGACGGAAAACTGCCCCCGGTGGTGGATCATGTCGTTCAGCATCAACCACAGGAAGTCCTGTCGGCGCACATCCCCCATCTGTTTCGGGCCCGTATAGAACTTGATCGTCGTGTCCATCTGCGGGTCGCCGACCCTGCGCACCTCATCGCCGACGCGCTTGAAGGTGCGATCCACCTCTCCGATAATGCCGTGCCACGTGTCCGGCATCGGGGGCATGTTGTCAGGCGGGAATTTCAGCTCGCCTCGTACCGACTGCGCCACGGCTGTCCCTTCGAACACGAACGTCCAGGCGAGCTCTTTGGCACTGCGACAGGTCGCGTGCGGCTTCAAGTCGCCTTTCTCGGCTGGGAACGCCTTGAGAATCTTGATGGTGGTGGCGGTTTCGCGGTCCCAGGCCTCCTGAAACTTCTGTTTCTCACTCATGGTGCCCTCCTTCGTGAGCCTAGATATACCCGCTTGGCCGCGGCCCGGAAGGTGAGCGGTGTGCCGTGGGCGTCGCGCCGGCTGATCAGCGCAGACCAGGCGGAAGTAGCCTCCCCGCCGTCTGTCAGTCCCGCAGCCTGGGTGTAGCTTTCCCCGGGAGTTGGCCAACGGGAGCGGGGGATGCTGCGAAACTGCGTGCCGATCATCGTGGTTGCGGTGGCAGCGATAGGGGCGCTGACCTGGGCCATCATGGCGCTGCGCCACGCGCTGGCGCGCGAACAGCGGCTGGCGCGGATCGACGACCTGACGGGGGTACGCAACGCCCGCGCCTTCCACGAGGCCGCCGGAGCGGAGATCGAGCGCGCCCGACGGTATCAGCATCCCTTTAGTGTGGCCGTCGTGGATCTCGGCAGTCGCGTAGGCGACGAGCTCGTCCGCTCGGCGGCCGCCGCCCTGCGCGGCGCACTGCGCGCGACTGATCTGGTCGCGCGGCTGGGCCGTGACGAGTTCATCGCCCTCCTGCCCGAGACGCCGGCGCCGGCCACTCGCATCGTATTGGAGAAGCTGCGCGCCGGGCTCGCGGATCTCCACATGGCGGACGGGCGGCCCGCAGCGGTCAGCATCGGCGGGGTGACGTTCCTCAATCCGCCGCGCGGCGTGGACGAGATCGTGCGCGCGACCGACGAGCGTATTGCCGAAGCCAAGGCTACCGGCGCGCCTTCGCATGTGACGTGGAACTCCGTGGCTGAATGAGCCGGCGCAATTTCTCGAGCGCTACGCCCTGGGAGCCGGTGGTGGGCTATTCCCGGGCGGTGCGGGTCGACCGTGTGATCCACGTGTCCGGCACGACCGCGACGGACGCGACGGGCCGCATCGTGGGCGCGGGTGATCCGCACGCCCAGGCGGTGCAGGCCCTCAGGAATATCGCGCGGGCGCTCGAGCAGGCGGGCGGGCGGCTCGCGGACGTGGTGCGCACCCGCATATACGTCACTGACATCGCCAACTGGGAAGCGGTGGGCCGAGCCCACGGCGAGGTGTTCCGCGACATCCGGCCGGCCTCGACGCTCGTCGCCGTCACGCGGCTCGTCGATCCGGCCATGCTGGTGGAGATCGAAGCCGAAGCCATCCTGTCACAATGAAGATCGTCGTAAGCGGGGCGTCGGGTCTGATCGGCTCCGCGCTCGCCCCGCGGCTGGCGTCGCAGGGACATGACGTCGTGCCGCTCGTGCGACGAGTGCCGCGCCCGGGAGAACGCGGCGTCGCCTGGGATCCGGAGACGGGTAGGATCGATCAAGGCGGGCTCGAGGGATGCGACGTCGTTGTGCACCTCGCCGGAGAGAATGTCTTCGGGCGCTGGACCGCGGCGAAGAAGCAGCGCATCCGGGACAGCAGGGTGAAAGGGACGCGCCTGCTGAGCGAGGCGCTCGCACGACTCGCGCGCCGCCCCAGCGTCCTGCTCGCGGCGTCGGCGATCGGCTACTACGGCCACCGCGGCGACGAGGAGCTCACCGAGCAAAGCTCCCCCGGCGACGATTTCCTTGCTCACGTGGGGCGGGAGTGGGAAGCCGCCACGGTGCCGGCTGCGCGCGCCGGCATCCGAGTGGTGAACCTCCGCTTCGGCGTCGTGCTGACCCCCACGGGCGGCGCCCTGGCCAAGATGCTACCTCCGTTCCGCCTGGGTCTCGGCGGGCACGTGGGAAGCGGCAGCCAGTTCCTGAGCTGGATCGCCTTCGACGACGCGCTCGACGCGATCATGCATATGTTGATCACTACATCCCTCGCGGGCCCGGTCAACGTCACCGCGCCGGGCCCGGTGACGAACCGTGATTTCGCGAAGACGCTCGGGCGTGTGCTCCGCCGCCCGGCCGTCGTGCCCGTTCCCGCGTTCGCGTTGCGGATGGCGTTCGGCGCCGAGGGAGCCGACATGTTGCAGAGTGGGCAGCGCGTCTTGCCCGCGCGGCTTCTGTCCTCCGGATTCCGTTTCCAGTACGGCGAGCTCGAGCCGGCGCTGCGCCACTTGCTTGCCGCCCCCTCAAGCGGCTCGTAGTATCGGAGGGTGACCTTGCCCGAGGTCTATCCCGACGACGCCGACGCGCCGTCCCCCGAGCCCGAGATATCCAAGCGCTCGCGGGGCGTCGCACTCGGCCTGTGCTTCTTCGGCGGCATCTTCGGATTGCACCGCTTCTACGTCGGGAAGCCACAGACCGGCATCGCAATGATCGTCACGGCCGGCGGTTGCGCGATCTGGTGGCTCTACGACCTTGTGCTTATCGCCGCCGGCGAGTTCCACGACATCAACGATTTGCCGTTACGGAACTGGGGTGTGGAGGGCGCGCGGCCGCTCGCGCGCCGCGCGGAGCGTCGAGTGGACGAGCTGGAGGATCAGCTCGACGGCCTGCGCGAGCAGTTCAACGACCTGGCCGAGCGTGTGGACTTCGCCGAGCGGATGCTGGCGCAGCAGCGGGAACGGCCGCAGCTGCCGCGCGGGTGAACCGAGGGGAGGGGGGGAGCGACCGGATGCGGGTGGGAGTGCCGAAGGAGGTGGCCGCGAACGAGCGGCGGGTCGCGCTTGTCCCCGATGCGGCGGGAAAGCTCGTGAAGGGCGGCTTCGAAGTCCTCGTCGAGCGGGGCGCGGGAGCAGCGGCGTTTTGTCCCGATGAGGCATACAAGGCGGCCGGGGTGACGATCGCCGATCGCGCCGCCGTCTTCAGTCAGGCCGACGTCGTGCTCCAGGTGCAGGCGCCCACCCCTGCAGATATCGGGCTGTACCGGGAAGGGGGAGCGCTCGTCGTCCTCTCCCTGCCCACCGGCGACGCGGCCCTCGCCCGGCAACTTGCCCAGCGCAAACTCACCGTTTTCAGCCTGGTACTCCTGCCTCGGATCACGCGCGCCCAACCTATGGACGCGCTGTCGTCACAGGCGACCGTGGCCGGATACAAAGCCGTGCTCCTGGCAGCGACGGCCACCGGGCGCTTCCTGCCGATGCTCGTCACCGCGGCCGGAACACTGCCCGCCGCCCGGGTGCTGGTGCTGGGCGCGGGGGTCGCCGGGCTCCAGGCGATCGCCACCGCGCGCCGTCTAGGGGCGATCGTCTCGGCGTTCGACGTTCGCGCCGCGGTAAAGGAGCAGGTGCAGAGTCTCGGGGCTGTGTTTCTCGAGATGGCGATCGAGGAGCACGCCGAGACGGCGGGTGGATACGCAAAGGAGCTCTCGGAGGAGACGCACCGCAAAGAGCTCGCCTTCCTGGCGGCCGCCGTGAAGGACGCCGACATCGTGATCACCACGGCAGCCATTCCGGGCAAGCGGGCGCCGGTGCTCATCACGGCGGCGGCCGTGCAGGGGATGAAGCCCGGCTCGGTGATCGTCGATCTCGCGGCGGAGACGGGAGGCAACTGCGAGCTCACGGAGCCCGGCACGGAGATCGTGCGTCACGGCGTCGCGATCCTCGGGCCCGTGAACCTGCCGAGCACGCTGCCGCTGCACGCGAGCCAGATGTACGCCAAGAACGCGTCGGCATTCCTGGGACACGTCGTCCAGGACGGCCGGCTGCGCCTGGATTTCGAGGATCCCATCATCCGCGACACGTGCGTGACGCACGCAGGGGAGGTACGCAAGACATGACCGACTATGGCTCGATGGTGTTCGTCTTCGTGCTCGCGACGTTCATCGGGCTCGGCGTCATCCGCCGTGTGTCGCGCCTGCTGTACACACCGCTCATGTCGTTGACGAACGCGATCTCGGCCATCGCGGTCGTGGGCTCCATCGTCGTCACGGGCGCGGACTATCCTCGCACGATCCGGATCCTCGGGGCGATCGCCCTGTTCGCGTCGATGACGAACATCGTGAGCGGATTCCTAATCACCGACCGCATGCTCAAGATGTTCAAGAAGCAGTGACGCGCCTCGTCGGGGAGCTCGCCGCCGTCCTCGCCACGGCGCTGTTCATCTTTGCGCTGTACTGGATGAACGACCCCAAGACGGCGCGCCGCGGCGTGTTCGCCGGGATCACGGGGATGGCCGTGGCGGTGCTGGCGACGTGGATTCGGCCTGAAATCGTGCATCACGGCTGGATCGTGCTGGCGATCGCCGCGGGATTCCTCGTAGGGGTGCCGCTGTCGCGCGTGCCCCTCACCGCGGTCCCGCAGCGCACGGCCCTGTCCCACGCGTTCGGCGGGCTCGCGGCGGGGCTCGTCGGCACGGCGGAATACTTCCTGTGGCTGGGCGAGCACGCGGCGCAGCTCACGCCCTTCCGGATGAGCGCGCTCGTAGCCGAAGTCATCCTCGGCTTTCTCACATTCACGGGCAGTCTCATGGCGGCGGGGAAGCTTCAGGAAGTCCGCTGGATCCCTCAGCGGCCCGTCACCTATCCCGGGCAGAACGTCGTCAACATCGGCGTCCTGGCCATCGCCGCCGGCCTCGGCGTGGTCCTAGTGCTGCACCCGACCGCACCGTGGTCGGGAGAGGTCTTTCTGGCGATCGCGGCGTTGGCACTGATCTTCGGGGTGCTGCTCATCATCCCGATCGGTGGCGCGGACATGCCCACCGTCATTTCGATCCTGAATGCCTATGCCGGACTCGCGGCCGTGGCGATGGGCTTCGTGCTCGACAACAAGCTGCTCGTGACGGCGGGGGCACTCGACGGCTCGAGCGGTCTGATCTTGTCGATCATCATGTGCCGCGCGATGAACCGCTCGTTCACGAACGTGCTGTTCGGCGCCTTCGGGAAGACGCAGGCGGCGCCGGCGCTGGGGGAGCAGAAGGCCTGGAAGCAGGAGACCGTCGAGGGCGCGGCGCAGCTGCTCGAGCAAGCGCGATCCGTGGTTATCATCCCCGGATACGGCATGGCGGTCGCGCAGGCACAGCACAAGGTGCGGGAGCTGTACGACCAGCTCACCAAGCGCGGCGTGACGGTCAAGTTCGCGATTCATCCCGTTGCGGGACGGATGCCGGGGCACATGAACGTACTGCTCGCCGAGGCCAACATTCCCTACTCCGCGCTCGTCGAGATGGACGAGATCAATCCGGAAATGCCACAGTGCGATGTTGCGCTCGTCGTGGGTGCCAACGACGTCGTGAATCCGGCGGCGCGCTACGCCAAGCACACGCCCATCTACGGCATGCCCATCATCGACGCCGACAAGGCGAAAACGGTGCTCGCCGTGAAGCGCAGCAAGAACCCGGGGTTCGCCGGCATCGACAACGAGCTGTACGTGCTGGACAACGCCTGGATGCTGTTCGGCGACGCGAAGGCCGTGCTCGGCGAGCTGGTCAAGCAGTTGGCAGGAAGCGGCGGCATGCACTGATGGATATCGCCACGCTGGCGCTCATCGGCGTCGTCATCCTCGTCGCCGCGCTCTTATCAGGGATCGTGGAACGCACACGGTTCCCCCAGGTGGCGCTGTTCCTGCTGTTGGGCCTCGCACTGGGTCCCTATGGGTTCGGGCTCGTGCATTTCGGCCTGAACTCGCCCATCCTCGAAACGCTCGCGACGCTCGGTCTCGTCCTGGTCCTGTTTACCGACGCGGTCGGCGTCGACATCGCCGAGGTGCGACGCCACCGCTCGCTCGTTCGAGTGGTGCTCGGCCCCGGCACCCTGCTCACCGCCGCCCTCATCGCCGTTGCTGCATGGGCACTGCTCGACATTGCTCCGGGCTTCGCTGCGATCCTCGGTGCCGCGCTCGCCTCGACCGATCCCGTGATGATGCGCGGGCTGTTGCGCGGGAGAGACGTGCCTGTGGCGGCGCGTCAGGTGCTGGCGCTCGAGAGTGGGCTCAACGACCTCGTGCTGCTTCCCATCGTGCTCGTCGCGATGGCGCTCCGCGCCGGTGGTGGAACGGCGGCCGGCTGGGCTCCGGCAGGGCTCAAGCTGTTCGTCGTCGGGCCCGCGACCGGCGTCGCGATCGGTTTTGTGGGCGTGGCGCTGCTGGATCGAATGCGCCGCTGGATGGGTGTGCGGCGCGACTACGAGTCGCTCTACGCGCTGGGGCTCGCCTTTGCGGCCTACGCCGCCGCCGAGGCGGCGCACGGCAGCGGCTTCCTGGCCGCGTTTGCCGCGGGCCTCACGATCGCGGCGTCGGACGCGGAGCTCTGCGATTGCTTCCTCGATCTCGGCCAGGCGGCCGCCGAGATGTTTCTGTTGTTCACCTTCGTCGCGTTCGGCAGTTCGTTGATTTGGACCGGGCTCACGGGCGTCTCCTGGCGCAGCCTCGCGTTTGCCGCCGTGGCGCTCGGCGCGCGCTCCGCGGTGCTCGCCGTGACACTCCCGCGCAAAGGACTCGACGCCCGCAGTCGCCGGCTGATCGTGTGGTTCGGGCCCCGCGCCCTGTCAACGCTGCTGCTGGTCCTGTTGCCCGTCTTCGCCGGATTGCCGGGGGCCGAGCGCCTCTTCCCCCCGGCGGCGCTCGTAGTATTGCTGTCGATCGTCGTGCACGGCGGGGCGTTGATGGTGTTCGGCAGGAGGACGGCGGCGAGTGTGGCGGAGCCCGTGCCGCTGGACAGCTCGCGTATAGGCCGGGCGACGGAGCGGATCACGCTCGAGGAGCTCAAGGCGCTGCAGCAGCGCGGCGAGCGCGTCGTGCTTCTGGACGTGCGCAAGGACGGCGCGTGGAACGAGAGCGATCGCAAAGCGCGCGGCGCGATCCGGCTGCCGCCCGATGATGCGACCCAGCGCGCCGCCGAGCTGGCGCTGCCGCGGCACGACTGGCTCGTCGCCTACTGTGCCTGAAACAACGAAGCCACAAGCGCCCGGGTGGCGCGAGAGCTGCAACAGGCGGGCTGGCCGAAGGCGCGCGCGCTCGTCGGCGGGTGGAAGGCTTGGCTCGACGCAGGCATGCCGGTCGAGCCGAAGTAATTAGCGGCCTCCCCCCCAGTCGTTGTTTTCCCGAGCAATGTCGGGATACAGGTGTCGCGGATCGATTACCACACCCGTGACGCGTTTCGGAGTCGCCGTTCGGTACGTGAAGCGGCTGCCGAGGTGCCACGTCTCGACCGGCAGGTTGCGAGTTTCGCTGGTGCCGTCGGCGTAGCGTAGCTCCAACGTCACCGGCAGGATCATCTGCCCGCGGTTCGAGAGATAGATGAGCGTCGAATCACCTGCCTCTCCTCCCCGCGTGACCGAGTCCACCGCCTGGTCGAGCCGGGCGGTGGTAAAGATCCAGTTGCGCCAGAACCAATCGAGGTCGCGCCCCGTCTCATTGGCGATCGTGCGGAAGAAATCGGCCGGCTGCGGGTGCTTGCCCTTCCAGGCCCGGGTGTATTGACGAAACGCGCGGTCGAACACGTCGCGTCCGACCACGGCATCGCGCAGGATTGAGAGCATCAGCGCCGGCTTCTGGTAGGCGGTCCAGTACAGCTCGCGCACCTCATCAGGTTTGGTGATCATCGGCTGCTCGTTGCCGGGGATCGCCGTTGCCGCGTAGGCGCCCAGGAGCTCGCGCCGCACCGTGTCGCCGTAGGCCGTGCCCTTGAAGAAGGCTTCCGCGGCGTCGTAGTCCGCGAACGTATTGAACCCTTCGTCCATCCAGGGATAGCGCCGCTCGTCCGAGCCCACCTGCATCGGGAACCATTGGTGGCCGAGCTCGTGCATGAGGACCCAATACTGGTCTTCGCGCTTTTGAAGCGAGGGACAGAAAATGACCATTGGGTATTCCATCCCCTCGATCAGCCCCTCGACGCTCGAGATCTGCGGCCAGGGATAGTGTCCCAACGCGGTGGAGAAATGCTTGAGGGCGAAGCGCACCATCCCGTTCGCCTCTTCCCACGGCGTCGCGTCGGGATGATAGAACGTCTGAATCAGGACCCCTTCCCAGCTGCTGGCGTCCCAACGCAGGTCGGGTCCCGCGGCCCACGCGAAGTCGCGGGCGCCGCTCGCGGTGAACCGCCACGTCTTGGTTCCAGGGACGCGGCGCGTGCCGTTTGCGATCGCCTCGGCGCGCGTGATGATGGGGACCGCCTGGGCGGAGGCCAGCGCGCGCGCCAGGCGAGCGCGTTCCTGCGGGCTGCGCACCACTGTGGGATTTGCCAGGGCCCCCGTCGCGGCAACCACGAATCCCGCCGGCACCGTGAGGCTCACGTCGTAGTCACCGAATTCGAGATAAAACTCGCCGGCGCCAAGGTAGGGGAGCGTATTCCAGCCGTGCACGTCGTCGTAGACCGCCATCCGCGGGTACCATTGTCCCAGCTCGTAAAACCGCGAGCCCACGCGACCCATGCGGCCGGCCCCATAGGTCGGAATGGGGAAGTGCCAGGCGACGTCGAATGTGATGCGGCCACCGGGGGCGAGGGGACGCGCCAACTCTACGCGCATCATTGTCCCGAAGACTTTGGTGGCGAGGGGTCGCCCGCCGGCCGCAAAGCGATCGATCGTGATGCCGCCGACGAACCCCCTCCCGCTGAAGTCGAAGATCACGCCGCCCGCGAAGTGCATCGGCGGCTGGTTCAGGATACGGGCGATCGATCCGGGCGCGAACAGGTTCTGGTCGAGTTGCACCCACACGAACGGAAGCGCTTCGGGGGAGCGATTGACGTAGTAAATGCGGCCGCTGCCCTTGAGGACGTTCGTCGCGGTGTCGAGCGTCGCCCGGAGAGTGTAGTCGGCGCGTTGCTGCCAATAGCGCGGACCCGGCGCGCCGGCCGCGCTGCGCACGGGCGTGGCTCCGGGCAGCGCGAGCGCGCGGAAGGGAGAGGTGTCGGCGACGGACTGCTGCGTCGCCAGGGTGATGACGGTAATCAGCGCAAACATGCGGTCAACGCGCCTGTACGAACGTCAGCTTGAAGCCATCGGGGTCCGAGATCATGAAGACCCGGTCGCCCCAGGACATCAACTGCGGCTCCTGATCGAGTACGCCGCCGCGCGCCTTGATATCGGCGGCTAGGCGGTCCAGATCCTGCGCCGTGTGACACCACACGCGGGTGCCGAGGCCCTTGGGCCGGTCCCGGCCCTTGGCAAAGTCGTCCTGGCCTAGCATGAACGTCACGTCGCCCGCCTGGATCTCGCAGCCCATCAGCGCCCCGCCTTCCCGCCACTCTTCGCCGATCACAAACCCCAGCACGTCGCGGTAGAACGCGATGCTGCGCTGCAAGTCGGTGGTGGTGAAGGAGGGCAGAATACGCCGGAGCCGCAGCGTTTCCGGCTGGCGGCGTGGCGGCGGCCGCTTGGTGGCGGCAACTCGCTTCTTGGGGGCAGCCCGCTTCGCCTTCTTGGTGGCCATTCGGTTCGCTCCGTAGCATGGGGAGGCCTAAGCGTAGCGAAGGAGCACGGGCCTCGCCAGATTCCCGGTTCGTCACTCACCACCGGAGGAAACTGATCATGGCGACCAGCAATGCGACCGCGACCTGGGAAGGCAAGCTCAAGGAGGGCAAGGGCAGCTTCAAGGCGCAGAGCGGGGCCTTCAGCGGTTCGTTCAGCTTCGGCACGCGTTTCGGGGGCGCGAAGGGCTCGAACCCCGAGGAGCTGATCGCGGCGGCGCACGCGTCCTGCTTCAGCATGGCGCTGTCGGCGGCGCTGGAAAAGGCGGGTCACCCCCCCGAGCGCATCGAGACGCGCGCGGCGGTCACGATCGAGACGGTGGATGGGGCGCCCAAAGTCACCCGCAGCGCGTTAGACGTGCGGGGCAAGGTCCCGGGCATCGACCAGGCCGCGTTCCTTCAGGCGGCCGAGGGCGCGAAGAAGAATTGCCCGGTGTCGAAGGCGTTGCAGGGCAACGTCGAAATCACGATGGACGCGAAGCTGGCCTGACGCGCTGCAGCAGCACCAGGCCCACGACGAAGAACAGCCCGACCGACACGACGGCCGTGCGTTGGTCGCCGCCCAGGAGATAGGACACGGCGCCGAACACGAGCGGGCCAAGCACTGACGACGATTTCCCGCACAGGGCGTAGAACCCGAACAGCTCCGATTCCTTTCCCGGGGGGATGAGCGAGGCCATCAGCGCCCGGCTCGCGGCCTGGATCGACCCCAGGCCGAGCCCGGCGGTGACCGCCACGGCCACGAACGTCGACTTCGTCTGCGCGAAGTAGGCGCCGACCGACACACCGATCCACAGCAGCAGCGTCAGCGTGATCACGCGCTTGGGGCCCCACCGATCGGTGGGGCGCGCCAGGAGCAACGCCCCCGTCAGGGCGGAGAATTGCACAGCGAGAAACAGCTTGATGACCTCGGGCGTCGTGAATTTGAGCGTCGTCACCGCGAAGATGCCCGAGAATACGATCGTGGTCTCTACGCCATCGAAGTAGACGAAGTACGCGAGCAGAAAGCGACGCAGGTCGCGATTCGCCAGGACGTCCCGGAAAATCCGCCGGATGTTGAAGGTCGTCTCGGGGCGCGGCCGGTCCCCCGGCAACGCTAGGAACGCGGGAATCGAGAACACGGCGAAAAAGGCCGCGACGAGGAGCCACAGCAAATCGAATTGCCGCGCGTTGACGAGCGGGAGCGCAACGATCAGGCCGGCGATCGATCCCAGGTAGCCGATGCCGAAGCCCAGGCCCGAGACGGTCCCCAGCCGGTCCGGCGGCGCGATGTCCGGTAAGTACGCGTTATAGTAGATCTGCGAGCTCTCGAAGCCGAAGTTCGCGAGCGCGATGAGGGCGAATCCGCGCAACACCATGCCCGGCCCGAGCGTCGTGAACAGCGCGATACAGGCGATGCACAGCAGTGTGAAGGCGATGAAGAAGCGTTTGCGGAATCCGGCGCGGTCGGCGAGCGCGCCCAGCACCGGTCCCGTCAGCACCACCCCCAGGAGCGACGCCGAGATTGCACGCCCCCACCACAGGTCCCCGAGCCCACGCTCGTTGCCGACGATGTGCGAGACGTAGTAGATGCTGAAGACGGTCGCGACGATCACCGCCGAGTAGGCCGAGTTCGCGAAATCGAACAGGCACCAGGCGAGGATGCGGCGGCGGTCGAGCGGGGGAGGTGGAGGGGGCGGGGGAGAGGTCACGGCGGGCCAAAAATGGCGCAGCGTGCGGAGCGCCGCTAGTTTGGACCCGTGACCTGGATGGTCTACCTCCTACGCTGCCGCGACGGCTCGCTCTACACAGGAATCACGAACGATTTGGATCGCCGCCTGGGTGCCCATGAAGCGGGGACTGCGAGCGCGTATACGCGCTCGCGCCGCCCGCTGTTGCTGGCCTATCGGGAGGCGCTGCCCGACCGGAGCGCCGCGCTCAAGCGCGAGGCTGCCATTCGGCGGCTGACCCGGGCGGAAAAACTGGCGTTGTGCGGCGCCGGGACGTAGTGGCCGCGGCGGTCGCCCTGGTCATCGCGGCCGTCTGCGTGCGGCTGGGGATGTGGCAGCTCGACCGGCTCGCGCAACGCCGCGCCCGGAACGCCCAAGTCGCCGCGCGCCTTGCCCTGCCGCCGCTCGAAGTGCGCGGGCCGGGCATCCCCGCAGACACGGCACGTCAACGTCGCGTCCTGGCCCGGGGCGTCTACGACTACGCGCACGAGCGGGTGTGGCCGGGCCGGAGTTTCGAGGGAACGCCCGGCGTGACCCTGGTCACCCCCCTACGACTCCCCGACGGCTCCGCGGTCCTCGTGGACCGCGGCTGGGTGCCGTCGCCGGATGCTTTCCATGTGGACCAGGGGGCCTACCGCGAGACCGACACCGCGATGGTCGAAGGGCTGGCGCTCGTCCCCCCTCGCGGCCGCGGCGACGTGGATCCAGCCGGCTTCCTTCCCTTCGTCATTCAGCAGGATGCTCCCGCGGCTGCACGCGGCCTGCCCCGGCGCTGGCCGGCGCCGGTGATGGACAACGGCCCGCACCTGTCCTATGCGATTCAGTGGTTCAGTTTTGCGGTGATCATTCTAGTGGGGACGGCCGCGCTGCTTCGCGGCACGCCGTCTCGGCTTCCCGGCTCCGCCAAATGATTCGTAAAAGTCATCGAGCACCGCCGCTCCACGCTCCAGCCGCGCCGCATCGCTTGCGTTGCGTCTGACGAGACCGGCGATAAGTCGCTCGAAGCCGGCCGTTTCATCGCGCCCGAACTTCCCATCCTTGCAATCGACGTCGTGCACCATCTCGCCGATGGCGCGCAGCGCAGGGTCATCCAGTCCAAACCGCGTGAGCAGCGTTTCAAACGTGCAGCGATCGCCCTCGTGCGTGTATTCGGCCTCGAACATGTCGAAGCGCAGGGTGCCGGCCCCGGGGGGGGGGCTGCGGTCGTCCGCGACGAACTCGAATCGTGCCTCCTGGTCGATGAACCGTCGAATGAGCCATGCGCTCGCGATCCGATCTACGTGCACGCCGCTGCGCGTCACCCACGCCTGCCCCCGGCTATGGCGATCCCGGGGAGCGCGGCGGCGTGCACGTGTCGGCGTCTTGAGCCGGGCGAGCGCCGCCTCGAGCGGATGACGGCCGGAGGCGCCGAAGTGATCCAGCGCCGCGACCTCGCGGAAGCGGCGCTCGAGCCGCGCCGTCTCCGCCTCAAGCTGAGGACGGCGTTCTCCGTCCGCCGTAGTGCGAGTGGCGAGGGTCTCGGCGGCTTGCGCGAGGTCTGCGTACTCCGCGTCCCGGGCCACTCGGAATAGCGCTTCGATTTGCTGATCTGACAGGCCGTCCACGAACGCCGCCCGGCACACCGACGCCTCGCCCCCTCCCGCAGTGATCTCCTTGCGGATCCACTGGAAGTCTTCGCTCGCTTGATCGGTGCAGGGCAGCACGTACACCGAGTTCTTGATCGCCACCGCCCCGATCCGTTGGAGGCGCCGCCAGATCTTCACGCGGAAGTAGTCAGGCTTGGGCGGCAGCTGGTGAATGAGCAGTAGCCAACGGCTGCCGGGACCGCTCGACGTCCCGGGGGTCTCGCCTGGGTCAGGGCGGCCGCGCGGGGTGGGGGGGCGTCGCTTCACAGCCAGAAGTTTCGAATCGACGAGGGGCGCCCGGCCGGGTGCGGGGCGGAAAGGTGAGGCGGCGGCACGCACGGTTGCACGTCGGCGCCGAGTGCGCCGGTGATCGGATTGAAGAAGTGCATCGCCGCCACGGCCTCGGTGAGTGCCGCCACCTCGGCCTCGCTGAAGTGCGCGCGCGCCGCGGCAAGGGGCTCCACCGGCATGCCCCCAGTCGCGTCGCTATACCGGGTCACGGCTTCCGCGAACGTGAGCGCCGCGCGTTCTCGATTCGAGAAGAGCGGGCTGGTGGCGTATTGCCGCAGCACACGCAGGACCTCCGCCGGGAGCAGTGCTTCGCGCCACAAGTGCCGCCCGCGCTCGATGCACCAGCGGCAGTGACTGTGCTCTGCCGCGAGCTGCGTGACGAGCAGTTGGAGGCGAGGTTCGAGCGCGGTTGCGCCGGTGCGGAAGCGGGCCAGCGCCGCATAGGCGGGCAGCACGCCCGGGCCGGCAGGGACCGGCGCGGGCGACGGCGCGCGTCCCGCGATGGCGCGCAATACCCAACCTGCCCGGCGCAGCATGGTAGTCACTAGTGTATCCATATATGTGATTCAACTGTATCACGACAATGGCACCGTCCAGAAGCCCCCGGGGCCAGGCTGGTGCGGGACCGCTGCAGGGTTGGCGAGGTGGGCTCTCGGCGGAGGGATTAAGCCGGCAGAGCTACCGTTTTGACCTTCATTTAGCGATATTGTCCGTCCATCAGCCCGCAGTGTGCGCCTTGCTGATGCACCTGCGGGCGTTTCATTACGTAACACTAAGGAGCCTACATGGCGGCAGCCCTCCCCCTGAAGCGCCCCGTCAAAGTCGGTGAACTCGTTCGGCGCCGGTTGCGCGAGCTGAAGCGTACCCCGCGCGAGTTGGCGGACGCGGTTCAGGTGTCCGAAATCTACATCTCCGATCTCGTCGCCGGACGGCGGCGTCCCCCGGCCCCGGGCCGCATGGATGTCTACGCGCCGATGACCAAGTTTCTCAAGCTGCACCGCAACGACCTGCCCACCTGCGCCAAAGCGGAGCGGGATGGCGAGACGAAGAGCCGGCGGCGCCCGCACCCTGACGTACGGGATCAGCTGCTTGACCTGTGCGCCGACCCCGCCCGCGCGCGTATGCTGGCGCGGCGACTCGGCCGCAAGGACGGTGTCCCGCTCGAGCGGGTGATCGTCGGTCGGTTGCTGGAAATCGCCCAGGGCTTCGTCCGCCGCCAGCTCGACGACGATGTCGGGATTCGCATCGCGGCGAGCCGGGACGGGTGCACGTATCTCGAGAAACGGATGAAGCTGATGGAGTTCCTCGATGCGACGCCCGAGAGTCTCACCCCGGCCGACGGCGACGAGTTCGTCCGTCCCCGGATCGCGGCGTGGGAAATCGATCTGGACACGAACGCGATGCGCATCGTGCTGCGCTCCCAGGAGCCGGCACCGCGGCAGGTCAGAGCCCTCAGCATCTGACGTTTCAAAAGAAGGCGGTCAAGGGTCACCTTGACCGCCTTTTTGCTGTCCTCCAGTTTCCACCGTTCCCACGCGCCGTCGTTCCTCTCGCCGGAGAATCGCGCCCATGCGCCGCTTGCTCGCCGCGACGTTTGCTGCCGTCGCGCTGTCCCACGTCCTTCCCGTGGCCCCGTTCGTTGTCGCACAGCAACCCCCCCCCGCGGTCGACACGACGAAACGCGATACTACCAAGAAGAAGAACGAAGATCTGCCGCTCGCCATGACGCGCAACGTCAACTTCGAGACGTCCGAGGGCACGTGGCTATCGCTCGACGTCTCGCCCGACGGCAAGACGATTGTCTTCGAGCTGCTCGGCGATCTCTACACGCTCCCCATCGGCGGCGGCACCGCCACGCGGATCACGTCTGGCCCGGCGTTCGACTCCCAGCCGCGCTGGTCCCCGGACGGCAAGCGAATCGTGTTCCTATCCGATCGCAGCGGAGCGGAGAACATCTGGCTCTGCGATGCGAGCGGCGCCAATCCGAAAGCGCTCACCAAAGGGACGAACAATTTGTACGCGTCGCCCGAATGGACGCCCGAGGGCAACTACATCGTCGTGTCGCGAACGAGCGGCGTGCTCGGCAGCGTCTACGAGCTGTGGTTGATTCACAAGGACGGCGGGTCGGGGGCCGCGATGCTGCGCGTACCGCCGCCGGGGCCGGGCATTCCACCGGCGATGAACACGCTGGGCGCGGCGTTCGGCAAGGATCCGCGCTATATCTGGGTATCGCGCCACCGCGGCGGGTTCGGCTACAACCTGCAGTACCCATTGTGGCAGCTCGCCATCTACGACCGCCAGACGGGCAAGCTATTCCCCCAGACCGACCTGTACGGGAGCGCGATGCGTCCCGTGCTCTCACCCGACGGCAAGTGGCTCGTGTACGCGACCCGATACGACGCCGAGACGGGCCTGCGGCTCCGCGACTTGGCGTCAGGCGACGAGAAGTGGCTCGTCTATCCCGTCACTCGCGACGACCAGGAATCCCGCTTCACGCGCGACCTCTATCCCGGTGCCTCGTTCACCCCCGACGGCCAGGCCTTGATCGTCTCGTATGGCGGCAAGATCCGCCGTGTGGCGGTGCCCTCCGGTCAGGTCACGGAGGTCCCGTTCACCGCCAACGTCGAGCAGCAGCTCGGCCCGATGGTGCATATCCCCATCCGGGTAGACACCGGTGCCGTCCTGGTCCGCCAGATCCGCAATGCCAACCCGTCGCCCGACGGGCGCCGCCTCGCTTTCAGCGCGCTGGACCGGCTGTACGTGATGGACCTGCCGAGCGGCACGCCGCGACGCCTGACGACCGACACCGTGAAGGAGCAAGTGCCGGCGTGGTCGCCGGACGGGCAGTGGCTGGCCTACGTGACCTGGACCGACCAGGGCGGCACGCTCAACAAGATCCGGGCGGACGCAGGGGGTCGCGGGCGTCCTGTGCGGCTCACGGCGGACACGGCGTTCTACGACACGCCGGTCTGGTCACCCGACGGCCAGCGCATCGTGGCGGTGAAGGGGCCGCGCGCGCCGCGCACCACCGAGCACTTCGGGCCGGGCTACGAAATCGTGTGGGTGCCGGCGGCAGGGGGTGCGACCACGCGCATCTCACCGATCAACGCTTGGGGGCGGCCGCATTTCAGCCGCGATCCGAACCGCATCTACATCTACGAGGGGCCGGAAGGGCTGGTCTCGATGCGCTACGACGGGACAGACCGCCGCGCGCACGTCAAGGTGACCGGCTACACCTATCCGGGTCCTGGCGCCGAGCCCGAGCCGGCCGGGGAGATCATCATCAGCCCCGACTCGGACCGCGTGCTCGCGCAGGTCGGGAACTATGTCTACCTCGTGACGCTGCCGTTCGTGGGCGGTCAAACGCCCGCGATCAACGTGTCGGATCCGTCGTCGGCCGCCTTCCCGGCGAAGCGGCTCACGATGATCGGTGGCGACTTCGTCGGCTGGACGCCCGACGCCCGCCGGACATACTGGTCGATCGGACGCTCGTTCCTGCAGTGGGATCCCGCTGTGGCCGATTCCCTCGACCGGCTGAAGACGCAAACGGATTCGCTGCGCGCCGATTCCCTGAAGAGCGACAGCATCAAGGCGCTCCCCGACTCGGTGCAGAAACGCCTTAAGGCGCGGTCCGACTCGCTCACCAAGCTGCCCGCCTACGAGCCCCAGCGGGTGGACGTCACGATCCGTGTCCCGCGCGACGTGCCGCAGGGGTCGGTCGTGCTCCGCGGCGCCAGAATCGTGTCGATGAAGGGCGACGAAGTCATCGAGAACGGCGACGTCGTCGTCACGGGCAACCGTATCGTATCGGTAGGCGCCCGTGGCGATGCGCCCGGCGGCGCGCGGGTGATCGACGTCTCGGGCAAAACGATCGTTCCCGGGTTCGTCGACGTCCACGCGCACCCCTGGCCCACGTGGGGCATTCACGAGAATCAGGTCTGGAAGTACCTCGCGAATCTCGCGTGGGGCGTGACGACGACACGCGACCCACAGACGTCCACCACCGACGTCCTGACCTACGCCGATCTCGTCGAAACGGGCGAGATCCTCGGCCCGCGGATATTCCATACCGGCCCCGGCGTCTTCTGGGACGAGGACTTCAAAAGCCTCGACGACACGCGCAACGCGCTGCGGCGCTACAGCGAGTTCTACCGCATCAACACGATCAAGATGTACATGACGGGGAACCGCAAGCAGCGGCAGTGGGTGATCATGGCGGCGAAGGATCTGGGCCTGATGCCCACGATCGAGGGCGGGCTCGACTTCAAGATGAACCTGACGGCGGTGCTCGACGGCTACCCGGGGTCCGAGCACAGCTACCCCATCATGCCGCTCTACAAGGATGCGGTGCAGTTAATCGCGCAGTCGGGGATCACGTACACGCCCACGCTGCTGGTGTCGTACGGCGGGCCGTGGAGTGAGAACTTCTTCTACGAGCGCAACGACATTCACGACAATGCGAAGGTGCGCCGTTTCGTACCACATGAAGAGATCGATCAGCGCGCCGAGCGGCGGCCGTGGTTCCGGGAGAACCAGTACGTGTTCCCGCGCATCGCCGCCGGAGCGAACGCGATCCTACAAGCCGGCGGCCACGTAGGTCTCGGCGGCCACGGTCAGCTCGACGGTTTGGGCGACCACTGGGAGCTTTGGGCCATGTCGGCAGGCGGGATGTCGAACCACGACGTGCTGCGCGTGGCCACGATCCACGGCGCGAACGCGATCGGCATGGAGCAGGACCTGGGCTCGCTGGAGCCGGGGAAGCTCGCCGATCTGATCGTCCTCGACGCCAACCCGCTCGAGGACATCCACAACACGAACACGGTGCGCTACGTCATGAAAAACGGGCGGCTGTATGAGGGGGAGACGCTGAACGAGATTTGGCCGCGCCAGCGGACGTTGCCCAAGATGTGGTGGTGGGGAACCGAACCAGTGGTGGGTGCAGGGGCGCACTAGGCCTTCTTTTTCGTCTGTCGGGTCGCTATCTTTCCCCTCGCAAAGAACCGCGAGCTGGCATCCTCCCGTAGGACGGTCCCGCTCAGGAGCGGGCTCCGGCGCTGAACACACGTCCGGCCTCTTCCCCAGGTTCCCAATCGAAGGCGTCGTTGCGATGAGGTGGCACTCCGTCACCCGCAGCGCGCGTGTGTGCAGTAAAGGAGTACTATGCCATTCACCGCTTTGGGCCTAGCGCCCGAGCTCGTCCGCGCAGTCGCGGACGAAGGTTATTCGCAACCCACCCCCATTCAGCTGGAAGCAATTCCACTGGCGCTCGCCGGCCGCGACCTCATCGGTTCCGCCCAGACCGGCACCGGTAAGACGGCGGCGTTCGTCTTGCCCATTCTCCAACGGCTCGCGGACGGCGATCGTGGCGTTTTGCGGGCCCTGGTCCTCGTTCCCACGCGGGAGCTGGCCGAGCAGGTCGTCACCAGCATTCGCGCGTACGGACGCCACACGCATCTCAAGGGCGCCGCGGTGTACGGCGGCGTCGGGATGGAGCCCCAGACCCGCGCTTTGCGCCATGGCGCCGATATCGTCGTGGCCACACCGGGCCGCCTGCTCGATCACATGGAGCGTGGCCACGTCAACTTCTCGAAGCTCGAGGTCCTCGTGCTCGACGAGGCTGACCGCATGCTCGACATGGGGTTCGCCCCCGACGTGCGCCGCATCCTCAACGCGTTGCCTGCGGCGCGCCAGACGATGCTCTTCTCGGCGACGATCTCTCCCGAAGTGGACGCTTTGGCGCGCCGCGCCTTGAACGGGCATGCGTCGGTGGAGATCGGCAAGCGCGCGCAGCCCGCCGATGGGATCGAGCACGTGATCATCGCGGTGGACAAGCTGCAGAAGAAGGGCGCGCTCGCCTCGATTCTAAAGGCGAAGCCCGCCGGTCAGACCCTCGTGTTCACGCGGACGAAATACGGTGCCGACAAGCTCGTCACGCATCTGCGGCGTGAGGGGATCGGCGCCAACGCGCTCCACGGCGACAAGGCGCAGAGCCAGCGCCAGCGCACGCTGGACCAGTTCCGCGCCGGCACGGCGGAGATCCTTGTGGCGACCGACATCGCGGCGCGGGGGATCGACGTGGACGGGATCCGCATGGTCGTCAATTACGACGTGCCGACCGACGCGGAGGTGTATGTGCACCGGGTCGGGCGGACCGCCCGCGCGGGGGCCCGCGGTCTCGCCCTCACGTTGATCTCACCCGACGAGTGGCTGCTGATGGCGGATGTCGAGAAGCTGATCGGGCAGCGGTTTCCCCGCGAAGTGATTCCGGGGTTCGAGCCGTCGGTGCCGCCGCTCCAGCCCAGAGCCTTCGATGCCGAAGTGCCGAAGCCGGAGCGGTCGCTCCGGCCCCGGCGCGGCGCGACGCGGCGGCGGTAGCCTAGCCCTTCAGATTCCGGACGAAGTTCGCGATGGGCACGGCGGGCAGCGTCAGCAGGTGGACGGTGCCCCGCGATGACAGCTCCACCGAGACGCGCGCGATCGTCTCGGTATCGGGGCACTCCATGATGCTGACGAAGTCATAGGGGCCGAGCACGGCGTACTGCGCCGTGACCTTGGCCCCGAACTTTTCAATCTCCTTGTTCACTTCCTGCAGCCGCTTGGGATTGGCCTTGAGCGCCTTGGCGCCCTCGTCCGTCAGGTTCGACAGCATGATGTAGGTGGGCATGTGGGGGACGCCTCCTGACGTGTCAGGTCCGTTTCTCGATAGGCACGTAGTCCCGCTGCGGCGGGCCGATGTACACCTGCCGCGGCCGGGCGATCTTCTGTTCCTTGTCGAGCAGCATCTCCTGCCACTGCGCCAGCCAGCCCGGCGTGCGGCCGATGGCGAACAGCACTGGGAACATGTCCAGCGGGAACTTCATCGCCTGGTAAATAATCCCTGAGTAAAAATCCACGTTGGGATAGAGCTTCCGCGTGACGAAGTACTCGTCTTGCAGCGCGATGCGCTCGAGCTCCAACGCGATGTCGATCAGCGGGTTCTTCCCCGTCACGTCGAACACCTGCTCGGCCGTGCGCTTGATGATCTTGGCGCGCGGGTCGTAGTTCTTGTAGATCCGGTGCCCGAAGCCCATGAGCCGGACCTCGCCCTTCTTGACCCGCTGGATGAAGGCGGGGATGGCGTCGATCGAGCCGATCTCGCGCAGCATGCGCAGGACTTCTTCGTTGGCGCCGCCGTGGAGCGGCCCGTACAGCGCCGCTGCCGCCGCCGCCATGCACGAGTAGGGATCGGCGTGAGCGGAGCCCACGCCGCGCATCGCGCTCGTCGAGCAGTTCTGCTCGTGGTCGGCGTGGAGAATGAACAGCACGTCCAGCGCCCGCTCCAAGACGGGGTGAGGGGCGTATTTCACCTCGGTCGCCTTGAACATCATGTTCAGGAAGTTGCCGGTATAGCTGAGGTCGTTGTCGGGGTACGCGTACGGCATCCCGACCGAATGGCGGTGCGCGAACGCCGCCAACGTCGGACTTTTGGCGATCAGCCGGAAGATCTGGTCGCGGCGCGAGTCCTCGTTCGCGATCAGCTTGGCGTCGGGATAGAACGTCGAGAGCGCGGCCACCGTGCTGACGAACATCCCCATGGGGTGCGCGTCGTGGTGGAAGCCGTCGATGAACTTCTTGATGTTCTCGTGGATGATCGTGTGGTGGGTGATGTTGTACACCCAGGAATCGAGCTCCGCGGCCGACGGCAGCTCGCCGTGCAACAGCAGGTAAGCCGTCTCGAGGAATGTGCTGTGCTCGGCGAGCTGCTCGATCGGGTACCCGCGGTAGCGGAGAATCCCCTTGTCGCCGTCGATGTAGCTGATCGCGCTGCGGCATGCCGCCGTGTTCATAAACGCCGGGTCGTAGCTCATCAGCCCGAAGTCGTCGGGCGAGGCCTTGATCTGCCGCAGGTCGGCCGCGCGGATGGTCCCGTCCTGAATCGGGAGCTCGAACGTCTTGCCGGTGCGGTTGTCGACGACGGTAAGGGTGTCCTTCGGCACTACGGAATCCTGGTTTGAGTGCGCGGGAAAGATAACCTGCGCCAGCGAGGCTCGGGCCGCTGGCGGGGGCGGGCCAGCTTTCCTATCTTGGCGCACCGTGAGCGCGCCTCCCCCCTCGCCCCCTCGCCCCAGTCTCTATCCCACGCGCTCCAGCGCGGGGGCTCTGCTCGGCCAGCAGCTCGCGGGCCGGGGCTATCAGGCGTGCATCCTCCTGGGCATCACCCCCGAGGGCGTGGAGATCGCGGCCAATGCGGCGAAGGCCATGGGCGCCCAGTTCGACGTCATCGTCGCCTCGTTCATCAAGCTGGGCGCGAATCTCGCGCCCATCGGCGCGATGGCCGAGTCGGCGCCCGCCGAAATGGACCCCGACTTCCAGCCGGGCATGAACCTGCTCGAGAAGCTCCAGGCCGCGATCGATGAATCGCGCGCGCGGGTCAAGCAGGACCTCGTACTGTACCGCACGCAGCGTCCCGTGAAGAGCCTGCAAGGACGCACCGCGGTGATTGTAGACGGGCAAATCGTCTATCCCTGGAAGGTGCTGGCCGCGGCGCGCGCCGCCGAGCAGCTGGGCGCCCGCGAGGTGGTGATCGCGGCGCCGGTCGCGGCCCAGCCCGCGGCCGACCGCATCCGGGCGCGGCAATACCCTCTGGTATGTCCGAGTGTGATCATGGAGGCCGAGGGCCACCCGGCTCCGTATGGCGATGCGGGAGCCGACGCACCGGAGCGCCTGAAGAGCATCATGATCGCCCACCAGGCTGCCTAACCGCCTAAGAATCCAGCTCCACGATATCGCGCTCCAACCACCGATGTTCGCCGGCCAGGATCTCCTGGGCGAGGCGATACGTCGGCACGTCCTCGTTGCGACGCAGCCCGGCGAATTTCGCGCGCACGCGGCGGCGCGCTTGGCGGCAGAACACGTCGGCGAGGCGGACGGCGCGCTGGCCCCCTTCTGGCGAGCGGTCGCGCGCGAGTAGCGCCTGCGCGCGGGCGCAGGTGGCGGCCATGGCGAACAGCTCCGCCCCGACGTCCACCAGACGGAACAACACCGATTGCCGCTGCTCGAGCTTGGGACCAAAACGGACCATCGAGTGGAACACGCCCCGCGCCAGCCGGCGCGCGCTGCGCTCGACGAAGCGGACGTGGCCCGCGAGCCGCCCGAACTCGGCGTAGCGGGGCCAACGCCCCCAGCCGAGCCAGCGCGAGGGGTACCACCAGCCGTAGAACGCCGCTGAGCGCGCGAGGCCCGCGAGCCGCTCGCCGAGGGTTTTCCCCGGCATCACGACGTCGCCCGCGACCTGCAGATGCTTGTCCACCGCTTCGCGCGCGATGAAGAGGTGCATGATCTCCGACGAGCCCTCGAAGATCAGGTTGATGCGGAAGTCGCGGAGCATGCGCTCGACGGGGACCGGCGCTTCGCCGCGCGCGCGCAGCGAGTCGGCGGTCTCGTAGCCGCGGCCGCCGCGGATCTGCACGGTGTCGTCAATGATCCGCCAGCCCGCCTCCGAGTTATAGAGTTTGGCGATCGCCGCCTCGAGTCGGATGTCGTAGCCGCCCCGTTCCGCCATCGCACCGCACAGCTCGGCCACCGCCTCCATCGCGAGCGTGTTCGCGGCCATCGTGCCGAGCTTCTGCGCGATCGCGTCGTGCTGGCCGATCGGCCGGCCCCACTGCACGCGCTCCGCCGCCCAGCGGCGCGCGATCTCCAGGCAGCGCTTCCCCGCCGCGACCGCCGAAATCGGCAGCGTGAGCCGTCCCGTGTTGAGCGTGATCAACGCGAGCTTCAGGCCCTTGCCCTCGCCCCACAGCACATTCTCCTTGGGTACGCGGACGTTGGTGAAGCGCATCACGCCGTTGTAGAGCGCCTTGAGGCCCATGAAATGGCAGCGGTGCACGACCTCCACGCCGGGCCAATCCGATTCCACGATGAAGGCGGTGATCTGTTTCTTCTCTTTGCCCCGCACCACCTTCGACGGCGTGCGCGCCATCACGACCATGAGCTCGGCCTTGGTGCCGTTCGTGCACCACAGTTTCTCGCCGTTCAGGATCCAGGCGTCGCCGTCGTCGCTGGGGATCGCGCTCGTCTCCATCGCCGCCGGGTCCGAGCCGACGCCGTTTTCGGTGAGCGCAAACGCCGAGATCGCGCCTTTCGCGAGGCGCGGGAAGTATTTCTGTTTCTGGGATTCGGTGCCGAACATCTTCAGCGGCTGGGGTACGCCGATCGACTGGTGCGCGGAGAGGAGCGCGGTAAGGGAGCCATCCACCGACGACACGAGCTCGATCGCCTTCATGTAGGAGAGCTGGGAGAGGCCGAGGCCGCCGTAGTCGCGGGGAATCTTGATGCCGAACGCGCCGAGCTGCTTCAAACCCGCGATGACGTCCTCGGGGATCTCGCCTTCGCGGTCGATCCGATCCGAGTCTACCTTCTCCCGCAGGAATCGCTCGAGTTTGTCGAGGAAGGGCTTGGCGCGCGCGACTTCTTCAGGGTCCTGCTCGGGATAGGGATGGATCAAGTCCATCCGCAGCTTGCCGAGGAACAGATCGCGGACGAAACTCGGCGCCGCCCACTCCTGCTCGCGCGCGGCTTCGGCGACGTCGCGCGCTTCATCGGCGCTGACCGGGGCGGGGCGCTGTGGTTTGAGAGCGGTGGTCGTCATGTCCGTAATGTAGCAGCGGAGTCCCCCCGGGGGACGGCGCCGAGGCGCGGCGACAGCCTGCCCGCGAACTCGTCCTTGAGGTCATACGACGTTCCGCATTCGCACCTTACGCGCACCGCTGAGGTCATCGCCGCCATCGAGGCCTCCGTACGTGATGAGGAAGGGCGTCCGCCAAGCTTACCGTCCACCCGGGAGCCCGGCTAGATTTGCCGGCCCGTTCACCAGGAGGCTGTGTCGTGCGTCACGTGCTGTTTCTCGCGCTCATCGCCATGCCCCTCGGCGCGCAGGCTCCGGTCGCCGCCCCGCCGCCCCCGGCCCCCGTCCTGATCAAGGCCGGTCGCCTGATCGATGGCCGCTCCGACCGGGTCCAGACCAATATGGGGATTCTGATCGAGGGTGATCGCATCCGGGCCATCGGGCCGGTCGCGCAGATCGAATCCCAGGCACGCGGCGCGCGGGTGATCGACCTCTCGCAGATGACCGTCCTGCCCGGATTGATCGATATGCACACGCACCTCTTACTCCAGGGCGACATCACCTCCCAGGAGTACGAGGACCAGCTGCTCAAGCAGTCGATCCCCTACCGTGCCATCCTCGCCGCCCGCAACGCTCGCATTGCGCTGGAGCACGGGTTCACCGCGCTCCGCGACGTCGAGACCGAAGGCGCGATGTACGCCGACGTGGACGTGAAGCTGGCCGTGAACCGCGGCGAGATCCCGGGACCGCGCATCTTCGCTTCGACGCGCGCCATGGCCCCGACCGGGATGTACCCGATCGGGACGCCGAACTGGGAGATCGAGCTGCCCCACGGCGTCCAGACGGTGGACGGCGTCGACAACGCCCGGCTCGCGGTGCGTGAGCAGGTACAGCACGGCGCCGATTGGATCAAGTACTACAGTGACCGGCGCTACTTCTTCGGTCCCGACAGCGTGCTGCACAGCTGGGTCAACTTCACCGATGCCGAAGCGCGGGCGATCGTGGAGGAAACGCACCGGTTGGGGCGGAGCGTTGCCGCCCACGCGATCGGATCCGACGGCATCGCCGCCGCGCTGCGGGCCGGTGTCAACTCGATCGAGCACGGCGACGGCCTCACCGATTCGCTGATGGACGCGATGGTGCGGAACAACGTGTACTGGGTCCCCACGGTCACCGTTGGTGTGCATGTTCTCCCACGGGGCGGGGTGTGGCCGGCGCTGGTCAACCTCGAGCGCCGCGCGTTCGCCCGTGCGCTCCGCAAGGGCGTCAAGATCGCGCTGGGGACTGACGTCGGCGGATTCCCGTGGACGGAGATCAATCAGGCGAAGGAATTCGAGTACTACGTGCAGTACGGCATGACGCCGATGCAGGCGATTCAATCCGGCACGTCAGTCGCCGCGGCGCTGCTGGGCCAGGAACAGAACCTCGGCGCGATCGCTCCCGGGATGTTTGCGGATATCATCGCGGTCGCAGGCGACCCCACGCGGGACATCACGGAACTGCAGCGGGTCAAGTTCGTTATGAAGAGCGGCACTGTGTACGTTTCCCAGTAGTGAGACCGCTTCGACTAGCGCTCGGGCTCGCGCTCTTCCTTAGTATCGGCGCCGCCGGTGCCGGGCTGGGGCAGTTGGCCCCGCCCGGCACCGGCGGCGTCACCGCATTGGCCAGCGCATTGCGGCAGCTCGGCACCAACAAACGCGTGCTCATGATCGGCGCCCATCCCGACGACGAGGACACCCAGCTGTTGGTGCTGTTGTCGCGCGGGATGGGCGCGCAGGCCGCGTACCTCTCCCTCACGCGCGGCGAAGGCGGTCAGAACCTGATCGGCCCCGAGCTCGGGCCGGAGCTCGGGGTCATCCGCACCGAGGAGCTGCTCTCCGCCCGCGAGCTCGACGGCGCGCGCCAGTTTTTCACCCGCGCCTACGACTTCGGGTACTCCAAGTCCGCCGAGGAGACGTTCCGGTTCTGGCCGCGCGACTCGATTCTGAAAGACGTCGTCGACGTCATCCGTCGCTTCCGGCCGCAGATCATCGTCGCAGTATTCTCCGGCACCCCGGCCGATGGCCACGGCCACCATCAGGTCTCCGCGATCATTGCGCGGCAGGCGTTCGATCTGCTGCGCGACTCGGCGGGCGGTCCGGCGAAGTTTTATCGCTCGACACGTGGCGACAGCGCGGCAACGACGCTGGCGCTTCCCGTCGGCACGCTCGACCCGATCCTCGGCTACTCCTATTACCAGATCGCGATGGCAAGCCGCAGCCGCCACCGCTCCCAGGACATGGGCCAACTGCAGCGGCCCGGGCCGAGCACGGCGCGGGTGGCGCTGGTCGAGACCAAGCAGGGCGTGAGCACCGGCAGCAGAGAGTCCTCCCTGTTCGCGGGTGTGGACACCACAGTGCACGTGGCGGGCTATGCGGCGCTCATCGATTCCGCCCGTGCGGCGCTCACACCGTGGCGGCCCGCCGCCGCGCTCCAGTATCTGACGCGCGCGCTGCGTGTGTTGGGCGGAGCTGATGCGGAGCAGCGGGCACTGCTGGAGCGCGCCATCGCGGCGGCGGCGGGCGTGTCGATCGACGGGACGGCGGATGATGGCATCGTCACCCAGGGCCAGCGGCTGCAGGCGGAGGTCGTGGTCTGGAATGCGGGCGACAGCGCGGTGCGTGTGGACAGCGTCGCGGTAGGCGTGCCGCTGGGGTGGGTGGTGGACCGTCTGGATGTCGGCGCTCCCACGGTCGCCCCGGGTGCGCTGAGCGGCCGGCGATTTATCGTGACGGTGGCGCGCGACGCGGAACGCTCGCAACCCTACTTCCTGCAGCGGCCGCGTACCAACGGCGGGGGACTCTACGACTGGACCGGCGTCGCCGCGGACGTGCGCGGCCTTCCGTTCGAGCCGCCGCCGGTGAACGCGCGCGTGCGGCTGATTATCGCGGGCGAATCGGTGACGCTCACGCGCGAGGTCGTGTACCGCTATCGCGATCAGGCGATCGGCGAGATCCGGCGGCCCCTGTTCGTCACGCGTGATCTGGACGTCGCGGTCGCACCCGAAGAGGTGCTGTGGCCCATCGATGGAACGGGACGAGCACCGCGGCGCTTCACGATCACCGTGACCAATCGCTCACGGGCCACGCCGGCAATCGCGCGGACCCAGGTCACCCCGTCCCGTGGTTGGCCGCCCGTCCCCGCCGAGAGCCTCGCCTTCGCGCGCGAGGATGAAGCCAAGAGCGCCGTGGTGGCGCTCGCGCCCCCCCCGACCGAGAGTCTCGTGCCGGGTGCGTACGAGCTGCGCGCGGCAGCGACGGGCGGTGACGGACGCCGCCACGAGGGCTGGCTCGAGATCATCGACTATCCCCACATCCGCCCGCGCGCGCTGGCGCGCGCTTCGGTGGCGCAGATCCGGGCGGCGCGGATCGCGCTGCCGGCGCTCTCGCGGGTCGGATATGTGCGTGGCGCGGCGGATCGGGTTCCGGAGGCCCTGCTCGCCGTCGGCGTGCCGGTCGAGCTGCTCAGTCCCGACTCCCTGGCGCGCGGCGATCTGTCGCGCTACGACGCCATCGTAATCGGTAGCCGAGCGTACGAGACCGAGCCCGCGCTCGTCGCCAACAACGGCCGCCTCCTCGACTATGCGAAGAACGGCGGCCTGCTGATCGTGCAGTATCAGCAGTACCCGTTCGTGGAGGGCGGCTTCGCGCCGTTCCCGCTCCGGATCGCGCGCCCGCACGACCGCGTGACCGACGAAAACGCGCCGGTGACCCCGCTCGATCCTGCCCATCCCGTCTTCCATTATCCCAACGAGATCGGCTCGGAGGACTGGCGCGACTGGGTGCAGGAGCGCGGTCTCTACTTCGCGCACGACTGGGATTCGACTTACGTACCGCTGCTCGAGACGCACGATCCGGGACCGCCTCCCGCTGAGCTCAAGGGCGGGCTGCTGGTCGCGCCGGTCGGCCGAGGCACGTACGTCTACACGGGGCTGAGCTTTTTCCGGCAGCTGCCGGCGGGAGTGCCTGGGGCGTATCGGCTGTTTGCCAATCTGCTGGGACTCAGGCGGCGCAATGTTCCGTAGTACGAACGCAATGGCGCTCGCCATTTTGACTCTGGTAGGGTGCTCGAGCGATCACCGCACTCCGCTCGTCGTTTATTCTCCCCACGGCCGCGATCTCCTCACGCTGTTCGAACGCCGCTTCGAGGCGGCACGTCCGGACGTAGACGTGCGCTGGCTCGACATGGGGTCGCAGGAGGTATACGACCGTGTGCGCTCGGAGCGTGCGAATCCACAGGGTGACGTGTGGTTCGGTGGACCGTCGCTGATCTTCGCGCTCGGCGCGCGCGACTCGCTGCTCGAGTGTCACCGCCCCGGCTGGGCGGACGCGATCGCGCCGCGGGGTCGGGGAGCTGGGGACTGCTACTTCGCGTCCTACGAAACGCCGGCCGTGATCCTCTACGCCGAGAAGGTGGTGCGCCCGGCAGACGCTCCCCAGGATTGGGACGATCTGCTCGACCCGAAGTGGAAGGGGAAGCTGATCATCCGCGATCCGCTGGCGAGCGGGACCATGCGCGCCATCTTCGGGCTCATCATCAGCCGCAGTCTCAAGGCGACCGGTGACACCGCCGCCGGATTCGCGTGGCTGCGGCGGCTCGACGGGCAGACGAAGGAATACGTGCAGAATCCCGCGCTGGTGAGCGAGAAGATCGCCCGCCAGGAGGCGCTGGTGACGGTGTGGGATCTGCCGGACGTGTTGATCAGCCGCCGCCGCGGCATGCCGGTCGGCTACGTCTTCCCGAAGAGCGGCACCGTGGCGATCGAGGACGGCATCGCGGTGGTGCGGAACAGCAAGCACGCCGAGGCGGCGCGGGCGTTCGTCGAGTTCGTCGGCAGCGTGGAGATGCAGCTCGCCGCGGCGCGTGAGGTGTACCGGCTGCCGGCGCGGCTCGACCTGCCGGCCGACTCGCTGCCCGACTGGGTGCGCGATGTGCGGCGCCGGATGGTGGTAGCCGACGTCGACTGGAATCTTCTTGCCGAGCGCGGGCCCGACTGGATGCGTTGGTGGGACCAGCACGTGCGCGGCACCGGGCGGTGAGCGGCTTCCTCGAAGTGCGGGCGATCAAGAAGCAATGGGCCCACACGGTGACCGTGGGGCCCATCACATTGGACATCGCGCGCGGCGAGATCCTCGCCCTGCTCGGCCCCTCGGGAAGCGGCAAAACCACGATGCTGCGGCTGCTCGCCGGCTTCGAGACGGCCGACGGCGGCACCATCGCCGTGGGAAGCGAAGACGTGACGACCGCTCCCCCCGCCCGTCGCCGCTTCGGGATGGTCTTCCAGCACTACGCGCTGTTTCCGCACCTCGACGTCGGACAGAACGTCGGCTTCGGATTGCCCAAGACGGCGGATCGGGATGCGAAGGTGGCGGCGGCGCTGACCCTCGTCGATCTCGCCGGGTTCGAGCGGCGCAAAGTCCACGAGCTGTCGGGTGGCCAGCAGCAGCGTGTGGCGCTGGCTCGCGCGCTGGTTCACGAGCCGCGGCTGATTGTTTGCGACGAACCGACATCGGCGCTCGATCATGAGACCGGTCACGCCGTAATGGAATTGCTCACCAAAACCGCCGTGCGCGATGATCGCGCCGTCATCGTCGTGACCCACGATAGCCGCGTTTTTGATTTTGCCGACCGTATCGCCCACATGGACGACG
>DATNMO010000017.1:0-33162 GCA_035602245.1 Gemmatimonadales bacterium
CCCCCCCCCCGCCGTTCCCCCGCCTCTGGCAAACGCGTCTACGATCGCCTGCGACGCGCCGGGACTGACGTACAGCCCGCCCTGCAGCACCTCTTCGATGGCCCGCACCAGGTCATCCGCCCCCTGGTTCTTCTGCACAAATCCCCGCACTCCGACTTTGAGCGCCTCGGGGACGAAGCGCGCGTCGTCGATGCCGGAGAGCAGGATGACGGGGGTATTGGGAGCGATACGGCCGATCTCGCGGGCGGCATCGACCCCATTGAGGACCGGCATGGAGACGTCCAGCACGGCGACGTCGGGGGTGAGCCGCTGCACCGCGGCCACCGCGGCGCGCCCATCCGCCTCGTCGGCGACGACCTCCAGCCCCCGGCGCTCCAGCACGGCTTTCAAGGCCTGCCGCAGCACCAGATGATCGTCCGCCAACACGAGGCGTACTGCCATCCATGTCTCCGTCCGCCCGGCGCGTGGGGCCGGGTCCGTGGGTGCACCGGAAACAGAATCTGGCGGTCCCGGCCAAGCTCGGCCAGGGCGTCGAGCAGCTCACGGAGGATCACCGCGTCCCGGTTCCCGCATCCCGCTTGAGCTTCTCCCACCACAGGATCCGTTCCTTTACCGTTTTCTCGTAGCCGAACTCGGTGGGTTCGTACCACTTGGCGCCGCGCAGCGCCTCCGGCAAATACTCCTGCGGGATGTACGCTTGCTCGGAGTCGAAAGCGTACTTGTACCCGGCCCCGTAGCCGAGCTCGTGCATGAGCCCGGTAGGGGCATTGCGGATGTGCAGCGGCACCGGCGCGGCGGGATGCTCCTCGGCCGCGGCCTGCGCCTCCCCGAACGCGGCGTACACGCGGTTCGATTTGGGCGCGGTCGCGAGATAGACCGCGGCCTCGGCGAGCGCCAGCTCCCCTTCGGGGCTGCCGAGGAAGTGATAGGCGTCTTTGGCAGCGAGGGCGACCGTGAGCGCGCGCGGATCGGCCAACCCCACGTCCTCGGCCGCGATGCGGACCAGCCGCCGCGCGAGATAGAGCGGGTCTTCTCCCCCCGCCAGCATGCGGGCGAGCCAGTAGAGCGCCCCGTCCACATCCGATCCGCGCACCGCCTTGTGCAGCGCCGAGATGAGATTGTAGTGCTGCTCGCCGGATTTGTCATAGGCAGGGAGCGGGCGCTCTAGAACTTGCATCACAACATCGCGAGATGCGGGATGCGAGATGCGGGATGCGTGGATGTGCTTAAGAACCGCTTCGAGTGTATTCAGGGCGCGTCGGGCGTCCCCTTGGGCATGGGTCACCAGTAGGTCGACACCCTCAGGGGCTACGCATCCCGCTTCCCGCATCTCGCATCCCGACTGCTCCAGCGCCCGAGTTATCACCGTCCGAATGTGCTCGTCTTTCAGCGGCTCGAGCACGAACACGCGACACCGCGACAGCAGCGCGCTCGTCAACTCAAAGCTGGGATTCTCCGTGGTCGCACCGATGAGGGTAATGATCCCGTTCTCCACCCAGGGGAGAAACGCATCCTGCTGGGCCCTGTTGAAGCGATGAATCTCATCGCAAAACAGGATGGTTCCCTGCCCCTGGTATTTGAGCCGCTCCTCAGCCTCCCGGATAATCTCGCGTACGCGGGCCACCCCCTCCGTGACCGCGGAGAACGGCTCGAAATGCCGTTCGGTGTAGTTGGCGATGATTTTGGCGAGGGTGGTCTTGCCGGAGCCGGGCGGGCCCCAGAAAATGCACGAGCCGACGTCGCCGCGGCGGATCAGGTCACCCAAGGCCTTGCCCGAACCGAGCAGGTGTTCCTGACCGAGGAACTGGTCGAGCGTCTTGGGGCGCATGCGCGCCGCGAGCGGCTCGGTCGATCCCTGGAAGAGCGTCGGTTCTGTCACGTTGCCGAATCCAGAATCATTTTAGTCAAGAAAAATACTGTCGCCCCTGCGAAAAATGCGGCCGGGAGCTTCCATCCCGGCTTCCCCTGGAACTCCGGCACCAGGTTCGACGCCGCGACGTAGATCGTGACGCCCGCCGAGAGGGCTAAGCCGTGCACAATCAGGAACCCCAGGTGATCGGTGAGGAGGACCCCGATCACCGTCGCCAGGCCCAAGAGGCCTCCCGCCCCCACCGCGCGTGCGCCCGTCTGCCCGCCGGCGAGCATCAGGCTCGAGATCGTGACTCCCTCGGGGAGTTTGTGGAGGAAGATCGCCACGAACACCATGATGCCCAGCTCGGGACGCACCAGGAACGCGCTCGCGATGGCGACGCCGTCGAAGAACGTGTGGAGCAACAGGCCCACGAGTGCCGACGTGCCGGCCACCCGGCTCACGGCGTGCGTCTCCTCGCCGAAGTGGAAGTGCGGCGTCACGGTGTGCTGCGTCAGGTGCACGGCCAGGTACCCCACGAGCACCAGCGCCGGCCCCAAGGGGCCGCTGCGCACGAGCGCCGCCGGCAAGATCTCGACGATCGCGACCGCGAGCATGAACCCCGCCCCGAACGCCACGGTGTGCTCGATCACTTTGAGCTCGCGCGCGGCGCGGCGGGTCACGGCGAGGGCGCCGATCACGTTGCCGAGCGCCGCGACGAGCGCATAGACCAGGGCCTTAGACACGGGAGAGGAGGTACTCCCTCGTGTTGCGGGCCGGGTCCTCGAGCACTTCGGCCAGCAGGCGCTGCAGCGCGTCGCCGAGATCCGGGCCGGGCCGCACGCCCGCGGCAATGAGGTCGTCGCCCTTCACGGCCAGGTCCTTGAGCGCGAGCGGGGGATTCGTCGCCCGGATCCTGGCGACGGCCTGCGCGAGCTGGGAGCGGGGAGCGGGGAGCAGCGCGAGCAGATCGTCCGCATGCTCACCGACCTCCGCCAACCACCGTCGCACTGCGGCAGCATCCTTGGCATCCGGGTATTTCTCCCGCCAGCTACCGATCGCCCGGCCCCTTTCGATGTCCTTGTTCGATGATTTCAGGCGGGTGAGCAATGACGCGGGATCTTTCGCAAGAAATGCCGTGATGAGCACCGGATCGCGAGGCAACTTGTCCACCGCTCCCTGCTCCCCGTTCCCTGCTCCCCCGATTTCCGGCAACCAGATCCGGGCGGCGCCTACGTCCCGCCACAACGCCACGAGTCTCGACACCTTCCGCGCGGTCTGGATGCCCTTGAACCACTCGTCGCGCACGCGCTCCGCGGAAAGCTGGCCGAGCCCCTGCGCGTTGGCCTTCGCCGCCTCGAGCGTACGGGCGTGGATCTTGAACTCGAACCGGGCGCTGAAGCGCAGCGCCCGCAGGATCCGCAAGTAGTCCTCTTGGAAGCGCCAGTTCGGATCGCCCACCGAGCGGATGAGCTTTTTGCCGAGATCTTCCTCGCCCTGAAACGGATCACGCCACTCGCGGGTCGTCGGGTGATAGGCGATGGCGTTGATGGTGAAATCGCGCCGCGCCAGGTCGTCCATGAGCGACACGCCGAACTCGACCACCGCATGGCGGCCGTCGGTCTTGATGTCCTTGCGGAATGTGGTGACTTCGTGGGGCTGATTGTTCGCGTCGAGCACGGCGACGGTGCCGTGCGCGATCCCCACCGGCACCGTGCGTTTGAAGAGCTTCTGCACCTCCGCCGGCGGCGCGGCGGTCGTGAGGTCGAAATCGTGATTCTCGAGGCCGAGGAGGTTGTCGCGAATCGCGCCGCCGACGCACCAGGTCTCGAAGCCCGCGTCTTCGAGTTTCTTGGCGATCTTCAAGACCTCGGAGGGGATGGGGAGCTGGGCGGGGAAAGTCATCCGCAGAGCACCGAGCCTCCGTTCACGTTCAGCACTTCCCCCGTGATGTGGCGGGCGAGGCTCGAGCAGAGAAACAGGATGGGCCCGGCGATGTCTTCGGCGCTCGCCACCCGGCCGAGCGGGATCGTCTTGGGGATAGCGCTGGTGAGCGCGGGCCGCGCCATCTCGGTATCTACCCATCCGGGGGCCACACAATTCACCGTAATGGTGGGCGCGAGCTCGATAGCCAGGGATTTCGTCAGGGCGATCACGGCCCCCTTGGTCGCCGCGTAGTCGGCGTGGAACGCCTCGCCGCGCTGTCCGGCGGTCGAGGACACGAGCACGATCGTCGCGCCGGGCGGGAGATTGGGAATCGCGGCGCGGCACACGTACACGACGGAGTCGAGATTGGCGCGGCGGGTCGTTTCCCACTGCTCGTCGGTCATCTGGCCGAGCGGCACATCGTGGGGAGGCCAGACGCCGTGGTTCACCACCAGGATGTCCAGCCCGCCCAGCCTGCGCATGACCTCGGCCACCGCACCCCGGGCCGCCGCGGGATCGCCCAAGTCGCCCGCGATGTTCACCGTGATCTTGGGATCGGGGGCGGGCTTCCGGCTCCGATATCCCGCGGCGACCTGGGCGCCCGCGCGCGCGAGCAGCACCGCCGTCGCGCGCCCGATGCCCCTGCCCCCACCGGTCACGAATGCGCGCTTGCCGGCGAGGTCGATCATCCCTTGAGCCGGTCCTCCACGATGTCACAAATGACGTGTTCGACGGCCAGGTGGAGCTCCTGAATGCGGGCCGTGTCGTCGGCGGGAATGACCAGCGTCAGGTCCGCGAGCGCCTTGAGCTGTCCCCCACCTTTACCCAAAAAAGCGACCACGCCGACGCCCCGAGACTTGGCCGCCTGGGCGGCGCGGATCACGTTCGGGCTCTCGCCGCTGGTCGAATGCAGCACGAGCAGATCGCCCGGCTCCGCGAGCGCCTCCACCTGGCGCGCGAACACCTCGTCGAAGCCCAGGTCGTTGGCACACGCGGTGAGCAGGGAACTGTCCGTGGTCAGCGCCACCGCGCGCATCGCGGGTCGTGAGACCGCGTGATAGCGCACGACATACTCGGTGGCGATGTGCTGGGCGTCGGCGGCGCTGCCGCCGTTCCCGGCGAAGAACAGCGTGCCGCCCGCCCGCAGGGTGATTTCATACCGCTGGGCAATGACCGCGATGTCCTCGGCCTGCTCGGCCGCGACCCGGCCCGCGAGCGTGGCGAGGCCTTCCAGCGACTCGCGAATCCGTGCGACGCTCACTGGACTGCCTCAACGAAGGCCCGCAGCTTGCCCCCCACCCCATCGTGCTCGTCCCCTTCCACTATAGTGCCGATCACCACGAAATCGGCCCCAGCTTGCCGCGCCGCCCGCGCCTGCGCGGGGCTCTTGATCCCGCCCCCCACGAACAGCGGCCGCTCGGGCACCGCGGCGCGGCAGGCACGGATCACGTCGCCGGGCACCGGGCGGTCGGCGCCGCTGCCGGTGTCGAGGTATACGGCCTGCATGCCGATGAGCCGCGCCGCGGTGGCGTGGGCGGCCGCGAGCTCCGGCTTGTCGGCGGGGAGCGGCCGGGTCTGACTCACCGCCTCGACGCTCGTCACGCGGCCGCCGTCGATCAGGATATAGGCCGTGGACAGCGTCGCCACCGAGTGCTGCCGCAGGAACGGCACCGCACGCACGTGCTCCTCGATCAGGTACTGGGCGTTGCGCCCGGAGACGAGGGACAGGAAGAGCACCAAGTCCACCTGGTCGGTGAGCTGCATCGCCGAGCCGGGAAACAGGGCGACCGGGAGTCCGGGGGCGCTGTCGCGCAGCGCGCGGGCCACCTCGTGCGTCTGGGCAGCGCCGTCGAACGACGACCCGATCAGCAGGCCGCGCACACCCGCGGCCAGCGCCTCCCGCCCGATGCGCGCCGCCTCCGCGCCGTTCGTGCGAACGGGATCGACGAGGACCAGGAGGCCGGGTCCGCCCAGGGCGGTCATAGGATCGCCCCTTCACCCAGGCGCGCCATGCCGCCCACGTCGTCCTCCGCTTGCGCTTCGAACGCATAGGTCACGAAGGCGTCGGCAGCGAGCAGATCAAGCGCCAGCTCGCGCCCTCCGGCAGGGCGCGACGCGACGCGTGCCAGGAGCTCGCGCCCCAGGTCCGCCAAATACAAGGGAAAGGGGGAGTGGGGTGTGGTTTCGGCGACGGCTCGGTTCAGACGCTCGCGCAGGGCTGCGGGGGGCGCCGGATGGCGGGCATCGAGCCAGGCCTGGACCTCGTCACGCGTCACGGTTTATTCGCCCAATAGTCCGTAAAGAGCTCCACCAAGGTCGTGGTAGAAGGAATCTTCGATGGATCAGGAATACTACCAGAGGCAAAGTGTGGCCGCCCGCCTCCTCGCCCGCCAGTGTACGCTGAAATGACCTGAACAACCTCTGGTGCCTTCACGGTAGCAAGCAGAGCATCCGGCACACCTACGTACGCAGCCGAAGGCGATAAAACCACGGTCGCACTGCTCGGATGCTGAGCCCTAAATCCATCTACCATCAGCGCGATCTGATTGCGATCCTGAATGTCGGTACTCACTACCCACAGTGGCGGTCCATTCGGAATTATTAGTTCCTGACCAGGCGGTGCCCCACCACCCTTGCGCAGAACCTCCTCTAGCCGCTTCTCAAGCTTCTTTTGCTCTTCGAGCATGGCCTCGATCCGTCGCGCCAGATGCTCGGGCTGTGTCTTGAGGAGCCCGGCGGCCTCCGTGAGACGGCTCTGTAGCTCGAGGGCGTGCCGATACGCCGCTGGTCCGGTGAGCGCTTCGATGCGTCGCACGCCGGCAGCCGCGCCCGTCTCGTGCGTGAACCGAAACAGCGCGATCTGCCCCGTGGACGCCACGTGCGTGCCCCCACACAGCTCGAGCGACACGCCGGGGATGTCCACCACGCGGACGACGTCACCATATTTCTCGCCGAACAACGCCATCGCGCCGGCGGCGACGGCATCCTTGTACGCCGTCTCGCGCGTCTCGACGGGCAGGTTCTCCCACACGTGCGCGTTGACCTCGGCCTCGACGGCGGCGAGCTGTTCGCCCTTGATCGGGCCGTGGTGGCTGAAGTCGAACCGCAGCCGCTCGGACGCCACGACCGACCCCGCCTGGCGGACGTGGGTGCCCAGGATCCTGCGCAGCGCGGCGTGGACGAGATGCGTGGCCGTGTGGTTGCGCTCGATATTGCGGCGCCGTGCCTCGTTCACCTGCGCGACGGCTGCGGTCGGCTCGAAGCTCTCGCCGTTCCCAAAATGGCCGACGACGGCGCTCCTACCGTCCACCTTCTCCACGTCTTCGACCGTCAACTCCCAACCGTCGCCCGTCACCACACCGGTGTCGCTCACCTGGCCCCCCGATTCGGCATAGAAGGGGTTTTCCTCCAGGATGATCTCCAACTGATCGCCGGTCTGGCGAAAGGCAATCGGTTCCGTCTCGGCTTTCGTCGCTTGGTATCCGACCCACTTCTGACGACCCTTCGCTTTCACTTCAACCCACTCGCCGCCTTTCGCCGCCTTCCGCCGTCCTTCGCCGACCTTGCGCGCCGATCGAGAGCGCCGCCGTTGTTTGTCGAGCGCCTGCTCGAAGGCCTCCACGTCCACCGACTGTCCCCGCTCGCCGGCGATCATCTGGGTGAGGTCGAGCGGGAAGCCGTACGTATCGTACAGCTTGAACGCCTCGTCCCCCGAGATCGCGCCCGCACCCTTCAGCTCCTCCATGCGTGCGAGCCCCCCCTCGATCGTCTCGAGGAAACGCTCCTCCTCGGCGCGCGTGACCCGCTCGATGTGCGGCTCTTTCGACACGAGCTCGGGATACACAGGTCCCATGACGGCCGTGACCGTGCGCGTGAGCGGCGCGAGTGTCGGCTCGCGCCGGCCCAGTAGCCAGGCATGGCGCACGGCCCGGCGCAAAATGCGGCGCAGCACGTAGCCGCGCCCCTCGTTTGAGGGATAGACGCCATCGGCCAGCAGGAACGTGACGGCGCGCGCGTGATCGGCCAGCACGCGGTAGGGGGCGCCCGCGGGCCCGCGGTCGTACGGACGTCCCACGACCTCGACCGCGTGCGCGATGATGGGCTGGAACAGGTCCGTGTCGAAGTTCGACGGGACGCGCTGCATCACCGCCGCGATGCGCTCGAGCCCGGCCCCCGTGTCCACTGACGGCTTGGGGAGCGGCTTGCGCGACCCGTCGGCCTGCAGGTCGTACTGCATGAAGACCAGGTTCCAAATCTCGAGCAGCTTTCCCTCTTCATTCAGCCGGACGAACTGCTCGGTGGACAGCTCGCCCTTGCCCCGCTCCGCCTTGCTGCGAAGATCGACGTTGATCTCCGTGTTCGGGCCAGCAGGGCCGGTGTCCGCCATCTGCCAGAAGTTGTCCTTGTCGCCCAGGCCAAAGATCCGGGTATCGGCGATTCCCGTGATCTCGCGCCACAGCTGCCGCGCCTCGTCGTCCGAGTGGTGAACGGTGACATACAGCCGGTCGGGATCGATCCCCAACCATGCCTCGCTCGTCACCCACTCCCAGGCGTACTCGATCGCTTCCTTCTTGAAGTAGTCGCCGAAGGAGAAGTTGCCGAGCATCTCGAAGAACGTGTGGTGGCGGGCCGTGTGGCCGACCTGCTCCAAGTCATTGTGCTTTCCACCCGCACGCACGCACTTCTGGCAGGTGACCGCCCGGTTGTAGTCACGGCGTTCCAAACCCTGAAACACGCGCTTGAATTGCACCATCCCGGCGTTGGTAAAGAGGAGCGTGGGGTCATCCTGGGGGACGAGCGGCCCGCTCGGCACCTCCCGGTGGGACCGGGGCGGGGCCTTGAAGTAGTCGATGAACTTGCGGCGGATGTCGGCCGACTTCATGGGGCGGGAATATAGCACCAGCTACGGGCAACCTACAGTACAACTATAACTTAGGGTCCCTGCGGGCATGCCGCTGGCCTCATCAAGAACACAGTCCCTGAACCAGCTCGTAGACACCCGGGCCAGCGAACCCTCGTCTCGCCAAAAACGCCGCCAGCCGCCGTTTGCGCACCGGCGCGGGCAGGCCGGCCAGTTGCCGTGCCCGCTTCTCGGCGAGGGCGCGCACTGTGCGCGCCGGATCGACGCCGTCGGCGGCGAGCGCCGCGCGCACCGCCTCCTCCGCCACGTGGCGGTCCACGCCTTGGGCGAGCAGGTCCTTCACGAGCCGCGCCTGCCCGCGACCCCGAGCGCCCTTCGCAGCCGCGTAGTCCGCCGCGAAGCGGGCGTCGTCGAGGAGGTTGAGCGCGGCGAGCCGGTCGAGCGCGCCGTCCACGGCGGCGGGCGGGTGCTGCTTCTGCAGCAAGCGGCGGCGCAGGTCGATGCGCGCGTGCGCGCGCCGCGCCAGCGCGCGCAACGCGGCGCGGTGCGCGGCCTCGAGATCGGCCAGCTCCTGCAGCCGCTCGAGTACGCGGGGGCCAATCTCCTGCCCAACGACGAGGGCGAGTCCTACGAGCGCATCGGCCGGGAGAGACGCAAAACGCCCCCGATCCACTTCGACCAACCGATAGTCCGGCCGGCGCGGATCGGGGGCGAGTCCGGTGAGGATCACTCTTCGCTCGCGGCGATCTCCTCGTCCCCCCCCTCCGCCCCGCCCTCCACCGCCCCGACGTTGGTCGCCTTCACGCCGAGGTGCTCTTTCACGCGCGCCTCGACCTCGGCCGAGATGTCCGGGTGGTCCTTCAGGTACAGCTTGGCGTTCTCGCGCCCCTGCCCGATGCGCTCCTTGCCGTAGGAGTACCACGCGCCCGACTTCTCGATGATCCCCGCCTCGGCCGCGATATCCACCAGCAACGACTCGTGGCTGATGCCTTCGTCGAACATGATGTCGAACTCCGCCTGGCGGAACGGCGGCGCCACCTTGTTCTTCACGACCTTCACGCGCACATGGTTGCCGATGACGACCTCGCGCTCCTTCACCGGCCCGATGCGGCGCACGTCGAGCCGCACCGAGGCGTAGAACTTGAGTGCCCGGCCGCCGCTCGTGGTTTCGGGGTTGCCGAACATGACGCCGATCTTCTCGCGCAGCTGATTGATGAAGATCACGGAAGTGCGGGAGCGGTTGATCGCGCCGGCGAGCTTGCGCAGCGCCTGGCTCATCAGGCGCGCCTGCAGGCCCGGCAGCGAGTCGCCCATCTCTCCTTCGATCTCCATCTTGGGTACGAGCGCCGCGACGGAATCGATGACCACCACATCCACGGCCCCGGAGCGCACCAGGATCTCGCAGATCTCGAGGCCCTGCTCGCCGGTGTCGGGCTGGGACACGAGCAGGTTCTCGATGTCCACGCCCAGCTTCTTGGCGTACTCGACGTCGAGGGCGTGCTCCGCATCGATGTAGGCCGCGGCGCCGCCGGCCCGCTGCGCGTGCGCGACGACGTGGAGCGCCAGCGTCGTTTTACCGCTCGACTCGGGCCCGAAGATCTCCGTGACGCGACCCCGCGGAATGCCGCCGATGCCGATCGCGGCGTCCAGGTTGATCGCGCCGGTCGGAATGGCGCTGATCCGCACCTGTGGGGAATCGGCGCCCATGCGCATGATTGAGCCCTTGCCGCAGGTTTTCTCGATCTGGGTGATTGCCAGGTTGAGCGCTTTCCGACGGTCGTCGGTCAGCTTGGTCGTTTCGTCCGCCATGATTGGCCTCGACATGGGTTGCGAGCCTCTATAATGGAGAGGACCCGAATATATACCGAAGCTACGCTCACCGCCAGCCTGGCCGAAACGCGTCGGCCATATGCTCTAACTTGTTGTCCGTCAATCCGATGCAATCGAAGCGATACACGTCCGACGGCTTCCCGCAGCGATCCACCCACACCCGCGCCGCCTTCACCATCTCCCGCCGCTTGGCACCCGTGATCGCCTCGAACGGGCTGCCGAACCCCTCACCCCGGCGCACCTTCACCTCGACGAACGCCACCAGGTGTCCCCGCCGCGCCACGATGTCCAGCTCCACCCGACCCACCCGGAAGCGGTGCGCCACGACGTGCCAGCCTCGGCTTTGCAGGTAACGAATCGCCTGCTCTTCCCCTGCGAGGCCGCGCTGATGGCGCGGGTCGGTCCAGTCCGCCGGATCGCTGCGTACGCCACTCGGCATGGCAGCGAACATACCTGCCACGCCCCAGCGCCGATAACCGGATTGCCGCCCGCCGGCGCATTTTCGCGCCCGCGAATCTTGGGAATATAAGGAAAAACCCCGGGGCTATGCCCCGGGGTCAGAGGCGAGACGAACTAATGCTTGAAGGCGCGGCTCAGGCCGTAGAGTCCGGCCGCCATGCTCACGAGCAATGCGGCGACCCGCAGGTTGTCGTTCCCGGTCCCAGGCCGTTTTGAATCGACGACGATTTGGTCGCCGTCGCGCAGATTGAGTGCGTCGAGATCGGTCTCGAACGATGCCCCTTCCCAAATTTTCGCCCCGTTGCGCTCGATGGACATCCTGTTCGGCTTCGCGAACTGGGTCGTGCCGCCTGCGGCCATGAGTGCGTCCGCGAGCCGCCCACCGGCGGGGATGGAGTAAACGCCGGCGCGCGTCACCTCGCCCTGAATCGACAGCCGGATCAGCGGCTCGGCGCGCACCACCGCGTTCGTCCGGAACCGGCCCACGTACTCGATGAGCTTGGGCTCGAGCTCGGACCGCAGCACGCCCTTCAACGGCAATGAGCCGACAGTCGGGGGCGGCAACATCAGGTCCCGCTGCGATCCGACCACAAAGGTGTCGTTGAGCGCGGGCTCGCCCTGCACCCTCAGCGCGATCCGGTCGCCGCGCCGGAAGTCGCCCTCGGTCAGCCGCGTCTTGATGCGCACCGCGACCTCGGACGCGCCGGCCTGCTGGGCCGCGGCTTGAAGCTGCTCGCGCGTCGCCAGGGGGCGATCGGCCAGCGAATCGACGCTCTGTTGCGCGACGGCAGGCGTCGCCAGGCAAAGGATGCCGCCCAGAACTGCGCAGGCACGGATCATGACCGACCTCCCAAGACGCTTGGCAGGGCTTCCCTGGTGGGGCCTTCTTCGTCCACCAGCTCGTACTCTGCCGACGAGTACATGTAGTAGCGGTACACACCGCTCGAGCGCACGTCGTTCAGCACGGCGCCGATCACGCGTACCGGCAGCGAGTTCAGCACTTCCAGCTTCGTCGACGCGAGATTCATGTCCGACTGACCCGTGCGCAGCACCAGGAGCACGTTCCCCGTCAAGGTGCCAAGGACCAGCGGGTCCGCGCCCGCGCCCAGGGGCGGGCTGTCCACGATGACCACGTCGTATTGCGAGCGGAGGTTGGCCATCAGGTCCCGCATGTTCTGGGACAGCAGTCGTTCCGGCGCGCGCTGCATCCGCGTGCCCGAGCTCAGGAATGTCAGGCCGGGGTACGAGGTTTGCCGCAGCGCCGCTTCGAGCGGCACGCGCCCGGCGACGACGTCGGTCAGGCCGGGCGTCGATGGCGTTTTGAGCGCCTTGTGCTGGACGCCGCGCCGCGTGTCCCCATCTACCAGCAGGGTGCGGTAGCCGGCGTCGGCGAACGACAGTGCCAGATTCAACGAGACGAACGACTTTCCATCGCCGATGCCCGGGCTGGTGATCGTCAGCATCAGCGGGCTCCCGCCGTCGTGCGCGTGCAAGACGCGCAGCCGCAGGCCGCGCAGCGCTTCGATGACCTGCGCGGGGCCGTCGCCGTTGGCCGATACCCGCCAACTGACGTGTGGGACCGCGCCGAGGATCTGGAGCCCCATCTGCCCGGTGATCTGCTCCGGGTAGCGGACTCTGGGATCCACCCGATCGCGGATCGTGACGCCGAGTACCGCGATGCCGAAACTGGCCATCGCCGCCAGGAGAATGAGCAGCGGGCCGTAGTCGCTCGCCGGCCGCCGCGGTTCGACCGCGGGGTCGAGCACGCGCACATCCGGCAGGCTGCTGATCAGGGCCAGCTTGGCGGCCTCGTACTGCTTCCCCACGTTGGTGTACTGTTGCTCCGTAATCTGTTGCTCGCGTACGAGCCGCGCCTGCTCCAGCGCCAGATTCGGCGCCGCCCGGAGCGTGCGCACGACCGTGTCGGCACGTGGCGCCGTGCGGGAAGCGCGCGCCGCCAGCTCCTGCGACAGCTGCCGGGCCAGGGACGGAATGACCTGCCGTTCCAGCGTCTCGAGCTCCGACATCAACTGCCGCACGGGTGCCGCGTCCGGCGTGTACTGGTAGCGGAGCGTGCGGAGGTCGGCCTGCTTCTTCGTGACGTCCGCCAGGGCCAGCTGCAGCGACGGGGAATAGCCCACCGCCTTGATGCCCGTCCACTGCTCCACCGACACGCCATTCGTGGCCGCGTGCGCCGCCGCTTGATCCAGCTGGCGCCGATCGCGATTCAGGTCATCGACATCGTTGCGCAGCTGGGTCGCGAGCCCGCCCCCTTCAACCGTGAATCCCCCACCCATTGTCTGCCCCAAGGCCGGAGAGCCGGCGGTGCGCACCCGGAAATCCCGGAGCGCCACGTCGGCCTCTGAGAGCGCCTGCTGCGCGTGGTTGTACTGCTCGCCCAGCACCGACTCGAGCTCCTGAAACTTGCGGCGCTTCATCTCGGTTTCCACCTGCACGATCCGCTGCGCGACCGCGTTTAGGGTCGCGGCCGTCCCGGCCGCGCTCGACCCCTTGAACTGCAGACGCAAAAAATTACCGGCGGGATCGAGCCGGGCTTTGAGATCGTTCGCCAGCGCGACCGAGGCATCGGGAATGGCGCTCACCTTGAAGTTGATCGTGCTCCCCGGCTTCAGCGCCGAGGAGGCAGGCGTCCAATCGAACCCGACGTTCTCGCCGACCGGCTGGCCGACCGCTCCCCGCCCAACGACGGTGCCGTCTTCCAGCTCGAGCCGCAGGGCGCGCCCCGCCTTGTCAACGATCAGCCGGTACGCGCCGGGAATGACGCGGTCGGTGATCTGAAACGTCTTGAGAGCCGCCGAGTCCTCCGGCGCGCGCGGGTGAAGGAAGAGGCGCTGCGTCTTGACGACCGTATCGAGCACGGCGTTCGACGTGACGAGCTCTACCCAGCCGCGTGAATCGAGCAGCTCGTCCGACTGCACGCCCCGATCGCGGCCGACTGCGGTCTCGACCCAGAGGATCGTCTTCGCCGTGTAGCGCGGATCGAGGAACCGTGTGGCCACAATACCGGCGACGGTGCCCACCAGCGTGACTCCCAGAACGAGCCACTTGTGCCGCATCACCGCCGTGAGGTACCGGTGCCAATCGCTTTGCTCGCTCGGCGGCGATAGCGGCGCAGCGGCCATCGACGCGAGCGGGATCGAGTCCAGCGCGGTCCCGCCGGTTCTCAAAACGGGAACTCGCGGATTTTCGGGCCCTGACATCTCGGGTAGCTCCTTGTGCTCTATTGCTGTGCTTCGCAACGCAAGCTCAGTGCCGGACGGGCCACGGCGCTATAAACCTTGAGCCATCAGGCCTTTGGGTCCTCTGTCTGGTCTGGTGTGGACATCAGCGCGCTCTGTCCTGAGGCGTCTCCGCGTTCCCCGGACCGGCCGTCGGTGGCCCAAATGGGGCGTAAGTCGTTGCGCCACCAATGGAAAGGAGCATTCGCCCTGCCCTGAGCACGGAAGGTGCAATACGGTGCGGCAAAGACAAACTGTGGAGTCGTTGCCGACATGCTCAAGGGAGCCTTGTCCTTTCTGCGCCCCTCACGGCGCTATTTGATCATCGCGGGCCACCTGGCCCTCGTGTCCCTCGCTTATTTCACCGCTTTCGCGCTGCGCTTCGATCTCCAGATCCCGCCCGAACAGCTCCGCCACTACGCCGAAACGCTGCCCTACCTCCTCGCTCTGCGGCTGGCGCTGTTCCATCGCTTCGGCCTGTTCCAGGGGTATTGGCACCTCGTCGGCCTGCGTGACTTGAAGCAGCTCGCTGCCGCGGTAGTACTGGGGTCCCTGGGGTTTGTGGCCCTCCTCGCCTTTCTCGGACGCCTCGGCGGCCTGCCCTTGTCCGTGCCGGCGCTCGAACCGCTCATCACGATCATGCTCGCGGGTGGCATTCGCTTCGCCGTGCGCTGGATGCGTGAGGAGCCGTTCCGCAAACCCAGTCGCGGCCAGCGCACGCTGCTCCGCTGGATGAAGGAAGAGCCGTTCCGCCGCCGGCCGATTCGCGGCAAGCCGTCGATCATCGTGGGCGCTGGCACGGCCGGAGAACGGCTGATCCGCCAGTTGCTCCACGATCCCCGCCATCCCCTGCACATCGTGGGCCTGGTAGACGACGACCCCAACAAACACGGACGGGCGATCCACGGCGTGGCCGTGCTGGGTGGGTCGGAAGAGCTGCGGCGCTTCGTCGCAATTCACCATGCTCAGCAGATCGTGATCGCCATCCCCTCCGCCACGCCCGAGCAGGTCCGGCGGCTGGTGGCCCGGGCGGCAGAAACCGGCGTCGCCGTCAAGATCCTGCCGCCGCAGCTCGACCTCCTCGTTGCCGACACGCCGCAGATCAATCAGGTCCGCGACGTGCAGGTCGAGGACCTGTTGGGACGCGAGCCGGTGCAGCTCGACCTCAAGGACGTCGCCCCGGAGCTCGCGGGGAAAGTCATCCTCGTGACCGGGGCGGGTGGCTCGATCGGTTCGGAGCTGGTGCGCCAGATCGCGCGCTTCAACCCCCGCCGGCTATTGCTGCTCGATCGCGCGGAGAGCCCTCTCTATCTGATCCATCACGAGGTCTCGGAAGCGCATCCGGCGATCGATGTCGTGCCGGTGCTTGCCAGCGTCACCAACGCCGGCCGCCTCGACCGCATGTTCGAGACGTACCGTCCCGACTCCGTATTCCACGCCGCCGCCTACAAGCACGTCCCCATGCTCGAGTGGAACATGATCGAGGGCGTGTGGAACAACGTGGTAGGCACGCTGCGGCTGGCGCAGTCGGCGGCCCGCGTCGGCACCAAGAAGTTCGTCCTCATTTCGACCGACAAGGCGGTCAACCCCTCCAGCATCCTCGGCGCCACGAAGCGGGTTGCGGAGCAGATCGTCCGGGAGCTGCCGTCGCTGCGGGCGTCGGACACCGACTTCCGGGTGGTGCGGTTCGGCAACGTTCTGGGTTCGGACGGCAGCGTCGTGCCGCTGTTCAAGCGCCAGATCGCAGCCGGTGGACCACTCACGGTCACGCACCCCGAAATGAAGCGCTTCCTCATGACCATCCCCGAGGCCGCGCAGCTGGTGCTCGAAGCGGCCGCGCTGCCGGAGGCGGCGGGCCGCATCGCCGTGCTCGAGATGGGGATCCAGGTCCGCATTCTCGAATTGGCCGAGCAGATGATCCGCCTGTCCGGCCTCGTCCCCTACCACGACGTGCAGATCGTATTCACCGGTCTGCGGCCGGGTGAGAAGCTCGAAGAAGAGCTGATCGCGCCCGGCGAAACGCTGGCGTCAACCAGCATCGACAAGATCCGCGTCGTCACCGGCAACGGCGTCGGCGGCGCGACGCTGGCGCGGCAGATCCGCTCCCTCATCGCCGTCACGGGCCAGGGAGACGAGCGCACCGTCGTGCGTGCGCTGACGGCCATCGTGAGCGAGTACCAGCCGGAACGGCTGGAGCTCGTGGGCCGCGGCAACGGCAGCCGCGGCAACGGTAACGGAGGCGGCACGCGCCCCCGCGGCGCAAACGGCAACGGCCCGTCCGCGGCGCGGCGCCGCACCAACGGCACCCCCTCCACGCGCCGCGGCCTGGTCGTGGACGATGCACCCGTGCCCGAGGACGGTCCGGCGGCGGGAGAAGTCGGCGGAGGCGCGGGTCATGACTGACATCATCTCGCGCGCTTCGCGCCGCGACTTTCTGCCGTTCTCCCCGCCGCTCGTCGGTGAGGAAGAGATCCGCGAAGTCGTGGACACCCTGCGCTCCCCCTGGATCACCACGGGTCCCAAGACGCGCCGCTTCGAAGAGGAGTTCGCGGCTTTCATCCACGCGCCGGGAGCCCTCGCCTTGAACTCCTGCACGGCGGCGATGCATACCGCGCTGGCGTGTCTCGGAATCGGGCCCGGGGACGAGGTGATTACGACGCCGATCACGTTCGCCGCGACGGCGAACGTGATCGAGCACGTCGGCGCCCGGCCCATCCTGGTGGACGTCGAGCCCGACACCCTGAACATCGATCCGGAGCGGGTGGCGGCGGCCATCACATCGCGCACGCGCGCCTTGCTGCCGGTGCATTACGCCGGGCATCCCGCCGAGCGCGACGCGCTCGAAGCGCTCGCGCGCAAGCACAATCTCGCTCTCATCGAAGATGCGGCGCACGCGCTGCCGGCCAGCTTCCGCGGCCAGGCGATCGGCTCGGGCCCGAATCCCGTGGCCTTCAGCTTCTACGCGACGAAGAATCTGACGACGGCCGAGGGCGGCATGCTGACCGCCGACCCCGAGTTCCTCGACCGCGCGCGCGTCCTGGCCCTGCACGGCATGAGCCGCGATGCGTGGAAGCGCTACGATCAGGGCGGCAGCTGGCGCTACGAGATCGTGGCCGCCGGATTCAAGTACAACATGACCGACGTGGCGGCCGCAATCGGCCTGTGGCAGCTGCGCAAGCAGGAGCGCTTTCACCGCCGCCGGGTCGAGATCGTGGAAGCCTACACGCAGGCGTTCGCCGCCGAAGAGGCGCTCGAGCCGCCGGTGCGGCGCCCGTACGTCGAGCACGCCTGGCACCTCTACGTGCTGCGCATCCGGCCGGAGCAGCTGCGCATCGGCCGGGACCGGTTCATCGACGAGCTCACCGCCCGCAACATCGGGACGTCGGTGCACTTCATCCCCATCCACCTGCACCCCTACTACCGCAAGAAATACAACTACGTCCCGGGTGATTTCCCGGTCGCCGTCGCGAACTTCGAGCGGTTGCTGAGCCTGCCGCTGCACCCCGGGCTGACCGACCAGGACGTCTCCGAGGTCATCGACGCGGTGCTCGATGTGGTGCAGACCTACCGCCGGTGAGCCCAACCGAGTTGCGCTGCGCGTGGGTGGGTTTTCACGCCGAGGGCCTCCCGGCGCTCGAGGCGTTGCTCGCCGCCGGCGCCCCGATCGGCGCCGTGCTGACGCTGCAGCCGGAGCTCGCGGCCAAGCGGAGCGGCGGGGCCGATTACGCGCCGGTGTGCGCCCGCTACGGCGTGCCGCTGCACTACATCGCCGGCATCAACGAGCCCGAGGCCTTCCAAATCCTCCAGGGCGTAGCGCCCGACGTGGTCTTTGTCATCGGCTGGCATCAGATCGTGCGGCCGCCGGTGATGGGGCTCGCCCGAATGGGAATGATCGGCGCCCACGCGTCGTTCCTCCCCCACAACCGCGGTAGCGCGCCGATCAACTGGGCGATCATCCGCGGCGAGCGCGAGACCGGCAACACGTTGATGTGGCTCGCCGAAGGTGTGGACGAAGGGGACGTCATCGACCAGCGCGCGTTTCCGATCACGCCGTACGACACCTGCGCCTCACTGTACGCGCAGGTGGCGGCGACGAATCGCGACATGTTGCTCGCGGTGCTGCCGCGCCTGCTGGCGGGCGAGCGCCCGGGGCGGCCGCAGCCCCGCGGCGACGAAGGCGTGCTGCGCCGGCGCCGGCCCGCCGACGGTCGTATCACGTGGGACTGCCCCGCGGGATCGCTCTATGACTTCGTGCGCGCGCTCACGCGGCCCTACCCCGGCGCTTTCAGCTCGCTCGACGGCAAGCAGTGGCGGATCTGGGACGCGGCGCTCCTTCCCGACCTGGGGGTTTCCCTCTCGGCGGAGCCCGGCGAGGTGATCGGCCCGGTCGTCAGTCCCAACGACGCAGCCTGCGGCCAGCTCGTGGCCTGTGGCAGCGGGGCGCTCGTCCTGCTCGATATCGAGGACGCCGCCGGCACTCGGCTCCGCGGGCGTGCGCTGAGTGAACAGCCGTGGACCGGCCTGCGCTGGGAGCAGGGGCAGGAGGTGGCCGCCCATGCCTAAGCGCGTGCTGGTGATCGCCGCCCATCCCGACGACGAAGTCCTCGGCTGCGGCGGTACCGTCGCATTGCACACCAAAGCCGGAGACGAAGTGACCTCCGTGATCGCATGCGAGGGCGAATCGCTGCGCTACGGGCAGCAAGGCGTGGGGCAGGCCGAGCACATCCGCCGCGCGGCGGCGACGCTGGGCGTACGCGACGTGCGGCCGCTCGGCTTCGCGGATCAGCGGCTCGATACGATGGCGCTCACGGATCTCATCGCCCCGCTCGATCAGATCGTGAAGGAGGTGCAGCCGCAGGTCGTGTATTGCCAGTACGGCGGCGACATCAACCGCGACCATCACCTTCTGTTTCAGGCGACGCTGGTCGCGACGCGGCCCACGGCGTGCTGGGTGCGGGCCGTCTACGCGTTCGACACCGCCAGCAGCACCGAGTGGGCGTTTCCGCGCACCTTCACCGCGGACACGTGGGTGGATATCTCCGCGACGCTCGATATCAAGCTCGCCGCGATGGCCTGCTATACCAGCGAGCTGCGCCCCTATCCCCATCCCCGCTCGCTCGACTCGCTGCGCTACCGCGCGCGCGCCTGGGGCAACCAGCAGTGCCTGGACGCCGCCGAAGTCTTCATGACCGTTCGTCGAGCCCTGCATGATGGTGAAACGCCTGTTTGACGTGGTGTGCGCCGGAGTGGCGCTCGTCGTGACCGCGCCGCTGTTGGGGCTCGCGGCGATCGGTATCAAGCTGGCCGATCCCGGGCCGGTGCTGTATCGCGCCCCGCGCGTCGGCTATCTGGGCCGTCAGTTCACCATGTACAAGCTCCGGACGATGCGTCACGGCGCCAACGGCAACGGGAAGAAGGCGACGGGGGCACGGATCACTGGCGCCGGCGACGCGCGCATTTTCAAGTTCGGCCGCTTCCTGCGCCGCACCAAAATCGATGAGCTGCCCCAGCTCTTCAACGTGCTGCGCGGCGACATGGCGATTGTAGGCCCCCGCCCTGAGGACCCGGCGATCGTGAAGCAGCATTACTCGGCCACCGACCTCGAGACGCTCGGCGTACGTCCGGGATTGGCGAGCCCCGGCAGCATCTATCAGTTCGTCGAAGGCGACAAGCTGCTCACGGATCAGGACCCGGAGCGGGGCTACGTCGCCAAGCTCCTGAAAACCAAACTCGCATTGGACCGCGTCTACATCCGCCGGATGTCGATGCGGCGCGACTTCGCGATCATCGGCCGGACGCTGTGGACCATCGGCGCAGTCGTCGCGGGTAAGCGGCGCTTCCCCCCACCCCCCGAGATGGCGGCGGCCAAGCGGCTGCTCGCCGCTCACAAGGACGCGTCATGAGCGGCGCGATGCGCATCCGCGAAGCGACGCCCGAGGAGCTGGGCAACTGGGACGCGATCGTCCGGCGCTTCCCCAACCACCGGCTGCCGCACACCCGGGCCTGGATCGACGCCCTGGCCTCGAGCGGCTGCGGCCGCCCGCTCTACCTGGTCATGGAGAATGGCGACGGCGGTGGGCTCGTGGGGTGCTTCCCCGGCCTGCTGGTCAACGTCGGCCGCTGGCGCCTGTTCGGCTCGCCGCTGGCCGGCTGGCAGACCGTGAGCCTCGGGCCCGCGTTCGATCCCGAGCGCTTCTCGACCGCCGCTTTTGCGGAAGCCGTGGTTCCCTACCTCGAGCGCGAGCACGACGTCGATCACATCGAGCTGATGCATCTCGGGCTCGACGCCGCGGCGATGCGCGCGGCGGGCTTTGAGGGCGAGCCGGTCCGCACCTTTCGCGCGCCGCTCTTTCCCGGCGACGAGGCCCGCACGTTCAAGCAGCTCAAGGACAGCGCCCGCCGCAACGTCAAGCGCGCGCGGCGCCTCGGCCTCACCGTGCGGTTCGAGGATGACGAGCAGTTCGTGGACGAGCACTACGCGCAGGTGCAGGAGGTGTATCGGCGGGGCGGGTACACCGTGCCCTTCGGCAAGCAGCGGGTACTGGAGTTCTTCCGCCGGCTCAAGGAGAGCGGCAACCTGATCGCCGTCTCGGTCTATCTCCCCGGCGGGCGGATCAGCATCGCCACGGGGATCTTCGCCATCGAGGGCAAGGAGCTGCTGCTGTGGATGTGGGCGCACCGCGGGCACTACCGTTGGTACCGCCCCACCGAGCTGATGACCTGGGCCGTCATGGAGCGCGCCGTCCAACTCGGGTGCGAGACGTTCGACTTCATGGGCGGCGGACCTTTCAAGACCAAGTTCGGCGGCGAGCTCGACAACAGCAAGATTCGCTGGCTGCACGGGCGCCACCGCTGGCTGATGCAGGCCCGCAAGCTCGCGAAGACGGCCTACTACTGGCAGCAGGGAGCGCGCGGGCGCACGTCGCGGCTCGCCCGCCAGGCGGTCGCCTTCGTCGCCCGGCGCGGCCATTCCGCGCATCCGGGCCGTCCGCCGGCCTGCGTGCTCGGCGATATCGACCTCGTGCGGGCGCTCGGCATGGCGCGCATCCCGTCGATCGTCCTCGCTCCCCCCGGCGCCCCCGTTCGCTACTCCCGCCACACGCGGTCGGTGCTGCCCTGGCAGAACGCCTGGGAACGCCCCGAGGAGCTCGTGGATGCGCTGGTGCGCTTCGGCCAGGCGCAGCCCGAACCGCCGGTCCTGTTCTACCAGGAAGACCGCACGCTGATGCTCGTGTCGCGTCACCGCGAGCAGTTGCGGGAAGGGTTCCGCTTCATCGTGCCCGACGCCGAGTTGGTGGAGCAGCTCGTGGACAAGGCGCGCTTTCAAAAGCTCGCGGCCCAACTCGAGCTGCCGGTGCCACCGGCGCGACTGCTCTTGCCCGGCGATCCGCCACCGGAGGATCTCGAACTCGCTTTCCCGATCGTGTTGAAGCCGCTCACGCGCGTCCCGGACCGATGGGAGCCGGTGGCGGGGCCGGGCAAGGCGACATCCGTCGCGAGCATCGCGGAGCTGCGCGCGCTGTGGCCGCGGATCGCGGCAGCGAATCTTCCGATCCTCGCACAGGAGCTAGTACCTGGGCCCGAGACTTGCATAGAGAGCTATCACGCGTACGTGGATGAACGGGGGAATACGGTGGGCGAGTTCGTCGGCAGAAAGATTCGCACCCTTCCGGCGGCATACGGTGACAGCACGGCGCTCGAAACCACTGATGCGCCTGATGTGCTGGCGTTGGGTCGGACGCTGCTGCGGCGACTGAAGTTCCGCGGGGTGGCCAAGCTCGACTTCAAGCGCGGTCCGGATGGGCGGCTCCATCTCTTGGAAGTCAACCCGCGCTTCAATCTGTGGCATCACCTCGGGGCGGTGGCGGGCGTGAACCTGCCGGCGCTCGTCTACGGCGACCTGGTGGGCTGGCCGCGGCCGATGCTGAGAGCAGGGCAGCCAGGGTTCCGGTGGTGCAAGCCCTGGAAAGATGCGGCCGCCGCACGGGCGGCAGGCTTGTCGCTCGGTGGCTGGCTCCCGTGGGCGCTGCGGTGCGAGGCGAAGAGCGGTGTGGCATGGGACGATCCGTTTCCGGTTTTCGGTGCCGCGTTGCGGCGAGGGATGAATGCGCTGGCGCATGTGGGGCGGCGCACGAAAGAGGGCCCACCGTGGGCGCTCAATCCCGCTTCCAGGAAGTGAGTAACGTATGAGGCCTTCAACTCAGTTGCTGCTGCGCGCCTTGCTGGCATTGGGCGCCATTACCGCCGTTACATCCTGCAAGAGTTCGCGGACAGTCACGGAACCGGCGCCGCCCCCGCCGGCGCCGCCCCCGCCGCCCCCGCCGCCTCCGCCGCCGCCACCGCCACCGGCCCCGCCGGTCGTGCTCGTCGGCGCCGCGGACATCGCGACGTGCACCAGCCCCGCCACGGCGGCGACGGCCAACGTGCTCGATTCGATCAAGGGCACCGTGTTCAGCGCTGGCGACAATCTCGCGGATACGAGCACTGCCGCGTCGTACGCGCGTTGCTTCGACCCCTATTGGGGCCGGCACAAGACGCGCATGTATGCGGCGCTTGGCGATCGCGACTACGACGCCGGCACCGCCGACGCGGCGTTCGACTACTTCGGCGACCGCGTGGGACCGCGCGGGCTGGGCTACTACAGCTTCACCCTGGGCGCCTGGCACGTCGTCGTACTCAACACGTCGGGCCACGTCGACATGACGGCCGGCTCGCCGCAACTCGCGTGGCTACGTGCCGACCTCGCCGCCAACCCGGCGCAATGCACGCTCGCGATTTTCTACAAGCGGCGCTTCTACCAGGGCACCTGGGGGAAAGCCGCGGCGCTCAAGCCCATCTGGGACGTCCTGTACGCCGGGGGCGTCGAGTTCGTGGTCAACGGCCAAGACAAGATCTACGAGCGCTACGCCGCGCAGACGCCTGACGGCGTGGCCGACGCGACCACCGGCATCCGGCAGTTCATCGTCGGGACCGGAGGGCGCTGGCTCGATCAGATGGTTCAACCATCGGCAAATGTTGAAGCGCGCAACGATTCCACGTGGGGCGTCATCAAGTTCACGCTCGACGCGGGCAAGTATTCCTGGCAGTTCGTGCCGGCCGCCGGCGGCACGTTCGCCGATTCCGGCACCGGCACATGTCACTGAGCGATCACGTCTCATTCAAGGAGTTGGATATGAAGGCCCCATCCCGTCGTTTCATGGTGCGCGCCACGTTGGCGCTGTGTATGGCCGGCGCAATCGGCGCGTTCGGTGCGTGCCAGAGCAGCAAGCCGACGGGGGTTGTTCCACCGCCTCCGCCACCGCCGCCACCGCCGCCACCGCCACCGCCGTTGCCCGCGCCGACGAACTTGACCGCGACGCCGACCTCGGCCACGGACATCAACCTCACATGGGCTGACAACTCGACCAACGAGCTCGGCTTCCGCATCGAGCGCTGCAGCGGCGCCGGATGCACGAACTTCGCCGAAGTCGGCACTGCCGCGGCCAACGCGGTCGCCTTCCAGAACACCGGCCTGACGGCCAGCACGGGCTACAGCTATCGCGTGCGAGCCTACAACGGCGCGGGCAACTCGGACCCCAGCAACACCGTGACGGCAACGACGCTCGTCGCCGCAGCGCCTGGCATCGTGATGATTGGCGCGGGCGAGATCACGAGCTGCCGGCCCGGCGCATCCAAATTGACGGCGTCGCTGATTGACACCGTCATCGCGAAGTCACCCGACGCGATCGTGTTCACGGCGGGCAGCAACGTTACCGACACGACTGCCGGGTGCTTCTACGACGCGGCGTTCGACGCGTCAGGATGGGCAAAGTTCAAGCCCAAGATGCGGGTCGCGCTCAGCCAACGCGATTACGAGGTGGGGAAACTCGACTTGACCAGGCCAGTACTGGGCTCGACCGCCGTTTACAACTACTGGGGCACCCAAGCCGGCGAGCGCACCAAGGGGTGGTACAGCTTCGACGTCGGCACGACCTGGCACGTCGTCGTGCTGAACACAGCGACGTGGGATCAGACAAATGCCGGGCTGACCGACCCGAGCTCGCCGCAGAACACGTGGCTGGCCGCCGATCTCAGCGCGAACACCCGCCCGTGCGTGATGGCCATTCTCAATCACGCGCGCTTCTACTCGGGTGGCCAGAACAAGAACTTTGGCGCCTTCCAGCTATGGACCACCCTGCACGACGCCCACGCGGACCTCGTCGTGAGCGCGTGGTTCAAGTGGTACGAACGCTACGCCCCGCAGGATCGGGATGGCAACCCCGATCCCGTGAACGGCGTCCGGCAGTTCACCGTCGGGACCGGCGGCCGCAGCCTCGATGCGATGCCCGACACCTTGTCGAAGTTGTCGACGCTCGAGGTGCGCAATGCCAGCACCCAGGGCGTGCTGAAGCTCACGCTGGACCAGGCGAGCTACAGCTGGCAGTTCATCCCGACGGCGCCGGGCGGCTTTACAGATTCAGGCACCACCAACTGTCACTAACACGCAGTCCGGGGGGCTCCGATGGTGAGGTTCAACGCACGCATGCTCGTCGTAGCGCTATACGCGCTGCTCGCGTGCGGCGAGCCTCACCAGCCGGGGCCTCCGCCGCAAACTTCTTCGCCGGCCGGGTCGCCGCCGGCTCAACCTCCACCTCCTCCCCCGCCGGCGGCCGCGCCGGCGGATACGGGGCGCTACATGTGGCCATCCGGATCCATCGCTCACAGGGGGGCTCGGTGATTGGCCGGGCCCGACTCATTCTGATCCTGCTCGTCGCCGCCGCCTGCAGCAGCGGCGGCGGCGGCGGTACCGGCCCGAACCAGCCGCCCAAGGCCGTGGCCGGCGGGCCATACACCACGATCACTGGGACTGTCACCTTCGACGGCAGCGCGTCGTCCGACCCGGACGGCGATGCCCTCACGTACAGCTGGGACTTCGGCGACGGCTCGAGCGGCAGCACGGCGCGGCCGACCCACACGTATCACGCGGTCGGCAACTACACCGTGCGCCTGACCGTCACCGACAACAGGGGCCTTGCCGGTACGCCGGCGAGCACCAGCGCCCAAGTGAACAATGTCCCGCCCGCGGTGATCGCTGGACCCGACAAGTCAGAGCCTGCCGGCGTGACCTACGCGCTCTCGGCGACGTTCACCGACGGCGCCGCCGACGGCCCTTGGAACTACGCGCTTCAATGGGGCGACGGCACGACGCAGACCGGCAGCCGCACCTCCCCGGGTGCGATCACCGCCACGCACATCTACGCCTCCGAAGCGAGTTACCAAGTGCAGGTGAGCGTGACGGACAAGTTCGGGGCCACGGGCTCCAGCGTGGTTACCCTGACCGCGACGGCCCCCGTGTTGATCGCGGCCGGCGACATCGCCGACTGCCAGCGCCCCAACGACGAGGCGACCGGCGCGCTGCTCGACGGCATCGAGGGGATCGTCGCGCCGCTCGGTGACAACGCCTATACGGTCGGCAGCGACTCACAATTCGTGAATTGCTACGCCCCCAGCTGGGGCCGGCAGAAGGCCCGCACGCGGCCCGTGCCCGGGAATCATGACTACTACAATCCGCGCCCGGACAGCGTCAAGAACGCCGATGGTTACTTCGGCTACTTCGGCGCGTCCGCCGGTGATCCGGCGAAGGGCTACTACAGCTACACCCTCGGCAGTTGGCTCGTCATCGTCATCAACACCGGCACCGAGAGGTCCGGCGACATCGCGGCCAGTTCACCGCAGGAGCAATGGCTCCGCGCCGAGCTCGCCAGCCATCCGCAGCAATGCGCGGTCGCGATGTTTCATCACCCGCGGTTCACATCGATCCTCGACCGGCCCTGGTTGCGGCCCGAGGTGCTGGCACTGTGGGACGCGCTATATCAGGGCGGCGCCGACCTCGTCCTCAACGGACACGATCACGCCTACCAGCGGTTCGCGCCGCAGAAGCCCGACGGCACCACCGATCTTGCATACGGCATCCGCCAGATCACGGTCGGCACCGGCGGCGGCGAGGGCTTGTATCAGTTCGGCCCCACGGTCCCGAACCTCGAGGTCCGGGACAACCAGACGTACGGCGTCCTCAAGGTGACGTTGCGTGCCGGCGGGTACGATTGGCAGTTCGTCCCCGTCGCGGGAAGAACGTTTACCGATTCAGGCTCTGGCACTTGTCATGGGAGACCGTCGTGATTTCCCGCTTCAAATTCCTGGTGCTGCCCGCGGTAGTCGGACTGGCATGCCGCGGAGCGGTCGAGCCGTCGGCGACGGTCGCGCTGCCCCCGCCCCCGCCCCCGCCCCCGAACCGTGCCCCGATCGCGGTCGCGGGCGGACCCTACACGTCGGCCGACGGCACGGTCCGCTTCGACGGCAGCGCGTCGTCCGACTCCGATGGCGACCCGCTCACGTTCCGCTGGGCGTTCGGCGACGGCGCGACCAGCGACGCCGTCAAACCGAGCCACACGTATGCCCAGGACGGCAGCTACACGGTGACGCTGGGCGTGACCGACAATAAAGGCGCCGCCAGCACGCCCGCGGGCACAATGGCGCTGGTATCGCGCCCGGTGGTGTTCGTCGGCGCGGGCAACATCGCAACCTGCGGCACGTCCAACGATGAAGCGACGGCCCAGCTGTTAGACTCCATTCCTGGCACGGTCTTTACGGCCGGTGACAATGCGTTTCCCAACGGCTCGGACTCGAATTATGTCGCCTGCTATGGTCCCAGTTGGGGACGTCACAAGGCACGCACGTACGCGGTGCTCGGCAACCACGATTACCAGAACCTCGGCGATAAGGGCGACGCGAGACCGTCCTTCGACTACTTCGGCGATCGCCTCGGTCCGCGGGGCTTGGGCTACTACAGCTACGACCTCGGGGCGTGGCACATCATCGTCCTGAACGACAAGGGCGCTTACGTCGGGCTCGATCCCGCCTCCCCGCAGGCTCAGTGGCTCGCGGCCGACCTGGCTCAAAACACCAGGCGCTGCACGCTCGCGCTTTGGCACATTCCCCTGTTCCTGTCGTCGAACTCGGCGGGCTACACTGTGAACCCCGAGCATAAGGCCATTTGGGATGTGCTGTACGCTGCCGGGGTGGACGTCGTGATCAACGGGCAGCAGCACCACTACGAGCGCATGGCCCCGATGAACCCAGACGGCGCCGTGGACCAGGCGCGCGGCATGCGACAATTCAACGTCGGCACGGGTGGCGGCGACGGTGTCATGCTGCCCACCGTGGCCGTTCATCCCAACAGCGAAAAGCGCGCGGCAGTCTTCGGCGTGCTGAAGCTGACGCTGAAGCTCGACAGCTACGACTGGGAGTTCGTCCCGGTGGCGGGCGCGACGTTCAGCGACACCGGGTCCGGCACGTGTCATTGAGCCTGATGCCGACCACGGCACCGCCGCGCTCCGAAGTCGCATCCCCCGCGCCTCTGGTGGGCCGGCTGGGAGCCGCGCTCGCGATGCGCGGGGTCTCCTATTGCCAGTGGAAGGGTCACGGCAAACGCGAGCGCTGGGAGAGCGGCCGCGGCGACATCGACCTGCTCGTCGATCGCGCCGCCTGGGCCGATTTCGCCGACGTCCTGGCCGGCCTAGGGTTCAAGCTCGCCCTGCCACCCCCGGGGCGCGAAGCGGCCGGGATCCTGCACTACTTTGGCCTCGACGAGCGGACCGGGCAGTTGATCCACGTGCACGCCTACCAGCGGCTCGTCGTCGGACTGCCGTGGCGCACGCACTACCGGTTGCCGCTGGAGCGAGCATTGCTCGATTCCGCCACCCAACAGGCGGTGTTCAAGACGCCGGCGCCGGAGCTCGAGATTGTGGTGCTCGTCCTGCGATTGTCTTTGCGCCACGCGCTGACAGATCCGCTGCGCCGCACGCCACCGCGTTGGCTCGACGGCGCGCTCCCCGAGCTCGATCGGTTGGAAGACCAGGCCACCCCCGAGGCGGTCCGAGCGGCGCTGGCCCGCCACTTCCCCGAGGTGAGCGTCACCCTGTTCGAGCGCTGCCGGCACGCCCTGCGCGGGGACTATTCCCCGTGGCGTCGTCTGGCCGTCCGCGTCCAGCTCGCGCGCGCGCTCGCCGCGCACGCCTCCCGCCCGCCCGTGTTCGCGCTGGCGGAGCGCGTCTGGCAGCGCGTCCGCCCCTTAGGCCAGCGGCTGGCGGGCGGCGGGTCCGTGGTGGCGCTACTCGGCGGCGACGGGTCGGGGAAGTCGACATGCGCCGAGGCGCTCGATGCGTGGCTGGGATCGTCGCTCGCCACGCTGCATCTGCAACTGGGCCGCCCGCCGCGGAGCCTGACGACGCTCGTCGTGGGCGCCGCCCTTAAGATCGCGCAGGGCGTGGGCGCGCCTCCCCGCATTGTTGCGCACCTCGAGCTGCTGCGCTCCGGCTGCACGGCGCGCGACCGCTACCGGCTGTACCGGCGCGCGCGGCGCTTCGCCACGGCGGGTGGGATCGCAATTTGCGAGCGCTATCCGACGCCCGAAGGCTGGGCACTCGCGGGGCCGAGCGATGTGCAAGGCCACGCCCTCGACGCGACGTCGCCCCTCGCCGAGCAGCTGCGGCGCTGGGAGCGTCGCTACTACGACCGGATGACGGCGCCCGACCTCGTGTTCCTGCTGCAGGTGGATCCCGAGACCGCCGTCAACCGCAAGACCAACGAGCCGGCGGCCTACGTGCGCGAGCGCGCCCGCCTGACGTGGGAAACCGACTGGAGTCGGTCGGGGGCGCAGATCGTGGACGCGACGCAACCGCTGCCACAGGTCGTGGCGGCGCTCAAGAGCCAATTGTGGAGGACGCTGTGAGTCAAGGAAGAGCGGTCATCGTGGAGCTGGTGGGCCCCGCGGGTGCGGGCAAGTCGACGCTCGCACAAGGTGTCAGCACGGCCGACCCCACGATCCGCGCCGGGCTGAGCCTGTGGGGATTGCCCCGTCCGCGGCTGTTCGAGAGCGCGCTCGCGCTGCTCCCGACCATCATCGGCGCTGCCCTCGGAGGCCGCCGGTCACGGCTCAAGTGGGGTGAGATGACGCAGATGGTCCGGCTGGGAGCGCTGCGCCGCGTCGTGCATCGAGAAGCGAAGAACCACCGGATCATCATCCTGGACGAAGGGCCCGTATTCGCTCTGAGCTGGCTGGAAGTGTTCTTCGCGCGTAACGGGGATCGTGTGCCGGCGGCGTGGCGGCGGCGCGTCATCGCCGACTGGGCTTTGCTGCTCGACGTCGTGGTCTTTATCGATGCATCGGACGTCACGCTGGCGGAGCGGATTCGCACGCGGGAGAAGGACCACATGATGAAGGACCTCCCCGATGAGGAGATCTACGGGTTCTCGGCGGGGTTCCGCAAAGCGTTCGACCGCGTGATCGCGGAGCTCACCAAAGCCGGGCATCTCGTGGTGGATGCGTTGAGCACCGATCGCAGCGCCCCGCAGCAGAGCGCGGCGCGCCTGATGGCGGCGCTGAAACCGCGGCGCAATGGGCACTGACGCCGGGGTCGTCTCGGGGGCGATGGGGGGCCCAGCCGTTGCTGCCGCGCCTGCGCCGCGCGCGCTGACGCGCCGCGCCTCGCTCACAGCTGTCGCCTCGCTCCTCGACTACGCTGTCAAGGCAGGCGTCTCGCTCGTCGTCACACCCATTCTGGTGGGCGGGCTGGGCCGCACGCTGTACGGCGTGTGGGAGATGCTGGGACGTCTCGTCGGCTACATGTCGGCCGCCGATGGCCGTCCCACCGAGGCCCTGCGGCTTGTGATCTCCCAGCAACAGACCGCAGACCCGATCGCCAACCGCAAGAGCGTGGGCGCCGCGCTCGTCGTCTGGCTGCTGCTCTTTCCGCTGGTCGCGGCGGTGGGCGGTGCGCTGGCCTGGCTCGCGCCCGCGTTGACCCACGCACCCGCCGAGAGCCGGACCGACGTGCGGATCACCTGCATACTCCTGGTGGTGAGTTTCCTGCTCGCCGGACTCGCGGCCATTCCGGAGTCGGTGCTGCGCGGGATGAACCTCGGCTACAAGCGCATGGGACTGCAGGCCGGGCTCAGCGTGGTCACGGGCGGGTTGGCCGCCTGGGCCGTCCACGAGGGCTTTGGGCTGACGGGGATCGGCGCGTCGCAGATCGTGCGCGCGGTGATCATCGGGCTCTGCTTCTGGCTGCTGGTGCGGAACTATGTCCCCTGGTTCAGCGTCGCCCGGCCGTCCCGCGCCGACATCAAAGGGCTGCTGAACATGAGCGTGTGGCTGTCCGTCGGCGAGCTGGTCGCCAAGCTGCTGCTCGCGAGCGACGTCCTGATCCTCGGTGCCATCGTCTCGCCCGCCGCCGTGACCACGTTTGTTCTCACCGGCTACGCGGCCCGGACGGGCCTCGGCATCTTCGTCTTCACCGCCGGCTCGGCGATGCCCGGGCTGGGCGGCGTCCTGGGCCTGCGCCAATTCGACCGCGCCGCGCAGCTGCGCCGCGAGCTGCTGACGCTCACATGGCTGTTTGTGACGGTCATCGGCGCCACGATCCTCGTCTGGAACCGCTCGTTCCTCACGCTGTGGGTTGGGGCGCACAACTACGCCGGCCCGTGGGTCGACCTGCTCATCGTGCTCGTCGTGGCACAGACCGCGTTCATCCGCACCGATTCCTACATCATCGACGCGGCGCTCCGGCCCAAGGGCCGCGTGCTCGTCGGCGCCCTCACGGTGATCGCCACGCTTGGCCTGGGGATCACGCTGACCCACGCCTTTGGGATCCTGGGATTGAGCATTGGGATGCTGGCCGGTCGGGCGATCCAATCGGTCGCGTATCCCGTCATCGTCCGCGGCTGCTTGAACGACCCGGCGCGTGATGCCGCGTCCCGTACGGCGGCCCTGCGCCTCGCGGCGATCACCGCCGTGCTGTTCGCGGGGGCCAGCGCGCTCGGCCGGCGGCTGCAGGCGCCGAGCTGGCCGCTCTGGCTCGTGGGGGTCACGATCAGCCTGGCGCTGTTTGGCGCGGTCGCACTCACGCTGGGGCCGACCGCCCAGACCCGTCGCACGATCCTCCGCCGGATGCGCGGCATCGTGACCGGCGTGCGGAAGCGGGACAGCACATGACGGTCGCGTCGATTCCCCGCTCCGCCGGAAGAGTCGCGCCGCTCGTGCGGCCGGCGACGCCGCCGGCGGCGATCGTGCGCACGCGCTCAATCGTGAACCCGATCGTGCGGGCGGCGTTCTACCTGTTCGTGCTCTCGATTCCGTTCGAGATGCCCACGCGCACGACGCTTCCCATCGAGATCCCGACCCTCGTCGGCGTCATATTCCTGCTCGCGACGCTGATCCAGCCCAGCGAGGCGTACCGGCGCATCCCGGGCGCGCTGCTCTGGTTCGTCGCCTATATGTGGATGTTCGGGCTCAGCACGTTCGTGAACCGTGGTGACCACCACGAGCTGATAGCCATTCAGTTCCTGTCGCATCTCGAGCTGCTCTTCATCCTCTGGGCGGGCGCGAACATCTTGCGCGACCGCAAGGTGATGCGCGGCGCGCTGCTTGCGCTGGCGTTCGCCGTGACGATCCGGGCCGGCATGCAGATCTTGGGCATCGCAACCACCGCCACGCCCTTGTGGACCGGCGGCGTGCGGATGACCGTGTTCGGCCAGAACCCGAACTTGAGCGCGATCATCATGTCGGCCGGACTCGTGACCCTGCTGAACCTGCGGCCGCGTCTCCTGGCCTGGCCGCTCGCGGCGATGATCGGCTTCGCGATCGTCCAGACGGGATCGCGCGGCGGCCTGGCCTGCGCCGCGGTCGGCATGCTCGCGCTGCTATGGCAGGGACGCACGGCGTGGGTGCGGGTGCGCAGCGTGTTGGTGGGACTAGCCGCACTCGGCTTGCTGGCCTTTGGCGCGTGGCAGTCCGACATGTTCCGCACGCGCCTCACCGCGGCATCGGAAGGATCGCTGGCCGGACGGGAGCGCATCTATCCCGCCACGATCGAAATGATCTCCGAGCGCCCCCTGCTGGGCTGGGGGCCGACCGAGAATCAGTACGAGATCGCCAGGCGCATGGGCGAGGATAAGAAGGAACACCGCGACGCCCACAACATCGTGCTCGAGCTGCTGTCCGCCACGGGCGTCCTAGGGGCGATCCCGTTCCTGATCGGCCTGGGGCTGTGCGTCGTCGCGGCCTGGCGCGCGCGGCGCGGGTCCTTTCACATGCTGCCGTTTGCGCTACTCGTGACGGTCCTGACGGGCACCATCAGCGGCACGTGGATCGCGTCGAAGATTCTGTGGCTGGCGTTTGCGATCGTGGTGGCGAGTGGCGAAGTCGTGCGGCAAGTGGAGCAACGGCGATGTGCGGCCTAGCCGGACGCTTCCACCCCGCCGCCCTCCCCCCGGCGCATGGCTGGCACGTCAACGCCGACCGCCTGCTCGCGCATCGCGGGCCGGACGGCGCCGGCTATTTCGTCGATAACCGTTGCGAGCTGGTGCATCGCCGTCTCGCGCTCATCGATCTCTCGCCCACCGGCCGGCAGCCGATGGCGAACGAAACGGGCGACGTGCAGGTCGTCTACAACGGCGAGATCTACAACCATCGCGAGCTGCGGACCGCGCTCGAAGCCCGCGGTCATGTGTTCCGGTCCACGTCGGACACCGAGGTGCTGGTCCACCTCTACGAAGAGCGCGGGGAGCATCTCGTCGACCTGCTCCGCGGCATCTTCGCGTTCGCCATCTACGACGCCCGCCGCCGCCGCCTCGTGCTCGCGCGCGATCGCTTCGGCGTCAAGCCGCTCTTCTACGCGACGCACGAAGGACAGCTGGTGTTCGCGAGCGAGATCAAGGCGATCACAGCGCTTCCCGGGTTCACCCCGGCGCTCGACCGGCAGGCGTGCTGTGATTTCCTGGGCCTGGGATACATCCCCGAGCCGGCCACGGGCTTTGCCAACATCGAGGCGCTGCCGAAAGGGACGGTGCTGATCGAATCCCCGGAAGGCCGCCGGGTCGAAACCTACTACGCTGCGGCGGCGCGGCCCGAGCAGGCGCGCGGTCTCGCGGAAACCGTCAGCATGTTGCGCGAGCGGCTG
>DATNMO010000018.1:0-3550 GCA_035602245.1 Gemmatimonadales bacterium
CCCGTCCTCCTCGCCGCCGCCTCGTGGGCTCTGCTTCAGGCTCCTCCAGACCGAGTGCCCGGCGCAGTCCGTCCCAGAACCGCGCGCCGCCGGTTTCTTCGTCCGGGGGGGCGTCCTCGATCTCGCTCAGCTTCTCGAGCAAGCGGCGCTGCTCGGCCGTGAGCTTCGTGGGCGTCCAGACATGCACCCGGACGTGCAGATCTCCCTGGCCACCCGTCCCCAGGCGCGGCAGGCCTTTGCCGCGGAGGCGGTAGGTCGTGCCCGTCTGAGCGCCGGGCTCGATGCGCAGCATCGCCTCGCCGAAGGGCGTCGGCACCTGGACCTCGGCGCCCAGCGCGGCCTGCGTGAAGGCGATGCCCAGGTCATAGATGAGATCGTCGCCGTGGCGCTCGAAGCGCGGGTCGTCTTTGATGTCCAGCACTGCGACCAGGTCGCCCGGCGGACCGTTGCGCGGCCCCGGCACGCCCTGCCCCCGCAGCGTGAGGTAATGATGGTCCGCGACACCGGCGGGGACGTCGATCTGGATCGTCTTTTCGCCCTTCACGCGCCCGTCGCCGCCGCAGTGCGCGCAGGGGTTGGGCAGGACGGTGCCCTCGCCCACGCAGGTGGGACAGGGCGAGACAGTGAGGAACTGGCCGAACAGCGACTGCGCCTGGCGCCGCACCTCACCGGTTCCGCCGCAGGTGCCGCACGGCACCGGCTTCGTCCCCGCCTTGGCGCCGCTGCCGTGGCACACGGGACAGGGTTCGAGGCTCTTGATGCGCACCGTCTTGGTCGCGCCGGTCGCGACTTCGGCGAGCGTGAGTTTCAGGCCGACCTTGATGTCGTGCCCCCGCCGCCGATCGCGTCTGACGCGCTCCCTGCTCGCGCCGCCCCCGAATAGCGATTCCAGGCCGCCGCCGCCACCGGCCAACCCGAAGTCGCGCATGAACACCATCAGCGCTTCGGACAGGTCGAAGTGCATGGAGCTGAAGCCACCTCCGGCCGCGTCGCCGCCGCGCGCGCCCGCCGTGCCGTAGCGGTCGTAGGAGGCGCGCTTCTCGGGATCGCGCAGCACTTCGTAGGCTTCTGTGACCAGCTTGAACTTCTCTTCGGCCGCTTTGTCGCCGTTGTTGCGGTCGGGGTGGCATTCCATCGCGAGCTTGCGGTAGGCTTTCTTGACTTCGCCTTCGCTCGCGTCGCGCGAGACGCCCAGGATGATGTAGAAGTCCTGCTTCATGCTATTCGAGCAGCTCGCCGACGAGCCGCGACGTGTGGTTCACGAGGGCCGCGATCTTGTCGTAGGGCATGCGCGTCGGGCCCATCACGCCGATGACGCCCGACAGCGGCCCGAAGTGATAGCTGGACGTGACGAGCGTGAACGGCGCCAATCGGGCGTCGCTGTGTTCCTGGCCGATCGTGATCGTCACCCCTTCGCCGCCGCGCGCCGTCAGCGCCTCGCGCAACAGGTCGCGGCGTTCCGTCACATCCAGAAGACCGCGGAGCTGTTCCTTGGTGGTGAACTCGGGCTGACCGGCGAGCGGCTGCGTGCTGCCGAGCAGCACCCCGGCCCCACCGCCGGACGCGGGCCCGACCGGCACGTCGAACAGCTCGTCCGCTTCCTGGACGAAGATGTTGAGCAGCTCGCTCGAGCCCGGCTGCGAACCGGTTCCCGCGTCGCGCAGCCGCTCGCCCAGCGTCGCCCGGATCTCTTTCAGGGTGAGGCCCGCGAGCCGTTCGTTGAGGACGACGGTCACCTGCCGCACGGCTTCGGGCGCCATCTCCGAGGCGACTTCGACGAAGATCGTCCGCACCGCGCCGCTCCGCAGCGCCAGCACCAGCAGCAGCCGTTCGGTCGAGACCTGGAGCAGGTCGATCCGCTCGAGCACCGCCGCGTCGATGGTCGGGCTGACCGCGACGCCCAGCTCGTTCGTCAGGACGCCGAGCACCTGGGCGGCGCGCGACAGGATCGTTTCGATGGCGGCGCGCTGGCCACCTCCCGACAGCTCACCGCGGATGTGCTGCGCCTGTGCCGGAGCGACCGCGGGCGGCTTCATCAGGAAGTCCACGTACACGCGATAGGCGAGGTCGGTCGGGATGCGGCCGGCGGAGGTGTGGGGGTGGTAGAGGTACCCTTTCTCCTCGAGGTCGCTCATCGTGTTGCGGATCGTGGCCGGGGAGAGGCCGATCTGGTGGCGCTTGGCAATAGTGCGGCTCCCCGCCGGCTCGGCGGTCTGCACATATGTCTCGATGACGGCCTCGAGCACCTGGCGCTCGCGGTCGGTCAGAGAGGTGTTCAAGACCTAGTCTCGGTTTGCATAGTTAATTCGCGCACCAATGAATCTAATCTCAGCCAGCCCTCTGGGGTGCATCGAACTCGGCCGCCGTCCTCAAGCACCCAACCGGCACGCAACAAGGCGTGTAAAGGCGTGGAGAGGCGTGGGAAGGCGTGGCGCGGCAGGCCGGCGTCAGTGCGCAGCCCCAGGTATAACCGCTCCGTCTCCCGCTGCTCCGCCGTCAGCACCTCCTCCGACTCGACCGGCGAGCGCCCCTCGGCGATGGCGCGGCGGTAGGCCTCCCAGGCAGACAGGTTCCAGCGGCGGGCGCGGCCGTCGAAGGAGTGCGCCGCCGGGCCGAGGCCGAGGTAGGGGCGGCCGGACCAGTAGGCCGAGTTGTGGCGCGAGCGGTAGCCATCCCGGGCCGCGTTGGACACCTCGTAGAACTGAAAGCCCGCAGCCGTCAGCCGTCGGTGAGCAAACAGGTACTCCTCGGCATAACGGTCATCGGCCGGCAGGCTCGTTGCGCCTCTGGAAATCCAGCGATCGAGAGGAGTCCTCGGCTCTACGGTGAGTCCATACAACGAGAGGTGTGAGGGATGCAGGGCGACGGCCATGTCGAGATCCCGCTCCCAATCGCGCGCGAGCTCGTCGGGGAGCGCGAAGATGAGATCGAGCGAGATGTTCTCGATCCCGGCGCCTCGCAGGGCGTGCACGGCGGCCCCGATCCGCGCCGCGTCGTGGGAGCGGTGCATCCATTTGAGGACGCCGTCATCGAACGACTGGGCGCCGAGGCTCACGCGGTTGACGCCGGCGGCGCGCCAGGTGCGGGCGGCGGCGGGGGTCACGTCTTCGGGGTTGGCTTCCAACGTGACTTCACTTGCGGCGTGCGGCGTGCGGCGTGGCTCGGTAAGTTCGCGCAGCAGTGCGGCGATCGCTTCCGGCGGGAGCAATGACGGAGTGCCGCCGCCGAAATAGATGGTCTCGAGACCCCCCTGTTGCGGTTCGCCTGACCGCAACTCCTTCAGGACTGACTCCACGTACTCTTGGGTCGGAATCCGCTTACGCACTGCGATGGAGAAATCGCAGTAGGAGCAGCGGCGTTGGCAGAACGGCACGTGAACGTAGAGGTGCACCGATGAAACTTAGTGCACGACGCCTTCATTGCTGCGCCGCACGGCCTCAGGCCAACCCGAATACCATTCCGGGTCCTTGTCTCACCAAGCCCCGCAGCTCCAGTTCCGTGAGCGCCCCCAGCACATTCGCCGCCCCCGTCCCCGCCGCCACCACCAGCG
>DATNMO010000019.1:0-25662 GCA_035602245.1 Gemmatimonadales bacterium
CACCGGCTGCGATGGCGCGAACTGTTGTGCCTGTTCGAGGCGCTCCGTCTTGATCACACCGGCGTTCTTGCCCTCGCGGGTCACGCCCGCGAACTCCTGTTCCTTACCCATCGTTGTCTCCTTTCCCTGTGTGTTGTGCACGAGTGCATTCACCGCTGTCACGATCTCCTTGACTGCTGCGCCCGGCAGGACCTGCCCGTTCTGCGCCAGGCGCTCGCGGACGAAGGATTCCACTTTGGCCGGGGTGACCGGCGTTCCCCGCGTGCGCAAGTAGTCGCCCGCGGCGAGGATCACTTCTGCTTCTGTCATCTGCCCCTCCCGTTCAGTGATTGCCGAAACTCGTCGGTCGCGTTCGCGCCAACCCGCAAGCTGCCCTCGACCATCGGTTCATCCTTCGCCGCTGCGATCTGCCGGCGCGCCCGCTCGTCCCGCCGCTCGTACTGGCGGTGCGTGTGACACTGCGCACATCGGCATCCTTGTTCTGCTCTCCCGGTGTGCGGTGCGTCACTTGGACTGCCGGTCGCCGGGAAGAGCGCGGCCGTCTTGGGCCGCTTCTTGGGTTTCTTCTTGGTCGCGCTCATAGGCCGATGATCGGCCCGAACATGGCGACGACCTTGCGCTTCACCACGGGCTCTTCGCCCAGCCCGAGGCATGCCACGATGCCGCGCGCGGTCACCACGGCCAGGTCGTCATGTTTACCGGGACGGTCCACGACGGTCGGTCGGCCGCCGCTCGCGTAGTCGCGCCGCAGGTTGAGCCACTGCCGGCGTGCTTTCGAATCGTCGAGCAGCCGCACGCGATGGGTGTTGAGGACCGCGAGGCTGTCGAGGAGACACTCCGCCGTCTTCCGCTCCGCGACCGTGTACGTGATGCCGTGCCGCCGAAACTCCGAGCCCGCGAACCCCTCACTGAAGGCGTCGCCGACGACCTCGGTGATCCCGAACCGCTGACACTCACGGGCCACCTCGGTGACCATCACCGCCGGGTCAAACGGCGGCAGCCACTCGCGGAGCACGTCTTGGAAGCAGACTTCCGGCCCGCCGTCGTCCTGTTCGACGTGTTGAATGCTGAGAGCTGCGGAGTCCTGCCCCGTGCCGCCGCTCAAGTCCACCGCCGCGCCGTAGTAGGCATCGCCGGTTGGCTCTTCGGGTGCGCGTTCGGTGATGCCTTTGTCGATAGCGGCGTCGAGGACTTCGGGCCGCACCAACGAGCCCCCGGCGACGCGCCATGCCGCACCGTATTCTGCCGCTGCGGACTCGGGGTCTTCGACTTCGGCCAACGCCACGGTGGTTGCGTCGAAACTCGGGTTGAGCGTCAACGTGGCCGCCTTCACCACGAGGATGTTCTGACTCGCGTCCTGTGCGTAGTGCCGCTCGTGGATGTCGTAGACGAGACCTTCCTGTGTCCACGGCGTCGTCGCGGCCAGCAACCGAGAGCCGGGCACCTTCCCGAGGCCGGGTCGGAGCGCACGCACGACTTCCACGTCGGGATTGGCGTTGGTGACCTCGTTCCACCAGTGCGCGACTTCATCGAGCAGCGCCGCCGCGACCGAGTAGCCCCGCACCTGCCGGTAGTTGCTCGCGATCGTTTGGATGCGCACGCCGTGGGCCAACTCGAGGTGCGTGCCGCGCCGCCGGTCGGTCACCAAGCGCCGCAGCTCACTGTCCTTGTCGAAGAACTCGGACACATACTCGAAGGCAATGCCGGCCTGCTCCTTCACGAAGGCGAGCAGCAGCACCCGCGCGATCCCGCGCACCTGATAGCCACGGCAGGCGGCACGCACCGCCTGTACGGCCATGAAGGTGGACTTCCCTGAGCCGCGGCCGGCGATAGCCCACAGCTCGCGTAGGTCCGTCGGCAATGCCGTGCGACCCGTGAGCTGCCGGTACGTCTCTAGTTCCACCGCGTTGAGCGGCAGGTTGTCGAGCACCTTCCCCACAATCCGCCACGCCGCCCACGACGGTCCGGTGAGACCGAGGCGATCCATCCAATCGCTGGTTGTGTAGGTCAGCAGGTGTCCGAGGAGGCCGCGCGTTTCGGGGTCGGCGGCAGCCTTCGCCCGTTCAGCCTCGGCAGAGAGTCGCCCACCGAGCTTGCCGTACTCCTTCGCCCGGGGATCACCCTTCTCGTAAGGGGGAGACCGCCTAGTCATTGCGCAGCTCCCGTTGCCCTGCGGCTTCGGGCTTGGGTCCGGGCTTTGAAGCCGGGCTCGTACCACTCCCGGCAGGGGGTCGACCGAAGGGGGGCCGCAGGCAGCGGAACCTGAAACTCAGTCAGGGTACTCGGTGTGCCGTCTAACGACTTCACCGCGCTGCTAATGTTGCGACTCATGTTCGACCCCTCGGTTGCCGCACGAACCGGCGCTCGGGCCCGAGGGCTTGGAGCGCTGTGCGGGTGTACCGGGTCGCGTGCCGCCTCTTGATCCAATTCCGCACGGGTCATCCAGGTACTCGCTTGATCCGATTCCGCAGCACCGTCTCGTTGCGGGGTAACTCGCCGCGTGGCTTCGGGAAGAACGGGCTCGGGACACACGTGAGGCAGGTGCCGAGATAATGCTCTGTCACGCGCTGGCACTCGGTGCAGTAGCTCTCGTATTGGAACCCGCTGACTGGTGGTGTCTCGCTCATGCCGAATCATCGTGGTTCCCATTCCGGAAGTCTCCGACGTGATTCCTCGGACGCTTTGACCGGATCGGCTACCTTCTTCCCGGCGCGCTGCCAATGCGGCTCCAACTGTTCCACCACCTTCCGCAATTCCTTTCGGCTCCCCGAGGTCTCCCACACCAAGAGCCACCGGACGACATGCCGTTGGGTGCTGGATCGCAGGTACCTCTCGCTCTCCTCAGCCAAGGCACTCGCAACGTGACGCCGGGTGCCCTCCCGCGTTGCCCACGCTTCCAACCGGCGGATCGCTTCGTGCAGGCGTGCGTGCGTGATCTCCAGGCGCTCGCAGTCATCACACAGGCGTGTCTCGGTATCCACTTCATCCGGCTCGTACGACATGCCACAGCGCTTGCAGGTGATCCGGCACTCGGTGCAGTAGCTCTCGTCATCCGCTACGTCGTTGCCACATGTCGGGCACTGGCTGCGGGGAAGAACTCGCCGCGTCATGCTCCACCTCCGGGGCCAACTGTGAAGTCCGTCATGATTCGATTCCGCGCGTCCTTCTGGTTCTCCGGCATCGGTCTCTCTTTGCCCGGCTCTCCTCCGGGGTTTCTGCTGTTCGACACCGCGCGAGCTTTAGCTCGCTCCCCCCTCAAGGGGTGGTTACGGTCACTGCGGTGACGCTCTCTTGGTTACGTTCACCCCGCCGAGTTTCCCTACAAACCGTGCGGGCGTGCCATCCCTCGACTACCGAGGGGGGGTGCCCTCGACTACCGAGGGACGGTCGCGCGCTGCGCATACCACCGGCGTGTCCAGACTTTCGGTCCCTTCCACCCCGGGTGATCCGGTGCCACCACGCCCGGTGGAACACAGAACCGATTCCCCCACGCCGACACGAACCGCCCGTGCGACTGGGCCTCCAGTAACTCGCCGTCCTCAGCTACCGTCAGCGGGATGCGTTCCAACCATCCCGTCCGGACGGCATGAGCTAGCCAACCTTCGAGTGTCTTGCGCTCGCGCACTGATGATCCGCCCAATCGCGGCAGGATCTTCTTGTAGGACGGGAAGCTGTTTTCGAGATGGTGCCCCCACTGGACCGTCAACGTGCAGAGGAGACGGGCGACGGCATCCGGGAGGGTCGATACGAGGACATAGCGCCGGTAGATGGCGGCCCGGGTCTTGGGATTCGTCCACTGGGCCTCCTCGCGCGCGATGCGCTTTTGCTCCCGTTGCTCGGCACCGAGTCGCCGTCGGGCGGGGCCTTCGCGCTCGTCGGCAAGTAGGTGAGCAACGTGTTCTTCGGTGATTGATTGTTTGATGACTGCGGATTGCTTCGTCATTGCGGGCCCCCACTGGGTTGAGACCGACTTCGACCGGGCTGTGCTCGATGAGTGGGGCAGCGAGCACACTTGGACGCAGGGAGCTACCCTGAACCCAGTCGTCGTCGTATCAGTTGTCGGGGGTGCGTTGCACTGCCGGAGGTCACCCTGCTCTCCTACTACCGACGAATTATCACCTGTTCACAAAACCGTTCAAGCCTGTGTCACCTCAACCGTGTGACATTCGGCTCCGACGTGATGGCCTTGTTCCGGGGATTCGGATTCAAACACCAGGTGGTGACCGTCGAGGCGAAGGGGACCCGGAAGGAGCCACATGTAACGCCAGTGCTTCGGCAGAAACCAGTTCGTCGGCGGCACCCATGCGCGGTGACGAGGGTCGTATCCGAAAAACGACAACTCCTCCAAGAACGTGAAGAACGCGCCAACCACGTCATCGAACGGGGTCGACTCACCCGATGCCCGCAGCGGCACGCGAAGTCGTCCCCACAGATCGAAATGCCTTGGCACGTCGCGATGGACCGCTCGTCCCTCTCGCAAATCAGTAATGATTTCGATGGCGAGAGACCGGAGCCACGCCGGTGACACTGTGTAGAGCGGATACCATCCACCGTCGCGCGTCCATATCTCAGGATCGGCTTTGTGGGTTGCTGCGGCGGCTGCCTTCAATTCACTCGGACTCGGCTGCTCGGTCCACGACGACTCTTTGAACCGTTCCGGGTCTTCGCAGTACAGGTCGTAGGCGCGCCGCAGTCCGGTCACGACGGCCCGGCGTTCGAGGTTGGAGAGGCCCACGAGTGCGTTCCGGTCGAGAAGCTTCCACGCTTCGAGGTCACGTTGCGTACCGGCCAGTGCTAGCTCGTCTTCCGCAACCGGCCCCTCGTCCGCTGAGAACTGACGACGGTCACCGAGGCCGCAGGCGCAGATCGCGTACCAGCTCCCGTGGATCGTGAACGCAGCACGCACCTTCTCCTCCGAGTCGTACTCGGCGGCAAACTGCATCCGGTTGGATAGCTCGGCCTCCGATTTCCCTAATGCATTAGACAGTTGTTTGAGTCGTCCATTCGGGAGCCGCTTGGCCGTCCCGCGCTCCTTGAGGAGCTGCCGGCCAACCTCCCACCGGACCAGCACGCCACCGAGGTCGTGCCCCTTGATTCGGTCTTCGAGTTTCTTGTAACCGGCGATGTTCACGTGTGGCTCCTTGGTTCGTGTCGAGAAAAAAGGCCACGCAATCCTGACCGAGCGACCGCGTGGCCTTGGGGTTCTACGCTACGTGCGTGGCGACGGCGAGCGTCGTCTCCGCGTCGGCCTGCTGGTAGATCGTCGCGGGCGTCACGGTGTCGAGCCATCCTCCACCGACCGCCACGTCCTGAATCGGCAGGTGCTTCCGCGCCGTCGCCCAACCGCGCCGGAACATGTGCCATCCGCCCTGTTTCACATGTGACAGCTTGGCACGGTGCTCTGCCTGCTTGAGCCAGCGCTTGGCTTCAAACCGGGCGAGGGGCTTGGTGGCGTCGCGCGGATCGGGAAACACAAACCCACTCCCGATGCCCGGAGCCCGCTGCTTCCACCGCGCCAGGGCAGCACACGCCGCCGCATTCATCGGCAACACGTGCTCATGCTTCTTGCGGTCCGGTCGGACTCCGGCGTACCACGTGATGGCGCCGTGCGGCTGCTTCTTCGACTGCTCAAGCGTCACGTCCTGCCACCGGAGCCCGAGGATTGCGGCGATGCGGTGGCCCGTGTGCCACGCGAGGTCGAGGAGCACACCGAACGCGGGAGGCAACGATCCCGCCACGGCTTGCAGCTTCTGATAGCGTTCCGGACTTGCCACCGGACGGCGCGGTTTGTGTTCGATCTTCATCGCTTCACGGGCACGCTTGGCCGCGAGAGGGTTCACCTCCAGCAACCCCTCACCTACTGCCCAGTTGATCCCGATGGATAACGCGACGAGGTCACCGCGTGCCGACGCCGTCACCCCTTGTCCGAGGCGATGCGCGACGTACTTCTGCACATCGCTCGGCTTCACGTCGTTCAGTGCAGTATCCGCTCCAAGGAATGCGCCGACGCGACGGATCGACGCCAAGGCATCCCGCTTGTACGCATCGGTCCGACCGGCAAACCCGTCGCGCTCGTAACGGTCGGCAAGCAAGGCGAGCGTCAGTGGACCGCCGGTGCGGTGCGGAGTCGGTGCCTTTTCCTCCTTGGCGATCCGTTCGATCTCGTTCAAGGCGAGAGCGCGCGCCGCCTGCTCCTGCTCCTTCGGGGTGCTGCCCAAGCTGACTCGCGTCACCTTTGGCTGGAGTACCGAGTAGCGCGCCTTACCGTCGATCTGACGACCGAGGTACAGGAACGGTGAGCCACGCAGTTCGGTGATACGAACGAGGATGTGCGGGTAGCGGTCGTCGCGGATGTGCGTCACACTCCACAGCTTGGGATTGCCCTTCTTCCGTTTCATCGTTTCCTCCGGGTGAGTTTGCTGATGTTCGTGACCCGCCCGCCGTCCTCCTGCCGGTGCTGAAGAGGGCGCGTCGGACGACCGGGGCGGGTCGGGGACTTGATTGGGAGATCAGCGCGCCGGATACGCGGCGCGTTCTTGCGGCCAACGTTGCGGAGTTTGCGGTGCCGGACGAGGTGTCCGAGGTGATCGGCGCTGTAGCCGGAGAGCGCTGCCGCTTCAACGAGCGTCAGCGACTCGTCACCAAGCGCCTTGAGGGTGGTGTCCAACTCCAGCGCCGCAAGCTTCCACAGTCGGGCGGAGGTTGGGTCACCGAATTGTTCTAGGTATGCGGCGCGCTCACGCCACGCGACGAGCAGACTTGCAGGATGATCCACGGCCCGACCTCACGACTCCGGGTCCAGCCGGGGCTAAACAAAAAGCCCCGACGATGTGTTGTCGTGGGCTTTGTGCGATCATCTTCGCGACTTGGGACGAGGTCCCGGCCCGTCGCGCCGTACTGCAACAAAACTACCTGCGTCATCCACTGCCGTACAAGGGTGTTCGTCCACCGAAAACATTAGCGACGAACATTAGTGAAAACGGCTAACTCTAGTCGGGACGGCGGGATTTGAACCCGCGACCCCCTGAACCCCATTCAGGTGCGCTACCGGACTGCGCTACGTCCCGTGCAATGCTCGTAAACAGTTAGCCGTCGCAAGTCCTCAGACGCACGGCGGTCTTCCGGTTCTAGTCATCAGGACAGACTGTCCCGGTGACCATAGACAAACAGTCCACCTCGTCTAGGCGTCCGAATCGGCCCGGAAGATATCCCCCTTCCTCCCGAGACTCAATGCTCACAGCACCACCATCGCCGCGGCCGCGCCGAACATCGCCGCGGTGGTGGCAGCCACCACCGCACGCCCCAGCCGCGAACTGGGCTGCCCGAGCATGAGGCGCCGGTCCGTGGCCGCCAGCAGGATGCCGAGCAGCAGAAATGGGGCCAACATGCCGTTGATCACGGCAGACCAGTAGAGCGCCCGCACCGGGTTGATGTTCGCGAAGTCGAGCGCTACCCCTCCCACGACCGAGACGGCGAGGACGGCGTAGAACGCGGGCGCACCGCGGAAATGCTCGTCGATGCCCTCGCGCCACCCGAACGTCTCGGCGAAGGCGTAGGCCGATGAACCGGCGAGCGTCGGGATCGCGAGCGCGCCCGTGCCGACGAGGCCGAGCGTGTAGAGCAACGCGGCGAAGCGGCCGGCCAACGGTCGCAGCGCCTCGGCGACCTCGCGCGAGCTGTTCACCTGGGTGGTGCCGTGGCGGTGCAGCGTCGCCGCAGTCGTCAGGATGATGAAGAACATCACGAAGTTCGAGAAGAACGTTCCGATACCGACGTCGATCTTGCGCCGCACAATCTCCCCAGGCGTAGCCCCGCGGCGCGCCACGAGCGTCTTGCGTCCCAACGCCTTCTCTTCCTCCACCTCCTGCGACGCCTGCCAGAAAAAGAGATACGGGCTGATCGTCGTGCCAAGGATCGCGACGAGCGTCGCCCACCCGTCCTTCGTGCGCGGCAGCGAGGGCACCAGCGTGTCGCGGAGCGCCGCATGCCAGTCGGGGCGGACGACGAACGCGGTGATCACGTACGCGAACAGGACGAGCGCGAGCCACTTGAGCACTCTGGCCACGACGGCGTAGCGCAGCCGAATGGTCGCCCACGCGATCGCGATTCCGAAGAGGACAACCCAGAGGTGCGAGTTCACGCCCGTGAGCAGCTCGCCGGCATCGGCCATCCCGGAGAGATCCGCACCGATGTTGATGGTGTTGGCAAGGAAGAGCGCGGCGGCGGCCGTCGCCAGAACGGGGCGCGGGAACTTCTTGCGCAAGGCGCCCATAAGCCCGCGCCCCGTCACCATCCCGATGCGTGCGCACATGGACTGCACGGCGGCCATCAGCGGCCAGGTGAGGAGCGCGGTCCACAGGAAAGCCGTGCCGAGCTGGGCGCCCGCGATGGAGTAGGTGGCGATCCCGGAGGGGTCGTCGTCCGCGGCACCGCTGATCAAGCCGGGGCCCAGGCTGCGCCAGAGGCTCTTCTTCATGACCTATCGCGGTTACTCCGTCGCGTCGTAGACGCGGCGAAACGTGATATTGCGACCCCGTCCGCCGTCGAAGCTCACGATGACGAAGAGCTGCTTCCCCTCGGCGGAGCGCTGGTAATCCTCGGTGACCTTCCCTCCCCCCGAGACACTGCGCTCGACCACGAAGTCGTTCCCCTGCCAGCGGCCCTTGATGTCCACCGCCCCTTCGCCCTCGCTCGTCGCCTCGCGGCGAACCCTGCGGCCGTCGGTAAGCAACCTCAAGGTGTCCCCATCGGCTACGAGCGTCACACTCGAATCCGCGGCGGCGATCACGAGGGACGCCGGCGCGGTGAAGACGAGCTGCATCGTCTGACGCATCCGCGCGCGCTGCTCGTCGCTCATGCCGCCCGCCCTGCCACCGTAGCCGCCGCGCCCGCCGAATCCGCCGCGCCCGCCACCGAATCCGCCGCGCCCGCCGCGCCCGCCGCGCCCGCCGCGTCCGCCGCGCATCCGGTCGCCGGCCGGCTCACCGCCGCCGCTGTCACGGCCCTGGAGCATATCGCGGGGGTTGCCACTCTGTGCCTGGTTCAGGGCCCAATGCCCCGAGAGATCGGGATGCTGCCCCCGCGCGGCGATGCCGCCGAGCAGCGCCAGGGCAACGATACCGACAGCCGTGGTCTGTTTCATGGACGTCTCCTGTCCGAAGGGGAAAGCTATGAGACGAGAGGGCGGTGCCGGCTGTTAGGGCCTCGGTTGCATTCCTCAACGCCGCAGTGGGGCTCAACACCCCGCCCCTAGCGAACGTACTTCTTTAGCTGCACCGTTGCCCCACACAACTCCTCTCCGCATGAGGCCGTAATGACTCGTCGTCTGTGGACGGCTGCCGCCGTCCTCGCAGTGGTCGCGACCCCCTCCCAACTAGGCGCGCAAAGCCGCATCACGCTCGACTCCACACTCCTCGCCGGCTTCCGCTGGCGCAATATCGGCCCGGCTATCATGGCCGGCCGCGTGTCGAGCGTCGTGGGCATCCCGAGCCCGTCGCGCACCTTCTTCGTGGCGGCCGCGGCCGGCGGCATCTGGAAGACCACCAACGCCGGGACCACATTCCGGCCGGTGTTTGACAACTACCCGTGCGTCTCGATGGGTGAGCTGGCCATCGCGCCTTCCGACACGACGCAGGTCTGGGCGGGCACCGGCGAGGAAGATTCGCGCAACACGATCTCCCCGGGCTGCGGCATCTATAAATCCACGGACGGCGGCCTCACCTGGAAGCCGATGGGCCTCGAGAAGACCGGTGCCATCGGCCGCATCGTCGTGCATCCGACTAATCCGAACATCGTCTACGTCGCCGCGCTGGGACAGCCATGGTCCCCCAACGCCGAGCGCGGCCTGTACAAGACGACCGACGGCGGCCAGACGTGGCAGCTGATCAAATTCATCTCCGACCGCGCCGGCTTCATCGACGTCGCCATGGATCCGTCGAACCCTGAGGTGCTGTTCGCCTCGAGCTGGGAACGCGTGCGCGGGCCCTACTTCCTGCGGAGCGGCGGGCCCGGCAGCGCCCTCTGGAAGACGACCGACGCCGGCCGCACCTGGACCGAGGTGAAAGCCGGCGGGCTCCCGGAGACGACCAAAGGCCGCATCGACATCGCCATCGCCGCCTCCGACCCGAAGGTCATCTACCTGATGGTCGAGGCCGACACCACCGCGAATCCGCACCCGACGCCCGGCAAGGCTCCCCAGACTCGGCCTTCCGGACTGTATAGATCCCGTGATGGTGGATCCACTTGGGAGAAGACGAGCAGCAACAACGTCCGCCCCTTCTATTACTCGCAGGTCCGCGTGGACCCGAAGGACCCCAATCGCGTGTATTGGTCGTCCACGCCCGTCAACTTCTCGAATGACGGCGGCAAGACCGTCGGCAACGCGACGGTCGGCATTCACGTGGACCACCACGCGATGTGGATCGATCCGAACGATCCTAATCACATCGTCGTCGGGAACGACGGCGGCGTCGCCCAGAGCTGGGACAAGGGCGGCAACTGGGACTTCCTGAACACGTTCGCGATCGGCCAGTTCTACATCGTCAGTTACGACATGGCGTTCCCGTATAGCGTTTGCGGCGGCCTCCAGGACAACGGCTCCTGGTGCGCGCCCAGCCGGCGGCGCCAGGGCGACCTCACCAACGCCGACTGGACGAACGTGGGCGGCGGCGACGGCTTCTATACGCAACAGGATCCGACCGATCCGAACATCATCTACGTCGAGTCGCAGGGCGGCAACATGTCGCGCCTCAACTTCGCGACCGGCGAGCGCACCTCGCTCCAGAAGCCCAACTGGCGCTCGCGCTACACGATGTTCGAAGACTCAATCGTAATCGAGCGCCCCGACACGACGCGTCCGGAGAACGCCGCCCAACGCAAGCGGATCGAGGCGCTGCGCGCCCGCCAGCGCGCCGACTCGGCGGAGATCGATCTCCGGTGGAACTGGAACACGCCTTTCTTCATCTCGGCGCATAGCCCCGAGACGTTCTACGCCGGCGCCAACAAGGTGATGAAGTCCACGCGCCGCGGCGAAGATCTCTACCCGATCTCGCCCGACCTCACGACCCGCGACACGATGAAGATCCGCGTCTCGACGCGCACGACGGGCGGCATCACCCCCGACGTCACCGGCGCGGAGACGTATTGCACGATCGTCTCGCTCGCCGAGTCGCCGCTGCGGCCGGGCCTCCTGTTCGCAGGCACCGACGACGGCAACGTGTGGCTCACGAAGAACGACGGGGGCAGCTGGGAAAATCTCACCGGCCGCGTCGCCGGCGTCCCGCCGGGCACGTACGTAAGCCGCATCGAGCCATCGCGCTTCGACACCGCGACGTTCTATATCACGTTCGACAATCACCGCAACGGCGATTACACGCCGTACGTGTTCGTGACGACCGACTTCGGGAAGACGTTCCGCTCCATCGTGAACAACCTGCCCAAGGGCGGAGCGGACTACGTCCACGTCATTCGTGAAGATGTGGTAAATAAGAACCTGCTGTTCGTGGGGACGGACGTCGGCCTGTACGCCTCGTTCGACCGCGGCGGGTCGTGGCAGAAGTTCATGAGCGGCTTCCCCACGGTCCCGGTGCACGACCTGCGGGTTCATCCGCGCGAGCGCGAGTTGATCGCCGCCACGCACGGCCGCGCGATCTGGATCGTGGACATCGCGCCGCTGGAGCAGCTGTCGGACAGCGTGCTCGCCGCATCCGCGTACCTGTTCCAGCCCAAGACGGCCTACCAGTACGGACAGACGCCGGGGGGCGGCGGCAGCACGGGTCAGAAGGCCTTCCGCGCGCCCAGCCCCCCGTATGGCGCCGAGATCGCGTATCGCCTCACGTCGGGAAACAGTGACCGGCGCGCGCGCACGCGCATCGTGATCACCGACGTCTCGGGCGACACGATCCGCACCCTGCAGGGCCCTGCCGGCGCCGGCCTGCAGCGCGTCGTCTGGAACTTCCAGGGGAAGCAGCCGCCGCCGATCACGCTGTCGCCGTCCCAGAAGCGCGACAGCGTGTGGCTCGTGGCGCGGATCAACTTCGTGTTCGACTCGCTCGCCAAAGCGGGGGGCAACGCGCAGATGCTCGATCCGATAAAGGCGGCGCTCCTCGCCGCGGATGTGCAAGGCCTGGCGCAGCGATTCGGCTTCGGTGGAGGGGGTCCGGGTGGTGGAGGTGGCGGAGGCTTTGGAGGGACTCCTGCCACTGGCCGATTCGTCGAGCGTCCCGGTGAGACGACGCCACGCGCGCCGGCCCCTGGCGGCGCCGCACCGGCCCCCCCCCCTGCGCCCGCGGGTGAGGGGACGGAGGGTGGTGAGGCCGCGCCGGACGCCAGTTTCCTCGGTCAGCTCGCGACCCTGCTGCGGCGCCCCGGACAGGGGGCAGGCGGTGGCGGCGGGGGCGGCGGCTTCGGCGCGCTCGGATTCGTCGCCCAGACGTTCGGCCGGGCGCCCATAACCGGAGGTGGCGGCGGAGGATTTGGAGGACTGGGTGGCGCACCGATCGTGGCAACGGGCGACTACCTGGTCAGCATCACGGTGGACGGCAAGACGCTCAGCCGGGTCCTGCGCGTCGAGCGCGGCCGCTAGTAGATGCCGTTTCTCGATACCAAGCACCAGCGCGCCGCGTTCATCGTCGTTGCTCTGGGCGCCGCGCTGGTGTGGTCGCTCGTGCCCTACGCGACGGGGATCATCGGCATCCCCGTCCTCAGCGTGCTGTTCGCGCCCCTGCACGACTGGCTCGTGCGGCGGGGGCTGCCGACCGCCGTCGCGGCGTTGTTCGTCACACTGGTCGGCGTCGTTCTCCTTGTCCTCCCCGGAATCTTGCTCGCCGGGCTGCTCATCAACGAAGCACAGCAGATTGCGACGAACGTGCTCGCGAGCCCGATCCTGGAACGGCTGTCTGCGATCCAGATCCGGGGCCTCCCCATCGGTCCCCGCATCGCCGAAGTGGGCGCCAAGATCGTCGGCTGGGTGGGCACCAGCGCCATCGGCCTCGTGGGCACGGCCACGCGTCTCACGCTGAATCTGACGATCGCATTTTTCGGCCTGTATTACGTCCTCAAGCACCCCGGTGACGTGTGGCTCGATGCGCGTCCCTACGTCCCCTTCTCCCCCAAGAACACAGAAAAGCTCGGCAAGCGGTTCAAGGATGTCACGGTCTCGACCGTGATCGGGACCGGGGTCACGGCCATGATCCATGGCGCCCTGCTCGGCCTGGCATTCTGGGTCGTCGGACTGCCCAACGCCCTGTTCTGGAGCGTGGTGACGATGGTGCTCTCGATCCTACCCGTCGTTGGCAGTGGCATGGTGTGGGGGCCAGCCGCGGTGGTCCTGATCCTCAACCAACGGCCGCTCGCCGGGATCCTGCTGATCATCTGGGGGGCCGTGGTGGTCGGCAGCGCCGACAACTTCATCCGGCCGATCATTTACCGCCGCTGGGCACGGATTCATCCCCTCGTCACGCTCGTGGGCGCGATCGCGGGCGTGAGCCAATTCGGGTTGCTGGGCCTGCTGATCGGGCCGCTGGCGCTCAGCTACTTCTTCGAGCTGATCCGGATGTACCGCGAGGAGTACCTCGAGCCGGAGTCCGTCAACTCTTGAAGAAAACGCGGACAGGCAAAAGCTAGACGCACAGACGCCCAGCGGGTTGTGGTGAACAGGGAGCGGGAAAACCCGCTATCTGAGAGCTTCACGCGCACGACCGATATCGACCCGGTCGCCGTCGCCTGACTGCATCTGCGCGAGGAATTCGAGATACCGAGTCCGCGCCGCAGCCCGATCTCCCGCGAGTTCCGCGGCGCGCGCGGCGCCGAACAGACTGCGCGCCCGGCGCGGCTCGCGAACGAGAGACGCCTCATAGGCGGCTCGCGCATCGCCATACCGTCTCACGGCGAGCAGTAGATCGCCGTACAGCTCTCGAGCGGGGAGCAGCTCCCCGGGCGTCACGGGACTCTTCTCGGTCACGTCTTCCATGTCCGCCGCTTCGCGCGCCAGCGTCAGCGCCCGCGCTGTGTCGGCGGTTGCAAGCGCCAGCCACGCTTCCACGGCGCGGCGCTTGATCCCGATCACGCGGCTCCAGTACGCCCCTTGGGGGCCGCCGGCCACCGACGTTTCGAGCTCGGCCAGAGCGGCAACCTCGGTCCGGGCTTGCGCGGTGTCGAGCGCGCGCGCGGCGCCGATGCCACGGGCGAAGCGCGTGACGGCGCCGAGCGTGATGCCTGGTGCACCCGCAGGAATGGGCAGCTTGGCCGCTCTCGACCATTCGCCGCGCTCTAAGGGCAGTCGAGCGGCGAGCGCGGTGCCGTTGTAGCTGGCGATCACGTTCGCCGGTCCTTCCCTCGCGCTCAGGCTCTCGGCCCGGGCGACGATCCGGCGCACGGCGCCATCCTGACCGAGCTGGAGGTAGCCGTACACCATGTAGTCGAGGGCGTGAAATTCGTGATATGCGACGCCCGTCCATCCTTGCGCCTTGGCGTACGCAACGCCGGCGTCGAAGGAGCGCTGATTCGACGCGATGGCGTCTTCCCACAACCCCAGGCGGATGAAGATATGCGACGGCATGTGTTGCGCATGCGGCGCTGACGGCGCGATTTGCGCATAACGGCGCGCCGCGTCGAGGCCGAGCGAAGCGAGCCGCGGCGAATCGTTAGCGTGAATGATGTAGTGGGCGAGTCCGGGGTGCTGGGGAAACCGCTGAAACAGCGGATTCAGAATCGCCGCCGCCGCTTTCTGCCGGGCAAGCGTGGTGTCGGTCGGTGACGCGGTCGCGACGAGGGACAGCGCGTAGTAGATCGCGACCTCGACATCGTCCGGGTTATCGCGGTACACGCGCGCCATCGTGTCCGCATAGGCGCGGAGGCGCACGGCGTTCGGCACCGTCGCATAGTCGCGATACAGCGCCGCCACGGCTGCCACAAAGCCCTGCTCCCGCGCGGTCCTTCCACCCAACGCGGCGGCTCGCTCGGCCGCCTGGCCTGCGCTCGCGAGCACCTGCCCCGACGGGCCGGCCGCGAACGGATTCCCCCACGCGTTCATCGCGCTGCCCCAGTACGCCATGGCGCACGTGCTGTCGGCCTCCGCGACTTCGCGGAACGCTCGGTCGCCGTTCTCCCACCAGAACGAGTGCAGCAGCCCCATTGCATGCGTGAAGCGCTGCTGTGCCGGCGCATTGCATGAGATCGGGAAGACCACGCGCCCCAACTCCTCCGCGGGGCGACCATGGTCGTGAGCCTGGGCGGAAAGGGGAGGAACAGCGGCGGCCGCCAGCAAGGCGGCAAGGCAAGAGATTCTGGTCATGCCTCGTAACGTATCGTGGTATTCCGCCGTCGCCAGTACAGAAACGCCGGCACGCCGAGCGCGATGAGGCCGGCGCCGATGGCGGCGTTGCGCGGGTTCGACGCGATCGCGCTGTACACGACGTAGGCCGCGGCCAGGACGAACAGCGCCGGGGTGACGGGGTACCCCGGCACGCGGAAGGAGGGCGACCCGTCCCCCGTCCCCGCTCCCCCGTCCCGGCTTCGATAGACGAACAATCCCGCCACCGTCAGCCCGAAGAAGATCCAATCGCCGAACGTGACGTAGTCCACGAGCTTGTCGAACGTGCCGGAGAGCGTGAGGATCACCGCGATCCCCGCCAGCGTCACGATTGCGGCGGCGGGCGTGTGGTAGACGGGATGCAGCACCGCCAGCCGGCGGAAGAACACACCATCGGCCGCCATCGCTTGCAACACGCGCGGCGTCACGAGAATCACGAGGTTCAGGAAGCCGAACGTGGAGACGGCGATTCCAGCGGCGATCACTTTTCCGCCCACCGGGCCGAGCAGCGCCCGCATCGTGTCCGCCGCCGGCGCCGTGCTGGCGGCGAGCCCGTCCACGCCCAGCACGCGCAGATAGGCGATGTTGGTGAGGAGATACACCGTCACCACGATCGCCACGCCGAGGACCAACGCGCGCGGCAGATTCCGCTCCGGCTCGACGATCTCCTCCGCGATGAAATTCGTCTGCTGCCAGCCGCCGTAGGTGAAGAGAATCGGGACGAGGGCGGCTCCTAGACCTCCGCTCAACGGCGGGCTCAAGACGCGGGAAGGCGCGGTGGGTGCGGCCAGAAACATCCCCGCGCCGATCAGTGCCGCGAGCGCGACGAGTTTCAAGAGCGTGAAGATGTTCTGCGTGATCGCGGCGGGGCGGACGCCCACGTAGTTGATCGCGGCGAGCAGCACGATCGTGCCGATCGCCAGGGGGACCGTGAACCGCTCACCGAGGCCGGCGAGCGCGAGGGCATAATTCGCGAAGGTGACGGCGACCGCGGCGAGCGCGCCCGTCGCGATGACGAGCACCAGCGTCCAGCCGTAGAGAAACGCAGGCAGCGCGCCCCACGTCTCGCGCAGATAGACGTAGCCGCCCCCGGCGCGGGGGCGGCGCTGGCCCAGCTCGCCGAAGCAGAATGCCCCGATCAGCGCGACAATGCCGCCCAGGACCCACGCGAGCAGCACGAGGCTGGGAGATCGCAGGCGCTCGGCAACGGTGGCGGGAGTACGAAAGATCCCGCCACCGATAATTCCTCCGACGACCGCCATGGTCCCGGAGAACAGGCCCAGGCTCCTACGGTAGGTAGTCAACGCTGCAGAGTCGCTACCAATCCGGCGTGGTCGGACGGCCAGATCGGATAGGCCGGTCCCGCGACACGATCCGCCGGCACGGCGCCGAAACGCTCGATCTGTCCGGAGACGTCGGCCCGGCGCCGGCCCGGTCCCCGCGTGAACACGTAGTCGATGCGCTGCGAGAAACTGGCGACCGGGTCCGAAAGGTCGGCCACATGGCAGCAGGTATTGCCGACCTCACCCGAACGCAGCGCCGCCCACGTGTCCGTGAATCCCGCGCCCATCACGACCTGATACATCAGCGAGCCTGGAGTGTCGTTGAAGTCGCCCATCATAATCACCCGGTCGTCGGACGCGACGGACCCGACCGCTTGGCCCAATTGGACCGCACGGAGGCCGCCGAGCGACGCGCCCGCGAGATTTGCCTCGGCATGCAGGCTCACGATCGTGTAGGGCTGGCCGCCGATCGTCACCCGCGCCCACACCCAGCCGCGCTTCAGCTCGATGCCGGGGGCGACCACGCCCACGTTGGCCGCGAAGTTCTGCCCGCCCGCGGTCCTTATGCTCATGCGATCCCCGTCCACGAGCAGCGCGTCGTTGTCCACGAGGCTGACCATACCGGGCAGCGGGACCGCGACGATGTTCTGCACCTCCGCAGCGAGCCGGTAGTTGAGACCTCGTTTCGTCAGCGCGGCCTGGAGAATCGCCAGGAAATCCAGGTTGATGACGATGGGCGCGCCGAGCGGCCGCAGGTCGATGTTGATGACAGACACCTCCTGCAAGCCCACGGCGTGCGGCCGGGTGCGCGCGATCTCGTCCGCGATTGCCTCGGCACGCGCCGGGAAAGCGGTCTTGCCCAGCGTCTCGATCGCGAACAAGAGCGCGGCCAGGTCGTCTTGCGGATCCGGCGTCCGGAGCGCGCCGATGACGAGGTCCACGTCGGCGCCGACGTAGAGATTCTGTGTCATGACGGTAATGGCGGGCGCACCATTCTGGCTCCGCCCGGCCACGCGGGCGTAATCGGGAATCGCTGCGGTCGGGACACGGTCGGAGCAGCTCGTCCCGACCAGCACAACGGCGAGGAGAAACGGAGAAAAGCGGGAGGGGGTCATAACGGGCTCCGGGTTGATGGCCGATACGTGGTCTGCACGTACCAGCATTCCCGGAGCCCGTCAAGACTCAATCAAGCACGCTTGCCCGCTCGGGTACGGAGGGCTTGGTCAATCTCGGTCATGGAGACATCCGTCGGGATGGTCCAGCCGCCCTCCTGCCGGGTGGGCACGCGCACCGAGGCGATCTCGCCATCCGTGCCGAGCTCGACGACCGCCGTGGCGCTCTCCGTCCCGCCCTCGGTGCGACTCATGCGGATCACGAGCGTCCACACGCCTTCAGTCCCCCACTGGCGGGAGAGCCCATAGACACCGGGCCGCGAGGTTTCGGTGAACGCGAGCTTGACGCTGCGACGCTCACCGTTCACGATCCCCTCCGCTGTGCCCTCCATGGGAGAGGCAATCGGGGTGGAGTGATGGAAGACGTGAACCAGAAGCATCGCGCCCCGCATCGACTGATCGTGGGGATTGACGGGGTATTCGATCGAAATCCAGGGAGGACCGGCCAACGCCGGAGCGGCGATGGCGGCGGTGAGCAGTGCGGCGATACTGAGCGTGCGCATCTTGGCAAACATGTGTGACTCCTCGTGCGGGTTCACTCAGTAAGACGCCGCCCGGCGCACGCAGGTTTGAATCAGCGCACCGTCGTCCCCGTGCGCGGATCGATGTCGCGCACGCCGCGCAGAATCAGCCGCCGGAACAGAATGCGGTGGATCAAGGTCCAGTAGCGGTCGAGCGCCTCGGGCTCGAGCGCCAGCGCCGCAGCGCGCGTGACGCCGGGCGGTGGAGGTACCAGCGACGCCAGCCGATCGTACACCTGGCCACGCCGCGGTGCGTCCACGCGCTGGAGCAGGTGCCACAGCGAGATGGCGTCCTCGGCCCGCGCGGCGGCGAGCGCGCCCTTCACGTCCATGGTATCGAGCGCGCGCCGCAGCGCCTCCGGCGCATCCTCGACGTAGGGAATCCCCGGCCCGATCCGCGGCCGCGTGCGCACCAGCGCGCCCATCGGCACCTTGGCGCGACGGCTCCCCGCCTCAAACTCCACCACGCCCGCGGTGACGTGCAACAGGCCATTGCCCAGGGAGTCCATCTCCAGCGTATAAGCGCAGCCGAGGTCGATCGCGGTCCCGGCAGGCGTTTCGACGAAGAACAGCCGCGGCTCAGCATCCACCTTTGCCGCGATCACGCCCCGCGCGAGCGCCAGCCGATGCTCATCCGGCCGCGCCACGACGAGCTGAATGCGGGTGCGACGCCCAACGGCGACTTCGCCAATCCAACCCACGGCGATCAGTGCGCGGGACGAGTCATCGGTCTCGACCCACTGGCCGACGCGTAGTGTGCCCGCGGTGCGGAGCGGGGCGGACCCGACGATCGGCAAGCCGGCGAGCGGGGAAACGCGCCACGGGGCGTTCGCTGTCCCTCGCCCCAACAACACCCCTGCAAGCGCGGCGGCGGCGGCGAGAGGAATCCAATACCAGCCACGCGCTCGGCGGCCCCCCCCCTCCCCGAGGCGGGCTTCGATGCCCGGCCACAAGTCGCGCGGCGGCTCGATGCTCTTGGGGAGACGCCCTACGGCGTCCTGCAGCTCACGCTCGTTCATCGATCCAAACTCTCCCGCAGCAAGCGACGGGCTCGAAACAACTGAGCCTTCGACGTTCCCTCGGCGATGCCGACGAGTCGCGCGATCTCGGCGTGGCCGAACCCTTCGATGTCATACAGCACAAACACCTCCCGCGCTCCCTCGGGCAGCGCGGCGATGGCCTGCTCGAGATCCATCCGCAGCACGACCGTCGGCTCGCGCTCCCCTTCCCGGCTCCGCTCCAACAGCCCCGGATCCGCCACGGGAGTGACCCGGCGTTCCCGCCGGCCGCTGGTCCGGCGCTCGTTTAGCACGACGTTTACGGCGAGACGATGCAGCCAGGAGCCAAACGCGCTCTCGCCACGGAATGTGCTGAGCCTGTCCCAGACGCGCACGAAGACGTCCTGTGTGCGCTCGGCGGCGGCGCCGGCATCGCCGGTGAGTCGCAGACAGAGGGCATACACGCGGCCGGCGTGCTGGCGGTAGAGGTCCCGGAAGGCCATCTGGTCGCCAGCCTGCGCGCGGGCGACAAGATCGTCCGTCACCTGTTTAGGACGCCGGCGGACATAGGAGGGTTTGGAAGGGAGGGGGGAGGCGGGACGGGGGACGGGTCAGGGCAGGCGGACCGGAACCAGCTCCCGCAACCGCTGCTCGAGACTCCGCTGCAGCTCATCCACGCGGGCACGCTGCTGCGCCACCTGATCCAGGACCTGCGTCTGCAGCTCCGTCACGCGCGCGCGCACGGGCTCCACTTTGGCATTGACGAACGCGTCCACCTGGGCCCGCAGCCGCCGCTCGGCGGCGGCGACTTCCTCACCCAACACCGCGCGCAGCCGCGCCGCGATCGCCTGGTCCAAATTGGAGCGGACGGCGAGCTGGGGATGGGCGATCGTCCCCGACACGCGGGCCTCGACTTCGAGATTCGAGATCCCCGATACGGTGCGCCAAATGAGATCGCCCACCAGGGTGTGGGCGAGCCCGGAGTCGCGCGCCCATTGCACGTTGCTCGAGCGGATGGCCCAGCGCGCGTGCACCGTGTCGCCGCGGAGATTGAAGCCGAGCTGCGCCGTAGCGTCGCCCGGATCGAGCCGCAGCGGCAGCGCCGGCACCTGGAAGGCGGGCAAGCGGATGCCCCCGACGGTGACACCCGCCGTGTCCTCCGGAACCCCGCGGACGTGGTCGAGCATCGCGCCGGCGGCAAGCTGGGGGCCCGTCGCGCCGAACAGCGTGGGCCGGCCGTACAGCGCGGGATCGCTCGCGAGTCCCGTCAGCCGGCCCGCGTAGCGCTGCGTCCCCTTGAGCAAGAACGACAACTCGGCGCTACGCAGCAGGAAACGGGGCAGCGAGCGCTCCTTGGGAAAGCGCACGTCTTCTCCCGCGTGCCGCAGGCGCGTCGGGCCCGTCGTGGCGCGCGGCCACAGCCCGGGCGGCATATAGCGGCGCGCAAGCTGGGCCCAGTAGAAGACGCGCTCGAACGGCGTGATCGCCCCGGGCGCGAACAGCGCCGCGCCGACCTCGGGCGCGTCGAGACTGGGCAGCTTGAGCAGGCTCCTGGCAAACGCGTAGTCGCGCCGGCGCGCGCTGTCGAGCCCGGCGAGGCCGGCGCGCAGCCCAGCGGCCCCGTCCTTGACACCACGCTCCAGCGCCGTCACCCGATCGCGCGCGCGCTTGAGCTGATCGATCGCGCGGCGCCCGTCGTTCAGCGCCGCGAGATCGGTGACGCGCGCCCGGCGCAGCCGCTCCAGCGTGGCGTTCGCCGAGTCGAGGGTCGGCCCCAGCCGCAAGCCATCGAACGCAGTCTGCCAGGCGCGCCGGCTCGAGTCCGCCCGCGCGGCGAGCGCCTCAGCGGCCGGGATGGTGGAGAGTTTGCGGGGATCGAGCGAGTCGATGCTGAGCTTGCCGGTGGCGAGCTGCAGGACCGGCACTTGGAATTGACTGGCCCACTGCCGCGCTTCGAGGAGCACGCGTCCGGCGATGCCCTCACCCGTCTTCGCCGCCACCCGGCCGTCCGTGCGCCGCGGCGTACCGAAGCGCAGCCCGTTCGCCGCGATGCGATCGATGATGATCTTTTTCTCCGTGAGCGGCAGCATGTCGAGATCGGCGACGATCTCGTCGGCCTGAATCAGATTCTTGAAGGGCTCGTGCGGGCTCGCGATCGTGAGGCCCCGAATCGTGACGTCGCCGTTCTTTAGGTCGAGATGCAGGTCTTGAATCTCCACCTTGGCGCCGAGCATCTGCGTGCCGACTTTCTGCGTCTCGCGCCGCGCGATGGTGTCCGCAAATAGCCACCACAGGATCCCGGCGATGACGACAAGCACGAGCAGAGGGCCGATCGCCCGCCACCGAAAGATCTTGACGCTCACGGTTTGAACAACCGATACACGTTGTAGACCTTCGACGCCGTGACGGCTTGATACCACCTGGACTGCCGCACCCGCTCGCCGATCGTGGCACGGTAGCGCGTCACCGCCCAGCGGACCGCAAAAAAGAGCGGAATCGCAAACAGCAGCGCGAAGACGAGGCTGCCGAGCACGACCGTGTTGTTGAAATTGGTGAGCGGAACGACGGGCGTATTGTAGAGCGTCGTCCACAGCGAGCGGAGTGATGCAGCGAACAACAGCTGGTGGCCGATCCAGTCGAACAGCGGATCGAGCACGAACCCCACCGGCACGAACACTGCCCACCCCAGCATGCCACCCGCGAACGACACGTTGAGCAGCAGGATCAACGCGAAGACGACGGCGTTGTGGAAGTTTACAAGCGGCGTGAGGCCCATGATCGAGCCGAGCGCGATGCCGGCGGCGAGCTGACCGGGCGTGCCTTCGGAGTGCAGCGCTCCGAGCAGCGACTGAATCAGCTTGACGAGTGCGAACATCGGTCCTCGGCGATTGCGATAATCTCCCGGAGCGCCGTCTTCCGTTCCTCGTCGCGGGCGCCCCGGAGGCGGGCCTCGAGCACCGGCACGAGCGCCTCCTTAGAGCGCCGGTTCACGAACACGACGAATCGAAACCCAAACTTCTGCTCGTATTCTTCGTTGAGACGCGCCAGGCGCAGCATCACGTCGGGCGGCGTGTGGTCGCGGTCGTAGCCCTGCTCGCGGAACGACGTCGCTGACTGGGCCCGCACCCGCTCGGGGCGCTCGCCGATCCGCGGATGGGCGTTGATGACCGCGATCTGCTCGGCTTCGGACAACGTCGAGAGAATCTCGCGCGCTCGAGTCAGCATCGCCTCAGCCGACGCAAACGGAGGCTCGTGGCGGAGCCGCTCGAGGAGCGGCCCGGCACCCTCGAATAGCCTCGTCAGCTCCCCCGGTAGGTCGTGCATGAGAACGGCGAAACCAATAGGGGGATGTGATACCTTCGCGTCGTATCGGTGACTTCGAAGTCGAGAGTCAGGCGGCTGACAAATGGAGCGTTAGCCCCTCTCTTCTTGAAATAGCCCGACACGTCGAACGTCAGCCGATAGACGCCGGCGGCGAGGGGGCCGTCCACCAAATCGCCAATCCGGCCGTCGGCATCGGTCTCGCGCGTGCCCTGCGGCAGCGCGCGCTGTCCGCCGTCGAGGCGCCAGACCGACACCGAGACGCCGGCGGCGGGCTCGCCGCGCGTGATATCGAGGACGTGCGTCGAAATCGTTGGACGGTTAGTGTTGGGCATGCTCAAGATCCGCGTGGGAACCCTGACGTTCACGGCGCGACTGGAAGAGAAGGACGCGCCCAAGACCGTCGCCGTGATTCGCAAGATGCTGCCGCTCCGGTCCAAGATAGTCCACTGCCGCTGGAGCGGCGAGTCGACCTGGATCCCGATGGGCGAGCGCAAACTCGGACTCGACTTCGAGAATCACACGAGCCATCCCGCGCCCGGGATGCTGCTGCTGTACCCGGGCGGGATCAGCGAGACCGAGCTGCTCTTCCCGTACGGCGCGACCATGTTCGCGAGCAAGGTTGGTCAGCTCGCCGGCAACCATTTCGCCACGGTGGTCGAGGGCCGCGAGCAGCTTGCCGAGCTCGGCAAGCGCACCCTGTGGGAGGGCGCGCTGGACATCACCATCGAGGAGGTGTGAAGGCCGGCGCGGACCTGGTCATCCGCGGCGGTTTAGTCGTACTGCCCACCGGCCAGAAACCAGCCGATGTCGCCGTCACGGATGGGACGATCAGCGCCATCGGAGGCGAAGTGCAGGACGCGGGCGAGGTGATCGACGCGCGCGGCCTCGTAGTCCTCCCCGGCGTCGTGGACGCGCACGCGCACTTCAACGAGCCAGGCCGCGCCGATTGGGAGGGGTGGGAGGCGGGCACGCGGGGCGCGGCAGCGGGAGGCGTCACGACCGTGCTCGAGATGCCTCTCAACGCCCACCCGCCCACGATCACAGCCGCCGATTTCGACGCGAAACAGGCAGTAGCCAGTCGCAAGGCGCTCGTGGACTTCGGCCTGTGGGGAGGCCTCGTTCCCGAAAACCTCGGCGAGCTGGCGGCGCTCGCCACGCGCGGCGTCGTCGGCTTCAAGGCCTTCATGAGTGACAGCGGCATCGACGACTTCCGGCGCGTTCGCGACGGCGTGCTCGCGATCGGCCTGAAGGCTGCTGCACGCCTCGGTGCCATTGTCGGCGTTCACGCTGAAAGTCAGGAAATGATCGAACGCCTTGAGGCCGAAGAGCGCGATGCGAGTCGGCTATCGTGGTGCCGCGCCCGCCCGCCCGCCGCCGAGGTCGAGGCGATCCGGCGGCTGCTGACCTGCATGCGCGGTGCCGGCAAAGGCGTGCGCGCGCACGTGGTGCACGTCAGCTGCGCCGCGGGGCTCGCTGAGGTGGATGCGGCGCGGGGGAAGGGTGTAGCGATCACTGCCGAGACCTGCCCGCATTATCTGGCGTTCACCGAGGAGGACTTCGAGCGCATCGGCCCGCCGCTCAAGTGCGCACCGCCGATTCGTAATTCTGCGACACGGGACGGCTTGTGGGCTGCGCTGCTGGCCGGGCTCGTTGATCTGATCGGCTCGGATCATTCTCCCTGCCCCGCGGCCGCCAAACAGAAGGGGGAGGACGACGTGTGGGAGGCATGGGGCGGCGTTTCGGGGATTCAGGCCACGCTCCCGGTTCTCCTCACCGAGGGCGTGCACGCTCGCGGATTGTCGCTCGAGCGGGTCGCGCATCTGACCGCGACGGCACCGGCGCAGCTGTTTGGCCTGTACCCACGCAAGGGGGGCATCGCAGTGGGCGCCGACGCCGACTTCGCCCTCGTGGATCCCGATCGCAGCTGGACGTTCGAGCCGAGCCAGCTCGAGACGCGCAGCGGCATCAGCCCCTATCTGGGACGCACGTTCCGCGGCGCAGTCGTGCGCACGATTGTCCGGGGCCGCTCGGTCTTCGCGGATGGGAAGGTCATCGGTGCACCGGGCTGGGGGAAACTCGTGACGCCGAGTGCTTCGCATGCGAATTGACGCCAAGCTGCTCGAGCGGCGCCTGGACGAGCTTTATGCGATCGGCGCGGAGCCCGATGGCGGCACGTATCGGCCCCTCTACGGCGCAGCATGGGCCGCCGCTGGCGAGCGCGTCCAGCGCTGGATGAACGACGCCGGGCTCGCGGTGCGGCGCGACGCGGTCGGCAACCTCTGGGGCCGGCTGGAAGGGAGCGCCGGCGGGAAGGCCGTGGTCACGGGCTCGCACATCGACACGGTGCGGCACGGGGGGCGGCTCGATGGCGCGCTCGGCATCGTCGCCGGGCTGAGCGCCCTCGAGGCGCTCGCCAAGACACGCGGCAAGCCGAAACGGCCGCTCGAAGTGGTCGCCATCTGCGAGGAGGAAGGCTCGCGCTTTACAGCGAACTTCTGGGGATCACGAGCGATCGTTGGCGCGATTGGCCCTGGTGAACCCGAGAGCGCCATGGCCGAGGCGATGCGCGAGCGCGGCCTCGATCCTGCGCTCATCGCGTCTGCGGCGCGCGACGACATCGATACGTTCATCGAGCTGCACATCGAGCAGGGCGCGGTACTCGAGGCGAGCCCTTCGCCCCTCGCTATTGTCAGTGCGATCGCCGGGACGGCACATCTCGAGATCGTCGTGACGGGCCGACCCGACCACGCCGGTACGACGCCGATGGATATCCGTCGAGATGCCCTGGTGGCAACAGCCGCCATGATACAGGCGGTGGCATCGATCGCCGCCGCGCTGGGACGGCCCGCCGTCGCCACCGTCGGCAAGCTGCGGGTCGAGCCCGATCAGATCAACGTGGTCCCGGGGCGCGTGGTCTTCACCGTGGACCTCCGCCACGCCGACCTGGGAGCGCGACGGGCACTCGAGGAACGCATTCGCTCGCTATGCGGGACGATTGCGGCAGAGCGCAGCTTGGGGCTCGCGATGCGAACACTACAGGAGCGCCCTCCTGTG
>DATNMO010000020.1:0-132346 GCA_035602245.1 Gemmatimonadales bacterium
TGCCCCTGCGGACCGCTCCCCCACAACGTGAGCATCGCGGGATAGTCCTCGGCAACGAGCGGCGACGCGAGCCACAACGCGTAAAGATCCCCGGCGCTGCGTGGCGGCGGTTGAGACGGCGCCGTCACCTGCTGACCGAGCCGCTCGAGCAGGGCGACGGCCACCGCGTCACCTTCCTGCCCGAGCCGCTGCGCGTCGCGCGTTGCCAGAGCAAGCCGGCCTTCCACGGCGGCGCCCCAGGTGAGCAATGCGGCAGCGGTGCCGGCCACCACGGCCATGCCCGCGAGCGCCCAGCGCCGCGGCGCCGGCAGGATCACTCCCACGAGCGCAGGCAGCCACAAGAACGTGTACCACTCCGGCCACGCGCCCTGCGGACTCCAGAGCCACAGTCCTCCGACCGCGGCCAGCGCGCCCCATGCGCACGCCGCCGGGAGCCCCCAGGGAACCCGGTCCGGCTCCCCCGGGCCACGCACCAACGCGGCGGCCAGCAGGATCAGCGCCATGGCAGTCACGGCAAGGGCCGCCTGCCACGACAGCCACAGCCCCACACTCACGCCGCTCGCGGGCGGAGCAATGCCGCGGCCGAAGTGACGGACGACGTATGGCGCGGCGAGGACGAGCAGAGCAGCAGCGGCGACGCTCCACCAACGGCGGCGCAGGCCGCGGCGCCACAAGGCGCCGGCAGCAACGAGCAGCAGAATGCTCACCACGAGGAGCGAGCCGGCCGACGTGCCCAAGACGCCCGCCACCGGCCGGTAGAATGTCGCGGGGGAGAACAGCGCCGGCGGACCGACCGGCGCGCGCAGCAGCGTCCATGCCGCCGCCAGCACTACGCCCCAGCGCCAGGCGCCCGGGGGCGCAGCTGCGAGCAACAGCACCAGCGTGAGGGCGAGGGTGAACCCCGCGAGCCGCGCCGTTCGGGCCAGCGCGGCCAGCTTCGCGTCGCCTTGCGCTGGGGGAAGCGTGAGGACGGAGAGCAGCGTGTCGCCGTGCTCGCAGCCGGTGGGCGGGGGGCAGATCTCGAACACGCTCGAGTCCCGCGGCCCGAGCCCGGCGGGGAAGAAGCGCAACGACACGCCGTGCGCGCGCGCAAACGCCGCAGCCAAGGCATGATCCCCATCGGCGACGGCCGGCGCGGCGGACAGGAGCACGCTGCCGACCGCGATTCCCGTTTGCGTCTGGCGCCGCGCCTCGAGCACGGCGTAGAATGAAGTCATGACCGCTCGCAACTCGGTCGTGTCCGGCGTCGGAACGGCACGGTGGCGCCCCGCCCAAGCGATGGGGTGCTGGTCCGGTTCGCCTTCGAGGACGGCGACCCCGCGCTCGGTGCTGGGTCCAGCCTCGACCGCCTGCTCCAGCCGGTCGAACGCCGCTTCCCGCGGCAGCAGTGCGGCGCGGGCGCCGCGCTCGGCCAGACGTCTCGCCTCGGCAATCGCGTCACCGAGCGCGGCCTGGAGCGCGCGTGACGCGGCGGTCACCCGCTGCTCGCGCAACGCCGGCCAACAGCACTCGATGCGCCACACCTGGAGCGCACCCACGACGAGTACGAGGCCGAGCGCCAGACTCGCCAGGGCGGCCGCCGCCCCGAGTGCTCGCCGCGGCGGCTGCGCCGCCAATGCGACGGCCGCGAGCCCCGCCGCACCCGCGAGCCAGGCCCACACGGGCGCGTCGCCGCGCAGCCACTCTGCGGCTGCGACGGCGACGAGGCCGCCGGCGATCACGACATGACCGGGCCGTTGCACCTGAAGCTCCTCACCCCCGCGGCTGTGCGCGCCGCCCTGGCGCGCGACTCACGACTGCTGGTGCCCGTGGGCACCTGCGAACAACACGGGCCCCACCTGCCGCTTGGCTGCGACACGCTCATCGTCGAGCGGCTGGCGGACGACCTCTCCGGCGGCTTCGGCATCCTGCGGGCGCCGACGATTCACTACGGCGTCAACACCGCCACCAAGCGTCCGTTCCCCGGCAACGCCAGCGTGCGTCGCAAGACGCTGCACCGCTGGATGAACGACCTGCTCGGCTCCTGGGAGCAGGGCGGCGTGGACGCCTTCATTATTCTCACGGCCCACGGGCACGATCCGCATCAGGAGGCTCTGTCCACCCTCCGCACCCGCAGCGCCCGCATCTTTACAGTGGACGTGTTCGCGCTGGACTTCACCGGCTATCTCGACGACCCCAGCGGGTCGACGCACGGCGGCGAGCTCGACACGTCCCTGATGCTTCACTTGGCGCCGGAGCTCGTGCGCATGGACCTCGCCCAGGACTTCGTGCTCACCGAACGCCAGGCCGCCCGTGACCGCCGCGGCGCGAGGCGCGCCGTTCCCGCTCTCTCCCCCGGCTCGGTGGGCCGCCCCACGCTCGCCTCAGCCGAAAAGGGCGCACGACTGTATAAGATGATCCATGACCGCATCGCGACGCGAGTTTTAGGAGCGGTAGCCGCATGACGCCGTGCCTCCTGGTTCTAGCCCTCCTGCAGGCGGGAGCGCCCCTTGATGAGGGGATTTTGGTCGTCCGCGAGGACACCCTCGAGGTCGCGCGCGAGTCATTCCGCCTGAGCCATGGCCGGCTCGCGCGGGGCGGCGCCGGCTGGACCCTGGCCACGACGATCCGCTACGACCGGGCCAGGCCGGTGATCGTGCTGGCCCCGATCCTCGAGGTGAGCACCGACACGCTCCCGGCCACGCTGCAGTACGACGTCGCCGACCCGCGCCAGCCGTCGCGCATCCTCGGCGAACTGGGCCGCGGTCGCTTCACGGTGCGGCTCGTCGCCCGGGAAACCGAGCGGGCGCGGGAATTCCCTACGGGCCCCCGTGCGGCCGTGCTCGACGACTCCGTCTTCGCCCTCTATCTCTTCGCAGCCTGGCGGGCGTCTGCGGAGCCCTCGTCCCTCACGGCCATCGTGCCGCGCGGCCTCCGGCGTGAAACGATCCAGGTCCAGGACCACGGTCTCGCGCCTACGACGCTGAACCGCGACCCGACCACCCTCCGCCACGTCAGCGTAACAGGCGGCCTCAACGGAGTTGTTCATCTCTGGCTTGACGCCGGGGGCCGGCTCATGAAGGTCGAGATTCCCTCGCGGAGACTCAGCGCGGAGCGTCTAGCCGGCAGCTGACCTTGCTCCCGCTCCGGGCGGGACTAGTTTTGTTTTTACGTCCCCAACAGCCGCACCGCACGTGTCGCAGGCCGAAACCCCGTCCGGCAACCGCGCGTAGGGGCCTCGACCTCACGACATATCTTGGCAAGGACACCCATGAGACCTGTGCTGATCACCGTCGGGCTCCTGCTGTGCCCGGCCCTCGTCGCCGCGCAACAGCCCGCTCCCGTCACTCTGTCGCTCGCCGACGCCATCGCCGTAGCCCGGGACAAGAATCCCGCCTACCGGCAAACGTTGAATAACCGCGGCCCCGCCGCGTGGGGCGTGCGCAGCGCGTATTCGAGCCTGCTCATGCCCACCATCACGGCCGCGGGCGGGATGAGCTACACCGGACCCGGATCACAGACGTTCTTGTCCTCGAGCTTCACGCAGAGCGTATCGACCGTCTCTTCGTTCTACGATTTGGGGCTCTCGTGGCAGCTGTCGGGCACGACGCTGTCGCAGCCAGGGCTCGCCAAGGCACAGCAGAACGCCACCGACGCCGACATCGCGGGCGCTGCGAACGTCCTCACCACCGGCATCACGCAGCAGTACCTCACGGTGCTGCAGGCGGGCGAGCAAGCCGAGCTGGCGCGCAAGACGCTGGCACGCAACGACGAATTCCTCAAGCTCGCGCAGGCGCGCTACAGCGTCGGGCAGGCGACCCTGATCGACGTGCGTCAAGCCCAGGTCGCGCGGGGCCAGGCGGAGGTCGCCCTGCTGCGCGCGCAGACGGCCGTCAACGTCGAGAAGCTGCGGTTGTTCGAACAGATGGGCGTGACGCCGCCGGTGGACATCGCTGTGGTGCGGCTGACGGACACCTTCGCGCTGCAGACGCCGGCGTGGCAGCTGCCGGAGCTCCTGACGATGGCGGAGCAGCAGAACCCCGCGCTCAGGGCGTTGCGCGCGCGCGAGCGCGCCGCGGCGTGGGGGGTGCGGGCCGCGACGTCCACGTACGGTCCATCGGTGTCGGTCTCGGCCGGCTGGTCCGGCTTCACCCAGCAGTTCACCGACGTCGCTCCGATCATCCTCAGCCAGCAGGCGGCGTTCGCCAGTCAGTACAGCACATGCCAGGACAACAACACCATCCGCGCGAACGCGGGGCTGCCCCCCACCAACTGCAGCGCATTCATCTGGGGCGCGTCCAACGAGCAAGCGTTGCGCGATCGCAACTCCGTCTTCCCGTTCACGTTCACGCAGCAGCCGTTTCAGGCGCGGCTCACCATTTCGCTACCACTGTTCACGAACTTCGCGCGTCCGTTGCGCGTGTCGGAAGCGCATGCCCAGCACGAAGACATGGAGGAGGCGGTGCGGGCGCGCGGTCTCGCGGTGCAGACGGAGGTGAGCCAGGCGTTCCTGGTGCTGCAGACGGCGTACCGCACGATCGGCCTGCAGGACACGAACCGCACGGCGGCCCGCGAGCAGCTGCAGCTCGCCACGGAGCGCTACCGGGTCGGATCGGGGACGTTCTTTGAGCTGCTCGATGCCCAGGTGGCCGCGTTGCGTGCGGAGAGCGACTACGTGAACGCCAACTACGACTATCACAAATCGCTGGCCGCCCTGGAAGCCGCGGTCGGCCGCAGCTTGCGCTAACCGAGAGGAACGAGGCGACATGTCCAAGCGGAACAAGGTGCTGCTCGGCGGGGGCGGCGTGGTGCTCCTCATCGTCCTGGTGCTGGTAAGCGCGAGCGCCAAACGCGAGAAGGGCACCGAGGTGCGCTTCGAGAAGGTCGGCCGCCGCGATCTGGTCGCCGCCGTCACGGCGAGCGGCAAGATCCAGCCCAAGAAAAAGGTGGACGTCAGCGCCGACATCACGGGACGGATCACCCGCATCGCGGTGCGCGAGGGTGATTACGTGCAGAAGGGACAGTTCCTCCTGCAGATCGACCCGACCATCTACGAGGCCAACCTGCAGCGGGCCCAGGCGACTATGTCGTCCGCGGAAGCGGGCGCCGTGCAGGCGCGGGCAAATCGCGACCAGGCGCAGCGGGCGCTGCAGCGCATCAAGGAGCTGCACGAGCAGAACCCGAATCTCGTGTCGAACGAACAGATGGAGCAGGCGCAGACGGCGTTCGACATCGCCGAGTCGAACCTCACCGCCTCGGGGCACATGGTGGAGCAGACGCGCGCCGCGATGCGCGAGGCGCGCGACCAGCTGGCCAAGACACACCTCGTCGCACCGATGGCGGGGCGCATCACTCGGCTCGCCGTCGAGGAAGGCGAAGTCGCGGTGCCGGGCACGTTCTCGCGCGAGACGGGCCTGCTGCTCACGATCTCCGACCTGTCCGTCATCCAGGTGAAGGTGCAGGTGGACGAGACCGACGTCGTGCGGCTGCATCTCGCCGATTCCGTCGAGATCACGATCGACGCCTTCCCCGACACCACGTTCGTCGGGCGCGTCACGAAAGTCTCCGACAGCGCCATCCTCACCGCGGCGTCGAGCGTCCCGGGCCAGAACGACCGGGCGGTGGACTATCAGGTCGAGATCACGCTGGCCAACCCACCGTCCGACGTGCGTCCCGACCTGTCGGCCACCGCGCGGATCATTACCGACACGCGCAAGCAAGCGATCGCGATCCCGATCATCGCGCTGACGGTGCGCGAGAACACGCCCGTTTCGACCGAGCAGCGGCCCGCCGCGGGCGCCGCCCCCGCGGCGTCCCCCGACACTGCACGGCGTGGCCGGGGTGGGAAGAAGAAGGAAGCGGAAGGCGTGTTCATCGTGCACAACGGCGTCGCCACCTTCCGGCCCGTGAAAGTCGGCATCGCCGGGGAAGAACACTTCGAAGTCGTCGAAGGCGTGCACGAGGGCGACACGATCGTCGCGGGCCCCTACCAGGCGATTCGCGATCTGAAGGAAGGCGCGCGCGTCAAGGCGAGCAGCCAGCCCGCGGATTCCGCGAGCCGGAGGCGGTCGTGACCCCCGCCCTGGCGGCGCAGACCTTCCGCACCGGCGACACGCCGCTTCCGGACGTGATCATTCTGGCGCACAAACTCACGCGCGAGTACGACATGGGCTCCGAGCTCGTGCGCGCCCTGCGGGGTGTCAGCGTCCAGATTCGCAAGAACGAGTACGTCGCGGTTATGGGCCCGTCGGGCTCCGGGAAGTCGACGCTGATGAACCTGATCGGCTGCCTCGACACCCCCACGAGCGGCGAGTATTGGCTCAACGGCCAGAAGGTCAGCGACCTGGCGGACGACGAGCTGGCGCGGATCCGCAACAAGGAGATCGGGTTTGTCTTTCAGACCTTCAACCTGCTGCCGCGCGCCGACGCGCTGCACAACGTCGAGCTGCCGCTGATCTACGCCGGCCTCTCCGCCAAGGGCCGGCGGGCGCGCGCGGCTGAGGCGCTCCAGCGTGTGGGGCTGGGCGACCGCATGGACCACAAGCCGAACGAGCTCTCGGGCGGCCAGCGGCAGCGGGTGGCGATCGCGCGCGCGCTGGTCAACGACCCCAGCATCCTGCTGGCGGACGAACCCACGGGGAACCTCGATTCCACGACCAGCGGCGAGATCATGCAGGTGTTCGCCGATCTGCATCGCCAGGGACAGACGGTCGTGATGGTCACGCACGAGCACGACATCGCCGCGCACGCGGCGCGCGTCGTGACGCTGCGGGACGGCGTGGTGGCCACCGATCAGCTGCAGGCGGCCTGAGTGCGCTTCGTCGAGGCGATCAGCCTCGCCCTGCAGACGATCCGCGCGCAGAAGCTGAAGAGCGGTTTCTCGCTGCTGGGCGTCTTCATTGGCGTCGCTTCATTGATCGGCGCGTGGTCGATCGTCAACGGCGTGAACCGCTACATGACCGAGAAATTCGCGCAGACCATTTTCGGAGTAAACACGTTCCAACTGCGGCGCCGGCCGGTGTTCACGCCCAACGTGCCCGACTCCGTCTGGCGGGCGTGGCAGCGGCGTCCCCGCATTCGTTTCCGCGATGCCGAGGCCATCAACGAGGCGCTCACGGTCCCGGTGATCACCGCGTGGCAATCGAGCGACAACGTCACGGTGTCCTACGGCAATAAGGAAGCGCGGGACATCGAGCTGACTGCGGCGAGCGAGCGCTATTTCGACATCAAGAACCTGAAGATCATGATCGGCCGCCCGTTCACGGGCGAAGAGAACCGCTCCGGCGCGCCGATCGTCGTCCTGGGCGACGCGGTCGCCAAGCGACTGTTCGTCGATCGCTCGCCCCTGGGCCGCAACGTGCGGATCGGTGGAGTGCCGTACCGTGTCGTTGGCGTGGTGGAGAGGCAAGGCAGCATCCTCGGGTTCCCCCTCGATCGCTTCGTCGTCGTGCCGGCGCTGTCACCGGCGCAGAATCTCGTCAATCCCCCCGGCATTCTCGACGCATTTCTGGTCAAAGCGCGCTCCGACCCCGAGATGCGGGAAGCGATGTCCCAGGCCGAGGGCATCATGCGCAGCCGCCGTCACCTGCGACCAAAACAGGACAACAATTTTGTGCTCGACACGTCGGAGGGCGTGCAACAGTTCTGGGCGGGCATCAGCCGCATTCTGGTCATCGTCCTGCCTGGCGTGGTGCTCGTGTCGCTCGTCATCGGTGGCATCGTGATCATGAACATCATGCTGATGGCCGTCGCCGAGCGCACCCGCGAGATCGGGCTGCGCAAATCGCTCGGCGCGCGCCGCCGCGACGTGCTGAGCCAGTTCCTCGCGGAGTCCACCGCGATCGCCACGGTGGGCGCGAGCTTCGGCATCATCGCGGGGATCGCCCTCACGCTGGCGATCGACAAGCTGTCCCCGCTCCCCGCGAGCGTGTCGCCCATGTCGGTTGTGCTCGGCGTCGTGATGGGCGCCGGCGTCGGAGTGGTCGCCGGCGTGTACCCCGCCAGCCGAGCGGCACGGCTTGATCCGATTGCCGCGCTGCGGCAGGAGTAGCGCGTGACGGCACTGTTCGAAGGCGTCGGTATTGCCCTCGCGTCACTGCGCGCCCACAAGATGCGCGCGGCGCTCACGATTCTCGGCGTGGCCATAGGCGTCACGGTGGTCATGGTCATCGGCGCCATGATCAGCGGGTTCAACAAGGGCATTTCCGACATGCTCGCGTCGCTCGGGCCGAAGACGTTCTGGGTTGGGCGGTACTGGGGAGGACAGAACGACCAGGATCCCGAAGACCCGAACCCGTGGCGCCGGCGGCCGCCGATCACCGTCGCAGAGGCGAACCGGCTGGCGGAATTACCCACCATCGCATTCGTGGTGGTCGACGAGTACGCATCGGCGGATATCGAGTTCGAAGGCCACCGCTTCGCCGCCACCGCCATACGGGGCCGCAACGCGGACTGGCCCAAGATCGAGGGCGGCCACATCACTCCGGGCCGACCGTTCACGCACCTTGAGGACGCAGCGAACGCTCACGTCGCCGTCATCAACAGCAAACTGGCGGAGAACCTGTTCGGCCAGCGCGACCCGATGAACCGGCGGATCAAGATCGGCGGTCTGCCCTACGACGTCGTGGGCATCTACGAGCCACCGCCCCGTCTCTTTGGCAACGGCGACCGCCCGGAAGTGATGATCCCGCACGGCACATTTCGGAAGGACCTGAAATTCTGGCCTGGGTGGATGGACATGTTCGTCGTGCCGCAGGATTCCGTGTCCCTCGAGCGTGCCATTGACGACGTGACGATGGCGATGCGGACCATGCGCGGGCTCAGGCCCGGCCAGAAGAACAACTTCGACGCGATCACCCAGGACGTGTACGTGCAGGCCATCAACAGTTTCACGCTGATCGCGCGCGTCCTGATGTTCGCGCTTTCGACGGTCGGGTTGATGGTGGGGGGCATCGGTGTCGTAGCCATCATGATGATTTCCGTGACCGAGCGCACGCGCGAGATCGGTGTGCGGAAAGCCCTGGGCGCGACCCGCCAGGAAGTCATGTGGCAGTTTCTAGTCGAGGCTGCAACGCTCACGCTCGTCGGCGGCGTGGTAGGGATGGTACTCGGCTGGGGCATCGCCATCATGCTCCACAGCTTTACGCCGGTGCCTGCCTATGTGCCGCTTGGCTCGATCATCCTGGCACTCACTGCGGCGGCGGTGACGGGACTGCTCTTCGGCATCTATCCCGCCAGCAAGGCGGCGCGCCTCGATCCGGTGGAAGCGCTGCGGTACGAATAGCCGCGCGCTCATGCCCTTCTTCGAGGCGGTGCGCCTCGCGATCCAAACCCTGCGATCGCAGAAACTCAAGAGCGCCTTCTCCGTCGTCGGCGTGTTCATCGGCGTCATGTTTCTGATCGCCGTCGTTTCCATCGTACAGGGCATGAATCGTTACATGACGGACAAATTCGCGGGCACGCTGCTCGGCGTGAACACGTTCCGGCTCCGGCAGTACCCCGACAACCACTTCGGCGATGTCACCGACTCGACGTGGCGTAGCTGGGTCCGGCGGCCCCGAATCACCTACGAGGATGCCGAGGCCGTCACGCGCGGTCTTTCGGTGCCCGTGACCCTCGCGTGGGAGTCGAGCACGCGCGCCACCGTCACGGCGGGCCGCAAGCAGGCAAAGGACATCAACCTCACCGGCGCGACCGCGGATTACTTCGAGGTTCGGAGCCTCCAGATCGACCAGGGCCGGGCGTTCACCGCGCAGGAGGACCAGAACGGCGTCCCCGTGATCGTGCTGGGCTACGACCTGGCCGAGAAGCTGCTCGAGGGCCAGGATGCGATCGGCCGGGAGGTGAGGATCTTCGATCTGCCGTACCGGGTGATCGGCGTGGTGGAGCGCCAGGGCAATCTGCTCGGTCTATCACTCGACAAGTTCGCGGTCGCGCCAGCCTCGTCCCCCCTGAAGCGCTGGGTGAACCCCCCGCGCGTGATCGACGCCTTGGCGGTGAAGGCAGCCTCGCAGGACGACATGCGCGAAGCGATGGCGCAGGCGGAGGCCATCCTGCGCAGCCGCCGCCACCTGCGCCCCAGCGACGCCGACAACTTCGTGATGGAGACGGCCGATGAAGTGCTCGACTTCTGGGGCAAGATCAGTCGGGTGCTGTTCCTCGCGCTCCCCGGGCTCGTGGCGATCTCGCTCGTGGTCGGCGGCATCGTGATTATGAACATCATGCTGATGGCCGTGGCCGAGCGGACCCGCGAGATCGGCCTCCGCAAGTCGCTCGGCGCGCGCCGGGCCGACATCCTGCGCCAATTCCTGGTGGAGGCCACGGCGCTCTCTACGATCGGCGCCGTGATCGGGGTCGTCACGGGCATTGCCCTCGCCAGCCTCATCTCGGCCGTCACCCCGCTTCCCGCGAGCGTCGCCCCCTGGTCCGTCGTCCTCGGCGTCGCGCTCGGCGCCGGCGTCGGCGTCGCGGCCGGCGTCTACCCCGCGAGCCGGGCCGCCCGGCTCGATCCCATCACCGCCCTCCGGCAGGAGTGAGCAGGTGACCACCCTGACCCCTCTGTTCGAAGGTGTGGGCATCGCGCTGGCCTCGCTCCGAGCCAGCAAGGGCCGCGCCGCGCTCACGATCCTCGGCGTGGCGATCGGCGTCATGGTGGTGATGATCATCGCGTCCATGATCAGCGGCATCAACCGCAGTGTGTCGAACCTGTTCGAGCAGATCGCGCCGCGTACGTTCCTCGTGTGGCGGTTCTTCCAGGCAGGGGTCAACATCTCCGACGGCTCCGATGAGTCGAGCCCCTGGCGCCGCAACCCGCCCATCAGTGATGCTGAGGCCGACCGCATCCGCGACCTTCCCAGCGTCCGCTACGTCACCCGCCGCGAAGAGAGCTCCGCCCGCGTCGAGTTCGCCGCCCGCACACTCGAGTCGGTGAACGTCGCCGGCCTCAGCTCTCAATGGGTCGAAGTGAACGGCGGCGACGTGTACCCCGGCCGCTCGTTCACACGCATGGAGGACCTCGCGAACAGCCGCGTGGCCGTGATCAACAAGAAGCTCGAGTCCCAGTTGTTCCAGGGCCGTGATCCGATCGGGCAGACCATCAAGATCGCCGGCGTCCCCTTCGAGGTGATCGGCGTGTACACACCGCCGCCGAGTCTGTTTAGCGGCGCGTCGCCTCCGTTTGCCGGGATCCCGCACGGGGCGTTCGTGAAGTACGTCCCCTACATGAAGGGGTGGATGCGGCTCGCCGTCGCCCCCGCGACGACCGTCAGCCAACAGCGGGCGATGGAAGAGGTCACGGCGGTGCTCCGCTCGATGCGGCACCTGAAGCCCGCGCAGGAGAACACCTTCTCCATGCTGACGCAGGACAAGCTCCTCGACAGCTGGAATCAAGTGACGGGCGTCTTTTTCTTGGTGATGATCGCCCTCTCATCGATCGGCCTGATGGTGGGTGGCGTGGGCGTGGTGGCGATCATGATGATCTCCGTCACCGAGCGTACCCGCGAGATCGGCGTCCGCAAGGCGCTCGGTGCGACCAGGACCGCGATCTTGTGGCAATTCCTCGTCGAGGCCGCGACGCTCACGCTCGTCGGCGGTGCGATCGGCATGCTGGTGGGCGGGGCGGTTGCCTGGCTGCTGTCGCGCGTTACGCCCATCCCGGCCTATGTCCCCGTGTGGTCGGTGGTCGTTGCGCTCGCCGCCTCGGCGTTGACGGGCATCGGCTTCGGACTCTACCCGGCCAACCGCGCCGCGCGCCTCGATCCGGTGGAAGCACTGCGCTACGAATAGACGTGACGGGTTAAGTTTCAGCCCGCCATGCCGCTCCTCGAAGCCGTTGTCCTCGCCCTGCAGACCGTATGGAGTCACAAGCTCCGCTCCTTCTTCACGCTGTTGGGCATCATCGTGTCGGTGGCCTTCCTCATCGCCGTGGTGGCCGTCATCCAGGGGATGAACGCGTACGTGCGCGAGCGCCTCGCCGGGGCGATCGTGGGCGTGAATGCGTTCCAGATCCGCCGCGATCCGATCCGCGTCGGCTTCATTAACGACGAGATGTGGAAGCAAATCCAGCGGCGGCCGATCATCGCTCCCGAGGACATCGGCTACGTGCAGCGCGCGCTCCCCGACGCCCAGGCGATCGCCCTGCAGTCGGGGTGGCCCACGCCGATGGCCGACGTCGCGTGGCGCAATCGCACGATCGGCGACGTCTTCATCTTCGGCGTCACCGCGCCCTACCAGACCGTGCAGGACTACCGGATCGCGGCAGGCGAGCCGCTCAACGATGTCGACGTGCGCGAGCGGCGGCTCGTGGCGGTGCTGGGATTTGACGTCGCCGAGAAGCTGTTCGACGACATCGCCCGCGCTCCAGGGCAGCGCATCCGGGTGCGGGGGTCGGAGCTCACGATCCGGGGTGTAATCGCCAAGAAGGGCACAGTCCTGGGGCAGTCGTGGGATGGATTCGTGATGCTGCCGATCACGACGTTCGAGTCGCTGTACGGGCGGCGGCGCACCACCGTCATCTCGGTCAAGATGCACGAGGCCGCGTACGTTGGGGACGCGATGCTCCGGGCCGAGGAGGCGATGCGCATCGCGCACCGGCTGCGGCCGGGACAAGAAAACGACTTCACCGTAGACACCGCTGAAGGCTTGATCGCGTTCTGGCAGAGCCTCACGCGCGTGATCTTCACGGTCGTGCCCGCCGTGGTGGCGATCGGGATCGTCGTCGGCGGCATCGTGATCATGAACATCATGCTCATGAGCGTGACCGAGCGCACGCGCGAGATCGGCATCCGCAAGTCGCTCGGCGCGACGCGCGCGGACATCCGCCGCCAGTTTCTCGCCGAGTCAGTCACGCTGGCGCTCGCCGGTGGCGTGCTCGGACTCGCGGTCGGATCGGGGTTGGCGGGACTGGTCGGCGTGCTCACCCCGCTGCCCGCGCGCGTCACCCTGTGGTCCGTGGGCGTCGCGATCGGACTGGGGATGTCGGTGGGCGTGCTGTTCGGCGTCTATCCCGCGGCGCGGGCGGCGCGGCTCGATCCCATCACGGCCCTGCGGGCCGAGTGAAACTCCATTCGGTCGGAGAAGGCTGGCTGATCGCCCTGAGCCAGCTCCGGGCCAACAAGGCCCGCTCAGCGCTCACGGTCCTGGGTGTCGTCATCGGGATCGCGACCGTGATGGCGATGGCCTCCATCGTCACCGGGTTCCGTGAGCAGATCGTGAATACCCTCGAGGTCGTCGGACCGACGACCTTCCGCATCCTGCGATTTTTTTCGACGACGCCGCTGAACCCTGACGCCCTACCCCGCGAAGTGCGGATCCGCCCTGCCTTGAGAGCGGAGGAGGCCGAGGCCATCGCGCGCCTCCCGCAGATCCACTACGCCGCGATCTGGACCCAGCTGTTCCATCGCTTCGAGTACGAGGGCGTCCGCACGCAGTACCTCGGCCTCTTCGGGGCCGACGACCGCTTCATGGAGATCCTGGGTGGCGGGCTCTCCCATGGCCGTCCGTTCACCCCGGCGGAGCTGGGCGGCGGCGCGCCGGTGATCATCGTGGAGCAGCGCACCGTTGACCGCTTGTTTGGCGCCCGCCGCCCGCTCGACCGGCTCATCCAGGTGGGCGGCCGTCCCTTCAAGGTGATCGGGATTTGGCAGCGCCCCCCGAACATCTTCGAGCCCCCGGGGGCGCCGGAGATCGCGGGCATCGTTCCCTTCGAGTCGGCGCGCCGCAATTTCCAATTCGACGAAGTGAACGGGCTGATCATCCTGGTGAAGCCGGTGCCGGGCGTGCCCGTAGCGCGCGCGATGGATGCCGCGACGCTGCAGCTGCGGCGGATGCGCGGCATCAAGGTCGGCGCGCCGAACAGCTTCGACCTGCTGACATCCGACCAGGTATTGAGCATCTTCGACAGTCTGACGTCCGCGTTCTTCCTGGTCATGCTGGTGCTGTCCAGCATTGCCTTGATGGTAGGGGGAATCGGGGTGATGGCGATCATGATGGTGTCGGTCACGGACCGCACGCGCGAAATCGGGCTGCGCAAGGCGATGGGGGCGACGCGGCGTGAGATCTTGTGGCAGTTTCTGGTCGAGGCGGCGACGTTGACGCTCATGGGGGGCGTCATTGGCATCGTGCTCGGGCTCGGCCTGGGTGAGGTTCTAAAGTCGGTGCTGCACTTCTCGACCAAGGTTCCGCTGTGGAGCGCCGCCGTGGCGACGATTGCGTCGATCACGGTTGGGGTGGTGTTCGGCATCGTTCCCGCGAATCGCGCGGCCCGGCTCGATCCGGTGGAGGCTCTTCGCTATGAGTAAGGAACAGGTGGATCTGCTGGCGATCGCGGCCCATCGCGACGACGTCGAGCTCACGTGCGGCGGCACGCTCGCCAAGGCGGCCCGCGCGGGCCACCGCGTCGGCATCCTCGACCTGACGCAGGGTGAAAGCGGCACGCGCGGCGACGCCGTCACGCGGGCGGCCGAAGCCGAGCGCGCCGCCCAGGCGCTCGGGGTCGCCGTGCGGCTCAACGCCGGCCTCCCCGACGCGCATCTCCACAACGACGAGGCCTCGCGCGTGGTGGTGGTGGAGCTGATCCGCCGCACGCGGCCGCGCGTCGTGATCCTGCCCTTCCCCGTGGGCCGCCACCCCGATCACCGGGTCGCTTCCGAGCTCGGGCGCGATGCCTGCTACCTGGCGGGACTCGACAAGTACGGATCCGGGAAGGGTGGCAAGCCGCACCGGCCATTCAAGCTGCTCTTTTCACTCGCCTATCGCGAGGATCCGGTCAAGCCGACCTTCGTCGTGGACATCTCGGACACGTTCGAAACGAAGATGCAGGCGATTCGCTGCTACGCGTCGCAGTTCGACGGCGCGAAGGCGGCGGGAGAGGTCTTCCCCACCGGGCAGGACCTGTACGAGCTGATCCGCGTCCAGTCCGCCCACTACGGCTCGCTCATCCGGCGCCGGTACGGCGAGCCATTCTATACCGCCGAGACGCAGGAAGTCGCGGATATCCTGCAGCTTGGCGTCCAGTCCCTGTAGTCGGTAGATTGCGGTTTCCATGACCAAGCGCGTCACGTATCTCGACAACGCGGCCACGACCTCGGTGCGGCCGGAGGTGCTGGAGGCGATGCTTCCCTATCTCGGGAAGGAAGCCTTCGGCAACCCGTCGTCCCCGCACCGCTTTGGGCGGGCGGCGCGCGCGGGCGTCGAAGAGGCGAAGCGCGCCGTCGCCGAGGCGGTGGGCGCCGAGCCGAATCAGGTCATCTTCACCTCCGGCGGCACCGAGGCGGACAATCTCGCGATCATCGGCGCGGCGCTCGCGGCCCGGGATCGCGGCGGCCCGTTCCGCGTCGCGGTATCCGCGACGGAGCACAAGGCGACGCTGGCGGCCGCGCACGCGGTCCAGCACCTGGGCGGCGAGGAAATCGTCCTGCCGGTGACGGCGTCCGGTCGGGTGGAGGACGGCGCGCTCGATGCCGCGCTCGCGCGCGGTGTGGCGCTGGTGAGTGTGATGTGGGTCAACAACGAGGTAGGGACTGTCCAGCCGGTGGCGCGCATCGCCGCGCGATGTTGTGACGCCGGCATTCTGTTCCACTCCGACGCCGTCCAGGCGTTCGGGAAAGTTCCGGTGTCGGTCCGCGGCGTCAACTGCACCCTCCTCACTATCTCCGGCCACAAGATCGGCGCCCCCAAGGGGATCGGCGCGCTGATCGTGCGCGATCGCAAGGCGGTCGAAGCGATCATCCACGGCGGCGGCCAGCAGTACGGGATCCGTCCCGGCACGGAGAACGTGCCGGGGATCGTGGGGCTCGGCACGGCGGCGCGCCTGGCGGCGGAGGAGCAGCAGGCGCTCGCCACGCGGCTGGGCGCCCTGCGCGACGAGCTGGAGCACCGCCTGCTCGCGATCGTTCCCGACGCCGTGATCAATGGCTGGCAGGGCGAGCGCGCCCCACACATCTCGAGCGTGTCCATCCCGGGCACCGACAGTGAAGCCCTGCTCATGCACCTCGATCTCGCGGGGGTCGCGTGCTCCTCCGGCTCGGCGTGCAGCACGGGCGCGGTCGAGCCGTCGCACGTGCTCACCGCGATGGGCGTGCCCCGCGAGCTCGGCGTCGCGGCGCTGCGGTTCTCGTTCGGCAAGGACAGCACGAGCGAGGACGTCGAGGCGGTGTCGGCGGTGCTCCCGCGGATCGTCGAGAAGGTGCGTTCGTTGTCCGCGGTATTGCATCGATGAGAGTACTCGTCGCCATGTCCGGCGGCGTCGACAGCTCCGTAGCGGCCGCGCTGCTCGTCGAGCAGGGCTACGAGGTGATCGGCGCAACGATGAAGCTGTTCTGCTACGGCGACAGCGTCCCCGATCGGCCCTGCTGCTCGCTCGATTCCATCACCGACGCGAAGCTCGTGGCCCACAAGCTCGGGATCCCGCACTACGTCCTGAACCTCGAAGACCGGTTCGGACACGATGTCATCGACAACTTCGTGGCCGAATACGCGCGCGGCCGCACGCCGATTCCCTGCGTACGCTGCAACTCGTTCACCAAGTTCCGCGACTTCCTGTATCACGCCGACGCGCTCGACTGCGACGCCATCGCCACCGGGCACTACGCGAACGCGCGGGACGGTGCGCTCTACCGCGGCCGCGACCCTCAGAAGGACCAGTCGTACTTCCTGTGGGGAATCGACCGCGCCGTGGTGGCGCGGATGCTGACGCCCGTTGGGGCGCTCACCAAGGCGGAAACGCGGGCCGCGGCGCGGAAGCTGGGCCTCGGCACCGCCGAGAAGGCCGAGTCGGTGGAGATCTGCTTCGTTCCGGACGACGACTACGTCTCCGTGCTCGAGCGCCATCTCCCCGCCGGCGCGCCGGCGCTGGCGCCGGGACCCTTGGTAACCACGGGGGGGGACGTGATTGGCGAGCATGACGGGTTCGCGCGCTACACGGTGGGTCAGCGCAAGGGCCTGCCGGGCGGATTCGCTGAGCCAATGTACGTGGTGGCAATCCGCCCCGAGACGCGCGAGGTGGTTGTCGGGCGCGGGGCGGAGTTGTTCGGACACGCCGTGTCCCTCGAGGACGTCAACTGGCTCGCCGAACCGCTCGCCCCCGGCGACGCAGTGTGGGTGCAGTGCCGCTACCGCGCCCGGGCCGTGCCCGGCACGATTGCTGCAAATGGCGACGGCCGCATCGCGCTCCGGCTCGCGGAGCCGGTCCGGGCGATCGCGCCCGGGCAGTCGGGTGTCCTGTACGATGCGGACGACCGGCTGCTCGGCGGCGGTGTGATCGCCTAACCTCCTTCCGCGTGCCGCCGGTCACAGCCGGCGCGGTCGACGCCGATGCAGAATTCAGTTTCGTCCCTCTTCTCATCTCTGGAGGCAGCATGCGGTTGGTCCTTCGTGCCGGGATCGTGCTCGGCCTTGCGGCGGCAGCGTGTAAGGATTCCGCCGCGCCCGTCGATTTCTCCAACCCAACAGCCATAACTGCCAACCTGCGGGCGGTGGACAGCACCTTCGCCAGCGACGCCTTCCGCAGCTTCAGCGCCTCGGGCTCCAGCCTCACCCCAGCCGCGTCCGCCGGGTTGCAACCGTCCGCCAAGCTGCTCGAGGCGACGCGGCCGGCCCTGGGGGGCGCGCGCCCGTACGTGTTGAGCGCGCTCCGCGCTCAACGGCTGCACCAGCTCATCCCGGAGATGAGTGCCGCGACGGCGCAGGGCCGTCTGATTCCGGACTCGCTGTACGGGCGCGTCTTCGAATGGGATGCCGCGCTCCACCGGTACCGGTGGCAGTCCACGACCGTCGCCGGCCTCACCGGTGTGCGGTTCATCCTCTATCAGGTGGATGCCAACGGCGCGGTGATTGAACCCGTCGTGCCGGTGGGCTACTCCGACATGATCGACGAGAGCACGCCGTCGACGCTGAAGCTCCACGTACTCGTGAAGGGCACGGGCGGCGCGCCGACCTATCTCGACTATCTCGTCACCGCCACGCCCATGCCGGGCTCGTTGACGGCGACGGCCAGCGGGTTCATCTCGAACGGCCTGTCGGCCGGAGCCAACAAGACGCTCACGTTCGACGAGACGTTCAGCGCCAACGCGACCCGCGTTGCGGTGACGGCGGAGCTCAACCTGAACAATCCCGCGACAACGTTCACTCTGAACGAGTCCGTCACGGCGAGCGACCCGTCGATCGTCGTCAGCGCCGATTTCCGACTGATCCGGCCCGGCGAGCAGACCATTTCCATCTCGGGCCGTGTCACGCTCACGTACAACAGCACGACGTTGAAGTACGACGTGACGGTCGACGTCACGGTACGCGTCGGGAGCGGCACGGTGGCCACGCTCAAGGGTGATCCCGCGACCGCCCAGTGGGTGGACGCGGGTGGACAACCGCTCACCGCGGCTGACCTGGAAGCGCTCGCGCATCTCCTCGGCGCGTTCGAACATTTCCAGGACGCCGTCGAGTCGATGTTCCACCCCGTGGAGACGATGTTGCCACCGAGGTAAGCGAATACTCCCGTGCGGCAACCCGACCCCCCGTCCGGCCCTGGCCGGGCGGGGGGTTTTGCCGTATTTCCTAGACGTGCTCTACCGGCTGCTCGCCAACGCCGTCGTCGCGGTCCATGCGCTGTTCATTGTGTTCGTCGTGTTCGGCGGCTTCCTCGTGTGGCGGTGGCGCTGGGTGGCCGCGCTCCACGTGCCGTGCGCGGTCTGGGGGGTGCTGATCGAGTATCGCGGCTGGATGTGCCCGCTCACCCCGCTCGAGAATCAACTGCGTGCCAAAGCGGGCGAGCAGGGCTATGGCGGCGGCTTCGTCGAGCACTATCTGCTGCCGGCGATCTACCCGTCCGGTCTGACCCCGCGGGTGCAGGCGCTGCTCGGCACCGCGGTGCTCGCGGTCAATCTGTTCGCCTACGGCGTACTGCTGCGCCGCATCCTGCGAGGCTCATGATGGCCACCCGTCGCCGCTTCCTGCGTTCCCTTATGTCTGCTGCCGCAGCGCTGCCCACTCTCAAGAACGACGCGCTGACGCGGATCCTCCCCACCCTGCGCGGAGTGGACGGCCGGACGCCGGAAGAGATCGCGGCAGACGAAGACTTCTGGCGGGAGATCCAGCAGGCGTTCGACATCGACCGCGGCATGATCAATCTGAACAACGGCGGCGTGGCGCCGAGCCCGCGCGTCGTGTATGCCGCGCTGCAGCGCTACCTGGCGGTTTCGAACCAGGCGCCATCGATCACGATGTGGGGCTGGATCGAGCCCGAGATCGAAGCGGTGCGCCGCCGGCTCGCGGCGAGCTTTGGGTGCGATCCCGAGGAAATGGCGATCACGCGCAACGCCAGCGAAGCGCTCGAGATCGTCCAGCTCGGCCTGCCGCTGGAACGTGGGGATGAAGTCCTGACGACGACGCAGGACTACCCGCGCATGATCACCACATGGAAGCAGCGCGAGCGACGCGACGGGATCGTGTTGAAGCAGATTTCCTTCCCCGTGCCGCCCGCCTCGCAGGACGATCTGGCGCGCCGCATCGAGCAGGCGATCACGCCGCGCACCAAGGTCATCCACGTCTGCCATATCACGAACCTGACGGGCCAGATCTTCCCTGTGAAAAAGATCTGCCAGCTCGGGCGCGCACGGGGGATCGAGGTGATCGTGGACGGGGCGCACGCCTATGCTCATTTCCCCTTTACGCGCGACGAGCTCGACTGCGACTACTACGGCACCAGTCTCCATAAGTGGCTGACGGCGCCGATTGGCACGGGATTCCTCTACGTGCGGCGCGCGAAAATCGCGACGCTCTGGCCGATGATGGCGGCGCCGCCAGAGATGAACGAGAACATCCGCAAGTTCGAGGAGATCGGCACGCACCCGGCGGCGAACCACAACGCGATCGTCGAGGCGCTGGACTTCCTCGACGGGATCGGCCCCGAGCGGAAGGCGGCGCGGCTGCGCTTCCTGCGCGACCGTTGGGCCAAACGCCTCGAGCGCGTGCCCGGCGTCAAGATCCTCACGCCCTACGATCCGGCCCAGTCGTGCGGCCTCGCCTCGTTTACGCCCAGCAAACTCGATGTCGGGAAAGTCACGGGCTATCTCTTCGACCGGCATCGTATCATCGTGACGCCGATCGCCCACCCGGAGTTCAACTGCCTGCGCATTACCCCCAACGTCTATACGACGCTGGCGGAAATCGATCGCTTCGGCGACGTCATGGAGGACCTGCTGCGGACCGGACTACCAGCCTAGGGTAGCAGCGCTACGATCCGCAGCGGCCCGCCGCTCCCGCCCCTGATCTTCATGGGCAGGGCGACCACGAAGGCTCCCGTCGCGGGCAGCCGGTCCATATTGGCGACGTTCTCGAACCCCGGGATATCCACGGCGAACAGCCGCTGGTGGACGTCGAACGTCGTGGACTGCCCGTAGTCCATGCTCGGGGTATCGATGCCTACCGCATGGACTTTCCGATCGATGAGCAGCTGTGCGGCCTCCGGATGGAGGCCGGGAAAGTGGAGCTCCGGCACCGCCGCCAGGCCGGTCTTCGTCGTGCCGAGGTAGCGGGCCCGGTCGGGCCAGCGGCTCCCCCAACCTGTCCGGATCAACACGATTGTCCCGGCCGCGATCGCGCCGTGCGCCGCCTCCCAGGCGGCGACATCGCCCGCGGTGACGCGGTAATCGGCGCTCGAGTCCGCTTGCCGCTTCACGTCGATCACGACCGCCGGACCGATCAGCTGCGTGAGCGGGATTACGTCGGTCGTGTGTCTCCCCTCGGCGAAATGAATGGGCGCATCCAGATGCGTCCCGCCGTGCTCGGCCGCGGACAGGTTGTTGGCCGCGTAGTAATAGCCGGCGGGCGTGCGCTGCGCCGACACGACGGTCAGCCGAAACGGCTGCGCCGTGGGCCAGTAGATGGTCATGGAGTCGAACGGATACGTCAGGTCCACCCAGGTGCCGCGCGCCAAACGATCCGCAGCGGCAGGTTGGCGGCAAGCGGCGGCGCAGAACAGCACGACGAGGACGCGATGCATGTTGCAAGTGTACACCGACCGCGCCAACTTGCCAGATCACTTCCGGAGGCAATCGTGAGAGCCTTGATCGTCGCGCTGGTCCTACTGAGCGTTGCCGCATGCGGCTCGGACAACAAGCAAGCCGTGAACCGTGACACGCTCACCGAGCGCCAAAAGGACAGCATCCTCGCCCGCTCGCGGATTCCCAACGCAAAGGCCGTCGGGCGCGCCATGACCACCGCCGATTCGGCGAGCGCCCGCGCGCTGCGCATCGATTCGGTGGCGAGGGACACCACCGAGTCTTGATGCGGTCCGCCCTCGGGAGCGGCGCCGTGGCGGTGCTCATCGCCGCGTGCGGGCCCTCGAGTCCCTGCGCGGGCCATCAATTCGACCGGCTGGAGCGGTTCTCGCGTCCCTACGCGGGACACTGGGTGGTCACGCGCGGCGACAGCCTAACGTTCCCGGACGCGCCGCTGATGAGCGATCGCTTCCGCCTCGCGGACATTGTGCTCGACACCGCGACCGTCGTCGTGGGACGCGACTGCCAGTTCCGCGGGCGCATCATTTTCCGCGTTCCTCGCGCTGAAACGCTCGCCGTCACCTGGTTCGGACAACCCGAGCAGGCGATCGTCAACGGCTGGCCCGCCGACCTCGGGCCGTTCGCGGGCCTCGCGCTCGTGGGCGCGGGCCGCGACTCGCTACGCGGGTCCGTCCTCATCGATTCCAAGATGGGTGTGCAAGCGCGTCCCGGGCTGACGGCGCAATTCGTCGCCGGGCGGTTATCTTCCGCTCCATGAAAGGCTTCCTCGTCCGCCTCGTGATCACCGCCCTGGGGCTCTGGCTCGCGGCGTCGATCGTTCCCGGCATCGCGATCACCGGCGTGGGGACATTGTTCGTGGCCGCCCTGCTGCTCGGCCTCGTCAACGCCGTGATCCGCCCGATCATTTTGATCCTCACCCTGCCGCTGACCGTGCTGACGCTGGGGCTGTTCATCCTGGTCGTGAACGGCATCTCGCTCGCCCTCGTCGCCTGGCTCGTGCCGGGGTTCCACGTGGCCGGCCTGCTGGCCGCCACGGTGGGCGCCATCATTGTGGGCCTCACGGGCTGGCTCGGATCGGCCTTCGTCGGCGGATCAGGACGGATCGAGCGGATTCAGCGGGTGGAGGTCACCGGCCGCCGCCTCGATGGATAGGGCGTTCGCCCTGGCCGGCGGCCTGTCGGCGTTTCTCGCCGTCGCAGCCGGCGCGTTCGGGGCGCACGCCCTGCGATCGCGCCTCGCGCCTGACCTGCTGACGGCCTTCGAAACGGGCGCTCGCTATCAGATGTATCACGCCCTCGGCCTGCTCGCGGTCGCCTGGGCCGCGACGCACTGGCCCCCCCCTAGCCTCCCTATCCGCGCCGCCGGATGGCTGTTCATCGGGGGCACCCTGCTGTTCTCGGGAAGCCTCTACCTCTTGGCCCTCACGGGAGCTCGTTGGCTTGGCGCCGTCACACCGCTGGGCGGTCTGCTCTTTCTGGGCGGCTGGCTCGCGTTCGCCGCCGGAGTCGCGAAAGGTGGCGCCCCATCATGATGCCCGCGCTGATCATCGCGGCGACGCTGGTTCTCCAAGCCTCCCCCTTCCCTCCACTCCCACTGACGGCGACGGCGGCGCGCCCGTTGGGCACGCTGCGCCAGCAAGCGGCGCTGCAGCAGGAGTGGCTGCGCTACCGGCTCGATTCGGTGCTGCCGCGCCTGATGCGGCAGTACGGCGTCGAGATGTGGATCCTCCCGATGCGGGAGTACAACGAGGACCCGGTCTTCTGGTCGCTGGTGTCGCCGACCACATTCTTCGCGCGGCGCCGCACGATTTACGTGTTCGCGGACCGCGGGCCGTCGCACGGGGTGGCAGTCGAGCGGCTGGCGCTGGGCGGCGGCTCGCAGGGCGGGCTGTACGAGACCTACGTGGCGCGCGATACGATCGACCCGTCGATCGGCCGCAGGCCGGAGCTCGTTGGTCAGAGCCAGTGGGATCTGCTCGCCCGTGTCGTGCGAGAACGCGATCCAAAGTCGATCGCGGTAGACATCTCGCATGCGCACGCCTTCTCCGACGGGCTCTCGGCCGGAGAGTGGGAGCAGCTCTCGCGCGCCCTGCCCCCCGGCTATCTGTCGCGGGTCGTACGCGCCGAGGGCCTAGCGCTCGATTATCAGGCGATCCGCGCGCCGGACATGCTCCCTGTCTATCGCCGGATGATGGAAGTCGTGTGGGCGATCATCGATACGGCGTTCTCGAACAAGGTGATCACCCCGGGAAAGACCACGACGGACGACGTCGTCTGGTGGATGCGGCAGCGCGTAAACGATCTGGGCCTTGGCACCTGGTTCCACACGGATGTGGACGTGCAGCGGCGCGGGACCGACCTGAGCGACGCGGAGACCGTCGTGATTCAGCGCGGCGACGTGCTGCACTGCGACTTCGGCATCACCGCGCTCGGGTTGAATACCGACACCCAACACATGGGGTACGTGCTGCGCGCGGGAGAGCGGGACGCCCCCGCAGGATTGAAAGGTGCGCTGGTGAACTCGAACCGGCTGCAGGACCTGCTGCTCGTGGAGATGCGCCCTGCCCGGAGCGGCAACGATGTGCTGGCGTCCACGCTGGCTGCGATGCGCGCCGCGGGGATCAACGGTACCGTCTACACGCACCCCATCGGCGACCGCGGCCATGGCGCGGGCCCGCTGATCGGCCTGTGGGACCACCAGGAGGGTGTGCCGGGTCGCGGCGACGTGCCCTTGCTCCCCGCGACCTGGTTCTCGATCGAATTGCAGGCCTCCACACCGATTCCCGAATGGGGCGGGCAGCTTGTGCGCTCAGCGCAGGAGGAAGACGCCGAGCTGGGGACCGACGGCCGGGTGCGGTGGATTCTGCGCCGCCAGACTGAATTCCATCTCGTGCGGTGAACTGCAAACTCTGCGGCGCCGCCGACCTTCCGTTGTTCTATACGCAGGGCCACCAGCGCCAGTACCGCTTCTACCGGTGTCGGCAGTGCCGGCTCGTAGTCTACGATACCCGCACCGGCGTCAACCAGGAGAAGTACATCCTGACCCACGTCGATCCCCAGGCGTCCACGCGCCAGAATCGCGGCCACCAGCAGACGTATGCGTTCATCCGGCGTCACACCCGCGGCAAAGGCCGGATGCTCGATCTGGGATGCGGGGATGGCACCGTGCTGTGGCTGGCCCGACGGGATGGCTGGGACGTGAAGGGCATCGAGCTGTTTCCCGAGCACACCAAGCTGGTGCGCGAGACACTCGCGCTCGACGTGGAGACGTCCGACATCATGGCGTACAACGGTGCAGGCGACGCGTGGGACTGCGTGGTGCTGACACACGTGCTCGAGCATCTTCGGGACCCGGTGGCGGCACTCCGTAAGATCCGGGCGCTGCTGAAGCCCGATGGCGTGGGTGTCCTCGAGTTTCCAAACATCGACGCCTTCGATGCGCGGCTGCGCCGGCTGCTGGAACGATTGCACGTTCACCGCCGCCACTACGCGCCCACCTACGTGCCGGGGCATGTGCAGGAATTCTGCCGTTCCTCGTTCGCGTTCGCCGCCGGCCGGGCGGGGCTCGAGCTCGAAGCGTGGGAGACGTACGCCATCAATCCGGTGAAATACGCCCTCTTCCGGAACGTGCCGATCGGCAATAAGGCCCGGGCGTTGGTTCGGAGACCGCGATGATCGACGTGGAAACCCCTGCCCTGCTCCTCTATAGCGACGTCGTGGAGCGGAACCTCACGCACATGGCCACGCGCGCGCGCCGTCTGGGCGTCGCGCTGCGGCCGCACATCAAGACCCACAAGTGCCTCGAGCTGGGCCGTCGCCAAGTCGCCCATGGCGCCAAAGGGCTGACGGTGTCGACGCTGTTCGAAGCCGAGGCGTTCGCCCGGGGAGGGTTCACCGATCTCACGTGGGCGTTTCCGCTCGACCCCACGCACATCCCGCACGTGCGGCGGATCGCCCAAAACGGCGTGACGCTGCGCGTTGTCCTGGATGATCTCGAGACCGCAAAGGCCCTGGCGGGCTCCGGGGGGGGCCTGCACGCCTGGCTCAAAGTGGACTGCGGGTATCACCGGGCCGGCGTGGATCCGTCGTCCCGCTACGCGCTCGAGGTGGCCCGGGAACTGGGTGCGGAGCGAGGCATCACGTTCGACGGGATTCTCAGCCATTCAGGCCATGCCTATCGCACCCGCAACAAGACGGAGGCCGCGCAAGTTGCCGAGCAGGAGCGGCAGGTGATGGTGTGGTTCGCGGAGCTGCTGCGAAAGGACGGGCTGCCCGTGCGCGGGATCAGCGTCGGTTCGACGCCCGCGATGGTGGCCGTGGAAGACTTGACGGGCGTCACCGAAGCCCGGCCGGGAAACTACATCTTTTACGATCGCACCATGGTGCTCATCGGCTGCTGCGCGCCCGAGGATGTGGGAGTCACCGTGCTGGCGACCGTCGTGTCGCACCAGCCGGGAGCCTCGCATTTCGTCGTGGACGCCGGAGCGCTGTCGCTGTCGAAGGACCTGGGACCCGCGCATCTGGGCCTGGAGCCCGTATACGGGGACGTAAAGGGTCACCCCGAGCTGACTGTGGCTTCCGTCTCGCAGGAGCATGGCATGATCCGCGCGGCCGCACCCGCGGCGATCGAAGGCAAGTTCAAGGTCGGCCAGCGGATCGAGATCATCCCGAACCACTCGTGTCTCACGATGGCGCACTTCGACGAATACGCCGTGGTCGAGGGAGACAAGGTGATGGATCGTTGGCCGATCGAGCGCGGCCGATGAGCGTGCCGTGGCAGGCACGTGCCGCGCTGATCTGGGCGATCGTCGGGCCGCTGCTGCTCGTGTACGCGGCCACACGGGTGCGACACGGCCGCACGCGCGTGCACGCCGGCTTAATGCTCGCGGCGGTCACCGTGACGGTGACTCTGCTGGTCGCGTTCGCGTTTGTGCGCGCGCCGAGCCCACGCCGGCCCGCGTTGATGGCGCTGCCGATTTTCAAGATCCATCTCGCGTTCGCCTTCAGCGCGCTCGCGGGGATGGCGTGGCAGCTGACGAGCCGGGCGGTGCCGCGACTGCGCTCCCTGCACCGTCACACCGGGCCCTACATCGTGCTCGTGTGGTGCCTGGCCCTGGTGACGGGGATTTACAACTTCGTCTTCCTCTACGTGATGGGGGATGCGACTAGATGAAAATCCTGCTGCGTCATTTTCTGATCGCCCTGTTGCCGCTCGTCTTCGGCCTCGCCGCAAGCTGGGGATTCGCGTTCACTCAGGACAAATGCGGCCGGCTCGTCGGGCCCATCTTCGCCCCCAAGTGCCACTGGATGCAGCTCGAGTACCAGCTGGGGTTTCTGATGGCCGGGACGCTGCTGGGCTGCCTTGTAGCCGCGCTGCTCGGCGCCTGGCTGGAACTTCGCAGCCGTCGGGCCGTACAACGGGCGGACCTCAACCCAGGAGCGCCATCATGAAAACGCTGCTCGCGCTGGTGCTGACGCTTGGATTCGCAGGCGGTCTCGCCGCGCAGGATACGACCGCCGCCGCACCCGCCGCCGCGCCCGCCCCCGCGAAAAACATCTCCGTCGACGCGGTGCTGGCACGCAACGTAGTAGACCGGGCGCCCCAAGATACGGGCACCGCGTTCCCCGCCGACGTCGGGACGCTGGTACTGTGGACGCGCGTGAGCGGCGCCAACGGTCAAACGCTCAGCCATGTCTGGTTCCACGGCGACACCGAGGTGGGCAGTGTGCCGCTGACGGTCACCGGCTCGCCCTGGCGCACGTGGAGTCGGAAGAACATTCCCGCTGATGCCACCGGCGCGTGGCACGTGGAAGTGCGGGATGCGGCAGGCAACGTTCTCAAGAGAATAGACTTCACCGTGGGGCAGTGATATTCTTTTCGGCCATGGACCTCGTACAGCAGATCGTGGCAAATCTGGAAGTGGAGACGGGCCAGGCCGAAAAGGGCGTGGGGGCCATCCTGATGGCGCTGCGCATGGCGGTGGACAAGCCCACCTTCGAAAAGGTGCGGTCCGCCGTGCCCAACCACGAGAGCTACATGGGGCGCGCGCTGATGAGCGGCGCCCGCACCGGGGAAATGATCGGAGTAATGGGGCCCGCCGCGCTGATGGCGGGCCTTTCCGCGGCCGGATTCCGCAAGGAGGACGTGCCGCGCCTCGGCCGGATTGTGATGGAGCACTTGCGCCCCACCCTCGGCAACGAGACCGTGGAGCGATTCCTGGACGGCGCGCCCGCGCTCAAAGGCTGATTACAGCTTCATCTTCTGCACCAACGCCGCGAAGCGCGGATGCTGGCGCAACGGGTCGAAGATCGGATTCACCTTGAGGTACGCGAGCCACCCACGCCGCTCGGCGTAGGCGCGCTCCGCCCAGTCCAGCGCGGTGTCCAGATTGCCCAGGCCGATGTGGAGGATCGCGAACGGCACGGGCGACACGTAGTGGTCTCGCGCGAACGCGTGAAGCTCCGTCAACAGTGCGTTCGCCTCGGCGGCCCGCCCCGAGCGCGCAAGCAGCCAGCCCAGCTCCGCCCTCGTGAAGGCGCCGGCGGCCGGCAGCGTCAGCGCCTCGCGCAGCACCCGTTCGGCGTCTCGCAGCTCCCCTTGCTGTGCCAGCGTGATCGCGAGGATGCGGTGGCTCTCCACCGCCATGGGGTTCATCTCGATGGCGCGCGCCAGGTGGTCGCGGGCCTGGTCGTAGCGGCGCGCGTAGTAGTAGAGCCAGCCGACCCCGCGCCGAATGGAGACCGAGGCTGGATCGAGCTCCAATGCCGTGTGGCCCTCCAGCAGTGCGGCCTCATGCTCACCCCGCGAGGCCAGGAAGAACGCGAACCATTGATGGGCACTCGCATAGCGCGGGTTGAGCTCGATGGCTCGGCGAAACTCCCGCTCGGCGCCTTCCCAGTCCCAATCGTAAATGAAGAGGCTCCACGCCAACGACGCGTGCGCCGAGGGAACTGCCTCGTCGAGCGACAGCGCCTTGCGCGCGTACATTTTGGCGCGTTCGAACGGCTCTGCGACTGGGACGGCGCGATAGTCCACGTCCAGCGCGTACGAGTCGCCCAGCCCGGCGTAGGCAGGCGCGTAATTGGGATCCTCCGCGATCGCCTGCTCGAAGTAGCGAATGGCCTCGGCCACGCCCTCCTGAGTGCGTTTGTTCCAGGCGTAGCGCCCTTTCAGATACAAACCGTACGCCTGGATGTTCTCGGTGTAGCGGCGCGGCACGTGCTCCGAGAGGTCCGCGAACATCGTCGCCCGCAGCGTGCTCACGATCGTTCCGGCGATCTCGTCCTGGATCGTGAACACGTCGACGAGTTGGCGGTCGTAGCGCTGGGACCAGAGCAGCCGGCCGTCGTCGGTGGACGTGAGCTGCGCCGTGATCCGCAACTTCTCGCCCGACTTGCGCACGGTGCCCTCCAGCACCACCGAAGCGCCGAGCAGCGCGCCAACGGCGCGGATGTCGAGCAGTTTTCCTTTGAGTGCGAACACCGAGGTGCGAGAGGAAACCCGCAACCCCACGATCTTGGCCAGTGCGTCGATGAGCTCGTCGCTGATCCCATCGCTCAAGTATTCGTTCTCGGGATCGGGACTGGCGTTGACGAAGGGAAGGACGGCGATGGAGCGGGTCGCCGCCGGCGGCAGCGGGATGCCCCTCCCTTCGGCGAGCAGGGCGGCGATGAACTCGGCCGCGCTGGCGAACCGCTGCTCGGGATCCTTCGCGAGCGCGCGGGCGAGCGCCCGCTCGGCCGCGAGCGGCACCTCGGGCCGGAGTCCCCGGACCGAGCGCGGCGTCTCGGTAACGTGCTTCGCCATCGTGGCACGCGCGCCGGCACCGCGAAGGGGGGGCTCGCCCGTCAGCATCTCATACACGACGCACGCGAGGCTGTAGACGTCGCTCGCATTGCCGAGGTTCGTCTCGCCGCTCGCCTGCTCGGGGCTCATGTACTCCGGCGTCCCCACGGCAAATCCGGCATCGGTGACCACATCCACGACCGCCGCCTTCCCCGGAGCACAAACGGCGCGCGCCACGCCGAAGTCGGCGAGCACGGCGAGGCCGTCGGCGAAGAGAATGTTCTCGGGCTTCACGTCGCGGTGCACGAAGCCGTTGCGGTGGGCGAAGTCGAGCCCAGCGCCCACTTCCTGGCCGATCCGCAGGGCGTCCTTGATCGGCAATCGCCCTTCCTGCAGGAGCCGCTCGCGCAGCGAGCCGCCGGGGACGTGAGGTTGTACGTAGTAGAGCATCCCTCCGGCCTTGCCGGAGTCGATCAAGGGGACGATGTGCGGATGGGAGAGCTTGGCCGCGATGCCGATCTCGCGCAGAAACCGTTCGGTACCCAGCGAGGCCGTGATCTCGGGCCGCAGCACTTTGATCGCGACTTTGCGGCCGTGTTTCTTGTCTTCCGCGAGGTAGACCGTCGCCATCCCCCCGCGGCCGAGTTCACGCTCGACTGCGTATCGGTCCGCCAGGGCGGCGGCGAGGGAAACGACGGGTGACGCCTCGGGCACCAGCAAGCTCCGGATGGGAGCGGGAGCCCAAAGCTAGCGGCCGGACAGCGACGCGCTCAATCCCCTCCGGGGGCCCCAGCGGCCCAGCGCGACGAGCAACAAGAAGGCGCCGACCGTGATGCCGACGTCCGCCAGGTTGAAGGTCCAAAACCGCACATTGGCAACGCCCAGGTCGATGAAGTCCACCACGCCCGCGGTCGAGCGCAGGCGATCGATCAGATTGCCGAGCGCCCCGCCGACGACGAGGGCGACGGCCACCGCCCGTAGACGCTCGCCCGGCTTGGTCCGCTGATACAGGACACCCAATACGAGGAGGGCGACGATGGACAGCGCCGCCAGCAACGGCCGCGAATCGGCGCCGAGCCGGATGCCCATCGCGGCGTCGGTGTTATACGACAGCGTCAAGCGGACGACGTTGCCGACGACCGGCTTCGGCGTCCCGACGGCGAGACGGCCTTCCACCGCCCGTTTGGTGGCGCAGTCCGCTACCAGCAGCGCAATCGCCAGTGGCCAGAACCAGCGCGCCTTCCCCGTCAGCCGCGCACCAAGGCGCGGACCAACCACGTGGTCAGCAGTGCCCCGAGGGCGAGCAGGCCGACGACCACGACCAAGGCGCCAAAGGTCACGAGCGCCACGAACACCCGGTCGGCGCTCTCCGCCCGAGCCGGCGCCGCCAGGTGCCGCTCCAGCAATGCCACGTTCCGAAGATTGGCTTTCCATGCGAAGTCGAAAATGTCTCCCAGCACTGGAATGGCGCCGATCAGGGCATCGAGCGCCACGTTGGCCGCAATACGGGTCAACGTGGCGCGGGAGGCACCCAGGCGGACTGCCTCCACGAAGATCCATCCAGCAAGAACGGCGCCAGCAGCATCACCGGCGCCGGGAATGAGTCCGAGAATAGGATCAAGCCCAAAGCGCAACCCGGTGCCCGGCACGCGGATGCCGGCATCGAGCCAATACGCGTATCGGGACAGTGACGCTAGGCTATGAGACGACATCCCCAGCACGCCGGCCGACGATCCTCCGGTGCTCACGCACCGGCGATACGTCGATGGCCAGCGAGATCACGAGGCCCACGATCGGCCACAGCGACCAGACGCCGCCGAACCAATACTGGACGGCCGTATACCAGAGCAGCGTGGTGGGCAGAAAGATGAAGCCCAGGATCGGCCACAGCGACGACGCGAATAGCCCGTCGAACCAGTTCGTGAACAGCCACAGCAATACGATCGCAATCCGCGGCGTGAAGAGAGCCAGCAGAGCGAGGAGGAGTGGCATGGGAGTCTCCGCAGATTCCCGGGGGGAGGACGGCTACGGCCCGCGGCGCCCGCGGCGCCCGCGGGGGGGCGCCACGGACCGTTTGTCCAATGGCTTTAGTCGCGCGATCCGAACCGCGTGGCTTCGTCCGCGTAAATCGCTATCTCCACGCGCCGGTTCCATTGCCGCCCGGCGTCCGTGTCATTCGTGGCAATCGGTTCGGCATCGCCCCGTCCCAGCGCGGTGATGCGCGCGTTGCTCACGCCGACGTCCACGAGGAAGTTCGCGATGGCCTGCGCGCGCCGCTGCGAGAGGTCGAGAGTCCGCTCGGTGCCACCCTGCGTGTCGGTATGCCCCACGATCATGACTCTCGTGTTCGGGTACTTCTCGAGGTTCGTGGCCAAGCGGCGCAGATTATCGCGGCTCGCCGGGGTCAATTGAGCAGAATCCTGGGCGAACAGCAATGCTTCGGGGAGCGTCAGCACGACGCCGTTGCCGATGCGCTGCACGATCGATCCCGGCAGCTCGAACCCCAGCTCCTGCGCCTGCTTGTCCATCTGCCGCGCGACGACTGTCGCGGCGGGACCGGTCGCGCTGGCGCTGTTGAGGGCGTTCCGCACAGTCGCTCCGGTCGCCTTGCCGACCATGGCGGCGCTGGAGGACGCGACGACGCCACCCTCGTTGGATTGTGTCCGTTTGACCGCGCAGTTCGCCACCAACGGCACCAGCGCCGCCAGTGCGAGCCCAGCTGCCAGGGAACGTCTCATGGCCCCGCCCTCCCCAATGGATTTCGGTATGAAGTCTGTGCCGGGAAGGATCACCAGATGCCAATGCGGGAGGAATCGGTCGAAGGGATGGCGCGTGGTATACATCTGTCGAAGTAGCTGGGGCGGGAGGACTCGAACCTCCAACTTCCCGGTTAACAGCCGGGCGGTCTGCCAGTTGACCTACACCCCAAAAATGCTAGACGCCGAGGGAAGCCAAAACAAGCACGACGAGACACGATCCGCAAGCTAGCTTCATCGCTATGGACATTCCGGTATCGCCTGCGAGCGAGCGTGACCTGCCGGCCATTCTGTCCCTGTTGGAGGCGAGCGCGTTGCCCGTCGCCGGGATCGAGCGGCACATCGGGACAATGCTCGTCGCGCGGGAGGCGGCAGCAATCGTCGGTTGTGCGGCCGTCGAGATCTACGGAAGCGCCGGACTGCTGCGCTCGGTGGCGGTCGCACGGGGGCGGCGGGGCACGGGATTGGGGCAGCGGTTGACGGCTGCGGCGCTCGAGCTGGCGCGCGCGCGGGGCGTGACGAACGTGTATCTGCTCACGACGACGGCGGGCGATTTTTTCCCGCGGTTCGGCTTCACGCCGATCGGCCGGGCCCAGATGGACCCGGCGCTCGAATCGTCGGAGGAGCTGCGCGGCGCCTGTCCGGCGAGCGCCGTGGCGATGCGGGTGCAACTGACCTAGTACTTCAGCCCCGCCTTCTCCGCGAAGGTCTTCACCGCCGCCTGCTCTTCAGGACTCAATCGCTCGGGGAGTGTCACGTGCACCTCGACGTACATGTCCCCACGCCGGCCGTTTCGGTCGATCCCATGCTCCGGGATACGGAATTTCTGGCCGTGCTGGGTACCGGGAGGAATCTTCAGCACCACGCGCTTGCCATCGAGCGTCTTGACCTTGATACGGGAGCCGAGCATCGCCTGCGCGAGGTTGATCGGCACGACGCCGATCACGTCGAGTCCCTCGCGGCGAAAGAAGCGGTCCGGCTCCACGTGGATCTGCACGATAAGGTCGCCGCGGCCCTTGGGCCCCTGATTCTTGAGGCGCAGCCGCGTGCCGTCTTCGACCCCCGGCGGGATCTCGACGGTGACGCGCTTCTGCACCTGCACTTCGCCGCTCCCCTGGCACGTGGGACAGCGCTGCGACGGCACCGTCCCCTTGCCGCGGCACACCGGGCAGGGACGATTCACGGCGAAGCCACCCTGCCCGAACGAGACGGTGCCGCGCCCCTTGCACTCCGGGCAGGTGGAGATCGTCGCGCCCTTCGCCGCGCCGTTCCCGCCGCAGGTGGGGCACACCTCGGACATCGCGAGTGTGATCGGTACCGCGCCGCCGAGCGCCGCTACGCGAAAGGGAATCGTGATGGAGGTCTCGACCTCTTCGGCCTCCATGTCCCGGCCTCCTGCACCGCGGCGGCCAAAGATCGACGAGAACAGATCACCCAATCCGCCGAGGTCTGACATATCGAAATCCCCGCCGCCGCTCGCATCACCTCCCGCTGCCCGTCCTGAACCGCGCCGCGCGCCGCCGCCGCCCCCTCCCCCTCCAGGGCCCGCGAACGCCCCGTAGCGGCGTAGCTGGTCGTACTTCTTGCGTTTCTCGGGATCACTCAAGACATCATGCGCCTCATTGGCTTCTTTGAAGCGCTCGGCGGCCTGCGGATTGTTGGGATTGCGGTCCGGATGGTACTGCTTCGCTAAGCGGCGGAAAGCCTTCTTGATTTCGTCCGTCGTGGCGGTCTCGGCGACTCCCAGCACTTGGTAATAGTCGCGCTGTGCCGCCATTACTTACCCTGCCACGTGAGCACCACGACGCGCGCCGGCCGTAGCAGGATGTCCCGCATCTTGTAGCCCGGCTGCACCACCTGGCCCACGGTATGATCCTGCTGGGGAGTCGCGGCGGGCTGCGTCGTCACCGCCTCGTGCACGTGCGGATCAAACGGCACGCCGGTCTGATCGATACGCGTGACGCCGGCAGCCTCGAGCTCCTTCCATACTTTTCGCTCTACCAGGTCGATCCCGTCGTGGAGCGTCTTGGGATCGGTCTCGGTGGGGTCCACATGGGCGAACCGCGACAGATCGTCGAGCGCGTCCGCCAACCGCGACACCAAATCCGCTTGCGCGCGGGTCCAGGTTTCGGTGCGCTCCTTGATCGTGCGCTTGCGGAAGTTGTCGTATTCGGCGGCCAGACGCAGATGCCGATCCTTCAACACCTCGGCCTCCGATGCTGCCGGGGGCGCGGGAGAGGGGGACGAGGCAACGGGCGGGGACGCGGCCGGCGCGTCACCGGGATCGAGCAGCGATTCCCCGGTGTCGGGGTCGAGCGATGGCGCTCGGGGCGGAGTCGGGGGCTGATGACGTTTGTTGGTCATGGAATTGGAACCTTCGGTCTGACAACAAGCTAGACGGCAGGACCTGCGCTGTCGAGCGGCCCATGCCGCCAAGGAAAAAACCCCGGGCCACCCGTTGTACGAGGCGCCCCGGGGTCCGGATTCGTACGCTTAGTAGCCGAACATCAAGCCGACGCTGAGTGGTACGAACGTGAGGGACGAACCGCTCTTCTGCACGCTCACATAACGGGCTTCCGCGAACGCGTTGAACCCTCCCAAGCCGAACAGCACTCCCCCACCTAAGGCGAAGCCGATCTTCGTTTGCGATGCGCCTGCGGAAACATTGTAGATCCCGAGCCCGCCGAGGAGGTATGGCCGGGCCTCAGCGGCCGGGGCGCTGAAGTGGTACAGGGCGCTGACCGTGCCGCCCAAAATCGACGTGTTGCCGGTCCCGACCTTGTGCGCCGTCGACGAGTACAGCCCATCCACGCGGAGATGCAGAGCACTCCCGGCGATCGGCATCTGGAGCAGGCCTAGCAGGTTGAGACCCATCTTGTCCGCAGTAGCGTAGTCGCCCATCGGCAAGGACGCCCCGATGCCGAGGCCAAACCTGGTCCCCTCGGTCGGCTGCTGTTGCGCCCGCAGCGCCGGCGTTGCGCTGAGCCCGAGCGCGAGCGCCAGAGCCCCGAAAGACATCCGTGTCATTGCTGCTCCTTTGTTATGGACGGTGAAGCCTCGTGGACTATAGAAAGGCTTCGTCCCAAAAGACAGAGCGCCTTGGGTGCACGGCTCGTCATTCCTTGGCACGGCGATCGAAGGACTGAGACGCGGCGACGAATTCCAACACGTCCCGCATGACCCGCCCTCCGCCATCGGGTTGATTCACGAACTCGTGACCGAGCTCCGGATACCAGTGCACTCGCGCGGGATGCGTCAACCCCTCCGCAAACGTCCGGGCCAGCGGTGCGTCCACGATCTGATCATCGCCCGCCAGAAGAAACAGGAGCGGGCACTCGATCCGCTGATGATCCGCCTGCACGGCGCGCTGCGCCCATTGAATCTCCGCGCGCGCCCCCGCGGTCATGAAGTCCTGCCCCCGTCCTGTCGGCAGCGTCGGCCACACATCCGCGAACTTCGCCGCCAGCCGCTTCCACGGGGCCGGCCGCCGCCGGGATGCGAGCCATGGACTGGACACGATCGCGCCCGCGGGCGGCTCGCCGGGCTGCGTTTCGAGGTAGCGCAATACGACGAGGCCGCCGAAGCCGTGGCCAAAAAGGATCTGCGGCGCGTCGTGCTGCCGGCGCACCGCCCGACGGAACGCCTGCAGGTCTCCGAGCAGCTGACTGAAGCGCGACAGGTGCGCGCGCCGCCCGCCGGAGCGCCCGTGGCCGCGCTGGTCGAGAAAATACGCGGGGAATCCCGCGTCCCGCAGCCGCGCGCCCATCGCCGCCCATCGCTCCGCCTGATCGGCCCAGCCGTGCAGGAACAGCACGGCCGCGCGTGACGCCGGCGTGTTGGGGGGAAGCTCGTACGCATCGTACACGAGCGGCGTGCCATCCGGCGCATTCACGCGGTTCATGGCCGTTCCGCCAGCAGCCGCCGCAGCAGATCGAGCGCCGCTTGCGCGGACCGCGCGCGGATCTCACCACGGTCGCCTGGGAAGATGCGCTTCAGGGCACGTGCGTCGGAGCCGACACGCGCGGCGACCCATACCGTCCCGACCGGTTTCTCCGGCGTGCCCCCAGCCGGGCCCGCGATGCCGGTCACCGCGAGCGCCGCGTCGACCGCGAACCGCCGCTGCGCCCCCTCCGCCATGGCGCGCACCACTTCCTCGGAGACCGCGCCGTGGGCCTCGAGGAACGCGCCCGGGACCGTGAGCGCATCAGTCTTGACGCGATCATCGTAGGCCACCACGCCGCCTACGAAGACAGCCGACGCGCCGGGCACCGCCGTTACCCGCCCGGCCAGCAGCCCGCCCGTGCATGACTCGGCGACGGCAAGCCGGGACTGGCGCGCGCGCAGGAGGTCGAGCACCACGGCCGCGAGATCCACCCCGTCCTCGCCATACGCGTGCTCGCCGGCGCGCTCGCGGAGCCACCCCGCCGCCGCGGTGAGCCGCCGGTCGGCCTCGTCCTCCGGCAGCGCCCACGCCGTGACCCGCAGATCCACGCCGTCCGTCGAGGGAAGGTACGCGAGCGTGAGCGGCGCGACCTCCTCCTCGATCGGACCTATCCGCTCCGCGAGCGCCGATTCTGGAACGCCCGTCGTACGCACCGTGCGCGACCGCACGACGCGCCCAGCAGCGTCACGCCCGCGTTCCCGCGCGACAATGCGCGGCAAGACTTCCTCGGCGAGGAGACCGCGCATCTCTGAGGGAACGCCGGGCAACAGCACCGCGACGCGCCCTTGCGTGTCCTCGAGCCACAACCCGGGGGCCGTGCCTCGGGGGTTCGGAAGCACGGTCGCGCCCAGCGGGACCTCGGCCTGCGTGCGATTCACGGCGGGCATCGGCCGGCCCAGGCGGCGGAACCGCTCCTCGAGCGAGCGGAGCGCGGTGGCGTCGAGCTCGAGCGGCTTTCCGAAGAGGGCGGCGACTTCGCGTTTGGTCATGTCGTCCCGCGTCGGGCCGAGTCCTCCGGTCGTGATCACGAAGCCGGTGCGCGCCAACGCTTCCGCGACCGCGGCGCGAATCGCCTCAGGACGGTCGGGAACGGAGACGTGGCGGACGACTTCGACGCCGGCGCCGGCCAGAGCCCGGCCCAGCTCCGCGGCATTCGTGTCGAGTGTCAGGCCCAGCAGCAGCTCGGTGCCGATGGTAACGACCTCGAGCTTCACTTGCCGACTTTGAGGAGCGCCCGGTAGCGGTACAGGTAGACGAGCAGCGAGTACACGGTGAGCACGATCGCTCCCGCCAGCGTCACCGCGACGAACCAGCCGTGGATCTGGTCCCACACGTTCCGGAATGTCCCGGCGATCCGCCGCTCGGCGATGGCGTCCTTCCAGGCGAACCACGCGATGGTCGCCCCGATGAAGACGTTCTGCACGACGGCCTTCGCCTTGCCCGCGCCCACCGCGGGAATGATGATGCCGCGCCGCCGGGCGAAGAACCGGAACGCGGTGATCAGCACCTCACGCCCCACGAGCAGGACGGCCGCCCACAGCGGCAGGCTCCCCCACCAGGGGATGCGGTAGTCCACGAGGATCGTGGGGTGTCGCGTCATCCAGAAGATGGGAATGAGCGTCGCGAACAGCAGCAGCTTGTCCGCGATCGGGTCCAGCAGGATGCCCAGCTCGCTCGTGGTGCCGTACCGGCGGGCGAGCCAGCCGTCCACGAGGTCCGAGATCGCGGCGACGACGAAAATCACGAACGCGACGACTTTGGGCCAGTAGCCTTGAATGAAAGGGAGAAGTGCGATCACCGGCGTGAGACAGATGCGCGCCAGCGTGATGATGTTGGGCAGCGTCCACCGCATGGGACCGGCCTTCAGGCCAGCGTTTTCAGCACCAGCTTGCTGACCGCCTTCAGTGTGTCGAACACGCCGTCTCCGCGCACCGCCACGGCTTCGTGATAGGGGGCGTGCCCGACCCATTCGTTGCCGACTTTGTCGGTGAGGTTTTCACCCGGGTGCGCCGGGTCGGGCGTCAGCTTCTGCTGTGCCAGGTCCTCCACCGGCCACCCCGGATTCAACGCCGCCTGCAGGTCCTTGATGGGCGCGGCGTTGGGGAGGTCGCGCTTGTTGTACTGAATCACGAACGGAATCTTGGTCAGATCGTACCCGTATTCGGACATGTTGTCGTACAGGTTCTGCATCGACTCGACGTTCGCTTCCATGCGCTCGATCTGGCTGTCGGCGACGAACACGATGCCGTCGACGCCCTTCAGGATGAGCTTGCGGCTGGCGTTGTAGTACACCTGCCCCGGCACCGTGTACAGGTGGAACCGGGTTTTGAAGCCGCGGATCGTCCCCAGGTCCACCGGCAGGAAGTCGAAGAACAGCGTCCGCTCGGTTTCGGTCGCGAGCGAAATCATCTTGCCCCGCGTATTGGGCGAGACCTTCCCGTAGATATGCTCGAGGTTGGTCGTCTTGCCGCCCAGGCCGGGGCCATAATAGACGAGTTTGCAGTTGATCTCGCGGGACGCGTAGTTGATCATCGACATGGGCGCGCCCTCTTAACCGAAGAGTTTGTCAATTTCGTCCTCCGCCCCCTCGAGCAGGCCCTTCTCTTGGGACGGTCCGGCGCCCACGCGGTTGAACATTTCCTCGAAGACCTTGTTGAGGTTTTCGACGACGCCTTTGGCCTTGATCTTGACCAGGCCCAGCGTCGCGCGCTGATCGAACAGCACGACGAGGATCACCCGTTTCGCCACGTCGGCGAGATACATCGATTCGCGCTCGCCCTGATGCACGAGCGAGGCGAACTCCGCCTCGCCGATCATTTTCGCGAGCTGATCGTTGGCGCTGAAGTCGGCGGCAGTGAGGGACGCGAAGGCGGTGGGATCGAACTGGGGCGTTTCGCCCACGGTGGCGACGAGCTGGCCGTTGCGGTCGACGAGCAGCGCACAGCGGGCGTTCGAGTCCCGGAGAAACGCCTGGAGGTGCGTCTGGATTTGCTTGAAATCGTTTTCGTTGAACGACCAGCTCGCGGCCCCGGCCATGCGCCTCCTCAGGTCACTCGCTCTCGGACATGTCGCGCCGTGCCGCCAGCGCCTGGGCGATGGTCACCGCGTCGGCATACTCGAGGTCGCCACCCACCGGCAACCCGCGCGCGATCCGGGTGACCCGAACCCCGATCGGCTTCAATACCTGCTGGAGATACGTGGCCGTGGCCTCGCCCTCCATCGAGGGATTCGTCGCCACGATCACTTCCCGCACTTCCGAGCCGTTGCTCACGCGCGCCACGAGCCGGTCCACGTGCAGCTCGTCGGGACCCACCCCCTCGAGCGGCGCGAGGCGCCCGCCGAGCACGTGATAGCGCCCGCGGTAGCGGCCGGCGCGCTCGATCGCGCTCACGTCCCCGGACTCCTCGACCACGCACAGCAGGGCCGGGTCCCGTCGCGGGTCGCGGCAGATCGGGCACGGATCCTCGTCCGCGAGATTGCCGCACGTCGCGCACGCCGTCACCCGGCCGCGGACCCGCCGGATGGCATCGGCCAACCGCTCCGCCGCCTCCGCCGGTTGCTTCAGCAGGTAGAACGTGAGCCGCTGCGCAGTCTTATGCCCGATGCCGGGGAGCTTGGCGAGCTCCGCCACGAGCTCCTCGATGGCGGACACGGCCGGGCCTACAGCGGCAACTGAAATGGGAACGGCAGACCCGACGCCAGCTTCCGCACTTCCGCCTGATACAGCTCGGCCGCGCGCTTCTGCGCCTCCGCCACCGCGGCGAGCACGAGATCCTCGAGCATCTCGACGTCGCCCTGGCTGACCGCCTGCGGGTCGATCTTGATGGCGCGAATGTGGCCGCGCCCGTCGACGGTGGCCTGCACGATCCCCCCACCGGACGACACCGTCAATGTCTGCTGCGCCAGCTGGGTCTGAATCTCGGTCAGCCGCCCCTGCATCTGCTGGCTGAGCTGGAGCAGACTAGATAAATCCGCCATACGTCGAAAGTTACCTGTGGCTTGGAGGTTAGCAAGCTACTCGAGCAGCTCCAAATCTAATGCGTCCACCGCCGCGCTCAGCGTGGGGTCCTTGGCCCGGAGCATGGTGAGCCGGTCGGCGTTGGCCCGCTCCTCGGTGAGCCGCACCGGCCGCCCCGACGGTGCATCGCGCTCCGCGGCCGCCCCGGCCGCCAGCTTCACCCGGGGGGGAGTCGCTTCCGTGAGATAGCGGCCAATCACCTGTGCGATCACCTCGCGCTGCCGCTCGAGTCCTTCGCCGTGCCCGGTACTGGCGGGGCGCAGCGTTACGGCACGAGCCTCGACCGCGGTGACTTCCGCTTCAGCCAGCAGGCTGCCGAGCATCGGCGCGCGCGCGCGTGCGTCGGCGACGATTTGCGGCCAGATCGAACGCAGACGCTCGAGAGACAACGGACCCTTCTCGGCGGGAGCAGGGAGCGGGGAGCGGGGAGCGGGGAGCGGCGCTGCGGAATCTCGCAACTCGGGCGGCGCTGGAGGCTGGGCGCTTGGGGACCGCGATGGCGCGGGGTTCCCGCTCCCGGTTCCCGGCTCCCGGCTCCCGAGCGCTTGCAGCACCTGCCCGATCTCGACCGTCCGATCCGCCATCGCCCACCGCAGCAAGAGCACCTCGACTGCGAGCCGGGTGTTGCCGCTGCGGCGCACGCTCTCTTCGGACTCACCGAGGACCGTCAGTAGCCGCACCACGTCGGCGGGGGGCAGCCGCGGCGCGTATTCGTGTACCAGCGCCAGCAGCCCTTCGGTCAAGCCCTCCGGCTGTCCTCCGCCCACTCCCACGAGCAGTACGGCGCGCAGGGTCTCGCCGGCCCCGCTCACGAATTCGCCGAGATCGGCGCCCGCCTCGAGCAGACGATCCACGAGGCGAAATACGGCGGCGGCGTCGCGCTCCACGATGCAGCGCAGCATCTCGCCGTAGCTCTCATCGGGAATGAGGCCGAGGACCTCGCGCACCCGGGCCGCGGTCACGGGCCCTTCACCGAACGAGAGCACCTGATCGAGCAGCGACAATCCGTCGCGCATCCCCCCGTTCGCGCTCTTCGCGATGAGATGCAGGGCGTCGTCCTCGGCCTCCAGCCGTTCCGCCGCGACCACCTGGGCGAGGCGGGCGACGATGGCGTGCGGACCGATGCGCCGGAAATCGAACCGCTGCAGGCGCGACAGGATCGGGGCGGCTGTGTTCGCGATCTTCTGCGGCTCGGTGGTCGCGAACACGAACACCACGCGCGGGGGCGGCTCCTCGAGGATCTTGAGCAACGCGTTCCACGCCTCGCGCGTCAACATGTGCGCTTCATCCACGATGTAGACCTTGGAGCGAGCCTCGCCGCTCGCGGCGTACATCGCGCGCTCGCGCAGGTCGCGCGCGTCGTCCACGCCGCGGTTGGAGGCGGCGTCGAGCTCCACCACATCGAGGTTGGCGGCCCCTGTCCAGATCCGGCTGCAGGAATCGCACGCGCCGCACGGCTCGCCCGCGGCGGTGCGCTGCTCGCAGTTCAGGGCCATGGCGAGAATGCGGGCGGCGGTGGTCTTCCCCACCCCGCGCGGGCCGGCGAAGAGATAGCCGTGCGCGACGCGCCCCTGTGCCACCGCTCCGCGCAGGGCGGCAGCCACGTGGTCCTGGGCGACGAGATCCGCGAACTGCTTGGGGCGGTATTTCCGGGCAAGCGCAATCATGGGAAGGAATCTACTCTGTTGCCCCAATCCTGTTCACCGCCGTGCGTCTGACAACGGTCACCCGTCGACTGATGCCCAGTAAAATGCCCCAGGCACCCCGCAACGAATCCCGACATCGCTTAGCGCTGCTCCCTGCGGGGGCCTGACGCGGTTCACGAGCGGAAAGCCTGCGGACCTGGGGCGCACGAAAGTTACACAGTCCAATCCCCAATCCGCAATCCGAAATCCGCATTGACTGTCACGGGCAGTCTACTTTCCCCGGCGCCGCGCGCGGCGGCACGGTCACCGTCAGATACTCTCGCATCCCGTTGGCGATTACCGCGAGGCTGGTCGTGCCGGGCTGATCGGGCTTCAGCGCCACCGTGCCGGCGAGGCTGTCTTGTGTGACGCCCAGCACCCGGAAAATCCGCGCATCGGCCACCGCCGCGCGCAGGCCGAGCAGCGGCGCCGGGTTCGCGAACCCATCCTGCGCGAACACCCGCAGCGCCACGATCGTATCGGGACGCATGGCGAAGCGGCCCCCCACGCTTCCGCCGAGCCGCGTCCGGCCGCACATGACGACGAGTTGCGCCGCCGGCCCTGCGGCGACATTGAACGCGACCTGTTTCTCCACCACGCCGACCGCGGCGATAACCGTCGCGGAGCCCACGCGCTCCCCGAGCGTCACTCCCGCCCGCGCCTGCCCTATGCCGTCTGTCGTAACAGTCGCCGGTTCGATGCGCGCATTGACGCCCGTGAACGTCACGGACTGCCGCGCGAGCGGCGCGCCGGCAGAATCGCGCGCCTCGAACACCAACGCGCGCGGCAGCCGGCCGCCCGCCGGCCCCCGTTGACCACCACCCGCCACAAAGCTGCTCCGCTCCGCGGAAATCCGGACGGCGGGCGCGTCGCTGGGTCCGGGCACCACGCGATGTGGCAGACCCGTGGGCGGGGGTGGCGCGCTGGGCTGGGTCGGACGCGCCGGCTGCGCACTGCGCGCGGCGGCGCGGCGCGCACAGTCGTCCACCGCGGCCAGCAGGGCTCGCTCGGCGCCGAGGCGCCGGAAATCCGTCCGATCACGATCGGTGGGGTCGAACGTGAGACAGTTGCGGCTCACCAATTGCGCCAACTCCCCTTGCGACAACGCCGACCCTGAGAGGAGCCGTACCAGATCGCTCTTGCGGAGCGGCGCGAGCGCCTGACCAACGAGCAACGCGGCCAAGAGCACGCTCACGGTCGCTGGCATGCCGACTGCTCGAACCGGCTCTCGACCGAATCCACACCTGCATACAACGCCTGATCGCGCGAGGCCCGGCGCTGGTCGAAGGCCGCCATGCGCGCCCGTCGTTCGGTGTTGTACGTGATCCATAGGTTCTCGATCGAGACGAGCCCGCTCGCCAGCGCCGTGCAGTCGATCCGCCCACTCGTGAACAGCGCCGCGCGATCCTGGAAGTTGCGCACTGCCCGCGACAGCGTATCGCTCAACCGGTCGAACCGCACGAACGTCGTGTCGGCCGGCGGACGCGGCGGTATGGCTGCCGGCTGAGGGGCGGCCGGGGGAGGGGCCGCTGCCGGCGGCGGCGTCGCGCGCGCTGGTGGACGGCGGGCAGCCGGCCCCGCAGCGGTCGTAGGGGGCGCCGCTGAGCGCGCCACCAGCCGTTTCACGCGGTCGAGCACGCCCGCCCACGGCGGTGGCGCCCCGGGATCGCGGAGCACGAAGTACCAATACGCCCCGGCTCCCACACCCCCAACCAGAAGCAGAACGGCGAGCCTGCTGAGCCACCGTCCGCTCTTCTTCTTGCGCCGACGCGGCGGGGGTGGAGTGGGCTCGGTCTCCTCGTCGAGCAGCCGGAACGTGTGCGTCGGCGTGCGCCGTGCCTCGCGCGGCTCGGGAGCCGGTGTGGGCGGGCGGGGCGGGAGCGGCGGCAGGGATTCCGGCGACACTTCCCACGGGAGGTCCGAACTGCCCCTGGCAACCGGCGGCGGCGGCGACGGACGCGCCTTCTGGGGAGGCGGCGGGGGCGGGGGCGGAGGCGCCCGGGGGGTGGGCGCCGGAGGCTCGTCGGGAAAGAACACGGGCGCGGCGGGGGCGGCCGGCCGCGCCTTCGACGACCGTGGCGGCCGTGGAGGGGGGGGGGCGGGCGCTGCCTCGTCGTCCGCACTGGTGCGAATCACCGGTATGTCGTCGGCGCTCGAACGCATGATGCGGAACCCGTCGTCCGGCTTGTCCGCTTGTTCCTGTTCTTGTTCCTCCTCCTCGTCGCGAGGCGGCACCGGCGGCCGAGGCGGCGGGGCCGGCGGGGCCGGCGCGGGCGGCGGGACCACCGCGGGATGAGGGCCGGAGATGCGCTTCGCCGTGACCGCATTGAACGCCTTGTAGTTCTTCCAAATGATGAACGACCGCTTCTTGCCGTCGGCGCCGATCGAATCGGGCTGTAGCAGCTCGTAAAACGGCATCGGCGTCTCCGCCCAGGCGCCGCTCGCATTCACGCGGAAGAAACCGCCCACGACACCATCTGACTCCGTCCCGACCACTACGGCGACGTGCCAGGGATCGGTGAAATACTTCTCGTGCGTTTCGACATCGTGCGGCGTGAGCGCCATGCCCTGCCCCGGATGGCTGTGGTACCAGCCGAGCAGGTGTCCGGCGGCCTTGGCCAGCTGCTGCTGCATGCGATCCCAGAGGCGCGCGACAACGACCTCGGTCTTGTCGCCGTAAATCGCCTGATTCAGACGCAGCGTCTTGTCGATGACGGCGTACAACACGCCCGTTTCCGGATCGCGGTACAGATCGCCGATCAGAAAACCGAAGATGGCCTGCTGCGGCGAGCTCTTGAGGTGCTCCTGCAGCGCCTTGACAGCTTCCTGCTGGAAGAAGATCGGATAGGCAGCGCGTCCCGAGGACCGCGGTCCCTGACTCGCCGGATTCCAGAGGATCGCGCGCTCCATCGGCATCGGTTGCGGGCGGGCGTCCGGTTTCCCCGTCATCGCAGCGTCTCCACGATCACGCGCACGGCGCGCTCGACATCCGCGCGGCTCACGTCGAGATGGGTGACGGCGCGCAGCCGCCGGGGACCGAACGGCACGACGCGGACGCCGGCGCGCGCGAGCCGGGGAATGACGGTGTCCGCGGAATCGCTGTCGCGCACCAAGTCGAGCAGCACGATGTTCGTCTCCGGCGCGGACGGTCGGACGGTCGGACAGTCCGACAGTAACTCCGCGAAGCGTCGCGCATTGGCATGGTCTTCGGCGATGCGGTCGAGGTTGTGGTCGAGCGCGTACAGCGCCGCGGCCGCGAGGATGCCGGACTGGCGCATGCCACCGCCCAGGCGCTTGCGGATCTCCCATCCCCGCGGGCGGCGGTCTTTCTTGAGCCCGAGGCACGAGCCCACGGGGCAGCCGAGCCCCTTCGAGACGCTGACCATCACCGTCTCGGCACCGCGGGCGAGCCGGGCGGGCGGCACGCCCGCCGCCGCAGCCGCGTTCCAAAGCCGGGCGCCGTCCAGGTGCACCGGCAGGCCGGCGGCGTGGGCGGCGCGCACGACGCCATCCGTTGCATCCGGCTGCAGCACGCGGCCGCCCGCCGCGTTGTGCGTGTTCTCGATCGCCAATGCCGACGCTCGCGGCACATGCGGCGACGCCGGCCGCACCGCAGCGCGGACGAGCTCGGGCGTCAGCAGTCCGTCCGGCGTCGTGATCGGCCGGATCTGCACGCCCGCAAGCGCGGCGACGCCCGCCAACTCATAGTGGACGAGGTGGGCGTTCGCCTCCAGCAGGAGCTCGGTCCCGGGCTCCGTGAGCAGCGCGATGCCGGTTTGATTGGCCTGCGTACCGGACGGAAAAAACAGCGCGTCCTCGGTGCCGAGCAGCTCGGCGATCCGTTCCTCGAGACGGCGCGTCGTTGGGTCGCCGTCCAGCACGTCGTCGCCGACTACCGCCTCGGCCATGGCCCGCCGCATCGCGGGCGACGGCTGGGTCACGGTGTCGGAACGGAGATCGATCGGCGGTGCGCTCATCCGAGGCGCACGCGTTGCTGGCGCCGCATGCGAATCAGGTCGTAGGTCTCGGCCACTTCGCCGCCCAGCAGAAACACGTAGGCCGTGTAATAGATCCACAATACGAACAGCAGGAACCCGACCAGGTTGGCGTCCGAGGCAAGCCGGTCGAAGGTGACGAATCGCGCCACGTACAGTGCGTACAGCCGCTTCGCCAGCTCGAACGCGACGGCGCAGAACAGCGAGGCGACCAGTCCCGTACGCCAGTAGATACGGCGGCTCGGCAGGAACTTGAAGATCACGAAGAACAGCAGGGTGCTGAAGAGCAGCGACGCGAGCTGAGAGCCGAGCCCGGTGCCGGTGGACGCGAAGGCGTTCGCGAGGAACAGCGTGCCCCCGACGAACACCATGGCGAGATCGATGAGCTTGGCGACGGGCCAGGAGCGGTTCTCCTCGGTATCGAACACCTCGTTGAGCGCGGCGCGCAGACCCCCGAACATACGAGTCGAGAACCAGAGGAACAGGGGCGCGGCGAGGACCGTGAGGTGGCCGCGCTGCGCCACGAGGTCGCCGAGCGCCCGCTCGATGAAGCCGAACGTGCCGTTCTCGCCCCCGCTCGCGTAGGGCAGGAACCGCTGCAAGAGCTCGTGGACGTTCAGCGAATGGATCGCGAGCTGATATTGGACGAGGTAGCCGACGACCGCCAGAATGAGCCCGACGAACGGAATGGCGGTGAGGAGGATGTCGAAGGAGAGCGCGCCGGCGAGAAAGGGAATGTTGTCTTCGTAGGCCGCCTCGATGGTACGCCGGATGACGCCGGTGACCGTGCGATGCCAGCCGCCTTCGCCATTCACGCGAGGGGCTCGTCCTCCTCCTCTTGCTCGCGGACGGCAGGCCCTTTGCCGCGGCGACGGCGGGCGGCCTGGAGACGGCGCCGCAGCTGCTCGCGCGTGGCGACCTCCGGCTCCTCCTCGACCTCCGCCTCGTCGTCCTCCGCCTCCTCGAGCAGCCCCCGCACCTCATCGACCTTCTCCTCCGCCAGCTCCTTGAGACTGCGCAGCCCTTTGCCCACGCGCTTCCGTGTGTCGCCACCGCCTTCGGGCGCGAACAGGAAGCCGGCTACGGCCCCCAGGACGATCCCGAACAGAAACGCGCCGAAGCCTCCTCCTCCCCGCTCGCTCATTCGCCCGCCTCCGCGTCGTCCGGCGCGGCCACGAGCGCCGCGCGCGGCGCGGCGTGCGACGCCAGCGCCGGCTTGACGTAGCGATCGGTGGCGGCGCGGGTGCCCTTCACCCGCAGCTGCTCGAACAGGAACGAGAACGTTTTTTCGAGGTCGGCGCCGATGGCCGCGCGCACGTCCGCGGCGAGCTCCCAAAAGCGCTGCTTGAACGGTCCGATCGCCTTCTTGCGGCTCTTGTAGATGAATTGCTCCTCGGAGTCGCCCTTCTTCCAGTCGTCCTTGCACTCGGCCTTGACCCAGGCGTTCACCTCGCGGCGCAGGTCCGCGGGGAGTTTGGGATGATCAAAGACGAGGTTCTGGAAGTTCGTGGCGAGGTGAATCTCGACCGCCTCGCACGCCGGGAAATGTCCGAAGGCGTCGGCCGGCAGCGTCGAGGCGCCGTGCTGCACCGCCCCGCCCAGCCCATACTTGGTGCGCGCGTCGTGTGACAGCGCTTTCAACGCCGCGAGGTCGAGCTGGACCTTGGCAATGGATCCGTCGGGAAGCACGAGGCCCCCGTGGCTCGTTCCCGTCTGGACCGAGATCTTCGAGATGCCCACCGCCACACCGAGCTGCTGGAGCGTCCGGTTGTAGCCGTCCATGAACGCCTGCAGCTCGTGTACGTCGGAGTTCTTCCCCCCGACCTCGCCGATTTCCGCCCCCACGGACACGGTGACGTCCTCGGGCTCGCGCTCGCGAATCAGCTGCGTCAGCTCCGCCGCGCGCTCGTAGTTGGTGCGCTGCTGCTCGTCGAGATTGGGTTTGGAGAGGTCCACGAGCGTGGAGGTATCCACGTCGATGTTGTAGAAACCGGCGTGCAGCTCTTCTTCGATCAGTGCCCGTAGCGCTCCGACCTCGCCCTCAGGGTCGGCGGCGTACTTCTTGGCGTTGACCTGGACGTGATCGCCCTGGATGAAGAGTGGGCCCGTGAACCCCTCGCGCAGCGCCGCCGCCGTCATCACCGCGACGTATTCCGCGGGTCGCTGGTCGGTGTACGGGATCTCGCTGCGGGCGAGCTCACAGATGACGGCCCCGACGTCGAGCCGCTTCGCCGCCCGGAAGATCGCGCGGCCGGTGTCGTAGGCGAGCATGCGGACGTTGATGGCCGGCGTCGTGAACGCCGGCTCCTCGCCGCGCCCCCGGGCCATATACAGCTCGTGGATCGAGGCCGGCCGCACGCCCGCCCGCTGCCCGATCTCCCAGATGAGCCAGCGGGCGCGGGTCTTGGCGTCCTCGGTGCCGAACACCGCCTCGCGCACGAGCGCGTCCATCGCGGCGCTCATACGGACTGCGGGATCATCGAACTGCTTCAACATACGAGAGCCTCCCGCCGCGAAATTTATGCCTCGGGTACGTCGATGACTAGTCCGTCGTAGGCCGGCGCGATCCCGGCAGGCAGCCGCGCCGCCAGGGCGGCGTGCGTCGCTTCGTGCGTCAGGTGCGTGAAGAACGTGCGCCGCGCCCCGATGCGTTGCGCCGCCGCGATCGCTTCGGGAATCGAGAGGTGCAACGGATGGGGGCGGGACAGCAAGGCGTTGAGCACCAGCACGTGGAGGCCCCCCTCCGCCAGATCGCCCAGGGCGGCGTCGGGAATCGTCTTCACGTCGGTCAAGTAGGCGACAGGCCCGACGCGATACCCGAAGACACTGTGGTCGCCGTGCGGGAACGACAACGGCACGACGGGGACCCCCACAATCAACGCGGGTCTGCCGGGCTCGAGCACGTGCCCCGCAAGCTCCGGCTTGCTCGTGCCAGGCTGCGCCGGGATCGACGGGTCGAAGATATAGGGGAACTTGGCGGCGAGCTCGGCCATGGTCGCGGCCGATCCGTATGCCGGGAGCATCGCACCCTGACGGACCGACAGCGCCCGCAGGTCGTCGATGCCGTGCACGTGGTCCGCATGTGCGTGGGTGAAGAGCACCGCGTCCACCCGGTCCACGCCGGCGGCCACGAGCTGCAGCCGCAGCTCTGGCGGCGTGTCGATCAGCAGTCGCTTTCCCCGCGTTTCAATGAGCGCCCCTGTCCGGGTGCGGCGGTCGCGCGGGTCGGAAGAGGCGCAGGTGGGGCAGTGACAACCGATCTGCGGGACGCCGAACGAAGTGCCCGTCCCGAGAAAGGTCAGGCGCACGTCACACTTCCTCGACCTTGATGAGGTTTGTGCTGCCGGAGACCTCCCACGGCACGCCGGCAGTCATCACGATGCGGTCGCCCGGCTTCGCGAACTGCCGCTTGAGAATGAGGTCCCGCACAACGGCCAGCATCGCGTCGTATCCCGGCACATGGTCCACACGCACCGGCAGCACGCCCCACACCAGGGCCAGCTGGCGATAGGTCGCGAGCTCCGTCGTAACCGCGAGGATCGGCACCGGCGGCCGCAGGGCGGCCACCTTGCGCGACGTAAACCCGCCCTTGGTGAGCGTCACGATGAGCGGCGTCTTGAGCATGCGCGCGACCGCGGCCGTTCCCCAGGCGATCGCGTCCTCGACGGTGACCTCGCCCTGCCCTCCCCGGACGCGCCGCTCCTCGCGCGCCGGCGGAGGGTGCCGCTCCATTTCGCGGATGATCCGGTCCATCGCCCGCACGGCCTCGACCGGATACTTGCCGGTGGCCGTTTCGGCGGAGAGCATCACGGCGTCCGTGCCGTCGAGGATCGCGTTCGCGACGTCCGACGCCTCGGCACGGGTGGGCCGCGGGGCCTGGACCATCGATTCCAGCATTTGCGTCGCGGTGATCACCGGCTTGCCGAGGCGGTTCGCCTCCCGAATCAACCGCTTCTGCACGAGCGGCACCTGCTCGAACGGCAGCTCGACGCCGAGGTCACCGCGCGCCACCATGACCGCGTCGCACGCGGCCACGATCCGCTCGAGGTCGTCCAGCGCGGTCGCCTTCTCGATCTTCGCCACCAGCTTGATCTCCACGGGAACCAGCGCCCGCAGCTCCGCCAGATCCTCCGCCCGTCGCACGAACGACAGCGCGAGGTAGTCGACCCCGCGGCGCACCGCATCCCGTACGTCCTCGCGGTCCTTCTCGGTGAGCGCCGGCGCCGACACGTGCAGGCCCGGGAGGTTCATGCCCTTGTGTGCCGTGAGAATGCCCCCGTCCACGACGCGCCCCCGCACGCGGGGCGCGTCCACGACCGTCACCTCGACGGAGAGCAAGCCGTCGTTGAGCAGGATCCGGGAGCCCACGCGGGCGTCGGTCGCCAGGCCGGCGTAGGTCGTGGGCAGCTCGTCGCCGCGCGCGACCTCTTCGGGGGCGAAGACGACCGATTGGCCCGGAACGAGGTGGCGCGGTGCAGCGAGGTCGCCGACCCGGATGCGGGGGCCCTGGAGGTCCAGCAGCACGGCGACGGGCAACCCCTTCGCCTCGGCGACACGCCGGACAGCCGCGATCCACTCACCTCGGGTCGTCGCGGTCCCGTGGGAAGCATTGATGCGCACGACGTTGGCGCCGGCATCGAGGAGCGCACCGATCTGCGCCTCAGTGCCGGTGGCGGGCCCCAGCGTCGCCACGATTTTGGTACAGCGGATCGCGGCGCCGCCGTCAGAGCGGTTATCCACAAATTCTCAAGCGATGGGAGATGTGGAAAACTAGCCAGAATGGAACGAGCTGGCCGCGTCGTTCGATTGGCGACAGTGGAGGCCGCCGCGATGGCATTAACCCGTTGGAGACCGCGCGGATATCGCCACGACGTGAAGCCGCGTGTGAAGTCACAGTGGCGCGGGGCGGGCGAGCCGCTCAATGCATAAAGATTCACACATCTGTATTTGGCTCAGCGCACGACCTCGAGCGGCTTCAGTTCGAGCCGCTGGCGGAGCTCGCGCAGCAGGTGGACCGCCCTTGCCATGGCTGAGGCCGGCATGCCTTCGATCGTGCGGGCTGCAAGCCGCCGTTCCAGCTGTCCGACGCGCAGCAGGACCTCGAGCCCGTGACGGGTCAGCGTTACCCGCACGCCGCGATCGTCGTCGGGGTCGGTGGAGGTCTCAACGAGGCCTCTCGTCTCGAGGCGCTGGATGAACGTGGTGGCGGCGGCCCGGGACACGCCCAGCTGGCGCGCCACGTCGCTGGGGCGTGCCCCGTCGGGGCCGCCCAGGTCCACCGCCGAGAGGGCCGCCTGGGCCCGCTGCGACAAGCCGAAGCTCTTGTAGGCCCGATTACCGGCCCGCTGGATCGCCTGGTGCGCCGCGGCCACCGCGTCGGTGAGCTGGAGCGCGAGCTCGGAGCGATCAGCCATCAGCGATTGGTTGTTAACATATTGATAATTAACATACTAAACACATCGCGAGGCCACAAGGGCCGAGCGCTGACCGCTCGTCAGCAGGTCTCCGACCAGTCGACTTTGGATTCCCGCCCGCAGCGGGTGCATTTGATCTTGTCGGGCCTGCCGGAGAACTCTTGCCGTTCGTGGCAGTGGGGACAGACAGCGTAGGTGGTGACCACATCGTGCCCTCCCCCGAGGGTGGGACGGAGGACCCCCGTCCGCACGACCACACTCCAGCGCTCCGGGGGCGTGTCGCGGACCGTCACGTCCACGCGACTCAGGCGCACGGGCTTCTCACGCACCTCGATCACCAGCTTCCCGTCGGGCGTCTCCTCGATGATGGGATACCAGGCGCCGCGACGCAGGACGTCAGCGACGTTGTCCAGGCACCGGGCCCAACCCAGGGGACGGTCCATGAGGCGGGCCAATGTAGCACATCCCGTTAGATTCCGTTATGCGCGCGATTGGAACGATCGATCGGTTGCAGATCCAACGCTCCTCGCTCAAGACGGGCGAGAAGCCGACCCGCGTCTACGACCCCGGTCCACTGCTCGCGGTCCCCCGACTCAGGGTGACGCCCGAAGGCGTGCTCGGCGGCGGCAACGACGGCGCCTGGATGGTGGACGTGCATCACCGCGCTCACCCCGAGACCAAGAACGAGGACGGCCTCCACGGCGTGTCCCTCGGATTCACCTCCCACTACGCCGCGATGCAGGAGCGGTTCGGCAATCGGGTCGTGGTCGGGTGCGCCGGCGAGAACATCATCGCGGCGGCCGACCGGCCCTTCACCTACGAGGATCTGGCCGGGGGTGTCGCCATCCTCGCTCCCGGCGGGCGCGAGCGAGTTCGACTGCGAGTGCTCCAGGTCGCCCACCCGTGCCGCCCATTTACAGGGTGGGCGCTGGGACGACAGGTCGAGCCTGAGGCTCTCAAGTCCCACCTCCAGTTTTTGGATGGCGGGATGAGGGGCTTCTATTGCGTCGGGGAAGGTGCGGGAACCGTCGAGATCGGCGACCGGCTGGCGTTGCTCTAAGTCAGCTCAACTCGTCCCACGCCAAGCCCGCCGCCTTGTGGCAGCGGTCGCATGTCATGTCGTTGGCGCGCGCCTCGATGCCCTGGCGGTGGCGGCAGCTCGGGCACACGGCGTACGTGAGCGGAAAGATCCGGCCGAGCTTTTCGATCACGCGCGGCTCGCAACGCACGATCGTCCAGCGCTCCGGCGGATGGTAGCGGATTTCCAGGAAGCGGCGGTCCACCGGCACGTTGTGCCGGTTCACGTCGAGCACGACGATGTTGCTCGAGGAGATCCGCACGACCGGGTACCACGCGCCGCGGCGAAGCGTGTGCGCGCCCGCCGGGCCAACGCGCGCCCAACCCTTTACCTGCACACGTGTGGGGGTGATGTGGCGCAGTTCCATAGCCTCTAGACTACCCTCGGGGGCGGGAACCCGTCGTGACTGGAGTCACAGCGCCCGCGGTCGGACGAGCCTCAGCCACACTCCGAGAAGCCGCACACGTGACATTTTGCACAGCCCTCGATGAAAGCCAGCTGCGAGCCGCAGTCCGGACAGGCGCCAATGAACTCCTGCTCGGGGCCGCGGGCGGCGCGCAACCCGGCGTCGCCCTCGGGGCCGCGGACGATCTCGCTCGCCGCCACCGGCGGCGCGGCGGAAGCGGGACCAAGCAGGTCCTGCTGCACGCCCTGCTTCTCCTGCATCCACTTCTCGATGGCGATGCCGATCGCGTCGGGCACGGAGAGGACCTTGTGCGGTCCCAGCCCCACCGCACGGTCCGACGAGATGCCGCGGAGCTGGCGGTAGATCTCCTTCAGCGGGACCCCCGAGCGCAGCGCCAGCGAGATCAACCGGCCGATGGCCTCGACGTCGGCCATCAGCGCGCCGCCCGCCTTGCCCAACGACATGAAGACCTCGAACGGCTGGCCCTTGTCGTCCTCGGTAATGGTCACATACATCGTGCCCAGCGGCGACTCGATGCGGCGGGTCGCGCCCTTGAGTAGATCGGGTCGAGAGCGCTTGGCGCGCCGCTGCAGGTTCTCGGCCTCGACGTCGTGCAGCCGCTCGCGCGTCAAGTGCAGCTCGGTCTCGAGCTCGGCGATGCGGCTGAGCGCCTCGGCCAGCGCGTCCTTCCCTGCCCCGTTACCGGCCTGCCCCTGCGCCTTCTTGGCGGTGGTGCCGGTAGAGAGCACCTGGTTCTCGCGTGCACCGTCGCGATACACCGTGACGCCCTTGCAACCCAGCTCGTAGGCGTAGCGGTAGATCCGCTCGACGTACTCCTCCGTCGCTGCGTGGGAGAAGTTGCACGTCTTGGAGATCGCCGAATCGGTGAAATCCTGGAACGCGGCCTGCATCTGGATGTGCCACTCGGGCGTGACGTCGTGCGCCGTCACGAACACGCGCTGCCATTTGGCCGGCACCGCATCGAAGTGAATGTGGCCGGCCTCGGCGATCTGCTTCATGAGGGCGTCCGAATACCAGCCCTCGCGCTTGGCGATCGCGACGAAGTCCTCGTTCACATCGGGCATCACGACACCGGCCTGGTTGCGCATGAACGCCACGGCGAACAGGGGCTCGATGCCCGAGGAGCAGCCGGCGATGATCGAAATCGTCCCCGTGGGCGCCACCGTGGTGAGGTTGCAGTTGCGCAGCCGGCGCATCGGGCGGATGCGCTGGCCCCGAGCGTCACGGGCGCAGGTCGCATCCGGCCCCCAGATCGAGCGTTCCCACTCGGCGAACACGCCGCGTTGCTCGGCCAGCTTCTCGGAAGCGACTTTCGACTCCTCGTCGATGAACTCCATCAGCTTGCGGCCCAGGGCGACGCCGGCCTCGGAGTCGTAGGAAATGCCCAACCGCACCAGCAGATCCGCCCAGCCCATGATGCCCAGGCCGATGCGGCGGATACGCTTGGCGAGGTCGTCGATTTCCGCGAGCGGATACTTGTTCGCGTCGATGACGTTGTCGAGGAAGTGCGTGCACAGGTGCACCGCCGTGCGCAGGCGCTCCCAGTCCACGTCGCCCCCTCCGTCCTTCACGAACAGGCCGACGTTGATGGACCCGAGGTTGCAGACGTCGTACGGCAGCAGCGGCTGTTCGCCGCAGGGATTGGTCGCCTCGTAGCTGCCGAGGTGCGGCACGGGGTTGTAGTGGTTGGCGCGATCGATGAAGAACACGCCCGGCTCCCCCGTTTTCCAGGCGCCGTGCACGATCTTGCGGAACACTTCGCCGGCGTCGAGCTGGCCCACGACCTTCCCGGTCCGGGGATGGATCAGGTCGTACGCCGTGCCGGCCTCGAGGGCCAGCATGAAGGCATCGGTGACACCCACCGAGATGTTGAAATTCGTCACCTGGGTGAGGTCGTCTTTGCAGGTGATGAAGTCCATGATGTCGGGGTGGTCCACGCGCAAAATCCCCATGTTGGCGCCGCGCCGGGTGCCGCCCTGTTTGACGACGTCGGTCGATGCGTCATACAGCTTCATGAACGACACGGGCCCGGAGGCAACGCCCATCGTCGAGCGCACGACGTCGTTCTTGGGACGCAGCCGGGAGAACGAAAAGCCCGTCCCGCCCCCCGACTGGTGGACCAGCGCCATGGCGCGCAGAGTGTCGTAGATGCCCGAGCGACCGTTGGAGAGGGCGTCCTCGACCGGCAAGACGAAACACGCCGACAGCTGGCCCAGCGGCCGGCCGGCGTTCATGAGGGTGGGCGAGTTCGGCATCCACACCCGGGTCGCCATCAGCTCGAAGAACGTTTCGGCGAGGCTCTCCACCGCGCGGTCCGAGGCACCGTAGGCCCGATCGGGGGCGGCGATGGTCCGGGCCACCCGCCAGAACAGGTCCTCGGGGCGCTCTACCGGCTGGCCGTGGTCGTCCTTGACGAGGTAGCGGCGCTCCAGGACCGTGAGCGCGTTGGCGCTCAGGTCGAGATGGTCCTTCGAGGTGGAAGCAGTCATCCTAGCTCATCCCTTGTCGGTGAGAGCGTCCCGGGTCGCTATGGTGCAAGAGTTGAAATTTACCCTACCCGCAGACCCACGAAAACGGCCATTCAATGGCGGAGGGTCAAGGTAGGCCAGCGAGTAGGTGCGGGCAAGTCTCTCAGTGAGTCACGCCGCGGCTTAATCCCTGGCAATCAACATCACAAACTTGGTCGCTCGATCGGGAACGAGCCGCGACGATGGCGCTCGGCCTCCGCGACGTAGTGCTCCCAGGTGCTGCGGATGCGCGCGCGGAGACCATCATCGACGTGACGCACGACACGCGCGGGCACTCCCATGACGAGCGAGCCGGGCGGCACCTGCATCCCCTCCGGGAGAACAGCGCCCGCCGCCACCACGCTGCCCGTGCCGATGCGCACGTCGTTGAGCAGGATGCTGCCCATGCCGATGAGGCAGTCGTCCTCCACGATGCAAGCGTGCAGGATGACCCGATGCCCCACCCCGACCCGCGCCCCGATCAACGCGGGTTTGCCCTCGTCGACATGAACGATCGTCGCGTCCTGAAGGTTCGTGGCTTCGCCGACGACGATGGGCGCCATGTCGCCGCGCAGCACCGCCTGATACCACACGCTGGAACGGGGGCCGAGCGTGACGTCGCCGAGCACGATCGCGCCCGGAGCGATGAACGCGCTGGGATGGACCTTGGGGGAGGGGGAGGGGGAGGGGGAGCGGATTACTGGCGCACCGGCTGGAACGGCCACTGCACCCACGCGTCTACCGGCTCGCCGTTCTTCTGGGCGGGGTTCCAGCGCAGGTTCTTCGCCATGTCGAGCGCTTCATTGTTGAAGGTCTCGACGTTCGACCGGACATACAGGCGCGACTCGAGCGTGGTGCCGTTGCGCGACACGTTGATGAGGAGGATCGCCTGGCGCGGGAACACCGGCGCGTCTGCCGCCACGGGAATCAAGGTGGGCGAGAGCGGCACGGGACGGGTGTCGAAGCAAAGGTTGTCCTGGTTGTACGCGGGCCCGAACTGGTCGCAGGGACCGGCACGCTCGTCCCCGCTGCTCTGCATGTCTACCCGCACCGTGAACGTTTCTCCGGGCGTGATCGCCACCTGGCGCTCGTAGGTCTGGTACCCGGCGGCTCGCACTGTCAGACGGTGAACGCTGGGCGGGAGGTCGAGCTGCGTCCCGCGGACCTGTTGCCCGTCGATGGATATCCGTGCCCCTTGCGGCACGCCCTGCAGGACGAGCCGTCCCGGCGTGCCTGGCGCAGCGACCGGCGCATGCGGCGTTACGGTCCGACTGGTGTCATGCCGTGTGCTATCCACGGCGGCGATGCCGCCGGTCGAATCCACCCGCTTGGCCGTGTCCCGGGCCGCACTATCGGCCGCAGCGGTCGTGTCGGGGCGATTCGTTCCCCCGTCGCCTTTGGACGCGAAGATCAGTCCCTGCTTGTAGGCGTAGAACCCACCGGCGCCCAGCACCGAACCGACGATCAAGAGCCATAGCAGCAGCCCGGACATCACCGAGTGCCGTGCCGGCTCGGCGAGCGTGGGGGGAACACCGGGGGGCGGGGGGCCGCGGGTGCCCGTGGCGCGAGGCAGCGGAGTCGTCGGCGCAGAGGAGACGCGGGCGCCCGCCATCGCCGGTATGGCCATCGTGGCGTCGGTCGTGAACGAGACGGAGCGTCCGCCCTCGAGGACGCTGATCAGCTCATCGGCGTTCTGGAAGCGCTGCCCCGGGAGCTTTGCCATCATCTTGCGGATGATCTCGAAGAGCTGGCGCTTCTCCGGATTCTCGAGCGGCGGCGTGGGGATCTCCTCCATGATGTGCTTGTAGCCGATGGAGAAGGAGTCCTCCCCGTCAAACGGCACGCCGCCCGTGAGACACTGATAGGCGACGACGCCGAGCGAGTAGATGTCGCTGCGCCCGTCAAGCGGCTGCGCCTTCGCCTGCTCAGGGCTCATGTAGTGCGGCGTCCCGATGGACATGCCTGTGCCCGTGAGCTTCCCCCCTGACGCAGCCTTGGCGATGCCGAAATCGGTGACCACCGCCTGCCCGTGTTCGTCGAACATGATGTTGTCGGGCTTGATGTCGCGGTGGACGATTTCCTTCTTATGGGCGTAGGCGAGCGCGCGTGCCACGTCGACGAGGATCTTGCGGATCTCGGCGGGCGGGAGGCTGCCGCGCGTTCCCAGGATACTGGAGAGCGGCTTGCCCCGCAGGAACTTCATGACGAAGTAGATCACCCGCCCCGATTTGCCGACGCGGTAGATCGGGATGATGTTCGGGTGCTCGAGCTTGGCGGAGGTGCGGGCTTCGCGCTGGAAGCGCTCGACAAACTCCTTGTCGAAGGCGAGCGAGAACGGCAGCACCTTGATCGCGACTTCCCGGTCGAGCTGCTTTTCCTTGGCTTTGAAGACGATTGCCATCCCGCCGCGGCCCAGCTCCTCGACGATCTCGTACTCCTCGTCGAGCTCCTGGCGCACCATCTCGATTTCCGTGACTTCCTCCGCTTCGCCGAGGGCGCCGACCGGAGTCGTCGCCGTCAGATCGAGGCCGCAGGAGTCGCAGAACTTCGCGGTGTCCTTATTCTGGGTGCCGCAGCGAGCGCAGTACAATCCGGTCTCCGAAGAAGCCGGAGTAACTTAGGGTTCGCGTAGAGGACGGTCAACCAACTAGCGCGCCACGACTTGAAATCGCTGCGTACGCGTGGCGCTCACGCCGGTTGCGGGATCAGTGATGACAACAGTGAGACGGTAGTTGCCCTTCGCCACGTCGCGCAACGCGATGCCGCGATGCTCACGGGTGAGCGGTCCGGTGGCCGCGGCGTCGAACTCGAGTAGCACGGGCGAGCGCCCGCCGCCGAACAGGCGGCGGATCGCCCCGAACAACGAGCGGCCGCCCTCGCGGTCCAGCCGCACGATGGTGTGATACACCGCCCCGCTCGCGAGACCGTAGATCTCGTAATACAACTCGGCGGCGCTGCCTTCGGGGAAGCGATGCAGCGGGTTGAGCCGCACGGTGTCTCCGGGCGGCAGCCACACGAGCCCCGATCCTTCGCGTCCCACGACGACGTCGCTCACGGCGAAGCGGCGTCCGTCGAGCGCCTCGACACGCAGCGAATCGCTCACCAAGTCGCCCGCGGAGCCGTCGGGCGTGGTGACGAGCAAGCGGTACCGGTAGTGCCCCGGCGGGACCGGCAGGGCGACCCGCCCGGTGAGATACGCCGGGTTGCGCAGCGCCTGCCGCGCTGCGAAGACGCGCAGCGTGTCGAGGCGCGCGACGATGCGGTCGGTCGAATCGGAGACGACGAGCCGAAACCGCAGCGGATAGCGAATGCCATCGCCACCCGGCTCGGCCGTCAACCGCTCGCCGGGAATTGCGAATACGACATGCAGCGTCTGTGCCACGCTGTCGGCCGTCTCCGCACCTTCCCTTTTTTCCCCACCCATGACGAACTCACTCGTGACGACGTCGAGCGGCAGGTCGAAGCGCTGGGCGTAGCTGTCGCTCGTCGTGCCCACCGCGATGTTGCGGCGGCCGAGGGCGCGCTCCTGGGCGAGCGCGCTGCCCGGGGCGCGCAGGGTGTGTCCCATGCGGCCGTACAGCGGCCCGAACTGGTCGCGGCTGGCGTACAGCTGGCTCACCTGCGAATCGGCGAACGCCCCGGCCCGCACGGCGCGGCCGAAGCCGAGCACGTCTACGAGGCTTTCCACCAGTTTGAAGTCCTGCACGTCGCCGCGGGCCGCAAAGTGGAAGATCAGGTCGCCCGTTTCGCGGCGATACAGCCAGCTCTCGTTGGCCGCGCAGCCGTCGCCCGTGGGGCCTTCGGCCTCGGTGCAGATGAACCGCGCGCGCCGGTCCGGCTCGCCGTGCCGCAGGTAGATCACGCCCCGGTCATCGAACTCGACCTGCTTGGGCCGATAGACCTCGGTGATGTCGTAGTGGCGGTGCCGGCTGACGAGCCGGAAGTTGCGCCGCGCGTAGAACCAGCGGCGATAATGCTCGGCGAGCCGCTCGCCGACCTCGCGCGCCGCCACGACGTCGCGGCGCGTCCAGAACTGCTCGAGCCAGCGGTCGCGCGCGCCGGGATCCGGAAGCCCGTCAAAGGCCGCCAACTCCGCGGAGTCGGCGGTCCAGGAGAGATCGGTGCGGTACAGCGTGAGTGCTGCCGCAGACGTGGCAGCCCGTGCGCCCGCAAAGTATGCGGCCCACCCCTGGGCGTCGCTGCGCGCCAAGTAGAACGTGCGCGCCAGCTCCAGCAATCCCACCCCCGAATCGCCGCCCACGGTGATGTAGGCGCGAAAGGCGGCGAGGGCCGAGTCGGCTTCGCCGGCCTCGCGCTCCACGCGCCCGCGCACCAGCTGCACCTCCGCGTAACGCCCCGCGGGCGAGGCCGCGGCGAGCCGCACCGCGGCGAGCGCGACCTCGAGCCGCGGCCGGACGCGCTGGGTGAGGGCGGTGTTCGCGAGATCCACGACCGCGGAGGCGAAGCTCGGGTCCGCCTCGGTCGCGCGTGCGAACGCCTTCGCCGCCTTGGACAGGTAATCCTTGCCGAGCATCTGCCGGAGATTCTCGATCGCGAGCACAGTGTGCTCACCGACGGCGAGCTCCGAGAGCCCCAGGCCATACCACGGGTACGGCCAGTCAGGTCGCAGCTCGCCGGCCCACTCGAATTCTCCAGCCGCCGCATCGTAGTGCGACTTGGCCTGCGTGATTTCCCCCATCCGGTAGGCGATGAATCCCAGTCGCAGGTGGATGAGCGGATCGTTGCGGTGCTGCTTCGCCACTTCGATCATCGCCGACTCCACCCGCCCCAAGGCCGCGCTGTCCTGAACGGTGGCGAGAGAGTCGCGCAGCGACGCCAAGTCGGCACGCTCCGCGGGAGATTGCGCCAGGACTGCGAGGAGGGCGAGCAGAGGCATATGCACAATTCTACCCCCCGCCGACGTTGGGGTGCGTCAGAAATCGGCGGTGAGGGCCGCGTACATCCGGGTGTGCCCGGTGGCGGGTTGCGCGACACCCACGCGCACGCGCAGCGGGAAGTCGTAGCTCACCATGAGATCGCCGATGAGCTCCACGCCTACCGATCGGAGGCGGTGCAGCCGCGCTTGCTGGCCGCTATCCCACGCGTCTCCGACGTCGCCGAAGACGGCGAGCGCGAGCTTGTCGGCGCCGAGCGGGAGGCGGCCCAGAGACCTCCCAAGCAGCGCGAGCGGCAGGCGGTACTCGGCCGTCGCCGTCGCGGCGCGGCGGCCGCGCAGTGCGCTCCCGCGATATCCACGGACGGGGAACGAGCGCGTGGTGCCGAGGCTCTGTCCGAACCCCACGTCGATCGCGCCCGACGAAACGCCGCCGACCCCAAACCGGTCCGAGAGCGGCCCGTCGAGGGCACCGGCCGCGACGCGCACCGCCAGCACAGGGTATGCGAATCCGATGCGTGGACCGAGGCGCGCATACAGCGCCAGCCGGACGCGCACCTCGTCCAACCAACGCGGAGTGCCCTGCTCTTCGCGGCGCCGGTACAGGAGACTCGCGGCCGCGCCATCCTGCAGCGACACGGTGAGCGGCGCGCCGACCACTGATCCCAGGGAGATGCTCGCGGACCCGCCTACGAGGTCGCGGTGCTGGCAGCCGGGACAGACAGCGGTGACCGAGGTATCGGGCGAAACGGTATAGCGTCTTCCTTCATATTCGACGGCGAGCCGCGGGGTCACGAAGCTGCGCCAACGGTGCGCCAATACCGTCGCGCCGAGGGCGGCTTCACGGTGCTCCGTCGATACCGTGTGGCCCAGGCTGTCGGTGCCGACGAGCGACCAGTCGCTCGAGCCGGAGACATCGATCGTCGGGTCACCGAGGGCGTGGGTGACGAAGTACACCGAGCCGCGCGCGCGCAGCGGTGACGGGGAGACGAGGCCTTCGAGGAAATACGCGTAGCGGCCCACGGCGTCGGCGCCTGCCGTCGCCGCGCCGAAGAAGCGTCCGGCGGCGCCGGCGTCGAACGCGATGGGGAGCCAAAAGTGGGGCCGCAACGAGGGCCAGACAGCGTATCCGGTTTCGCGGACTGCGACGGGCGGCGCCGAGTCGAACGGCGCCGAGGGTGAGGGGACAGGCAGCGACGCCACGCTACGTGCAGACGGCGCGACCGCGCGCAGCTCCCATCCGCTCGGGCCGAGCGTCGTGAACAGGAGCGTACCGTCGGGCAGCGGTGCGGGCGCGCGCGCGCCGAACGGCTCCGCCGTCAGCTGCGCGACCCCACGGTCCTCAGTCCAGAGATGGATTTGCGGAAACCCGGCGACGTCCGACACGTACAGCACGCCGCCGCGCATCCATGCCGGATCGGCGACTACGCCCGGCGGCTGGGCCAGGACGACGACCGATTCGGGCGCGGCGGCGGGCCAGCGCACCAAGGCCCAGTGGCCGTCCCGGTGGCGGCTTGCCGCAACCCAGCGGCCATCAGGCGATGGGACCACCGCGCCCCATGTCGTGCCCGGCGGGTCCGGCACGCCCGGCATCGCCGGCGCGTTGTCACCGGGCGTAAGGGCCAGCGCTGCGAGCACGCCTCCCCCCGCGCGCGGCTCGGTGAGCCGCGCGCCCGTCGTGATGCGGCGCCAGGCCCCGCCGGGGGGAGGCTCCCACCGCCACAGGTCGCTGCGCAGCTTCCAGCGATCGATGTAATCCAGCTGCGCGACGATCAACGTATCACCGAGCCAGTCGTAGCCCACCTGCGCCGTGACGCGGTGCGAACGGATGCTCCTGCCGGTTGCAAGATCCACCACGCGCAGCCGCCGCGCGCCGCGGCCGTCATCACCCAGGAAGGCGACGCTGCGCCCATCCGGAGCGACACGCGGTACCGGCTGGCTGCGCAGCGCGCCGGCGATCAGCCGGCTGCGCGTCTCCGGCTGTTCCGGCGCCGCGGCGGCGATTGCGCGCGTCCACTCGTCCGTCAGCGTCGCTCCAACCTGGCGCAGCGGGCGGCCCACGCGGAACGGAATCAACTGCCCTGCCGTCGCCTCGGCGAAGCGCGGCACGACGGAATCACCTGCAGTACCCGCCACATGCTCCCAGAACCGACTGCCGTAGGCATACGGAGCCAGCCCGCCCGGCCAACGCGTGAACAGGAGCGCATCCCAGGGCGAGCGCGCGCTCCCGGCCGCGCCATCGGCGGCGACCACCTGACGGTGGAAGCTGCCCTCCGCGCGGCCCCCGGCCGTGAAGCGGGTCTCGTAGTAGGTGGCGAGTCCCTCCACGACCCAGCTGGGTTGGTATTGGTTGGGAAACAGTCCGGGTGCGCGACCGAACACCGACTGCAGCACCTTCCACAATCCACGCGAGCGGTCGAGATGAAAGACGTGCGTCAGCTCGTGCACGATCACGAGCCGCCGCCAGCTGTCGTAGACGTCCAGGTCGGGGTCGGAGACCGGAGGCGCGAGCAGCACCGTGAAGCGGTTCGAGGGATAGGTGGTCGCAAACCCATTGGGCGTGTCCGCATCGTCGGCGAGCGTGAGATCGACGATCCCGCGCGGCGGGTGCAGCTCCGTGGCGAGCAGCGCATAGGCGCGCTCCGCCTCCGCCGCCGCCTCGACCGCGAGCGCGCGATAGGCGGGCCGAAAGTGAATGCGGAAGTGCGTGGAGTGGAGCGTGCGCCAGGGGCCGGACGGATCGACTTGGGCCGCGGCGCGCCCGGCGAGGAGGGCGATCGCCAAGAGCAGTGCGGCAACCCTCATCGAGCCATCTGTCTCAAGAACTCCTCGATCCCCCGCGCGATGCCGCGTGCGTAGCGCAGCTGGCCTTCCGGACTCCCGAGCATCGCCTCCTGCTCCGGGATCATCATGAACAGCCCCTCCGTCAGTGCCGAGGGCATCCACGGGTTGCGCACCAGGGCGTAGTCGCCGCGTCCCATGCCCAGGTCGCGCACTCCCAGCTCGGCGACCAGCGCGCGATCGAGCGCCCGCGCCAGCGCCGCGCTGCGCGGATGGAAGTAATAGACGCTCGTGCCGTTGTTGACGAACGGATTCACGCCATCGGGAAGCGCGTTCGCGTGAATCGAGACGAGCACGTCGGCGTCGTGCTGCTCGGCGAACCGGGTGCGGGGAAAGAGATCGACCGGGTTGGAGTCGGTGCGCGTCAGCAGCACCGTCGCGCCCGCACGCTCGAGCAAGGTCCGCGCCTGCAGCGCCACGGCGAGCGTCGCGACGGGCTCCCACAGCCCAGAGGGTCCCTTCGCGCCGATCGGCGGATGGCCGGGGTCGAGAACAATCGTTCGGCCCGCGAGCGGCCGGCGCGGGTCGATCGCCGGAGGGCGACGCACTTCGAGCAGCAGATCCCGACCGCTCCAGCGCGTGCGGTAGCCCCACACCGGTCCCGAGAGGGTGAGCGTGATCGTCACCTCGTCGGCGCTCGGTTGCGCGTAGCTCATGCGCGTGACGTACGGATCCGTGCCCCCGTGCTGCATCCAGTTGATGTCGGAGGCGACGCCATACAGCCGCAGCGTGAGGCTCCGGTCTCCTTCTTCCACCTGGAACGGCACGCGGGCGGGCAGCGGCACGCGCAACACCAGCGAACGCGCGTCAGCCACGGAGACCAGGCGGACGGAGCCCACCGTCCCGCCGGGCGGCGGCGTCCCAGGCGTGAGCGGGACGACATCGGCCGTGTTCACCCACGCGACCGCCCCCCGCGAGAGCTGCAGTCGAGTCTGGCCATTCCGGCGGCCCGACACGACGGACGTCGTCCCCAGTGGGAAGAACCAATTGTAGGTGCCGTACGGCACCGCCCTGCCCACCGTCAGGCTGTCGCTCTTTCCCGTATGCGCGGTGTCGTCATTGAGCACGATCACGGCGGGATGCCCGCGATCGAGGGTGTCCACGAACAACGGCCAGAAGGCGCGGGCGATGTCGGCGCCCACGACGGCTTCGACGATCGCGTCGCACAGCGGCTGGGCGGGCAGCCATCCCACGTAGCGACCGGCGGCGGGGGGCAGGCGATAGGTGGCGGTGTCGGTGCCGAACGCGCGCACGCCCCACGCGGGCTCGTCCGGTTGCGTATCGGGAACGAATGGGATCGAGACGCCGCCTTCCATTCGCAGTCGCACGGAGGCGCCCGGCGTGGCGCGCACCGAGAGCCGGATTCCTTCTCCCGCGGGAAAAACGAGTGTGTCGGTCGGCGCGAGGCTCGTCGTATCGATCCACGCCGCGGCACCGGGCGGCGGCCGGAATCGCGGCGCGATGCGCGCGACGAATGTGGTCTCGCGCCATTCGCTTCCCGCACCCGCGCGCGCGGCGATCTGGAACCGCGCGATCGTGTCATCGGGAAGCGGCACCCACGCGAGCCACGTTCCGCTCGGGTGCACGGGCACGGCCTGTCCATTGACGGTGAGCGCAGCGTCACCGCGGCCACGTCCCACGTTGCCGAACAGAAATACAGAGTCGTGCGACTGGATGGGCTCTGCGGTGTCGGGATAGATAACGTTGATGCGCAGCGGCTCGCGTGTGCTCGGGGAAGGAGGGGCGGACTCGCGTCGCGATGCGGCCGCGCACCCCGTGGCGGCGACGAGAAGCGCGGCGCGGACGAGTCGCATGTGGCGCAAGCTATCATTGAGCAATAGATTGGGCCACCTTACTTTATGGCCCTAGTGGAGCACCCTCGCGCGTGAGCACCTGCCAGTATTGCGGCCGCCAGAATGAGGCCGGCGCGCAATTCTGCACCGACTGCGGGAAGCCGCTGACCAAGGCGGCGGCCGCCCGGGCCGCCGTCGCCGCCGGTGGGGGGGGGAGTGGGGGTGTGGTTTCCCGCACGAGCGGACCACCCTCCCCGGACACTACCCAAGTCGATACCGCCCCCTGCCCCGTTTGTGGTTCGATCGTCGCCTCCTACGGCCCTGACCGCCGCTTCACGCTGGATAAACGCTCCGACCATTCGCTGACCTTGGTGCTGATCTCCGACATGGCGACCGAGGTGCAGCGCTTCGAGCGCAAGCACGCCTCGACGACGATCGGCCGGGCGGAAGGCGACATCCGGTTCCCGGACGACCCGTTCCTGTCGCCCCTGCACGCCAAGCTATCGTGGGAAGATGGCCGCCTCGAGGTTCGGGATCTGGGCAGCCGCAACGGCACCTGGGTGTTCCTCGAGGCCCCCTACCGGCTCGCGGACGGCGACCTGTTCCTCATCGGCTCCCAGGTGATCCGGTTCCGCCGCCTCGGCTACCCTGGGCCCCACGCTCCCGATGCGGACGCGACGAAACGCATGGGGAGCATGGTTCCGAGCGCCGACATCGCCAGTCTCACGCAGCTGCGCTCCGACGGCAGCTCACGTGACATGATCCAGCTGTCGCCGGGCCGCGACGTTCATATCGGGCGCGAGCGGGGCGACTGGATCTTCCCCTACGATCCCTCCATGAGCGCGCAGCACGCGACAGTGCGCTCCGAGGATGCCGACTTCGTGCTGCTCGACGATCACAGCCGCAACGGCATCGCGATCGCAGCCCGCGGGGCGATGCCACTACAGCACGGCTCCCGGATCATGGTGGGCGACAAGCTCCTGCGCGTCGAGCTGCCGACGTGAAGATCTGCCCCGTCTGCTCCACCGAGTACCCGGATGACGTGAAGTTCTGCCCAAACGACGGGCAGACGCTGCGGGCGGCGGCCCCCGCGGCGAACCTCGTCGGCCAGGTCGTAGCCGACCGCTATCACGTCGTGAAGAAGCTGGGCGAGGGCGGTATGGGCCAGGTCTACCTGGCCGAGCACGTGAAGATGGGACGGCGGAGCGCGATCAAGGTGATGAATCCGTCGATGGTGCATGATCCCGACGCGGTGGCGCGCTTCAATCGCGAGGCGTCGAACGCGAGCCGGATCACTCACCCCAACGTCTGCGCGATCTACGATTTCGGTGAGACGCCCGACGGACTCATCTACCTCGCCATGGAGTTCATCGAAGGCGAGCCGCTCACCGATCTCCTGGAGCGCGACGGCGCGCTGCCCGTACCGCGTGCCGCGAGCATCTTCCAGCAAACGGCCGACGCGCTGCAGGCGGCGCACGATCTGGGAATCGTGCACCGCGACTTGAAGCCGGACAACATCATGTTGACGCGGCGCAAAGGGGGCGGCGACACCGTCAAGGTGGTGGACTTCGGCATCGCCAAGGCGGTGGGAGGCGACCAGCCGGGCCAGCAGGTGACCAAGACGGGGCTGGTCGTGGGCACGCCGGAGTTCATGAGTCCCGAGCAGCTGTCGGGGGACGCGCTTGACGGCCGCAGCGATCTCTACTCGTTGGCGCTGGTGTTCTACCGGATGCTGAGCGGCAAGCTGCCGTTCGAGGCGACGACCGTTCAGGAAACGATGATCAAGCGGCTCACCGACGAGCCGATGAAGCTCGCCGAGTCGCGCCCCGATGTTTCCTTCCCGCCGGGACTGCAGGCGGTGCTCGATACCGCGCTCGCGCGCAGCCCCATAGATCGCTACCAGACGGTAGCGAAGTTCGCGGCAGACGTCGCCGCGGTCACCGGCGGCCGGGCGCCGACCGCCGCGGTGCCGCAGACGCGTGACGGTAGCAGCGACACCGCGGGGAAGACGCAGCTGCTCGACCCGTCCGCCGGCGCTACGCAGCGGATGTCGGGGAAACGCGCGCCGGGGGGGGGGGCGACCCCGCCGGCCAAGAAGCGATCGCTCGTTCCGGTGGCAATCGGCGCGGTCGTACTCCTCGCCGCGGGCGGCGCCGGCGCGGCCTACCTGAGCGGCGGCAGCAAGACCAACGGCAACCCGGTGGACACCAGTCGCGTGTCGCACGACACGGCAAAGACGGTCGCGAATCACGAGATTGTGAGGCCACCGGCAAACGCCGGCACGCCGACGCGGAGCCCGGGGGGCGGACTCTGGCACAGGTCGACAGCGCCGCGCTTGATAAGCAGCTGGGCGACATTCTGGATCTTGTTCTTGATCCGCAGACCCTTGCCACCGGCCGCCTGCGCGCCACCGCGATTTACGACAACGAGCGCGCCCCGGCGACGCGGCGCGCGCAGGCCGCTCTCATGGTAGCGCAGGCGTTCCTTCAAGAGTCGCAAACTGACCAGGCGTGCCGCTGGAACGGACACGCTCTGCGCCTAAAACCGACGAACGCTACGTGTCAGACCTTCAAGCGTGACCAGAGGTGCGAGTCCTAAGCATGTTCGGACGCTCCTCCTCCAAGCCCATCCGCGTCGAGGTCTTCGGCAAGACCGACCTCGGACGCACGCGGGACCACAACGAGGACCGCTTCCTCGTCGCGGACCTGACCCGCCGGACGGCATCGTTGCAGCCCCAGGTGCGCCAGCACGACATCGGCGAGCGGGGGTCGCTGTTCGTCGTCGCCGACGGGATGGGCGGCGCCGCGGCGGGCGAGCTGGCCAGCGAGATGGCGACGGACATCATTTACGCGCACCTCGTAAAGACCTGGAATGCGGAAGAAGAACTCACGCCGCAGCGTTTCGCGTACCGACTGAAAGAAGCGGTGGAAGTCGCGAATTCGAGCATCCACGCGCACGCCAAGGCCCACCCCGAAGTGCGCGGCATGGGAACGACGACGACCGCCGCTGGCGTCCTCGGCGACCATCTCTACCTCACCCAGGTGGGCGACAGCCGGGCATACCTGATCCGCGGCGGCGAGGCGCATCAGATCACGAAGGACCAATCGCTGATGCAACGGCTGGTCGAAGCGGGTGAGCTGACCGAAGAGGAAGCGGCGCACAGCGAACGCCGCAACATCATCCTCCAGGCGCTCGGGCCAGACCCCAAGGTCAAGGTCGATCTCACGCACCAGGAGGTGCGCCGTGGCGACGTCCTTGTCCTCTGCTCGGACGGGCTCTCCGGCCAAGTAAAGAAGGAAGAGATCGCGAAGATCGTCACCTCGGCGCCCGAATTGAGCGCCGCCTGCGAACAGCTGGTCGCGCTCGCCAACGAGCGCGGCGGCCCCGACAACATCACGGTGGTCATCGCCCGGTTCGACGGTGACGGCCTGCGTTTCGCGGTGGCCGGACAACAGGAGGAAGTGGGTCACCAGGTCTACCCGCTCATCGACACCGAGACGAGCACGGAACCGGTGCCCGTGTACAAGGGCAGCCCGCCCCCGGTGCCGAACAAGGAAGCCCGCGGCCGGATGAGGACCGCCGTTCTCGCCGCGCTCGCCGTCACCGCCGCCCTCGTCTGGTACCTCACCCGGAAGCAGTGAAAGCCCAGTTCAAATTCCTCTCCGGCGCCCGGGCGGGGCAGATCGAGGCCTTCCGCAAGGGCTACATCGGCCTCGGCCGCCATCCGCTGTCCGACGTGCGGTTCGACGCCGAACGCGATCTCGACGTGTCCTCCCGGCACGCGGCCATCGTCCGCAAAGCCGAGGGATTCGTGCTGCAGGACCTCGGCAGCCGCAACGGCACATTCGTCAACGGCCGGCGCATCAGCGGCGACACCGTGCTCACGGATGGGGACGTCATCGGCTTCGGAGCGAACGGCCCGGCGCTCGAGTTTCAGGCGATCGAGGTGGACATGGACACGCCGGCGACGGCGGCCGCCGAAGGGATGGCCCAGCGCGCCTCGACGCCGCGCGACGTCATTCGGGCGACCCCCCCGCCCGCCGCCGCGGCTTCCTCCCAGTTCCCCCAGGCGCCGGCCCGGCGCAGCACGGGGGTACGCATCGCGGTCGAGGTGGCACGCCAGACGGCGCAGCTACGCCACACCACCAAGATCCTGATCATCCTGCTGCTCATCGCCGGGACGGGCTTCACCTGGCTGCAGTGGGACGGTCGGCGGCGCGCGCGTAACCTGATCCATCTACAGGCGCGGGCCGACAGCCTGATGATCGAGGCGCGGGAGATATCCTCGCATTTCCGCTCCGAGCTGCAGGGGGTGCGGGATGCGCTGGCCACCTCCCAGGCGGAGACCACGCGGCTGCGCCGCGAGCTGGCCAGCTCGGCCGGCGATGCGTCGTCGGTGTCGCGGCTGCGGACCGAGCTCGATGTGGCGGAGCGCCGCCAGCGCGCGCTGGCCGGCGCCGTGGGGGGGGGAGGCGCGGACTACCGGGCCATCTCGCACAAGAACCAGGACGCCGTCGCCATCATCCTCGTGGAGTACACCGATGGCGAGCGCTTCAGCGGCACGGGCTTCTCCGTGGACTCAAGCGGCACGATGGTCACCAACAAGCACATCCTGGCGGGTGAAGACGGCACCAAGACGCCGCGCCGCATTGGCGTGATCTTTTCGGGGAGCACGCAGACGTTTCGCGGCGACATGATCGGGGTGTCGCCCGACGCGGACGTAGGTGTCCTGCGCGTCGCCATCAAGGGCGGCACGCCGCGTGTCGCCGGGCTCGCGCGCACGCGCGAGGGCATCGAGCGCGGCGATCCCGTCGCCATCCTCGGCTATCCGCTCGGGTTCGACCTGCCGATGGAGGCCCAGGAGGGGCGTCCCATCGCCGAGCCCACGCTCACGGTCGGCATCGTGAGCAAGGCGCTGACGTCGGTCGTGCAGGTGGATGCGTATGGTGCGCCCGGCTCATCGGGCAGCCCGATCTTCGATCGTGAAGGGAAGGTCATCGCCGTGCTGTACGGCGGCGAGCGGGAGTCGCAGGGAAAGATCATCTTCGCCGTCCCTGCGTACATCGTCGCCGACTACTTGAAGAGTCTCAACCTGCTGCGGTAGCCGCGAGAATGTTGATGTCAGGATTCTCGAGCACGTGCTTCGAGTACCCGCCCGTCGCTACCTGGATCATGGCCCGACCAACGTTCTCCGTCGTCGTGACATGCCTCGGCAGCAGCCGCCTCAGTAATGGATAGAGCGGCCCGACTACGTTGTAGACCGCCTGGTAGAGGTTCGTCTTCGAGCGTACACCTTTGCGGGGCTGAATGAAACCCGGACGGAACATGTAGGCATGGAAGGGCATTCGCAGGAGATGATTTTCCGTCTTGCCTTTTATCCGGGCCCACAGGAAGCGTCCGCGCTCGGTACTGTCGGTCCCCTCGCCTGAGACATAGCAGAAGGTAAGTCTGGGGTTGAGGTCAGCCAGAGCCTCAGCAGCCGCCACGGTCAGGTCGTACGTCAAACGGTGATACGCAGCTTCCGTCATCCCGGCCACCGATGCCCCCAGGCAGAAAAAGCAGGCATCCTTGCCCTGCAGCTCGGCCTTGGCGTCGCTGTAATCGAAGAAATCAGAGCGGATGAGCTCGCGGACCTTCGGATGGGCAACGCCGCATGGCGTCCGGCCCAGCACCAGTACCGATCGGACCCGCGGGTCCTCCAGGCACTCAATCAGAACCCCGGCCCCAACCATCCCCGTCGCTCCAAACACAATGACGTTCACTTTGTGCCGGACCCTGCCGGTCAGGAAGCGTCCACGAACGGGTAGATCTCGTCAGCGATCCAGTAGCAGGCGAGCAGAAGAGCGAAGAGCGTTCCGATCGTCCAGAGGATCCAGCGGCGGCGGCGCCACCTCGCTGCGGCGCCGGAGTGCTGGACCGGAACGTCAATGAGATACGCCGCGCAGTAGCACAAGTTGGCAATCGCGGCGAGCGCGACAAGCTTGGGCACGACGTCCAGCCGAAACGCCGGTTGGAAGTGGGGCCACGTCAACACCACCCAGGCAGCGGCGAGGAGCGTGAGGGCGAGATTATACGCAATGCGCCGAGTCTCCCAGTAGCGCAAGGCGTCGCGTATGACCGGATCAAGCATTGTCGGATTCCTCAGATGCCATGATCGCTCCAGCGAGACCAAGCAGGAGAGCGGTGAACACTTGAAGGCTCATCGGGACGCACTCGTCAGCCGGGTGAGCACGGCAGCCGCGGCTAGCGCGACGACAAACGCGGGCAGCGCCGTGACCACTGGCCACAACGCGAGGGCGAAGGCGGGGAAATGTTGGTGCGTTCCCCGTGCATGCAGACTCGCTGCGACCGCGAGTCCGAAGGCCCCCAGGCCAACAGCCAACGATGTGTGTAATGCTGTTGTCCCCGGGGAGCTACGCAACCGAACGTGTTCGTAACCGATGTGCGCCGCGAACGCGGCGGCGCTGATCACCCAAGCGGCTAGCCGCCAGGCAACTCGCCCTTGATCGGACGCGGCGGATTTGGCGAGTGCCGCGAAGACGAGCCCGGCCACAAGGTACAGGACGCCCACGAGTAGCACAGCCCGGAACCACCGGAGGTGACCTGTCGCGTGCATTGTGGTCTGAATCTAGGCCGCGCCTGCGCGCAATCCCACGCAACTCGAGTTCGCAAGCGTCACATGCACCGGCGGTACCCCATGACGAAGCGGCGTTACGCCGTCCCCGCTGTAGCCGTCCGGCGTCGGACGCAGCGCCACCTCCAGCGTGCCGGTTGAGCCCAGGAAGGTCAGTACGAGCTCACGTCCCTCGACACGCCACGATGCCCACTCCGGGTTCGGACCAACGCCCTGCCACGTCGCTTGTACGACGATTCGGCGACCACGTGGCCCGACCGGTGTAGCGTCTAACGCCACGTACGGCGGCAGGCCGCGCAGACCAGTGGCAGCAGTCACCCCCCCCTGCCAGCCGGTCGCGAAGAGAGCGTAGCACCCGGTGTTTGTGGCGACTAACGCCGGACGAGGCGCCGCCGCGCACGCTGCGGTGGCAGCCACCAGTGCGAGTGCAGAAAGGAATCGGGGAGAACCTGTCATGGCACACCTCCTGTGTGGCGCTTACGGTTGAGAAGTAAGGCCGTCACGCTCGCTGATCGTCGCTAATTGAAGCACGAGAAACCGACCGGTCAGAGCGTTCGATCGTTGCCAGGCATTAAAATGAAACGTTTTGACGAGCACAAGTCCCCAATTCGCCCCTCACCCACGTTATAATCAGCACGCAGCCGCTGCCACGCCAATTGTACCAGGAGATCTACTGACCGTACTGGCCCGCTCCGTCGCGCTCGCAACACTGATGGTCCTCGCGGCCTCCTCCCCGACCGCGGGCCAGGGCACTCCCGCCAGCGGCGAAATCCGGGGCCGTGTGGTGGACGCCGCTAGCAAGACGCCGATCGGCATGGCCACGGTGTTCGTCACGGACTCCGGCGCGGCAGCTGCGGCGGCCAAGACATCCACGGACGTCGACGGCGGCTTCCGTGTCGAGGGCCTCCGGCCGGGGCGCTATCGCGTGCGCGTCGTGGCGATCGGCTTCACCCCGCGGCAGCTTGCGCCGATTGAGATCGGTTCATCATCGCCAAGCATCGACGCGGGGACGGTAACGCTCACGGCCGCGCCGCTCCAGTTGCAGCCAAAGGTAGTGACAGGGCAGCAGCAGGACGTGCAGCTCGCCCCGGACCGCAACACCTATGTCGTCCGCGACATGCCGACAACCCGCGGCGGAACGGCACTCGACGTGCTGCGCAACGTCCCGGCCGTCGACGTGGATATCGACAACGTGGTGAGCCTGCGCGGCAACTCCGGTGTGGTTGTGCAGATCAACGGCCGCCCCAGTCCGCTGAAGCCGGCGCAGCTCGGCAACTTCCTAGCGCAGCTGCCCGCGGACATGGTGGACAAGGTGGAAGTGATTCCCAACCCGTCCGCGCGTGACAACCCGGAAGGCGTCGCGGGGATCATCAACATCATGCTGAAGCAGAACGCCGACGAAGGGACGAGCGGCGGACTCACGCTCGGCGGGGGGACCACTGGCCACGGGGACATCGGCGGCAACCTCGGCTACCAGCGCGGGCCGCTGTCGTTGTACGGCAGCTATGGCTTCCTGCGTGACAACCGGCCGCGACGCGACACGATCTATCGCGAGAACAGGTATGTCGCCCCGCGGACATACCTGGAGGAGGAAGGGACTCGCGCGCAGGTGCCGCTGGCGCACACGCTGACAGGCAGCGCGGGCTACGAGCTCGGGGATCACGACGAGCTCTCGGCCGACATGGCGTACAGTACTCGCACCGAGGCGGAGTCCTACGGCCTCTTGTACCGCGATCTGGACTCGGCGCGCCGTGTCACGGGACTGAGCGACCGGTTCACGCGCGGCACGAACCATGAGTTCAACCTCGAGACGACGGTCGGGTACAAGCACGCCTTCGCCCACAAGGGCCACAAGCTGTCGAGCGAGCTGCGCGTCTTCCGGGCGCGGGAAGGCGGGCCGACCCGCATCGTCGCGCGCACGCTGGCGCTCGACGGAACGCCGAGCGACACGTCGGCCCTCGAGAGCCAGACGGGATGGGAGCACCCCGATGAAAACTCACTGAAAGTGGATTACGTCCGGCCGCTCTCGAGTCTGCTGCGGCTCGAAACCGGGTATCGCGGATCGCTGCAGCAGTTTCACACGACGCTGGGGACGCAGGTCTTCGACACGGCGCGGGGCACGTACGTGCCCGACTCTTCCCGCATCAGCGATTTCACCTACGACCAGCGCGTCCACGCCGCATACGGCATGCTCGTTGCGCAGCGCGGCAAATTCCTGCTGCAAGGCGGCGTCCGCGCCGAGCGCGCCACGACGCGGTTTCGCCTGACAACGAGCAACGCGACGTACGACAACCCGTACAACAGCGTGTTCCCGAGCGCCCTCATCGCCTACAACATCGATGCCTCGCACCAGGTGAAGCTGAGCTACTCGACGCGTATCCGGCGCCCCGACGACACGGATCTACTCGACCCGACGCCGCACTATCTGGATCCGCTCAACATTTCCCGCGGCAACCCCTATCTGAAGCCGGAGTACATCCGCGCGCTCGAGCTGGGACTGCAGCGCACGACGGGGGGGGGCCGGATGACGATCCAGGTCACGCCGTTCTACCGGCACACGCTCGATGCCGTCCGCACGCTCCGGACCCTCGACAGCGCGGGCGTCATGACTAGGACGTTCGCGAATGTCGCCACCAGCGACGCCTACGGCACCGACGCCACCGTCGCCTTGAGTGGCGGACGGCTGCGTGGGTTCGTGAGCGCGAGCGGCTTCCGGCAGGTCAGCAACGCGGCCAATTTGGGCCCGGGGCTCTCTGCCAAGACCTTCGGCTGGACGGCCCGGACGAACGCGTCGTTCCGCGTCTCGAGTACCCTCGATCTGCAGACGCTGCTGTCCTATCAGGCGCCGATGACCGTCGAGCAGGGCCGGGTCGCCAGCCGGATGCGGCTCACCGTCGCCGCACGCCGGAAGCTCATGAACGACCAGATGAGCGTGACGCTGCGCGTGATCGACCCGTTCAACACCTCTCGCGAGAGCTCCACGACGATTGATCCGCGGTTCTACCAGGTCTCGGACCGGCGGCGCGCGATCCGTGGGCTGGTGCTCAGCGTCAACTGGAGATTCGGCAAGCCGCAGGAGGAGCATGGGCGCGATCCGAATGACTTGGGCGGAGAGGTGGGCGGCCCGCCGTAAACTGCCTTAGGGCTGGCGGTCGTAAATAATCATCTTGATAGTTACGCGGATTCGCGCTCGGAGACGAACCCGGCCGCGCGGAACGCCACCAAGCCCCGGACCGTGACCTGTTCAAGCTCTCGAAACAGGGCCTCGTCGCTCGTCGTGAAGTTGAAGCACGTCTTGCCCTGCATACGAGCCTGCAATTGCTTGGACATGGTCCCGCGTACGTTAGGGTGGCCCACGCCCATGAGGTGATAGCTCACGTACGCCTTGCGAATCTCGACCCAGGCAACGGGTATCCGTTGCCGCCTCACTTCCCCGCCCCAAGCCCGCAGCGTCGCCGGGCCAGGACTTGCCTCGAGACCATAGTGATCAGAGTCCGCCGAGACGAGAAAATCGGGGGCCAGCTTCCTCAAGATTGCCCTTAGCTCCCTAAAGATCGGTTGGAGCTCTGATGACACCCGAATCCGCCTAACGGGCAGATACCTCCACATTGGCATCTACCTGTCCGTAATCGATGAACTCGACCGGCGCCAGGCATTCCGGATAGAGGATCGACGCAAACTTCTTCACCGCAGCGGACTCGGAATGCGCCCGATCCGCGGCGGCATCGCGAAAGACAAAGATGTGAACGAATCGCGTTGGGTGCGCCAGTTCCTGCCAGACTTCATAGCGCAGTGTGCCGGACTCATTGGCGCGCACGTAGGCCACGAACTCATGAATGGCCGCCAGACATCGATCCAGCGCTTGGGGACGGACTTCGTATCGAGCCAGCTGTCTAATCTGCGGACGCATGCTGCTGTTCTTCGCCATGTGCGGGCTCCGTAATCTGCGCGCGCCGCCAGCTTCAGGCGCGTGTTAGGCGGCGAGCGGCTAGTAGTGCAGGCGCAAGACAGTCGGTGGACCAGCGCGTGTCGGAAAGATTGCAAAGAGGTCGTCATGCGCCCGAGGACCAATCGTGACCTCCTGTTCGGCTCCCAACGCTTTGAGGATCATGGGCACGGTGTTCCCGTGACCCACAATGACGACGACGTCCTTCTGATCGAGGTCACGCAAGCGGGTGATAGTGGCCCATCGATTCATAAAACCTTTGCCCGATCGCTCACTCAGTTCATCGTCGCCCGCGGGAGCGGGAAGCGCACGCGCAGGGTGGTGCCGGCCCCCGGCGCCGACTCGATGTCGAGGCGGCCGCCGGCGAATTCAGCGCGCTCGCCCATGCCCACCAGCCCCAGACCGGTGCGCAGCCGCTCGACGCTGAAGCCAACTCCGTCATCCCTGACCGTGACGTCGAGGGCAACGTCCTGCGCCGTCAGCGTCACTTCGACTTGGCGAGCGCGCGCGTGCCGGGCGACGTTGCTCAGGGCCTCCTGCACGATGCGGAAGCAGGCGGTCTCGATCTCGACCGGTGCCCGCGCGTCGCGCGGCGTGGCCGTGAAACGCGCACGCACGCCGGCGCGCTCACCGTGGCGCGCCACCAGGTTCCGCAGCGCCTCGACCAGGCCGAACTCGTCGAGCAGCGACGGGCGGAGCTCAAAGGCAAGCGTTTGCACCTGTTTGAGCATCTTCTTGATGATCCGCATGCTCTCAGGCACGCGCGCGCGCGAGGCGGGCGAGAGCTCGCCCTTGATCGCCTCGAGGTTCAGCGTGATCGCGACCAGCGACTGCCCGAGCTGGTCATGCAGCTCGCGGGCGAGCACGCTGCGCTCGTGCTCCTGTTGCTCCAGGAGACGGCGCGACAGCGCGCGGTAGCGCTCCTGCGACGCTCGCAGGCTGTCCTGCGACTGCTGCAGCTGCTCGAGGTTCGTCATCATCCAGTCGACTTCGTGCAGCGGCCAATCGGGCGAGAGGTACTGCTCGGGCGCTACGTAGTACGGATTGCGGCAGATCCGATCCCCGATGACCACGAGCGGGTGCACGATGATCATCTCGCGCAGCGTGTCGGGCGTGAACCGCCGCACATCGAATTGACATAGACCGGCGCAGGCGTGACGTTCCCAGACCCGGTTGAGGTTGAGCCGCGCCTCGAACTCGGCAAGCGCCTTCAGGTCGCCGTTCAGCGTCCAGGTCATCTCCCCGACAATCCGGAAGCCGGCATGGCCGGCGGTGCGGGACCCGTTGGCATACTGCTCAATCTTCCCCAGCATGTCCTGCGTCTGGAGGCCCTGCGCGAGCGGCTTCTCGAAGATCTCCAGTCGGCCCTCGCGCATCGCTGCGTCGACGTCGACGCCCTCGGACGCGAGCGCAGCGAGAATGCTCGCCCCGCCGTCGTCGACAACACAGACACACAGCTCGCCGCGATCGAGGCCGGCGCGGATATACGAGACGGCGATCGCCACCTCCTCTTCGCGCTGGTCGTACAACGTGCAGACGTGATCAGCCGGACCGAGCTGCGCTATTGCTGCGCGAACTTGTTGGAAGCGACTATCGGCATGCATGGTGTCCTCCCACAATCGACTATTGAAACACTATCACGCCTGCACCGGTCCCGTTGAGACGAGTGCTTCAGGCGCGTGTCAGACGGCGCGGTCACTTGGCTGGCAATGAAGAAGCGTACTTCGCGGCCACCTGGACCCATGTCCCGAGCTTCGCATCGGTCTTCAATCCCGCAGGCTCGACCAGGATCCAACCCTTCATCGGCCGCCCGGTAAGGTCGAAGCGTCTGGTGTGGGGCTGCGACAGCGCCGCATCCGTCGCTTCCGGAGCAAGACGCACGATAAGGTCGGACTTATGCACGCCCACGCACATGTTGCCATTAAGGAGGAAGGCGACGCCACCGAACATCCTCTTCTCAACGAGACCTTTGCGCCGGCCCAGCGTGGCGCGAATTCGATCGGCTAACCGTTCGTCAAAGGCCACGCCGCCTCACTGGATGGACGCGACGTAAGCGCCGGGTAGGCCTACACGCTGCGCCAGGGCGCGAAGCTTAGAGGCATATTCGGCGTTCCGTTCATCTGGCGACGGGGGCTCCGGGAGATTGAAGCAGAGGGCGGCTACGGTGCCCCCGTTGTGAACAACGGCGAGTACGGGCTCAGGCCGATACGCCCGCACGCTGGGCTCAGCGTACAGCTTCTCAATGTCAGCGTGTGACAGCTTCATTAACAGACCGTGCACTTCCCCTGCCGGAGTGGGAACGAGCGCGGCCCGCGCTCCGATGCGCAGGGTGAATCCAGGAACGGCAGCGGGCCGAATATCAGTAAACCGGACGCCTTTGCCTTCCAGCAATTGCTGATCCATGAATAGCCCGTAGAAAAAGACGTCGAGGCGTCGTTGGTCCACCTTGTCCTCAGATGCGCCTAAGCCGTGGCGCGCTGATTCATTCCTTAATCTACGCGCGCCGCCAGCTTCAGGCGCGTGTTCGGCAGCCCCGCGCCATGCGATCCAACCGCTATCACGACAGCAACGCCGTTACTTTGACGGTATCAAATCGAACTTGCCGAACGTCTCCTGATAGAAGAGTGCCCCTTCTTTAGGGTCGCCGCCGCTCCAGTGTTTGTGGCCTCCCGGAATCCGGATGAAATCGCCTGGACCCACACGTTTGGCGCCGGCATCGTCCCTATAGAGGTATGCGCCTCGTAAGACCACCACCAAAACGTCAGCAGTGTGAGTGTGCAGGCCAGCGTCGAATCCGGGGCGGAACTTCGTAAAGCCTCCAAACGGCCCCGTGAGTGTATCTCCCCAGACCACAGAACTGGAGACGCCCGGAACCAGCGGCGCATACTTCGCCGAACGTGAACGGGCAAAGATTACGCCTGTGCCTCCCCTCTGCGCAAAGACGACAGCCGTCGTCAACGCCAGAGCAACTGAGACTGCAGCGAGCGTCCAAGTGCGCTTCATTTCGACCTCCGGTGTTTTGTTGCCTGGGATGATTGCCGAACAAGAATGAGCACAAATGGAATTCTACCCTAGAGGCCGGGCGCCGCCAGCTGCAGGCGCGTGTTAGACAGCGGCCTCACCGAAAATGCTTCCAGTTCGCGCCAGCGAACAGGAGGGCCACAAACAGCAGGAGAGATCCGCGAACCGGCAGATGTTGAAGGACGGCAACGGCAGTCGGGATGGCCCAAGCCACAAGCATCAGAAGGACGCCGATCCTCCGCTGTCGGCGAATCTGGACCGCTGCAACGCAGACGATTGCACCCGCAAGAACGTTCACTGCGATGAACAACAGCCCGGCCCCGGACGAAATCGCGGGGATACCGATGGCGAGGGCAGCAAGGATGGTGAGGACCCCAACGACCCAACACAGCGTCGAGGCTATTCGCACACCAGGCGGTACCTGCGCCGACTGAGTTGACGGATTCGCTGGCTGAGAAGGAGCTGGAGTAGTCATGATGATGTCCTCCGCCGCTGCCTAACGGCGTGCGCCTAAGCTGCGGCGCCGAGCAAGAATGGGCACAAATGGAATTCTAACATAGACGCCGGGCGCCGTCAGCTTCAGGCGCGTGTTAGGCAGCAAGCCTCAACCCTTGGCCTAGTCGGCCACTCCAACGACGGTTCGAACGTAGCGACCATCTGTCAGCTGATCGAGCATGAAGGCGGCGACGTCCGCGCGCGAAATCCGCACGGTCCAGAGCCAATGACCCACGCGCGGCCCATGGCGGTACTGGCCGCGCTTCGGCCCATTGGTGAGAGCGCCCGGGCGCACGATCGTCCAGTCAAGCTCTGAGGCGCGAATGACGGCCTCTTGGCGAATCTTGTCCCAGAAATACAGCGGCACGATGATGGGGCGGACGAACAGGGTGTAGTAGAGTCCCATTTGCCACCAAGCATCGGAGATGCCGAGGGCAGTTTCGCAGACGAACCGGCCGACACCGTGGCGCCGCATCGATCCAATCAGATTTCGGGTGCCCTCAGAGAGAATGCGGGTGGGACGGAAGAACTGTTTGTGCCCGAGAGCAGACAACACGGCGTCCCGGCCGCGCACCGCACGGTCCAAGGACGAGGCGTCCAAGACGTTGCCCAGCACGGTGATCAGCCCGGGACGAGGCGCCGCCGACGGCTCCTTGCGGACCAAGGCGGTGACCCGATGACCGCGCTGGAGCGCCTGGGTCACGAGTTGCTGGCCAGTGCCGCCGGTCGCGCCAACGATCAAGAGATTCACAGAAAGGCTTGCTACCTGTTAGGCGGCGGGGCGGCTAAGCGCCAACCTGATTTGACTCAAGTGATGTTCATTATGAGCGGCGGCGGCGTCGAATTCATCCCGCAACGTGCGCACGCCATCTACACTATGCACGAACTCAAGGTGGCCACTCCGCTCATAGTGCACGCCGGCATAATAGATGATTGCGCTGCGAACCGATTCGTAGACATGCCGGGAGATATCGAGCGGCACCTGCGAATAATCGAGTCCCTTCGCCCAGGCATCCTGATCCATCACCCATAGGACCGGACGAGGCTCACTGAGCACTCGACGGATGCGATCGAAGAAGACGGTCTCCTGATCGGAGAGGTGGTGGAGGATATAGCTGACTGACCACTTGCCTGGCGCGTATGTTCGCGCGAGGTCGCGATGGTTGAGCGAGAAGCATTTCAGCGTCTCGTCTCGGGTCCGTTCAAGCTCTCGAATAAGTTGCGTGCTGACTCCCGCCGCCTAACGGCGTGCGCTTAAGCTGCGGCGCGCTGAAGAAAGATTCATTCCTTTAATCTACGCGCGCGCCACCAGCTTCAGGCGCTTGTTAGGCAGCCTGCTCTATGATGAAGGAAACAGGGGCGCGATCGGTTGCGCGACTCCAGGACATTCGCCGCTCGCCCGTGCTCGGACCTCCAGAATCCGCTGCACCTCGAAGAAGCGCTGGCCGCCGTAGATGCTTCCCGAGTGTCCCTTGATCCCGCGGAGTCGGACAAACACCGGCTCGTTTGCCGTGGCAGTGGTGCGGTATCTCGCTTCGAGCGCCGAATCCTGGACTACGACAGTGATCTTCGAATCATCGCACGGAAAGAACGTCCCCGATCCGTCCCGATTGATATACAAGCCGCGGACTTCGGTCGGTCGGTGACAGGCGACCAGGACCACCGAAAGAACCAAAGCAGTGTGTAGACGCATGGGCTTGTTTAGGCCGCCGGTCGTCTTAGGGACGTTCGACACGAACCCAGGTCCATTGCGCCGGGGCGTTTCCCCCGAGCTTCGTGCGAAGAGTGTCCCCCTTCAATCGTGCGACGACCGTGAATGGCGTTCCTGCCATGACCGCAGGATGCTTCGCGACACTCGGACTGAAGGTGATAGTTGAATCGCGTCGTTCGTAGGTTCCTGCATTCGCTGTAATGCGCAAAAAACTGAGGCCGAGTTGTTCATCGGTCGCGCTGTCGGAAGGTATCGCCCTAGGGGTAAAGCCTGTGACAAACGTCATCGAGTAGTGCCGCTTCGCAAAGATCAGCAGGCCCGGCTGGACATCACTCGTGTGATGTCCTCGATCTGCACCGCTATCGACGACCACTTCGATAGGCTTCCAGACGCCTCGGAGGGTTTGACCACAGACTGGATTTGTACCTGCGGCAGTGAGCGCCAACAGCGCGATTGTTGATCTCATCGATCCTCCTCGAGGTCTGAACAAACGGGCGGCCTAACGGGAATTCGAGATAACTGTTTTAGACGAATCGCAGTGCATGCTCCCCCGCCTAACCCTACGCTCCTAACACCCAGCCGACGTACGCCTCTTCGGCCTAACCCTCCGGCGGCACCAAATAATCCTGCGCCCCGGCGATCCGCCAGCGCCCGCGACGCTTCACCCAGGTGTCGGTGAACCGATAACGCCGATCGAATGGACCACCCGGCCCGCGCCCCTGCACCACCAACCATCCTGTCACGAGCGCCGTCGTGCCAAACCGGTGTACGTGCATGTCCTCATTGCGCGCCGCCGTGACCGTGTCCGCTCCCGCGCCTACCTCGTGGAGCACCTCGGCACGCGTCATCGTGCGATCGTCCTCGGTATAGACGAATCCAGCGGCGAGCAAACGTTGAAACACCGCCGTGTCACGCCGCACCAACGCGCGCGCCCAATCGTCCTCCAGCCGCAGCAGCGTGCGAGCGTCCGCATCCTGTACGTTCGCGACGAGCAGCAATGCCACCAATAGCGTGTTCATCGGGCCCTCCTTCGCCGCCCCCGTCAGGTATTCCGTCCCACCACCCACCTTGCCGCGGACCGCTGCATCAGCGCCTGACCGTGCCAACAACACAACACCGGCGCCTCTCCCGGCACCTGCGCTGCCAACCGCGGGTGCGCGAACAAAATCACGAGCTCTGCCCCGGGGGCGAGCCGCGCAAGCTGCGCGAGCGACCGCGGGCCCAAATCCGCCCTGCCCTTCCACGACCTGGGCTCCGCATACACGAGGACCACTCGGCTGACCCCGGGGCGACGCCCCGGGGTGAGCGAGACTCCCCCTCCCCGCAAAGCTCCGTGAAACACATCGCGCGGCGGAATGGTGTACGGTCCGCCCACGTCATCATCTACAATAGAGACACTGAGCGGCCCCGTCAGCCTCGGCGCCGTCCCACGCACGAGATGCACGGCCCGATCCGCCAAGCCATCCGCAAACCGTTGATGCTCGGCGAGCATGGCGTCGTCGAGCATCCCGAGATCGCCGCGCCGCATGTCCCACTGCCGCAGCGCCGCCTCGTATCGCGCAATCGCCTCGGCGGCCCGGTCGGCGGGCACGGCGTCGAGGGCGCGCACCACCGCGGCCCAATCCGTCGGATACAGCAGCACGTCGCAGCCCGCGGTCACCGCCGCCGCCGCCGCGGGCCCCTCGCCCTGCGCCGCAGTCGCGCCCGCCATGATAAAGGCATCCGTAACGACGAGGCCCTGAAATCCCAGCACGTCGCGGAGGTGCGCCAGGATCGGCCGCGAGAACGTCGCTGCGACGCCCGTCCCGTCCCACGCCGGATACGCGACATGCGCCGGCATCACGCTGCCGACCCCGGCCACCACCGCGGCCGCGAATGGCGCGACATCCACGCGCTGCAGCTCCGCGGCGGCCGCGTCCACGACAGGGAGCCCCTCATGCGAGTCGGTCGTCGTGCGGCCGTGACCGGGGTAATGCTTGGCGCACGCCAGCACCCCGTGCTCCTGGCATCCCCGGATCCAGGCCGCCGCGTGCGCCCCCACGCGCTCCGCGTCGGCGCCAAACGACCGCGTCTGGACGATCGGGTTCCTCGGCTCGAGATCCAAATCGCACACGGGCGCGAACGTCCAGGTGAGCCCCACCGCGCGCGCCTCCGTGCCCGTGATCGAGCCCGCCGCGTAGGTCGCGTCCAAATCGTTCAGAAAGCCGAGCGCGGCCGGGGGCGGCAGCTCGGTGAGTCCCCGAAACTGCTGGCCGGGACCGCGCTCCAGGTCGGACGCGAACAGCAGCGGCCGCCCCGCCCCCCCCGCCCCCCCCGCCCGCTGCTTCAGGTCCCTCGTGAGCGCCCGCACCGCTTGGGCGGTGCCGCCAAACAAAATGAAGCCGCCCACGCCTTCATCGAGAGCGGCCGCGATCTTGTCCCGCTCATGCGCGAACGATCCGCCGCGCGACCGCAGCGCGGGACAGACGAGCCGCGCCCGCGGAGAACTCATGCCGGCGTGATGTGTCCGAGGACGCGCGGCCCGCGGGCCCCGGTGGCCGCCGCGAGATTCCCCGGCCGTCCCAGCAGCGTCTGATATCCGAGAAACGCGAAGGCTACGGCCTCTTTGGCTTCGCCGTCGAAGAACAGCTCGTCGAACAGCACGAGGGGCTGGGGTTGCACACGCGCAGCGAGCCGCTCGATCAGGGCGGGGTTCCTGGCGCCGCCCCCCGACATGACGATCTCTCCTCCCCCACTGGGGGGATTCGCGACCGCGCGAGCAATGGTCTCGGCCGTGAGCGCTGTCGCCGTCGCCACTGCGTCGTTGTCAGACCCGCCTGCCGAGCGCACACGCACGAGCAGCTTCTCGGCATACTCAATCCCGAAGCGCTCGCGGCCCGTGCTCTTGGGCGGCGCCTGCGCGAAGTACGGATCGGCGAGCAGCTCCTCGAGCAGCTTGGCGACCGGACGCCCGCGCCGCGCCCGCTCCCCATCCCGGTCGAATGTCGCCTCAGGATCCACGCGTCGCGTTACGGCGTCGATCACCGCCACCCCGGGGCCCGTGTCGAATGCGAAGGCCCCTGCGGTGACGCCGCGTTTTGGCACCCACGTGACGTTCGCCATGCCTCCGATGTTGAGGAGCCAGCGGCCCCGCTGTTCATGGCCGAACAGCATCACGTCCACCAGCGGCACGAGCGGCGCGCCCTGCCCCCCAGCCGCGACGTCGCGCGCGCGAAAGTCGCTCACGACTTGGACGCCGAGCCGTTCGGCCAGCACCGCCGCATCACCCAGCTGCAGAGTAGCGCGGCCCGGCTCGTGCCAGATGGTCTGGCCGTGGGAGGCGACGAACGACAGGTCACCGGGCTTCGTTTTGGAGGACGCAAGCAGGGAAAGTACGGCTGCGGCAAATCGCTCACCCAGCGCCACGTGCAGAAACGCGAGCTCCTTGGGCGCGCCACGCGCCATCGCGTCGATGATGGCGCCGCGCTCAGCGGCGGTGTACGCCTCCTGGCGGAAGGCGACGAGCGTCGCCGCTGGCGCATCGGGGGGGGCGCTGAGACGCACGAGCGCGGTCGAGACGCCGTCCAGCGACGTGCCCGACATCACGCCGACGGCGAGCACGTCCGTCACGGGGAGGGGGCGGGACGCTGCGTCACGGGGGGCGGGTCGCCTGCCGCCGGGCGCACGAATCCGCCGGCCGCATCCAGCAGACGGCGCGCTTCGTCCTGATCCACGCCCCGCCGCACCATCACGATTGCGAGCTTGACGCTGCCGCCGGCGCGCTCGATGGCGGCGCGCGCCTCACCGCGGCTCACGCCGGCGCACTCCATCACGATCCGCTCGCCCCGATCCTCCAGCTTTGCGCTCCACGCCATCAGGTCCACCATCATGTTCCCGTAGACCTTGCCCAACCGGATCATCGCGCCGGTGGTGATGGTGTTGAGCACGAGCTTCGTCGCCGTGCCGGCCTTGAGCCGCGTCGAGCCGGTGAGGGCCTCAGGCCCGACGACCGGCACGACCACCACATCACACGTTTCGGCGAGGACTTGTGGAGGCGTCGCGCACGTCACGAGGCCCGTGGCGGCGCCCAGCGTCTGCGCGCGGGCGATGGCGGCGCGCACGTAGGGCGTCGTCCCACTCGCCGCGATACCGACCACGACATCCTTGTCCGTGACCGCCGCGGTGTCCATCGCCGCGGCGCCGGCATTCACGTCGTCTTCGGCGCCCTCGACGCTCTTCACCAGTGCACCGTATCCTCCGGCGATCACGCCGACGACCATCGCCGGCGGCGTCCCGAACGTGGGCGGGCATTCGGCGGCGTCGAGCACGCCCAGCCGCCCGGAGGTGCCCGCCCCGACGTAGACGAGGCGGCCGCCGCGGCGGAACGCCTCCACGACCAGGTCGATGGCACGGGCGATGCGCTCGTGCTCGCCGCGCACCGCCCCGGCCACGGTGGCGTCCTCGGCGTTCATCAGGTCCACGATCTCGACGCTCGAAGCGACGTCGATGCGCTCGGTGCGCGGGTTGCGTTGCTCGGTGGGACGGGGGTCGTGAAAGTCGCGGGTAGTCATGGCGGGAGATAATATTACGAATGCGCACGACGCTTGCTTTGCTCCTCGCGGCACTCGCCCTCTCCTGCGGCGGCGCGCCCGCCCCCGCCCCCGGGCCCGCGCCTCTCGCGCCGGTCGTACGCGGCCCGCCCGTCATCCCGTCCACCTGGACGCTGAAATCGACTCCGGTCACGGCGCCGCACGCGATGGTCGTGACGGCACATCCGCTCGCAACGCAGGCCGGTGTGGATATCCTCAAGCGCGGCGGCAACGCGATCGACGCAGCCGTCACTGTCGCCTTCGCGCTCGCCGTGGTGCTGCCAGACGCCGGCAACATCGGCGGCGGCGGCTTCATCGTGCACCGCAGCGCCGCGGGCGAGGTGCAGGCGCTCGACTACCGCGAGGCGGCTCCCGGCGGAGCGTCGCACGACATGTACCTCGACTCGGCGGGCAACGTCACCGATAAAGGCCTCACGGGCCATCTGGCCGTCGGCGTCCCGGGGAGCGTCGCCGGACTGTACGAAGCGTGGAAGCGCCACGGTTCACTTCCCTGGGCCACGCTCGTCGCGCCGGCGATCCAGCTCGCGCGCGAGGGCCACCGGATCGACGCCGAGCGGCACGGCGACATCGCGGCCGACGCCTCCCGGCTGGCGCGATTCCCCGCATCGGCGCAACAGTTCCTGCCCGGTGGGGGGGGTCATCCGCCCGCAGTCGGCACATTGTGGAAGCAGCCCGATCTCGCGCGCACGCTGCAGTTGATCAGCGACTCCGGACCGAGTGTGTTCTACCAAGGCCAGATCGGCGACTTGATCGTCGCCGAGATGCAGCGGGGTGGCGGCTTGATCACCAAGAACGATCTGCGCAGCTACAGGCCCAAATGGCGCACGCCCATCCAGCTCAGCTACCGCGGCTACACGATCTACTCGATGCCGCCGGCCAGCTCGGGTGGGGTCACGATGGGCGAGATCCTCAACATCATGGAAGGCTACGATACCCTGCCGGCCTTCGGCACCGCGGCCTACACGCACCTGTTGACGGAAGCGATGCGCCGCGCCTTCATCGACCGGAACCGCTGGCTCGGCGACCCCGATTTCGTGGACATGCCGCTGGAGCGGCTGCTATCCAAGTCCTACGCCGCGCAGCTCCGGGCCCAGATCGATCCCCACCACGCCACTCCGACACCGCCACTGACAGAGAGCGGCGGAGCTGGTAGCCACACCACGCACTACTCGATCGTAGACGCGAGCGGCAACGCCGCATCGGTCACCACGACGCTGAATGACGGCTTCGGCAGCGCGGTCACGGTGACGGGCGGCGGGTTCTTACTGAACAATGAGATGGATGATTTCACGTCGGCGCCCGGCAAGCCGAACATGTACGGCCTGGTGCAGGGTGAGGCGAATTCGATCGCTCCGGGCAAGCGGATGCTGTCGGCGATGACGCCGTCGATTGTGCTCGATCGTAGCGGGCAGCTGATGATGGTGGTGGGAACGCCGGGCGGGCCCACGATCATCACGACGGTCGCCCAGGTGATCCTCAATGTGTTGGACCAGCGGATGACGCTCGCGGAGGCCGTGGCGGCGCCGCGGATCCATCATCAGGCGCTGCCGGATACGATTCGCTACGAGCGGGGCGGCCTCAGCGAGCAAACCGTGAGCGCGCTCAGGCAGATGGGTCACGGCGTGCAGATGCGGCGCGGTACCAGTGGCATCGTGGCCGCCATACAACACACCGCCAGCGGGTGGGTCGGTGTTGCCGACCCGCGGTACGCCGGCGGTGCGTTAGGCTACTGAACCTGCGAAAACTGTTACTTGCTGGCCGTGACTGTCAGCGGCTCGCTGACGGTGACCAGGATGTGCGCCCCGCTGGGAAGCACGATGTCAACGTCCTTGGTCTCCGCGGCGTACCCTGCGCCGGCCATACCGCCGACAACGGCGCCAATCACCGTGCCCTTGGTGTTCTTCGACAGGACCTGGCCCACGACCGCACCGGCGGCCGCGCCCACGGCGACCTTCGCCGCGTCGTTGCCGTTGATGGGCTGATTACGGCGCTCGGTCGCGACTTCGTCGATCGTGGCTGAGATCGGATAGGTCCTGCCGTTCGCTTCAACCGTGGACAGCGCCAGCGTCAGCGTGCCCGGAGTGCGACGGTTAGGCGCCGGCTTTACGGCGATCACGAGGCCGTTCACGGTAGAGCCGGCCGCGATCACGACGTTGCCTGACGGGTCGCGGACGTCACTGACGATCTTCGCAGTGAAGGTGTCACCCGCCTTGTTCTTGCGGGAGGTGAGTTCGTTGTTGATCGTCATGTCGATCCGCGTCCCACTTGGGGCGGTGTAGGAGACGGGGGTGGCCGACTTGCTCCGCTCACGCACGGCGCGGTCGGGTTGGCCAGCCTGCCCGCCCTTGGGCGAACATGCACCTATGGCAGCGACACTCGCCAACAGGGCGAGGGCGATCCAGTTGTTACGGGTCATGGCATTTCCTCTCGGGTGTTGAGTGAACTGTATGGAGCCAAAGGAAGCCGGTTATCCCGGGATGCGGTATTCCTCACAGGACTCCATTCCTAAGGGTGAAAAACGCTCAGTCCTTGGAATGACTCGGCGACAATCTGACTTGCGAGCCGTGGACACCGCGGACGTCTGCATCGTGGGGTCGGGCGCCGGCGGCGGCATGGCCGCCTACGTGCTCACGCGCGCCGGTCTGCGCGTCACGCTGCTGGAGGCCGGCGACGGCCCAACTCCCCCAGATGAAGTACTGGAGGAACATCATCGCCGATAGCTTGGCCCCCGCCCGAGGCAAGGGCGTCAGGGCGCCGTGACCGCGAGTTCCTTCGTCAGCCTGACGATGATGTGCGCTCCGGCCGGCAACACGATGTCGGAGGCCTTGGTTTGCGTGGCCACACCGGCGCCCGCGATGCCGCCCACCACCCCCCCGATGATCGTGCCCTTCTTGTTCCCGCCGATCACGCGGCCGAGCACCGCGCCTGCGACGGCGCCTACGCCCACTTTGGCCGCGTCGCCCGACGTCACGCCCCGGCCCTTGTGCACGGTCTCGAGCGAGTCGATCGACGCCTCGATCGGATAAGTGTTTCCGCGCACCGTGATACTCGTTACCGTCAACGTGAGGGTACCGGGCGTCCGGGGATTCGGCGCGGGCTTGACGTCGGCGATCTTGCCATTGACGACGGAGCCCGCCGGAATGATGACGTCACCCGAGGCGGTCTTGACGTCCTCCACCACTCTCGCGCTGAAGGGATCCCCCGGTTTGGCGGTGCGCGACGAGATCGTGTCGGTCGCGGCCATATCGAACCGGGCACCAGGAGCGAGGCGCAGCGTGGCGCGGGCCGGTGTGTTCGGCCGCCCGGCGGCGGCGGGAGGTGCCGGAGGAGGCGCCGGCCGGCGGGCGGGCGGTTGCGTCCGCGGGGGAGCCGCAGGTTTCGCCGCGGGCTGATGCTCCGGCATGTCACGCATCGCGGCCGAGGACTCGGCGGGCGCGAGGGTGAGGTTGCGCGCGGTCGAATCAGGCGACTGACTCGCCTGCTGCCCCTTCTGGCACGCGCTCATGCCGAACGCGGCGAGTGCGGCCAGGACGGCGACCGGGCGGGCGATCCGAAGTAGCTGCGTCATGGGAATTCCTCTCTGTGGACGGGCGAATGTCAGCAATTGGGTACCCGGCAGGCCGTAGCAGGTTCTACAGCCGGCGCTTGAGGGACTCGGGTGTAAGTCCCTGCAGGTACCCTGCGAGCAATGTGAAGCTGTCGGTGACGAGCAGGATGCCCAGCACGATCAGCATCCCGCCCGCGATGCGGTCCACCCATACGATGTAGGGCCGGAACCGTTGGAACCAGATGAGGAACCGGTCCAGCGCCAGGGCCGTGAGGAGAAACGGCACTGCCAGCCCCAGCGCGTACGCCGCGAGCAGGGCCGTACCCTGGATCAGCTCGCTCCGCGTCGCGGCCAGGGTGAGGATGCCCCCTAAGATGGGGCCGATGCACGGTGTCCACGCCGCGCCGAACGTGAAGCCCACGACCCCCGACCCGAAATAACCCAGCGGTTTCCGGGAGAGCTCGATGCGGCGCTCGCGCATCAGGAACGCGGGGCGCAGCACGCCCAGCAGGTAGAGTCCAAACAGGATGACGAGGACCCCGCCGACACGTCCCAGCCAGTGTTGATAATCCCGTAGCAGCGCCCCCAAACCCGAGGCGGCAGCGCCGAGCAGCACGAAGACGAGCGTGAACCCGGCGACGAACCACAGCCCGTGCAGCACGGCGGTGCCCCGGCGCGTCTGGAGCTGGTCCGCCGACATCCCGGTGAGAAACCCGACGTAGCTCGGGATCAACGGAAGGACGCAAGGCGACAGGAAGCTCAGCAGTCCGGCGGTGAATGCGACGGCGAGCGAGACTCCGGGCTCGGTCACACTACCCGCAGAACGCAACCGCCGACACGACGGTCGTCCAGCGGGCGTCCGAGCCACACTCGGCGGTCGAGGTGACGTTCATGGTGCGAACGATCTCACCCGACAACAGCCATTGCTCGCGGCGCTCGTCCCATGCCTTGTCGGGATCGAACGGTACGCCGAGCACCGTGCCCAGCATCGAGGCGGCGAGATCCTCGGCGTATTCGCCCGCCGCGATTTCGTTTTGCCCGTAGCTGTGATGCTCGGAGATGTATCCGTGATGGGACGGATCGGCGGGAAGCGCCAGGCCGATCGACGCCGCCACCAGCCGGCTCGGCTCGTTCGTGGACGACTCCGCGACCACGGTGAACAGGATCTGACCGGGCTTGAGCATGCTCAGCCCTTCCTCGCGGTCCACCAGCTCACAATGGGGAGGGAAGATCGAGCTCACCCGCACGAGATTGAAATTGGCAAGATGCGCATCCCGCAGCGCCATCTCGAAGCTCGTGAGTTTTTCCTTGTGCCGACCCACGCCCTTAGTGAGAAAGGCCTTGGTCGGGATGAACATTCGTGAGTCGATCAACCCAGTTACCTCGCGCGCGCTAGAGGGTTCGACTGCTGACAGCTCGGGCACAGGCCGTAAATCTCGAGGCGGTGGTGGTGGGGCCGGAACGCCACCTCCTCCGCGAGCAGGGCGATCATCCGCTCCAGCCGGTCGTTCGAAAACTCCGTCACCGCGCCGCACGCGGAGCAGATGCAGTGCTCATGCGGCTGTCCTTCTCCGTCCACCGACCCCGGCTCGTAGCGCTTGAACCCGTCGCCGAAATCGCGCTCCTTCACCAGCCCGCTCCGGACCAGGAGGTCGAGGGTCCGGTACACGGTCGCGGTACCGACGGCGCCGCCGCGGCCGGCGACCCGCGCCGCGATTTCTTCGGCGGACAGGTGCGCGCCGGAGACGAAGATCGCTTCCGCCACGGCGAGCCGCTGCTGCGTCACCGGCAGGTTGTGATCGTGCAGGTGACGCCGGAACGCCTCCAGCAACCGCTGACCGTCAACCTGCATACCACGCTCCGGGACCCAGCTCCAGCGGCGGTTCCGTCTCGCCACCCCGGTCCGCCGCGGCCTGCATGACGTTCGCCAATACCGCCGCGGGACTGAGTCCGACTTCCACCACCTCGACCTTGGCCTGGCCGCGCTCCTTGCCGCGCACGATGAGCATGTATTTGGCCGTGTAGACTCGCAACCGACCCTCGGGCGACGCGCTCTTGCGCGTGACCACCGCCGTGCCCCATTCCCGTCCCTGCCGTTTGATCGGCCGGAATAGATAAATGGTCTCGATCTCCGCCGGAGGCACCTGTGCCTCCACGGCAGCGGCCACTTTGGCCCAGCCCGGACCCTGCCCCTCCGGCGCCCCTATCGGGAAAGCGGCGCGGGAGTCGGGTTGGGGGGACGCGGGGGGGCCGGGGGGGCTGGGGGGGCCGGGGGGGCCTGCTGCCATCGCTCGACGTAGAAGCGCAGGACGTGCATGAAATCCTGCGCGTTGGTGACGACGCCATATGCCTGGTGAGTGCCGCGGTCGCGCAGCTTGTTCACCACGAACTCGGTCTGGTCCACGCACACCGTGGTCAGGGGTCGCACTTCTTCGGGATCGGGCGAGTCCACGAACGCCGGCAGCATGTTGCCCACGGCGATCGCGTGCAGTGCCGTCGCGACGAACACCGCGAAAGTGGCGACGGCGGTGTGTGCGCGCATCGCGTCCTGGGCGGCCAGCGTATCGGGTATGACGTCCGGCAACGGCCCGTCGTCGCGGATCGACCCGGCGAGCACATAGGGGATGTGGTGCGTGACCAGCGCGTGCATGATGCCGCTCGTCGCGATCCCTTGCCGCACCGCGGCCTCGATCGATCCGGCGCGCCGGACGGCGTTGATCGCGCGCATGTGCAGCGCGTGGCCGCCCTCGACGCCTTCCCCCGAGCTCGACATCCCGAGCGTCGTGCCGAAGATCGCCGCCTCGAGGTCGTGCACGGCGACAGCATTGCCGCCGAGCAGCGCGCCCACGTACCCGTTCTCGATGAACCAGATCATGTCTTCGCGGGCGCGGGCGTGCACGAGCGCGGGACCGATCACCCAGAGGATCTTGCCGCCGCGCTCTTTCTCCTCGCCGAGCAACTGGGCGAGGACGCTGTAATCCACGGGCCGCTCGCGCGAGACCTCGGTCTGCATGAAGCGGAATTCGTTGGCGCTGTGCGTGCCGCCGAGGAAGCCCTCGGAATGGATGTAGATCCCTTCACTCCCGTCTTCGGTCGCCCCGATGGCGACCTTGTCGCCGCGGTGCACTCGGCGCGGCTCGAGCACGACGAGATCATCGGGCGGGTTATGCACGATGACGCAGTCCATGCGCGGCAGCCGCGGCCGCCGCCACCCGCCGGACAGCTTCACGTACGTCGGCAGGTTCGTGGTCGAAAAAAAACCGTCGGGCAGAACCCCGTCGGCCGGTGCGGGCGTGAACCGCGCGTCGGGTGCCCCCGAGAACGGCGGCGCGGTGAAGTTGGGTAGCCGGTACTGAAAGCGGGGGCGGCTCACAGGCCGGTGAAAATACCCGGAATGAAAGCGCTTTCACAAGAGTGAAACGGGGTCGCGGTCCACAGTCACCGCGCGGTGCGCCTTCGCCCGCCAGGCCCGTACGACGCGGCCGAGCACCCGGGGCTCCGCAGCCTTCGCCAACACGTGCCAGCGCCACCGCCCCTTGAGGCGCATGATCGGACACGGCGCCGGGCCGAGCACGGTCAGCGCCCCTTCCAGGCGCTCCGCGGAGGCGCGCCGCAGCCACGCCGCGACCTTCTCCGCCAGCGCGCCGGTGCGCGCCTGATCCCGCCCGGTCACCACGAACCGCACCAGCCCGATGCGCGGCGGATAGGGCGGTTGTGGCGGGGCGCGGAGCGGCAGCTCGGCTGCCGCGAACGCCGCCACGGAGTGCGCCGCCGCCGCCCGGATCGCGTGGTGGTCAGGCGCCCGGGTCTGTACGTACACCCGTCCGCCCCGGGGTCCCCTGCCGGCCCGCCCGGCCACCTGCGCCACGAGCTGGAACGTGCGCTCGCCGGCCCGGAAGTCCGGGAAATGCAGGCCTGTGTCGGCATCTACGACCCCCACGACCGTCACGTTCGGAAAGTCGAGCCCCTTGGCGATCATCTGGGTGCCGAGGAGGATGTTCACCTCGCCCCTCCCCACGCGCTCGAGGATGTGGTGGTGCGCCCATTTGCTGCTGGTGGTGTCGAGGTCCATGCGCGCGATGCGTGCGTGCGGGAATCGCATTCCCACGAAATGCTCCAGCTGCTGGGTGCCCAGACCGCGAAGTCGCTGCGTGACCTGGCCGCACACGCTGCACGTGTCAGGAACCGGCTCCTGGTGCCCGCAGTAGTGGCAGCGCAGGGCGGACGGCGTCTGGTGCACGGTCAGGGCAATCGCGCAGTGCGGGCAGCCCGGCACATTGCCGCACGCTGGGCATTGCACGAACGTCGCGAAGCCGCGGCGGTTCAAGAGCAGTATGACTTGCTCATCGCGCTCCAAGGCGACACGTACCGCGCCGTCAAGCGCCTCCGTCCAGGGAATGACACCGGCTTCAGGCACCCGCGGCGCCGTCTTGAGGTCGATCACCTCGACAGGCGGCAGCGGCCTCGCGCCGATCCGCTGCGGGAGGGCGAACGTCGCCACCCGCCCCTGGGCGGCGAGGTCCAGGGTCTCGAGTGACGGGGTGGCGCTCCCGAGGATCAACCGCGCGCCTTCGAGCTGCGCCCGAATCGCCGCCGCGTCGCGCGCGTGATAGCGCGGCGCCGAGCCCTGCTTGTAGCTCGCCTCGTGCTCCTCGTCCACCACGATCGCCCCGAGCCGCTGCACCGGCGCGAACACGGCAGAGCGCGGGCCCACCGCCACGAGACGCTCGCCCCGGCGCAGGGCGCGCCAGGCATCGGCCCGTTCGCCGTCGGACAGTCCCGAGTGCAGCACCGCCACCTGATCCCCGAACACTCCGCGCACGCGCGCCACGGTCTGCGGCGTGAGCGCGATCTCGGGGACGAGCAGGATGGCACCGTTGCCCGACGCCACGACGCTACGCAGCACGTCCAGATACACCAGCGTCTTGCCCGATCCGGTCACGCCGTGGACCAGCACGGGCATGTCGACGGGAGTCCCGAGAATACCGGCGACGACGTCCCGCTGATCGTCGGTCAAGGTGGGCGGCGGCGGTGACGAGAGTCCGGCAAATGGATCGCGCGTCTCGGGCACTCGCTCGACGCGCGCGAGCCCCTGGCGCACCAGTCCGTCCAGCGCGCTCGCCGACAGCTTGAGCTGCCCCACGAGATGCGAGAAGGGCGCGGAGCCCCCCAGCGCTTCGACCGCCTCGTAGGCGGCGCGCCGTTTGGGCGCGCGCTTGAAGCGCCGCTCGCGCTCGAGCAGCGACTCCATGCCGCTCCCCTCTCCCCCGGTGCTCAGTACGAGTAAGCGCTCGGCGGCGGGCGGAGGACCCGCGGGCCGCAGCACGCTCCACAATGGACCCGGCAGGATCGCGCGCAGCGCCAGGCCGAGCGGCGCACCGTAGTAGTCCGAGATCCAGCGGCCCAGCTCGAGCAGCGCCGGGGAGAGGGCGGGCTCGGCATCAGGGGCGCCGGCGAGGGGCTGAGCCGCAACCCCCGGCTCCGTCGGGCGCGGCACGTCGACCGCGATGACGATGCCGATCACGTTGCGGTGGCGCAGCGGGACGACGACGCGCGCGCCGGGGACCACGCGGTCCGCCAGTGCGTCGGGAATCTGGTAGGTGTAGGCGCGGGAAACCGGAACGGGGAGGACGACGGCGGCGTAGCGCGCCGGCCCCGATGCCGTCATCGCCGCCGGACGCCGAGCCCCGGCTCGGTGGGCAGGCGGATCTGACCCGCGTCGATCGTCGCACCGGCGAAGGGATCGTCTATCGTGAGGGCGGCGCCGTCCAGGTCGGCCGCGTCCACGAGCGGCGTGAAATGCGCCGCCGCCGTGATGCCGAGCGACGTTTCGATCATGCAGCCGACCATGACCAGCATCCCGTGGGCGCGGGCGGTCGCGATCATGCGCAATGCCTCACGCAGCGAGCCGCACTTGGCAAGCTTGATGTTGATCCCGTCGGCGCGGCCCGCGAGCCGCGGGATGTCCGCCGCGACGAGACAGCTTTCGTCCACGACGACGGGGAGATCGTGCGCGGTCGCGTGCCGACGCACCTCGGCCAGCCCGTCCAGATCCTCGGGGACGAGGGGCTGCTCCAGGAACTCGACGCCGTATTCCTCCAGGACGGGAATCATCTGCTTCGCCCGGGCGACGGTCCATCCCGCGTTCGCGTCCACGCGGATCGGCTTGGGGGTCGCGTCGCGGATGGTCCTTAGGATCTCTTCGTCTCGCTCGGTCCCCAGCTTCACTTTGAGAATCGGATAGGCCTCGGCCTCGCGGACCTTGGCGCGCATCTTTTCGGGCGTGTCGAGCCCGATGGTGAACGACGAGAGCGGCGCCTTCTTCGGATCGAGACCCCAGAGGCGCCACAGCGGCTGGCCGAGCCGTTTGCCGACGAGGTCGTGCAGCGCGGCGGAGAGCGCGGCACGGGCGGCGCCGTTCCTCGGCACCACCTGCTCCCACCGCGCCTCCGCGGCCTCGAGGTCGAAGGGATCGCGCGGCAGCTGGGCGGCCAGCCGCTGGAAGGCCGCGAGCACCGTCTCGAGTGTCTCGCCGTAGAAGGACGACGGATCGGCTTCGCCCCACCCTTCCAGGCCGTCGTCGTCGACGATCCGCACCCACGCGCGCTTGTACCCGTTCGTCGAGCCGCGGGCGATGACAAAAGGATGGCGAGTGGTGATGGAGCACTGCTCGACGAGCAGCTTCAGAGCCATCGATTCTTCTTGAGCCACAGGAGCATCACACCCGAAACGGCCACCATCGTGAGCAAGGCGCCGTAGAAGCCAAACGGGTGGTGCGTCCACGGCATCTGACTGAAGTTCATCCCGTAGATGCCGCCGACAACGATCAAGGGCAGCGCGATCGTCGCGACGATCGACAGCTGCTTCATCACCTTGTTCATCCGGTTCGACGTCTGGGACAGGTAGGTCTCCAGCACGCCGGCCATCAGATCGCGAACGGTGTCGACCGATTCCACGATGCGGATCGTGTGGTCGTACACGTCCCGATAGTAGAGCTGGGTATCAGCCCGGATGTGCGTGCAGGGGCGGTTCGTCAGGATGTTGAGGACTTCGCGCAGCGGGCCCACGTGCCGGCGCAGGCTGAACGCGGCGCGCTTGGCCTTGAAGATCTCGTGGATCAGTCTCTCGTCGAACTGCTCGAACAGCCGCTCCTCGAGCCCGTCCACCAGCACGTTCAGCTGCTCGACGAGGGGGAAATACGCGTCGACGGCTTGGTCGATGATGTTGTGCATCGTCATCTCGGCGCCGCGCGCGAGCAGCTCGGGATTGCGCATCAGCCGGTCCCGGACGGTCGCGCAGCTCTTCGAGGGGATGGCGTGCACGGTGACGAGGAAATTCTTCCCGAGAAAGAAATACATGTTCGACGTCGCGAGGTCGAACGGATCGGGCGTTCCCTCGTCGAAGCGGACCACGGCCATCACCACGAACACATAGCGGTCGTATTCTTCGAGCTTGACGCGGGTGCCGGGGGACAGCGTGTCTTCGATCGACAGCGGGTGAAACTCGAACACTTTTTCGAGCAGCGCGTGCTGATGCATGCTCGTGCTGTCGATGTCCACCCACAGCTCGCCTTCGCCGGCCTGGAGAATCTCGCGGATGCGCGCGGGCGAGATGTCCTGCTCCAGCGTCCCGTCGGGCCGGCGGTAGATGCTGGCCGGCCAATGCTTGGAGGCTTGCGGCTGTTGCGGCGGTACGGTTGTGACGGTCACATCTTCAAGATAGCGCACGCACGTGTGCGACGACACCGGCCGCGAGCAGGTCGAGCCGATACCCGCCCTCCAGGACGCCGACCACCGGACGCGCGCCCATCCGCTCGCGCAGTGTCACGGTCCAGTGTGCGATGTCATCGGGCTCGAGCGTGAATTCGCCGAGTGGGTCGCCTGCCAACGAGTCGAAGCCGGCCGAAATGAGCAGCAGGTCCGGGCTCCAGCCCAGCAGCGCCGCGTCTACCGCGATCAGCAGGTCCCGGACGTACACGGTGCGCGCCAGACCGCCCGGTCGGGGCACGTTGAAGACGTTCCCCACACCGCGCTCCTCGGCCGCGCCCGTGCCTGGATACCATGGATACTGATGCATCGAGACGAATCGGATCGATGGATCTCGCTCGACGAGCGCCTGCGTGCCGTTGCCGTGGTGCACGTCCCAGTCGACGATCAAGACCCGGGCGCAGCCCAGCGCCTGCGCGTGGCGGGCGGCCAGCACGACATTATTGAGGAAGCAGAATCCCATCGCCTGGGTCGCAAGGGCGTGATGGCCGGGCGGCCGGGTCACCCCGAACGCCGATCCGCCCGCCAGTCCCTGCTCCACCGCCGTGAGCGCAACGCCCGCCGACGCAAGCACGCTCTCCCAGCTGCGGGCGCCGAGGAACGTGTCCGCGTCCAACGCTCCCCCGCCACGCGCTGCCATCGCCTCGAGCATGTCGAGGTATGCCGCGGGGTGCACGCGCTCGAGCGCTGGGCGCGTCGCCGGTGGTGCCTCGACCCACTGCCCGAGCGTGGCAGGCTCGCGCCGCAACGCCTCCAGCACGGCTTCGAGGCGTTGCGGGCGTTCCGGGTGTCCCGCGCCGCCGTAGTGGTGCCGGCAAGCCGGGTTCCAAACGACCGAAGTGGACACCTAGTTCCGAAGGTGCGTGTGCAACAGGTCGCGGAGGGACTCTGCTTCGCGTTTCAGCTCCTGCCGGGCATCGGCGAGCTCCGCCAGGGCGCGGCGATAGCGCCGCCAGGCCAGGATGACGACGACGGCCACGACCGCGCAGACGGATGCGGGAATGAATCGGCCCGCCAATGCGAATAGCAACGCGTCGAGCACCAGAAACCCGACGGCAAACGTCGTAACGATTCGGCTTGCGGCAGGCGGCTTCACCGTACGGGCTGGCGCCGTGCCGGTAGCACGATAAACGGAGCGTTTGGCCCGGCGCCGAGGGTGCCGAGCGTCACCGCTTCGTCGAGGACCGCTGCGCCCCGGAACTTGACGACGTAGTCCTGCTCGTCCACGATGGCACGCTTGAGAGCCGCTACCAGCGCGTCGTGCTTCAGCTGCGCGACGGTCGTGCCCGCGTCCACGGGCACCACCACGGTATCCCACACGGGCGTCACCATGACGCGCACCGGAAACCGCTCCGCCACCGACGCCGCGAGGGCGGCGCTCATGCGACCTCGACTTGCGAGGCGAGCGGCAACGTCGAGAAGAAGCGGTCCACCGCCTGGTCGAAAAGGAGTGTCGATGCCCGGACCCGCGTCACGCCCTTCTCCTTGTCCTCCCACGCAGCGAAGACCACTTCCTCGCCTCCTTGCCCGCGCAGCACCACGAAATTCGGACCGCTCTTTTCCAAGAAGGCGGCGGCATTGGGCACCCGTTCCGCGAAGAACTTCTGGACGCGCGCCAATACCTCAGCCGGGGGCAGAGCGACCGTGGTCGTGTGGGTCACGGCGTTGGCAGGATCGTGATACCGGTGGGCTGACGTGGCACCGCGGTGCTCGCCACCCGGACGCGCGTCGCCAGGTCGATGACATCCACGGCGCCGGGATCGGCACCGATGCTCTCCACCGAGATGAACGCCCAGCGGCCGTCTGGGGAATAGGCGACGCCATGCGGCAACGGCTTGGACGTGGGGATGCGGGCGAGCTCGACCAGCGTCTGCGCGTCCACGAGCGACACGCTCCGCGCCTTCTTGTTCGTCACGATCACCCAGCGTCCGTCGGCCGAGGGCTCGACGTTGTACGCCCCCGTCCCGACGGGGATCTCCTTCACGAGCTCGAGCGTCGCCGCGTCGAGCACCTGGAGCGTGTTGCCATGGTTGCAGGCGACATAGAGGCGCTTGTCGTCGGGCGACACCGACACAAACGTGGGCGAGCAATCGCGGCCTCCCTCCCCCGCGGCGCCCGCCGCCGGCGCCGATGCGGGGGCGACTGCGTGCATGGCCCCCATGATGTGCCCGGTACCCTCTCCCGTCTTGTGGCGCCGCCGGATGCGGAACGACTGCCGGTCGATTTCCAGAATCTCGTCGGAGTTCATGCAGGACACGTATACGAGCGTACCGGCGTGATTGACCTTGACGCCGTGTGGCATGTCGCACGCCGGCAGGTTCGTGAGCGGTGTCATCGTGGTGGTCTGCACGATGGTGACGACGTTGACCCGGGGGTGGTCGCCATGGAAATCCGAGTTCGCGACGAATGCCAGGGCGCCGTCGGGAGTCAGCGCGATCGTAGTCGGGAACATCTCGACCTGCGCGCGGCCCAACAGCGAGTCCGAGCCCGCGGCGAACTTCCACAAGGAGCCGTACGGGGTGCCATGCGCGATCGTCACGTACCATGCCGAGCCGTCGGGCGCCACGGTGACGTTGTGCGGCCCATCGATGTCCACCGGCATCACGCCGACGGGGACGACCTTGGCCGTCGTGAGGGTGGTGCCATCCCAGACCAGCTCGGTGACGATGTCGCCCGACTCGCTGGCCACCAGGATCCGATAGGACGGAGCGGGAAGGGTCAGGGCCAGACTGCCGAGGAGTGCGACGGCGGAAAAGAGGCGCATCGAAAAAAAGATAGGTGGGCTGCGGTGGGCCGCAAAGCCCGGCTCAACGAGCGGCGAGACGGCGCTCCGGCAGGCAGTGTTCCGTAGCGGTCAGGATCTCTTGCAGAACGTCCATCTCCACGGGTTTGGTGAGATGGTGGTCGAATCCCGCCTCCCGCGAACGGCGGCGGTGCTCCTCCTGGCCCCAGCCCGTCAAGGCGACCAACGCGACACGCTTGCCCCACGGCTGCGCCCGGATCTGCTTCGCCACCTCGTAGCCGTTCAGCTTCGGCAGGCCGATATCGAGGATCGCGATGTCAGGTTGGAATGCCGCCGCCGCCGTCACCCCCTCGACGCCGTCGTGCGCCGTGCGGACCTCGTGACCAAACATCCGCAGCAGCATGCCCAGGCTGTCGGCGGAATCCTGGTTGTCGTCCACGACTAAGACGCGGCAGCGAACGTGCGCGTGGGCCTTCTGCTCCGCGCCGGCGGTCTGCCACGGCAGGTGATCGTGGCCCTTCGTGGCAGTGGGCAAGCGGACCGTGAACTCGCTCCCCATCCCCGGACCCTCGCTGTGCGCCGACACCGTGCCACCATGCAGGTGCACGAGCCGTTCCACGAGCGACAGCCCCACCCCCAATCCGCCTTGCGCACGCTCGACGGTGAGCCCCGCCTGAGTGAACATGTCGAAGATCGTTGGCAGGACGTCCGGCGCGATGCCGATGCCGTTGTCCTTGACTCGGATGACCGCCGCGTCGCCTTCGCGCGCCGCGGTCAGCGCGATGCGGCCGCCGGGATCGGTATACTTCGCGGCATTGTCCAGCAGGTTCGCGACGACTTGCACAAGGCGGGTCGGATCCCCATCGACGAAGACCGGCTCCGGCGGCAGCGTGACCTTGAGACGATGGCCCGCCTTGTCAATCAACGCGCTGCTCGCTTCGACCGCGCTCTTTACGATGTTTCCGATGTCCAGGCGTTCCTGGCGGAGATGGATCGTGCCCCGGGTGATGCGGGAGACGTCAAGCAGGTCTTCGACCAGCCGGCTCATGTGCTCCGCCTGCCGGTCGATGATGCTCGTTGCCCATTGCAGCTCGGAGGGAGCGGGCGACCGCGCCCGCAGGATTTTGACGGCGTGGCGGATCGGGCCGAGCGGGTTGCGGAGCTCGTGGGCAAGCAGCGCCAGAAACTCGTCCTTGCGGCGGTCCGCCTCCTGAAGCGCGCGCTCCGCGTCTTTTTGCGCGCGAATATCCCGCGCGACCTTGGACACACCCACGACCTTCCCCGCCCGATCGCGGATCGGCGAGATGGTCAGCGAGATATCAAGCAGACGGCCGTCCTTGGCGTGACGCACCGTCTCGTAATGCTCGATCCGCTCGCCGCGACCCAGACGCTGGAGGATCACCTTCTCCTCGTCCAGTCGATCCGCCGGGATGATGACGGTAATGGAATGCCCTATTACTTCCGCGGGCGTGTATCCGAATAGCCGCTCCGCCCCCGCGTTCCAGGACGTGATGATCCCTTCGAGCGTCTTGCTGATGATCGCGTCGTCCGAGGATTCCACGATGGCGGCCAGCAGCGCCTGCGAAGGTGGTGGGCGCGGCGGCGATTCGAACGATGACGTCACCGGCTTCGCCTCACCCGCTTCATTCTCCGCGAGACACAATGAGTGGCAATACAGCGCTTCCCCCCCGTTCCGATCATCCGGGAGCGGGGCACGGAGAATGACCGGGTCACCAGGGGTCTTGGAAATCGGCTGGCCACACAAGCAGCACTTGTGGTCCACAGCGCGACCGTCTCTCCTGCGAGGCGCAGCGACTCGCAATTAGCGTGCCTTAGCCTTGCAGATAAGGCACGCCGGCACCTGACGTGTCAAGCGCGAGACGGGTGTTGGCGCGGCACGTTAGCGCCCTTCTTGCGAGCCTCCGACAAACCGATCGCGATCGCCTGTTTCCTGCTCGTTACACGGCCACCGCGGCCGCCCTTGCCGCTGCGCAGTGTCCCGCGTTTCCTCCGCCGCAGCGCGCTCGCGACGCGCTTGCTGGCCGCCTTTCCATACCGTGGCATAGAACCTCACATACGAATGTGGATGCGACCCGTGAAATACCCGGCAACGGCAAGCGGTTCCACCACTTGCCGTTAGATCCTTCGGCGGGAAAGAATCAGACCGGCTTCTTGGGAGCGGACGGATGCGCGTCGGGGTCTCGGCGCGCCACGTCGCTCGGCGGCGGCGCCACGCCCTCGCGGTACTCGGCATATACTCGCGTCAACTCGGCCCCGAGCAACACGATCTGGGCCGAATAGTACACCCACGTCAGCAGCACGATGACCGAGCCGGCGGCGCCGTAGCTGGACGCGACGGTCGAGCGGCCGAGGTACAGGCCGATGAGGTATTTGCCGATCGTGAACAGGATCGCGGTCACGAAGGCGCCGGTCCACACGTCACGCCAGGCGAGGCGGACGTCGGGAAGAAACCGATAGATCAGCCCAAACAGGAGCGTCACCACTCCGATCGAGACGATGACATTGAGCACCTGCCACAGCGCGGGCCCGCCGATCTCGCCGCGCTGAATGCGGGCCGTGACGGCCGCCAAAGCCGCGCTGACCAGCAACGACACGAGCAGCAGAAACCCGATCGATATCACGAGCCCGAACGATCGCAGTCGGTTGATCACGAGCTGCTTGATGCCGGACTTCTTCGGGTCGGTCTTGACGCGGAAGATGGTGTTGACGGCGTGCTGCAGCTCCAGGAACGCGCCGCTAGCCGCGAGGATCAGGGTGGCCGTCCCGACAATGACGGCCAAGGTGCCGGTCTGGTTCTTGTGCGCGCCTTCGAGCAGCGCCTGGACTGCTCGCGCCCCCTCCGTGCCGATGAGTTGATCGATCTGCCCCACGATCTCGCCGCGCACCGCTTCGGCCCCGAAGATCGACCCCGCGATGGCAATGGCAATGATCAGAATCGGCGAGATCGCAAACAGCGTGTAGTAGGCGAGCGAAGCGCCCAGGCGGGGGACGTTGTCGCTGGACCAGCCCTTGACGGCGGCCCACAGCAGCCGCAGGGCGAGCGGCGCGCGGACCTTCTTAAGATTCACGGGGGTGGTGCGGACTGGTGATCGACTTGGTCGTCATAGGAGGGGTTAAGCTTGCAAGTCTCCGTCCAACGCCGCAACGGCAATGCTGACAGGTCTTCTGCCACGACCGCCCCGCCCGCTTGTCAAAACGGCAACAAAACGGCCCCAATACGTGGCATGCCCATTGCTCCACGAAATGGTGTAACCCTTTCCGGAGGATGCACAAATGTTCTTGACCACTCGCAATTTCTCGAGAGAATCGGCCACGGGGCTCTCCCCCCTCAGTGATCGGATCCAACGTCTGCTGACTGAAACGCTGGGCGGCGCAGACTGGCAGTACCGCGACAGTGCCGCGGCGTCATGGGTGCCGGCCGTGGACGTGTTCGAAGAGGGCGACAACATCCGCATCACGGCCGAGATTCCCGGGGTCAAGCCCGAGGACATCAAGATTTCCCTGGAAGGCAACCTGCTGACGCTCCACGGCACGAAGCAGCAGGAGGCCGAGGAGCGCACGGAACGCGTCCACCGCTACGAGCGTATGTACGGGGCGTTCGAACGGACGTTCACCCTGCCTGCCTCCGTGGACCCGCAGCAAATCAAAGCATCGTATGACAACGGCGTCCTGACGGTCGTGCTCCCCAAGAGCGAGAAGGCTAAGCCCCGCCAAATCGAGATCGCGGTCGGTAGCGGGAGCCAGGCTCGCCAGGTCGGCGAGGGGAGCCGTAAGCAGGGGAGCCAAGCAAGCGAAGGCAATCAGGGCGGTCAGTGGAGCCCACAGCAGGAGCGCTCCACTTCCCGTCAGAGTGAGAAGGAAAAAACCTCGCGGTAGTTGGCGCGAGAGTTCGTCACGCCGGGGGCCTCAGCGCATCGAGGCCCCCGCTTTATGTCAAGGAAGCAATTCCGGGGGGATCGGGTTATCGGGCCGCTCGTCATCCCAGATCGCGCCCGCGATCCACCAACGTCGGCCGTCCCAGAAGAGCTCGATGCTGTTGACACCGCGGCCTTGCACCGGCCCGGTGTCCGTGGTGCGGAATTCGTACGTGCTGAAGACGTGCGCGATGTTTCCAAACCGCCGCACCACTCTATGGATTTCCCGCTCAAAGAAGCCCTGCCGCACGAACCCCGCGTCCACACGCCGCACGAACTCGGCGTGATCCATCACGGCCGCGACCGGTCGGCCTTCGCCCACGCTCATCGCGACGAAGCGCACGCCGGGGATGTAGAGGCTGCTGTCGCGGCGCCATTGTCGCGGCTGTCCCGCGGGCCCGGAAATCACCTCATAGAACGCGCGCAGCATGCCATCCATCGTCGCCACGTCCTCCGTGCGGGCAGGAGGTGGCGGCGGCGGCGGCGGCGACTGCGCTGTGGCAAACGCGGGTACCGCGAGGGCGCAGAGTAGTGCGCACTGTCGTGAGTAGAAGCGCATTAGTCCCCTTTGTGTCACTTGATCAGCATAATGCCGATTTGGGGGGCCCAGTCGGTAGCCTTCGACGAGAGGCCAATCGCGTTGTCGAGTTTCAGGAACAGGAAATCGCCGAGACGCCATTGCAGGCCACTGACCAGATCCCATTCGTCGGGGGCCCCCGTTTCTCCGCCCTCGATGGCCAGGTTCACGCGCAGCGAGGACGACAGGCGCCGCAGGTACTCGATTGAGAATTCGCCCAAATCCCAGCTCTTGTCGTCGTGATTGTACTCCACGGTGACGCGCGTCGTCATGGTGCCCCACCCGAACCCGCGCACGAGCCCAACGCCCGGCCGCACGTCCCAGATGCCGTCGCCAATCAGTCTCTTCGCCCGCTGCGAGGGGGCCGTCACCTCGACGTAGCTGAAGATCTCCGGCCGGCGGTCGGTCTCCTGAGCCACGCGGTAGCGCAGTTGGCCTTCGATGTCGGCGAAGCCCGATTGGGTGATGCTGGCCGGCAGCGTCGAGGCATCGTTGGGCGCCTTGTCGAGCTGCGCCCGGGTAAAGCCCGTCTCGAACTCCACTGCCAGCCTCTCGGTCAACCCGTATCCAAGAAACAGCCGCTCGTCGGTGCTCCGGAACCTGCCACGGAAGTCCTGCATGAGCCCGTACCCCAACTTGGCCGGATTGTACTCCCGATTGTTATCCCGCGAATAGGCGAAAAATGGAAACACGAGCAGCTGCCCGCGGGCGATGTACGTCGCGAAGACCGAGGCGGGCACTCCCACACCGCGGTCCCGCGAGTGCCGCGGGCCGGTGTTGACTTGGGCGTTGCCCACAGCGCCAACGCCCGCCAGCAGAAGAGCGACCAGCAGAACGCCTTTCATAGGACAGTGCTCCTTTTAAGGTAGCCAGCGTCCCTTACAGGCAGTCCCTCCTGCATGGTTGAGCGCGCGACGGCCCAAGTTGTGACGACGCGAACCGTCCGGCTGCTAGATCGGCCTCCCCCCGCGACGGCCGGCGAACAACAGCGCTATGCCCGCGACGAGCGCCACCGCGCCGACCCAGGGTGGAATGAAGCCCCGCGTCTCCGTCGTCACCGTCGCCACACCCAGATCCACTTTGTCCCTGTCCTTGACGTACGACACGCCCTTCAGAACGAGGACGATGGCACCAAAAACGATCAACAGGATCCCAATGATACCGGCCGGACGCATGGTGGTCCCTCCTTGGATGGTTGGAGTTCACTGCCTCGAGCGGACTGCGCAAAAAACGTACTCAAAAAACGGCGCGGCCGTGGTCCGGGGGCCCGGCACCACGCGCCCCTGCACTATCGTCTTTGCGAATCACGCTGACGTGCCCATCGGTCTCGAGGTAGGCATGTTGACGACTGACAGATCCTCGCTGCCCTGCTCGCGCAGCAGCGACATCAAATCCTCCACCGTCAACAGCACGGGCCTTCCTGGACGCCCGGGAATGTGAGGAGCAGGCGCCGCGCGGTCGCGAATGGTAACCCCTTCCGCTTAGGCATCCGGTCGCTCGGGCCATTGCTTGTCCGGTCGCGCGGGCGGCGCCTGCTCGGGGCCGAGGCGGTCGCCCTGAATGTCGGCGTAGATGAAGTTCTCCGGGGCCACCGGCGCATCGGCCAGGCGGCGCAGCAGCGCCAGCTGCCCCACGTGCGTCATCACGTCGGCGATGGGGCCCTGCAGCAGCTGTTCGGTCGAGATCTCGCGCAGCGGCGTCTCGCTCGCGAGCACGTCGCCGACCGCTTGCAGATTCTCGTGGAAACGCGCGATCTCGTGCTTGAACGTGGGCAACGGGTCCGGTTTGACGGGGTAGGAGCCGCCGAGGAAGAGCGTGCGGACGTAGCCCATGAGGCTCGCCATGTGGCGAAGGAGCTCGACGGGCGTGCGCGCACGATGTCCGGCGGAAAAGCTGGCGAAGTGCTCGGGTGCGCCGCGCAGCGCCTTCTGCGTCCGATACGCGATGGCGGCGAGGAAATGGCGCAACAGCGCGCGATCGCGGTCCACGTCAGTCAAAGATGTCGCCGTTCAACGCGAAGGGAAGTCGTCGCCTCTCCTACCGCCGGAACATGAAGAACACGGCGCCGCACAGACACACACCGGCCCAGAGGTAGTTCAGCCGCACCGGTTCCTTCATATAGAGGGCCGCAAACGGAACGAAGACGCTCAGGGTGATGACCTCCTGTAGAATCTTGAGCTGACCGAGCTGCAGCTCGGTGTGACCGATCCGGTTTGCCGGCACTTGCAGCAGGTATTCGAAGAGGGCGATCCCCCAGCTCACGAGCGCCGCGACGATCCAGGGCCGGTGGCTGAGGTGTCGCAGGTGTGCATACCAGGCGAATGTCATGAATACGTTGGACAACACCAGCAGGATGATCGTCTTCGCGATCACGGGCATGCTTGTCTCCCCCTACGTTGAGCGTATCGATCGCAAAACCTCCCGCGCGGCGCGGTGCCCGCTCGCGAGCGCTCCCGCGACGGTTCCGCTCTCGGCCCCATTGGTGGCCTCTCCCGCGAAGAACAGGGTTCCCGCGACCGGGCGCGCCAGGGCCTGCGGTGCTCCGCCGCCCCCCACCCCGATGTACGAGTAGGCGCCGCGGCTGAAGGGATCGGCTCGCCAATCGTGCGTCGCCCAGGCCTCGAGCTGGTCCTCCAGCTCGCGCCGCGGCACCGCGAGGATCGAAGCAAGCGCCGCCACGCTGCGCTCGAGCCTGATGGCGAGCGGTTGCGCAAGCAGCGACTCCGCGCGCTTCCCTCCGACCCACCCCGTGAGTAGCGCGGCGCGCGCCGGCGCCGCGGTCCACCACGTCGGCAACTCAGCCCCGTGCGCATGGAGAAAGTTCAGCCCGGCGCCGGTGGCGTGGCCGCGAGCGCGGCGCGTCGTGAGGAAGTCCGGATCGTCCCAGAATGCGCGCCGGAACAGCAGCACGATCTTGAAGACGTGGCCGGTCTCGATCCCGGCGAGCGCGCGCTGCTTGGCGGGGAGCGCCGGATCGAACCGCAAGCTACCCGCCCTCAACACCGCGTGCGGCAGGGTCACGACGGCTGCAGTTGCGCGCAGCGGCTCGAGCAGCGCCCCGTCGCCGCCACGGCACGTGAGCGTCACCTGGCCCGGCTTCCAGGTCAGTATCTCAGCGACCGTGCTGAGGCGCACTTCAGTCCGTTCGGGATCGAGCCCGTCCCGCAACCACCGGACCAGCGCGTCCTCGCCGCTGGCGATGCGGAACTGCTTGTGCTCGCGCCCACCCTCCTCGGCTTGTTCCGCGAGCGCGCGCGCGCTCAGCCGCTCGGGGTGCGCGGCCTGATAGCCTCCTATGAAATCCTCCAAGAACGCCCGCCGCGCGGGTGGGAGCCGCCCGTGCGAGAGGTACTCACTGACGGGAAGGTCCTTCCCGCGCCGGCCGATGCGCCGAGCCAGGTCGCGGTTCATTCGATCGATGGTCCCCCAGAAATTCCCCAGCGGCGTGAATCGGCCGGCGCTCGCCACTTCATGAAGGCCGGGCAGCTCGAGGACCAGCAGTCTTGCCGCCTCCGCGACGGCGAACGTTTCCGGCGCCTCGCCGTGGATGAACTCGGCTCCGAGCTCGACCGGGAGCGGCGCGCGAGGATCATGGAGCGTGAGGATGCGCCCGCCGATCCGCGGCCGCGCCTCGACTACTGTGAGTCGCAGCCCGGAGTGGGAGAGATCGCGGGCGGCGGCGAGACCGGCGGCTCCCGCCCCGATCACCAGGACATCGACACGTCTGCGCCGTTTGGGCATTCTCGGCTAGAGGAGCGCGCGCAGGGCCACTTCGACCTCCGAATTCGGCACTGCGCGCGCTCCCAGCGCCCGCGCCGCGCGCAGCTCGTCGGCTTTCACGTGCGAGCCGAAGGCGAGTACGGGAATCCCCTGCCCCACCAGCGCGCGGATCTGATCGTCGACGCCGGCCGCACCCAATTCCACCACGGCAAGGTCGCAGGGCGCCTCCCGCGTCGCTTCCGCGCCGGCCGCCTGCAGGACCCCCTGAAGCTTGGATCGGAAGAAGAGATCCCGCGCCGCCAGGAGCACGCGCTTACCCATTGAGTGGCTCCGCTTGCACCACAGCCTGCATGACCTTCGGCCGCCGCCACAGGTCGAAGAACGACGCCCGCTTGGGAAGAACCAGGACCGCGTCCCCATGCGGGGGATCGGCCAGGCCGTTCAGCGTCAGAAAGGCCGGCGGCTGCACGCCCGCGATGGGTGCGCGGTAGCGCCGGCCGTGCCACACGAAATCGGCGCCTCCCTCGAGGAACACGTCGTCATCCACCTTCCAGACCCCCGGCGAGAGAGACTCCCCCGACCGGTAAAACACGGCGTCGAACGCCTTGTCTTCGTGGCGCGCAAAGTTCTGCTCCCCGGCCCAGTCGTAGGCCTCGAGCGCCGCTACGTTCGCCCGCCACTCGAGATGGTGCCGCAGCTCGTGCGTGAGCGTCTCCCACGCCTCGGCGCGCCAGTCGAAGTCTCCTCCGGCGAGCCGGGCCAATGCCTGAAACGATCCGTGATAGAGGACGATGCGGGATTGGAGATCGGCCCCCCCCCCGGAGTCGCTCCACTCGAGCGGAATGCACTCGCCCAGGGTGTAGATGCCGTCGAGGACCGGATGGGGAACGGTTTTGAGACTCACTTCCACGCCCACGACGCCACCCTCGAACGCCGGTGGGATGTCGCGCTCCAGCCGCGCGACCAGGGACCGGAAGTCATCGAGCCTCAACCCGCGAGCTTCTCCTTCAGGTATTGCACCAGCTGCGCGCTCGCCACCCGATCCTGCTTGAGCGTGTCCCGGTCCCGCACCGTCACGGTCTGGTCCTGCGTCGATTGGCCGTCGATCGTGATCCCGAACGGCGTGCCAGCTTCGTCCTGGCGGCGGTAGCGGCGCCCGATCGAGCCGCCGTCGTCGTAAAACGCGTTGTAGTGGCGCCGCAGATCGTCGTATATGCGGTGCGCCAGCTCGGGCATGCCGTCCTTGTTGACGAGCGGGAACACCGCCGCCTTGAGTGGCGCGAGCGACGGCTTGAGCTTCAGCACGACCCGTTGCGCACCCCCCTCGCCCTCGGCTGCTGCCTCGCCGGCGACCTCTTCCTCTCTATAGGCGTCGCACAGCACCACCAGCGCCGTACGGTCGGCCCCCGCCGATGTCTCGACCACGTAGGGGATGAATCGCTCGTTGGTCTTGGGATCCAGATAGTCGAGCTTCTTGCCCGCGTGCTTCTGATGGTTCGACAGATCGAAGTCGGTGCGATTGTGAATGCCCTCGAATTCCTGCCAGCCGAACGGGAACTCGTACTGGATGTCGTAGGCATCCGCGGCGTAGTGCGCGAGCTCGTCCTTGTCGTGCTGGTGCCAGCGCAGCTTCTCCTGCCGGATGCCCAGACCCTCGATCCATTTCATCCGCTCCGCGCGCCAGAACTCGAACCACTCCTTCTCGCTGCCGGGCTTCACGAAGAACTGCATTTCCATCTGCTCGAACTCGCGCGTCCGGAAGATGAAGTTCCCCGGAGTGATCTCGTTGCGGAACGCCTTGCCGACCTGCGCGATGCCGAAGGGAATCTTCTGACGCGAGGACTGTAGCACGTTCAAGTAGTTGACGTAGATCCCCTGCGCCGTCTCGGGCCGCAGGTAGATCACCGCGGCCTGTTCCTCGACCGGCCCCATGAACGTCTTGAACATGAGGTTGAATTGGCGCGGCGCCGTGAGCGTGCCTTTGCTGCCACACGCGGGGCACTGCGCATCCGGCTGTCCGGGCGTCCCCTTGATGCGGGGATCGTCCGCACGGAAGCGGTTCTTGCAGTGCTTGCAGTCCACGAGCGGGTCGGTGAAGCCGGAGACGTGCCCCGACGCCTCCCACACTTTGGGATGCATCAGGATGGCGGCGTCCAGCCCCTCGATGTCCTCGCGCTCGTGGACCATGGAGCGCCACCAGCGCTCTTTGATGTTCTTTTTCAGCTCGACCCCCAGCGGACCGTAGTCCCACACGGAGCCGAGGCCACCGTAGATCTCGGAGGACTGAAACACGAAGCCGCGCCGCTTGGCCAGCGACACTAGCTTCTCCATCGTTTTGTCGGTAGTAGCAGGCGGCGGCATAGGGAGCCGGAAGTTACAAGCGGAGGGCCTCGCGCGCGACCTGCTCGGCCATGTGGGCAAGCGCGGGACCGTCAAGCCGGCGCCCTTCCGCCCCAACCGCGTGCACGCCGAGCAGTCCCTCGACCCGGCCCGCCACGACGGCGACCTTTTTCTTCGCCGCCTGGGCGCGCCGCACGACTTCTCCCGGTGCTTTGCCTACGAGCGATGTCCGATCGAAAACGCCCTCTGCCGTGATGACAAGATCGGCCTTGGCGAGGGCCGAGTCGAATCCGACCCGCTCGAGCACCCACTCGGCCCCGCGCACGAGCTCAGCGCGCGCAAAGAACGCGAGCCCTGCGCCGAGGCCGCCGGCGGCGCCCCCCATAGGCATCGTCGCCAACTCGGGCCGGCCCGCTTGCGCCCACAACTCCGCGAGCCGGGCCAGCCCCTGGGCCAGCCGCGGGATCTCCTCGGCACGCGCCCCTTTCTGCGGACCGAATACGGGCGCGGCACCGTCCGTGCCCAGCAGCGGGGTCGCGACGTCCGCGAGTGCGAGCACGCGCGCATCGAGTCCCCACCCCCGCCCCATCGTCGCGAGATCCGCCAACGCGCCGCCGCCCTCGGCGAGCGGTTTGCCGGTGGCGTCCTCGAAGGTCCAGCCAAGGCCGCGGGCGGCTCCCGTCCCGCCCTCAACTGTGGCGCTGCCGCCCAGGCCCACAATGATGGTTTTCGCGCCGCGGTCCGCCGCCGTCCAGATCAGCTCGCCCACTCCCCGCGTCGTCGTGTAGAGTGGGTCACGCTCTTCGGGCTCCACGAGCGCCAACCCGCAGGCCGTCGCGCTCTCGAGAATCGCGGTCTCGCTATCGATCCACCCGAGCTCGGCGGCGACGAGGTCGCCCACGGGGCCGGTGACCTGCAGGCGCTCGCGCAGCGCGCCCGCGGGGAGCACCACGTCGAGCAGGCCGTTGCCGCCATCGGCGACTGGGCACTCGAGCACCGACGCTTCCGGGAGTGCCCGGCGCACTCCGGCGGCGAGCGCCTCGGCGACCTGGCGCGGGCCAAGGGTGCCTTTGAACGCAGCGGGGGCGACGAGGACGACTAGCCGGGCCATAAGGCCAACATAGGCGCTTTCATTGACTACCGCAAAACACAGTGAATCGTGCATAAAGCGGCACAAAATCGCCCAATCGTGGCAGTGGACGCGATTGATGTGACTCAAGTTACAGGAGAGGCACTGTTCTTGCCGATTGTACCGCCGGATTCTCTGCTCAGGGCAAACCGCCGGTGACGGCGGGGCGCAAAGCCAAGGGGTCTCGTTCTACGAGATAGCCCGGCTGCCAGAGGCGTCGAGCGCCAGGCCCGAAAGCGAGAAGGAGTTCGCTTCGCTCACATCGGGTTCTAGGGCGCACGATGTGTGGCAGGCGATCACCCCCTGGGGGGAACCTCAGGGGGTTTCTCGTTTCCCTATCCGACTTCGATAATCTGATCTCGCCGTGTCCCGACGCTCACGTATCGCACCGGCGCGCCCGCCAAATCCTGTAGTCGATCGACGTACGCTCGCGCCGCCGACGGCAGATCCGCCAGGCGCCGCACCTCCGTCAGTCGTTTCTGCCAGCCGGGCACCGTCTCGTAGATGGGTTCGACGCGCCCGATCGTTTCGACATCCGCCGGCATGCTGTCGATCGTCTCGCCATCGAGCCGATATCCGACGCCCACCGGTATTTCCGCGAACGTATCGAGCACGTCGAGTTTCGTGACGGCCAGTCCCGTCAGTCCATTGACGCGGACGGCGTAGCGGACGACCACGGCGTCGAACCAGCCGCAGCGCCGCGGCCGGCCCGTTGTGGCACCGAATTCCCCGCCCAGTTCGCGGATCCGCTCCGCGACCTCGGGTGCGGCCTCGGTCGGTAACGGCCCATTCCCGACCCGTGTCGTATAGGCTTTGACGACGCCGAGCACCGCGTCGATCGCCGTCGGCCCGATGCCGACGCCCACCGCGGCGCCACCGGCAGTCGTGTTCGACGAGGTGACATAGGGATACGTCCCGTGGTCCACGTCGAGCAGCGCGCCCTGCGCTCCCTCGAGCAGCACGGACTCTCCCCGCTCGAGCGCTTCCCAGACCACGCGCCCGGCGTCCACCGCCAGCGGCAAGAGCCGCGGCGCCAGCCGTTCCAGCAGCCGCACGTGCTCCTCGGCGTTGGCTCGCTCGCCGCTTCCCCGGCTTCCCGTCAACAGCTCCAGCATCTGATTGGCTGCCTCGACGCGCGCCCGCACGAGCTCCTGCGCGCGCGCGAGATTCCGCAAGTCGGCCACGCGGATGCCGCGGCGGCCGTACTTGTCCTCGTAGGTGGGCCCAATGCCCCGCCCAGTCGTGCCGATCTGATCTTTCTTTTCGCGCGCGCGGTCCAGCAGCTTGTGATAGGGCAGTGTCAGGTGGGCGCGGTCCGACACGTGCAGCTTCTGCTCCGTGCGGACGCCCCGCGTCCCTAGCGCATCGAGCTCGGCGAACAGTTGCTCCGGATCGAGCACGACGCCGTTGCCCATCACGCACACCGCGCCTTGGAGAATGCCGGAGGGAATCTGGTGCAGCACGAATTCGCCTGCCCCGGTGTCCACCGTGTGGCCGGCATTCGCACCGCCCTGGTAGCGCACCACGAGGTCGGCGCGCTCGGCCAGGACGTCCACGATCTTGCCCTTCCCTTCGTCACCCCACTGGGCGCCGACCACGACCACACACTGCGTTTTCGGTCCAAACACTCAGGCCGCTCCCTTCCGCCGCGCAAACAAAAAAGCCCCCGGTTGGGGGCTCTGGAGTATCCTCTGAAGGAAACTATGCCCTGTCGATGACCCGCGCCAGTCCTTCGGCTACCTGTCGCGCGCCGGCGAGCGACAGCCGATCGGCACCGTCGCGCGGCGTATGGACGATCCGCGCGGTCCGCCAATCACCTTGGAGGATCGTCACGCACTCTCCGGCGACGCGCGCGAGCGCGATGCCGTCCACGAGCACCGGCAACCAGGGAGCGCGGGTCGCGCCAAGCTCACGTGCCACGGCCTGCCCAATCGGACCCGCGCGATGCAGGAATGCGATCGGGCGACCGATGTCGTCGATGCCGTCGAGATTGACGACCGCGGCGCCCGCGAGAAGCGCTGCCCGTTCCGCCGCCAACGCCCGCGCGCCGATCAGGCCGAGCTCTTCGGCATCGGGAAAGATCACGCCGACGTCGGTCGCGCGCGGGAGATGGTCGAGCGTCATGAGCACCGCGATGACGGCGCTCGCGTTGTCTACAGCGCCCGGGGAGTTGTTCGTCACGCGGTTCTGGGACAAGACGATCGCCCCCGCGGCGAGCAAGGCGACGGCCAGCGCGGGATCGAGCAGCAGGCCGACCAGGCCGGCGACGAGCGCGACAACCCCCGCCAACCGCAGCGCCATCGAGATCGGCTGGCCCTTGGAGTCATAGTGGGCAACTAACCAGACGGGCGGACGGCCGGCCGGCCAGCCGGGCGGTGCGATGAGATTGACGCCCTGCACGAGTGGTGGTGCCCCAAAGAGCATGCGCGAGGGACGTGCAGCGAACGCATGCTCCTCGACGGCGAAGCCGCGCGCCGCGAGCTCGCGTTTCAGGATCGCCCGCACCTTTATGTGATTGGCAGTCCCCACGAGCCGCGGGATCGCCAGCTCGCGGAGGAGCGCGGCGTAGTCAGTCACCACGCACGAGCGCCGTGACGCGCTCGCGATCGGCGGGCGCGATGGGGGCGAGCGGCGGCCGCACCGGTCCGCCGTACATACCCACGGCGTCCATCGCCGCCTTCACGCCGGCGGGGCCGACCTTGCCGACGATCTCCCTGTCGAGCGGCGCGAGGCGTTCCTGTATCGCGCCCGCCGCCACGCGGTCGCCGCCCTGAAACGCGGTCACGAGGCTCATGCACAGGCGGCCGGCGAAGCACGCGACGCCGACGACGCCGCCCTGGCACCCGAGCTCAAGCGCGGCACAGAGTAGCGAGGCCGACCCCGCCAGCACGGTCCAGGCGGGCACCGCCTCGCGATAAGCCGCCAGGTTCTTCACGTCTCCCGACGAGTCCTTGACTCCCACGATGCGCTCATGTCCCGCGAGCTGCTGCAGCAGCGCCGGTGCGAGTGGCAGATGGGTGTACTTGGGGATGTTATAGATCAGCACCGGTACCGGGCTCGCGTCTGCGACGGCGCGGAAGTGACCGGCGAGGCTCGCGGTCGTGTGTGCGGCGGCGAAGTAGCCGGGGGGACGGACCAGCACGGCATCAGCGCCTTCCTCGGCGGCCGCCTTGGTCAATGCGATGGTCTGGCGGGTCGATTCGGCCCCGGTTCCCGCGATCAGCCAAGCTCCGTCGGTCAGGGCTTCGCGCGCCCATCCCACGAGCCGGCGCTGTTCGTCGGGATCGAGCAGTGGCGCTTCCCCGGTGGACCCGGCAACCACAATGCCGTCCAATCCATCCGTGAGCAGACGGGCAAGGTTCTGCCGCAGGTGGAGCGGCGCGATGTCACCCGTCGCGGGATCAAACGGAGTCGGGATAGGGGCGAAGATCCCCGCGAGCGCGCGTTCCTTCCCCGTCACGGCGGCAGCATGCTCGACAGGTCGTCGGTGAACCCTTCGGGCTTGTCGGGCTGGGCACTCTGAGCAGGACTCGCAACGCGCGAGCGCCGCCGCAACGTGCGTACCTGCAGCTGGAAGTCGGCGGGGTTGGAAGCCGCGGCGAGGGCGGTCTCATACGTCACGACGTCCTCAGCCACGAGGTCCATCAGATGTTGATCGAACGTCTGCATCCCGTATTGCTCACGCGACGCCTTGATGTAGTCGTGCAGCCCGAGCGTGCGGTCTTTCTCGCGGATCATGTCGCGGACATTGCCGGTCGCGAGCATTACCTCGAGGGCCGCGGCGCGGCCGTGCCCATCGGCCCGCGGCAGCAGCCGCTGCGACACGACGGCGTGGAGCGATTCCGCGAGCCGCAGGCGCGCGATCTCCTGCTCCTCGGGCGGAAACATCGAAATGACGCGGTTCACCGTCGTCACCGCGTCCGGGGTGTGGAGCGTGGACACGAGCAAGTGCCCCGTCTCGGCCGCCTTCATCGCCGTGTCGATCGTCTCGGAATCCCGCATTTCGCCGATCAGGATCACATCGGGATCCTGGCGCAGCGCGGCCCGCAGCCCCATCCGGAAGTCGTCGGTGTCCACGCCGATCTCGCGCTGCGTCACCGAGCAGTTGAGGTCGCGGTGCAGGAACTCGATGGGGTTCTCGAGCGTGAGGATGTGGCGGTGCTGGGTCTGGTTGATGTGGTTGATGATCGCCGCCATCGTGGAGCTCTTCCCCGAGCCGGTCACCCCGGTCACGAGGATCATCCCCCGCTCCGCGTTCGCCACCTCGGTCAGCACCGCCGGCAGTTTCAGCGTCTCGAACGTCGGGACGTCGAACGGGATGACGCGCATGACGATCATGAACGAGGAGCGCTGCCGCAGGATGTTCACGCGGAACCGGCCGACGCCCGGCATGCCCCACGAACAGTCGTAATCCCGGAGCTTGTCGATCCGCGTCCGGTCTTCCTCGCTGGCGATCAGCCGCAGCGCAATCGCCTTGGTCTGGTCGGGGGTGAGGCGCTGCTTGGTGAGCGGAACGAGCTTGCCGTCGACGCGCGCCCGGAAGACGTCTCCCGCCTTGATGTGGAGATCCGACGCCCCGCGGTCCACCGCCGCTTTGATGATCTTTTCCATGCTGTCAGTACCGGCCATGCTGTCAGTACCCGGCTTCCAGGTCGACGACGTTGGTGAGGGGCGCACCTGCAAGATAGCGCCCGATGTTGTCCACGATGAGGGCCGTCTCCCGCTCCCAAAACCGGTTCGTGACGGCGCTCACGTGTGGGCTTACGAGCACCCGCGCGTGAGCCCAGAAGGGGTGGGCCGCCGGCAGAGGCTCCACGCCGAAGACATCCAGCGCCGCGCCGCCGAGTCGTCCGGCGTCGAGCAGCTCAAGCAATGCCGCCTCGTCGAGCAGCGAGCCGCGCGAAACATTGATCACCAACGCGTTGCGAGGCAGCCGCTCGAGTACGCTGCGGTTGACGGCGCCCGCGGTCGCCGCCGTGTGCGGCGCCGCGATCACCAGGCAGTCGCTCTCGGCCGCCAGCCGGGGTAGCTCCGCGAGCCCTCCGACCCAACGCGTCCCTGGGAGACTCTCTCGCTGCGGATGCCGCCGCACGCCCGCCACCGACATGCCGAGCGATAGGCCGCGGCGTGCAACGGCGGCGCCGATCCCGCCCAACCCCAGGATCCCGAGCCGCAGGTCGCGATACTCCCGCAACGGGACGCCGAGATCGGTGAACTCGTCCTTGGCCCAGCGGCCCCCCCCCTGGCGCTGGGCGGCGATCATCCGGTCCAGGCCCCGGGCGAAGTAGCCGATTGCCGCGATCACCCAGTCGGCCATCGGTTCGGCGTGCACCCCGGCGGAGTTGGTCAGCACGATGCCGCTCCCCGCGAGGTACTCCAGACTGGACCCGACCCCCGCGGTACCGCTGTGGGCCCAGCGCAGCGTACCCTGCCCCGCGCTCGCGACCCCCGCCGGCACCCCGTAGCCCAGGTAGACCTCGGCGCCGCGGGCGGCGGCAATCGATTGCGGCGATCCGGACCCGCCGTCCCCATCCGAGGCAGCCGGCGCCTGTATCTGCACCACGTCCCACTGCGATCCCAACGCCGCTCGGATCTCGGCCACGCGGTCGCCCGGAATCCGCCAGGCGGCGCGCGGCGATGCCAGATCGATGACGAGGCGCCGCGTCACTCTCCGGTGGAGACGGTACGCACGGCGGGATGATGCAGCAGGGCGATCATCACCTGGTCGTGCAGCCGCTTCGCGCCGCGCAAGTCGTATTCGATGACAAGATCGACGTTCTCGCGCCGGCTCGTATGGCTGACGATTTCGAGTCCGGTGCGGCGAATGACGATCTCGAGCTCATCGAGGGGGGTGCCGTCGGGACGGGCATGGACCGTGAGATGGCTCGTACTGGAGTGCTTTTGTACCACGATCTCGATGCGGCCCAGCCCTTGGAGCACCACGAGCACGATCAGCGTCGAGAGCAGCGCTTCGGCGTAGTGTCCGGACCCCAGCGCCACACCAATGGCGGCGACCACCCAGATCGTCGCCGCGCTAGTGAGTCCCACAACCGCGCCACGCGCGTGCAGGATGGTGCCGGCCCCGATGAAGCCGACGCCGGTGACGATCTGGCCCGCCACCCGCGAGGCGTCGGCCCCCTCCGGCACCATCGCCAGCGACAGCTGGGTGTAGAGCGCCGATCCGATGCAGATCAGGATGTTGGTGCGCAGCCCCGCCGGTTTGCCGCCAAGCTCGCGCTCCAATCCGATCGCGCCGCCGAGCAGCGTCGCCAGCCCGAGCTGCAGCAGCAGCTCGAGACGGAAGATCTCGATCACCCTCTGCCAGAGCTCGCCCATCAGTCTTCTCCCGCTTTCAGGAAGCCCATGCGGTCACGCACCTCCGCGATAGTACGGCGGGCGAGCGCGCGCGCCCGTCCAGCGCCCGCGCGCAAGCGCTCCAGCAGCCGCGCCGGCTCGCGCTTGATCGCGTCGGCCCGCTCGCGCATGGGGGTGAGCGCGGCTATCATATTGTCCGCCAACACCCGTTTGCAATCGAGGCAGCCCCAGCCGGCGGTCCGGCACTTGTGGGCCACGTCCGCGATCGTCTCCGGGGGCGAGAAGCCCTGGTGGATCGTGAAGATGTTGCAGATGTCGGGGTTGCCGGGATCCTTCCGGGTCTTGCGGGCCGGGTCGGTGGCGGCGGGCCGCAGCTTCTCCCAGATCGTCTCGGGCGAGTCGAACAGGCCGATCGTGTTGCCCAGGCTCTTCGACATCTTGGCTTTGCCGTCGAGCCCGAGCACGCGCTTCGTCTTGGTCAGCAACGGTTGCGGCTCGGGGAAATAGCCCGGGCCGTAGCGGGCGTTCCAGCGGCGTGTGATCTCGCGCATCAGCTCGAGATGCTGGACCTGATCCTCGCCGACCGGCACGAGGCTGGCCTTGTAGAGCAGCACATCGGCCGCCTGCAGTATCGGGTACGCCAGCAGGCCGGCGGAGATGCTTTCCTGGCGCTGGGATTTGTCCTTGAACTGCGTCTGGCGCTCCAGCTCGCCGACCGGGGTGACGGTCGTGAGCAGCCAGTTGAGCTCGGTGTGCTCTGCGACGTGCGACTGGACGAAGACGATACACTTGTCGGGATCGAGGCCCGCCGAGTACAGACTCACCGCCATATCCACGGTGAGCGAGGCCAGGGTGCCGGGGTCGTACGGCTGGGTGATGGCGTGGAGATCGACGATCGAGAACAGGCAGTCGTGTTCGTGCTGGAGCCGGACCCAGTTTTGCACCGCGCCGAGGTAGTTGCCGATGTGCAGCTCCCCGGAGGGCTGGATGCCGCTGAAGACGCGCGCCATAGGGGTCACAAGGTGCGAGATTACAACGACTTAGTCAAGCTTGCCGCGCGGGCGGCGGCGCGCGCGGCGTCCTACATCCGCACCGCGAGTCGCCCCGCGCCGCAGGCGTGGACCGAGAAAGGCCAGAACGACTTCGTCACGGAGGTAGACCGGGCAGCCGAGTCGCTGATCGCCGAGGCGCTCGTGCGCGAGGTCCCCGGATCGCTCGTCGTGGGCGAAGAGTTCACGCCCGACGTCGCCACCTCCGGCGAGGTCGTGTGGATCGTGGATCCGCTCGACGGCACGACCAATTTCCTGCATGGCTATCCGCAGTTCGCGGTGAGTATCGGGTGTGCGGTGCGCGGTGAGCTCTGCGCGGGCGTGATCCACGACGTGACGCGTGACGTCGTCTACCGCGCGGCGCGCGGCGGCGGGGCGTGGCTGGGCGACGCACGAGTCAGGGTTTCGAGCGTCGTCGATCCGCGCCGCGCGCTGGTTGCGACCGGGTTTCCCTTCCGAGAGCTGAGCAATCTGGACGACTATCTACGCCAGTTCGCGGCGGTCACTCGAGCGGCGAGCGGCATTCGCAGGGCCGGGTCCGCGGCGCTCGATCTGGCCCACGTGGCCGCTGGTCACTTCGACGCGTTTTGGGAGCTGGGGCTGGCGCCGTGGGACATCGCCGCCGGCGTCATGCTGATCCGCGAAGCCGGCGGCCGCGTTACCCGGCTCGACGGCAGCGAGGCACTGCTCACGCACGGCGACATCGTAGGGGGCAATCCGGCGATGCACGAATGGCTGCTGGGGCTGTTGAGGACTGCGTGATGGCGTCACCGCTGGTCGAGTGCGTTCCGAATTTTTCCGAGGGCCGCGATGCCGCGACGATCGAGCGGTTGCGCGCGGCGATCGTCGCCGTGCCGAGCGTCCGTCTGCTCGACGTCCAAGCGGACGCGTCGCACAACCGCTCGGTGTTTACATTTGTCGCGCCCCCCGCCGCGGCACTCGAAGCCGCATTCGCCGCGATGCGCGTTGCCACTGACCGAATCGACCTCACCAAACACACCGGGGAACATCCCCGCATGGGGGCGACGGACGTCGTCCCCTTCGTGCCGGTCGCGGGCGTGACGATGGACGAATGCGTTGCTCTCGCGCGCCAACTCGGCGAGCGCGTGGGCAAGGAGCTCGGGATTCCGGTGTTCCTGTACGCGAAGGCGGCGGCTCGCCCGGAGCGTGAACGGCTGCCTGATATCAGGAAAGGCGAATTCGAAGGACTGCGCGAGCGCGTTTTGGATCCCGATTTCGGTCCCAAGCAGATCCATCGCACCGCGGGAGCGACCGCGATCGGCGCCCGGCCGTTTCTCGTCGCCTACAACATCTACCTGGATACGCCGGACGTCGCGATCGCCAAGGAGATCGCCAAGCGCATTCGCACGTCGAGCGGCGGGCTCCCCGCCGTACAGGCGAGCGGCTTCGAGGTGGGCGGGCTCGCTCAGGTGTCGATGAACCTGCTCGACATCGATGTCACGCCGCTCGCCACCGTCTTCCTGGCCGTCAAGGCGGCGGCGACCGAGCGGGGGGTGGGGGTGAAGAAGAGCGAAATCGTGGGCCTGATACCGGAGCGCGCACTTGTGGGCGCGGCGGCGACCTCGCTCATGCTGCCGGATGCCGCAGACCACGTGCTCGAAGCCAAGATCCGCGAGGCACAAGGGCCGTCGCTGGACGGCTGGCTCGATGAGTTGGCGGGCGGTGCGCCAACGCCGGGAGGCGGCAGCGCCGCGGCCCTTGCCGGCGCGCTCGCTGCGGGCCTTGTGGCGATGGTGGCGCGACTGACGGTCGGCCGGAAGGCCTACGCTGCGGTGGAGACGCGCGCACGGGAAATCCTCGCTGAGGCCGAACGGCTGCGCGCGGAGCTGCGGCGCCTCGTGGACGAGGACGCCGCGGCGTATGCCGGTGTAGCCCACGCCTACAAGATTCCCAAGGACGACCACCGCCGCGCCGCGGCGGTGGACGACGCGCTCGTCGAAGCGGCCCGGACCCCGGCCGAGGTGGCAAAGCGTGCAGGGCGAATACAGGTGCTGGCCAGAGAGATCGAGAGGATCGGCAACAAGAACGCGGTCAGCGACGCACGGGTCGCCGCCCTGTTGGCCCGCACGGCGATCGAGGGCGCGGTCGAAAACATCAAGGTGAACGTGGCGGCGATGTCCGATCCCGCTAAAGGACGGGATTTACTCGATCAGGCGGGACGGCTGGGGATCGGCTAACGTGCCGTGGTCAGAATCCGGGGTGGCGACCCGTTCTCCCCGATCGCCACCGTGTGCTCGAAGTGGGCCGACAGCGATCCGTCCTGCGTCACCACGGTCCACTTGTCGTCGAGCGTGCGGATGGCCGAGCCACCCAGATTGATCATCGGCTCAATGGCGATGGTCATGCCCGGCACGAGGCGCGGGCCGCGCTTCGGCTTGCCGTAGTTCGGCACCTGCGGCTCCTCGTGGAACGCCGCGCCGATGCCGTGCCCCACCAATTCCCGCACCACCGAGTACCCGGCCCCCTCGGCCACGCGTTGCACGGCGTGGCCGATGTCCCCGACGTGGTTTCCGGCGCGCGCCTGCGCGACGCCGGCGGCGAGGGCCTCCTGCGTCACCTCGAGCAGGCGCGCCACCTGCGGCGTGATCTCGCCGACGGGAAACGTGGCCGCGGAATCCGCGTGCAATCCCTCCAGCCGGACGCCGACGTCCACGCTGAGGATGTCCCCGTCGTGCAGCACCCGCTTGGAGGATGGAATGCCGTGCACGATCTCCTGGTTGATGGAGGTACAGAGCGTGGCGGGAAAGTCGTACAGCCCCTTGAACGAGGGCTGCGCGCCCGGATGGCTGCGGATGAAGGTCTCGGCCAGGCGGTCCAGCTCTTCGGTGGTGACATCGGGCCGCACGTGCCGCCCGACCAGCGCGAGGGTTTCGGCCACGATCCGACCCGCGGCCGCCATCGTCTCGATCTCCCGCGTCGACTTGATGGTGATCATCGCCCGATGATCCGCTTGATCTCCTCGGTGATCTGTTCGATCGTCCCGGTACCGGGGACCCGGTGCACGATCCCCCGCTGCGCGTAGTGCGCGATGAGGGGGGCGGTGTCGCGCTGGTAGACCTGGAGGCGGGTCGCGATCGCTTCGGGCGTGTCGTCGGAACGGCCTTCGATCTGGGCGCGCTCCCGCATGCGCCGCAACAGCTCGTCCTCGGTAACGTCGAGCAGCAGGATGTGGTTCAGCCGCTGGCCCCGCTCGGCCAGCGTCTTGTCCACGAGCTCCGCCTGGGCGGCGGTGCGCGGAAAGCCGTCGAAGATCGCGCCGCTCTTCGCCTCGGGACGCGCCAGCTCGTCCTTGATCATGCCCAGCACCACGCTGTCGGGCACCAGCTTGCCGGCGTCGTAGTACGTCTTGGCCTCGGTGCCGAGCGGCGTGCCGGCCTTCATGGCGGCGCGCAGGAGATCCCCGGTCGTGATCTTGGGCAGCCCGAGCCGTTCGGCGAGGATCTTCCCCTGGGTCCCCTTGCCGGAGCCCGGCGCCCCCAGGATGAGGATGTACACTAGCGGCGGAAGCGGACCCGCGAGGTGCCGCCGCCGGGGCCGCCACCCTTCATGAAGCCGTCGTACTGGCGGAGCAGCAGATGCTGCTGCACCTGCTGGACCGTATCCAGCGCCACGCCCACGACGATCAGCAGCGCCGTGCCGCCGAAGCCGAACGGCATGTTGAGCGTGTTGGACACGACGATCGGCAGCAGCGCCACGAACGTGAGGAACAGGGCGCCGGGGAGCGTGATGCGCGTCAGCACTTCGTCGATGTAATCCGCCGTCGCCGCGCCCGGCTTCACGCCGGGGATGAACCCGCCCTGCTTCTTGAGGTTCTCTGCCAGGTCCACCGGGTTGAAGATGATGGACGTGTAGAAGTACGCGAAGAAGACGATCAGCGCCGCGCTGGTGATGATATACCACACCGACGTGGTGTTGAAGTACTCGGCGAACCGCTTCAGCCACGCCACGCCACTGAACGTCGCGACCGTGCCCGGCACGATGATGAGCGACTGCGCGAAGATGATCGGCATCACACCCGCACTGTTAATGCGCAGCGGGATGAACGTCTTCTGGCCTTCGCGGATCCTGCCCCGGCCCATCACCTTGCGTGGGATCTGTATCGGGATGCGGCGCGCCGCGACCGTCACGGCCACCGTCCCCGCGACCACCAGCGCCATCATCGCCAGCACGATCAGCAGCACCGGAAGGCTCAGCGTGCCGGTCTTGAGCGCCTCGATCGTGCGGAGCGTCTCGGGGAGGATGCGTTCGATGATCGAGAAGAAGATCAGCAGGCTCATCCCGTTTCCAATACCGCGCTCGGTGATCTGCTCGCCGAGCCACATGACGAAGACGCCGCCCGTCGTGAGCGTCAGCACCGTCGTCATCCGGAAAGCCCAACCCGGGTGGGCGACGGCGTTGGGCAGCTGCTCGGTGAAGATCGCGAAGCCGTACGCCTGGAAGAGGCACAGCAGGACTGTGAGATAGCGCGTCCACTGCGTGAGCTTCTTCTTGCCCTCTTCGTCGCGCTGCATCTTCTCGATGACGGGGAATACGGGCCCGGCCAGCTGGAATACGATGCTGGCCGAGATGTACGGCATGATCCCCAGCGCGAACACGGTCGCGCGCGAGAAGCCACCGCCCGCGAAGAGATCGTACAGCTGGAAGAGCGTGCCCTGCCCAGCGTTGTGAAGAAAGTCCGCCAGGGCGTCGACGTTCACGCCTGGTGTCGCGATGTGCGCCCCGATGCGGTAGATGACCAGGCACAGGAACGTGAAGAGGAGCTTCTCTTTCAGCTCCGGGACCTTGAACAGATTGGGAAGCGGTGCCGTCACGGCGTCAGGCCCCGATCGTCCCGCCGGCCTGCTCGATCTTCGTCTTCGCGCTGGCGGACACGGCCACGCCCTTCACGACGAACTTGCGCCCGCCCACGTCTCCGGTGCCGAGCAGCTTGATCGGATGGTCGGGCCGGCGCACCAGGCCCGCCCCGAACAGCGTCTCCGGGGTCACCTCCACGCCCTCGGCCAGGAGCACCAGATGGCGCACGTTCACCACCTGCGCTGCCTGTTTGAACGGGTTCGTGAAGCCCCGCTTGGGAATGCGGCGGATGAGCGGCATCTGGCCGCCCTCGAAGCCGGGGCGAATCTTCTTCCCGGCGCGCGCAGTCTGACCCTTGCCGCCGCGGCCGGCCGTCTTCCCGATGCCCGAGCCGGGGCCGCGCCCCTTGCGGATGCGCGCGCGATGCGAGCCCTTAGGCGGCTTCAGGTCGTGCAGGGCTAGCCGCGGCGCCGGCGCTTCCGGCGTCGCCTTGGGCTTGCGCTTGGCCTTCGTCTTGGTGGCGGGCATCTACCGCTTCCCTTCCTTCTCGGCGGTCACCCGCACCAGGTGCCGCACTTGATTGAGCATGCCGCGCAGCGCGGGGTGATCCGCGTGCACGACCTCGGCCTGATGATGCTTGAGACCGAGGGCTTCGAGCGTCCGCTTCATCCGGTACGAATGGCCGCTGCCCGAGCGCACCTGCTTGATCCGGAGCTTGCCCTTGCCGGGCGGCGGCAGCACCGGATCCCGGCCGGACTTGCGCTTCCGGTATTTCCTGGTGGGGGGCAGCCTACCCATGGGTCACCCCGGCGTCCTGACGGGCCTTGTAGTGGATCGCCTCGAGCTCGACGCCCCGCTCCTTGGCGACGCGCCGCGCGGTCGTCAGGTGCTTCAGACCGTCCATCGTGGCACGCACCATGTTGTGCGGATTGGTGGAGCCCAGGCTCTTGGTGAGAATGTCCCGGATCCCGGCGCACTCGAGCACCGCGCGCACGGGACCGCCGGCGATTACACCGGTTCCGGACGCCGCCGGCTTGAGCAGCACGCGCCCGGCGCCGTGCTTCCCCACGATTTCGTGCGGGATCGTGCCGCCCGTGAGGGGCACCTCGAACATGCGGCGACGCGCGGCCTCGACGGCCTTGCGCACCGCTTCGCTGACTTCGTTCGCCTTGCCGGTGGCGACGCCCACCTGGCCTTTGCCGTCGCCGACAGCGACGAGCGCGTTGAAGCTGAAGCGCCGGCCGCCCTTCACGACCTTCGCAACGCGGTTGATCGCGACGACGTTCTCGACCACACCGTCGTTCTCGCGCTGACGTTCGCCTTCACGCCGGTCACCGCCGCGGCCCCGGCCGCGACCCCGGCCGCCGCCACCACCACCCGCGCCCCGAGGGCCCCCCCCCCGACCGCCACGCGGGGGATGTTGCTCGATGGGCGGCGCGTCCGCCGCGGGCGGCTGCGCCTGCGGCGGTTCGGGAGTGGGTGGGGGGAGGGGGGGGGACGCCGACACGTTGTCGAGCCCCGGCTCTTTGTCGTTCTCCATCAGAACTCCAATCCGCCTTTGCGGGCGCCGTCGGCCACCGCCTTCACGCGCCCGTGGTACTGGTAACCGCCGCGATCGAACACCACCTTCGCGATGCCCTTTTCCTTGGCCTTGGCGGCGATGAGCCGGCCGAGCGCGAAGCTCCGCGCCACCTTGCCCTTGCCGTCGACCTGCATGCCCTCGGACGTGTCCGCGGCTCCGGCGAGCGTGACGCCGCGCTGATCGTCCACCAGCTGGGCGTAGATGTGCTTCGAGGAGCGGAACACGACGAGCCGGGGCCGTTCCGGCGTCCCCGCGACCTTCTTACGAACGCGGAGGTGGCGCCGATAGCGGTTGTGCGCCGCGGTCTTGATCTTGTGAATGGATCGCATGGCTTATTTCGCTGCCTGGGCCGTCTTGCCCGCCTTGCGCCGGACCTGCTCGCCCGCGTAGCGGATGCCCTTGCCTTTGTAGGGTTCCGGCGGCCGGACGTTGCGCAGCTCCGCGGCCACCTGGCCCACCAGTTCCTTGTCGATGCCCTCGACCTTCACGAGGACGTTGTTGGTCACCGAAATCTTGATCCCCTGAGGGGCGTGATAGGGAACGGGATGCGAGAATCCCACCACCAGCTGCACGCCGAACGGCTTGGGCTCGGCCTTATAGCCGACGCCCTGGATCTCAAGCGACTTTGCGAAGCCCTGGGTGACGCCTTCCACCATGTTGGCGATGAGCGTCCGCGTGAGGCCGTGCAATGCCTTGTGCTGGGCCTCGTCGGAGGGACGCTTCACGACGACCGCGTTCTCCTCCAGGGAGATCGCCATGTCTTTGTGCAGCGTCCGGCCGATCTCGCCCTTCGGCCCCTTCACCGTGATGCGGTGGCCGTCGATCTGGGCCGTGACGCCCTTGGGGATCGGAACGGGCTTCCTGCCGATGCGGGACATGCGCGCGCTCCCCTTACCAGATCACCGCGAGCAGCTCACCGCCCACGCGGGCGGTGCGGGCTTCGCGGTCGGTCATGAGACCTTGCGGCGTGCTGAGAATCGCCATCCCCAGACCGTTCTTGACGCGGGGAATCTCGCGCGCCTTGACGTAGCGCCGCAGCCCGGGAGACGACACCCGCTGCAGCTCCCGGATGACGGGCGCGTCGTTGTGGTACTTCAGGTACAGCCGCAGCAGGCCGTGGCGCCCATCGTCCAGCACCTTGAAGTCCTGGACGTAGTGGTTATCCCGGAGAATCGTGGCGATCGCGACCTTCAGTTTCGACACCGGCATGTCGACCCGGCGGTGGCCCGCCATACAGGCGTTGCGCACCCGGGTGAGCATATCGGCGACGGGATCAATGACGCTCATCGCGTGTCCTTTACCAGCTGGCTTTGCGCACGCCGGGGATTTCCCCGCGCAGCGCAAGCTCACGGAAACAGATGCGGCACAGTTCGAACTTGCGGAGCGTGCCCCGGCTCCGGCCGCAGCGCTGACACCGGTAGTAGCGCCGCACCTTGAACTTGGGCCCCCGCTTCACTCTCTCGATCCAGCACTTCTTCGCCATGAGGTCTCCTAGGCTGCCGCGACGGGGGTCTCACCCCGGAAGGGCATGCCCAGCTCTCGCAAGAGGGCCAGCGCAGTGTCGTCGCGCCCGGCACTCGTCACGAACGTGATATCCATCCCGTGGATCCGCTCGACTTTGTCGTAGTCGATCTCGGGAAAAATCATCTGCTCCTTGATGCCCAGCGTGTAATTGCCCCGCCCGTCGAAGCTCTTCGTCGGCAAGCCGCGGAAATCGCGCATCCGCGGCACGGCGATCGTGATGAAGCGGTCGAGGAACTCGTACATCCGGCCGCCGCGCAGCGTCACGGCGCAGCCGATCGGCTGCCCTTCGCGCAGGTTGAAATTCGCGATCGACTTCTTGGCCCGCGTGATCACGGGGTGCTGGCCGCTGATGGCGGCGAGCTCGGCGGCCGCCGCGTCCAGCCCCTTGGGGTTCTTGACCGCGTCCCCCATCCCCACGTTCAAGACGATCTTCTTGAGCCGCGGAATCTGGTGCGGGTTCTTGAAGGCGAACTGCTGCTGCAGCTTGCCCCGCACCTGTTGCTCGTAGATGTCCAGCAGGCGCGCGCGCGGCGCCGGCTCCGCCGGGGCCTCTGGTATCGCAGGCACGGCCGCTTCGGCTTTGGGCTCGCCCTTGGGCGGCTTCGGCTTCTTGGCCTGCTTTTCCTGCTTGGGCTGCGGCGGCTTCTCCGGCTTTTCCTGCTTCTCTTTTTCGTCCGCCATACTACCTCACTCGCGGGATGGGCTGGCCGGACCTGACCGCGATCCGCTCCACCGTCCCATCCTTGTCCTGGCGCCGCCGCACCCGCGTGGGTGTTCCCGACTTGGGGTCGAGAAGCATCACGTTCGAGGCTGCGATGGGTGCGGGGAACTCGATGATCCCGCTCTCCCCCTGCGGCGTCGTGGCACGCTTGTGCTTCTTCACGATGTTCACGCCCTCCACCACCACCCGGTACTTCTTGGGATAGACGTGGAGGATCTTCCCTTCCTTGCCCCGGTCATCGCCGCTGATGACGCGCACCGTGTCGCCCTTGGCGACGTGCAGCTTGTGGCGCTTGGGCTCCATGCCGCGCACGCGGCGCGACTTCTTGTAGACGAGCGGCTTCATATCAGATGACCTCCGGCGCGAGCGACACGATCTTCATGAACTTCTTCTCCCGCAGCTCGCGGCCGACGGGCCCGAAGATGCGCGTGGCCCGGGGCTCGCCCTGGTCGTTGATGAGCACGGCGGCGTTCTCGTCGAACCGGATGTAGGAGCCATCCTTGCGCCGCGTCTCCTTGGCCGTCCGGACGATCACCGCCTTTGCCACTTCCCCCTTCTTGACCGTTCCCGTGGGAATGGCGTCCTTGATCGTGACGACCACCACGTCGCCCAGCCCGGCGTAGCGGCGCTTGGAGCCGCCGAGCACGCGGATCACGAGGGCGCGCCGCGCCCCCGAGTTGTCCGCGATCTTGAGAATCGATTCTTGCTGCACCATGGCTCTCTCCGCTTACTTCGCGCGCTCGACGATTTCGACGACCCGCCAGCGCTTGCGCTTTGAGAGCGGCCGGGTTTCCGCGATGCGCACCGTGTCGCCCATCTTGGCGCCGTGCTCGTCATGCGCGGCCACCGTCTTGGTGCGGTTGATCTGCTTGCCGTAGAAGCCGTGGGCAAACCGACGCGTCATGGAGACCGTGACGGTCTTCTGCATTTTGTCGCTGACCACGACGCCCGTCCGGACCTTGCGGCGCGTTCTTTCCGTCCCGGCCGTCATGCCGACGCCCTTTCCTTCAGGATGGTCTGGATCCGCGCGATGTCGCGGCGGATCGCACGCAGCTGCAGCGGGTTCGTCAGCGCCTCGGTGGCCCGGCGGAACTCGAGGCGAAACCGCTCCTCCGTGAGCGCCGCCAGCTTCTGCGACAGCTCGTCGGTCTTGAGCTCGCGTAGTTCCTCGGGTCGATTCTTCGCCGGCATCCTAACGCTCCTCCCGCTTCACGAACTTCGACTTGACCGGCAGCTTGGCCGCCGCGAGGTCCAGCGCTTCCCGCGCCAGCTTCTCCTCGATGCCCTCGAGCTCGAACATGATGCGCCCGGGCTTCACCACCGCCACCCAGCCCTCGGGATTGCCCTTGCCCTTCCCCATCCGGGTCTCGGCTGGCTTCTTGGTGATCGGCTTGTCGGGGAACAGCCGGATCCACACCTTGCCGCCGCGCTTCATCTCGCGCGTGAGCGCGACGCGTGCCGCCTCGATCTGGCGGTTCGAGATCCAGCCCGGCTCGAGCGACATCAGCCCGTAGTGGCCGAACGCGACGGTGTTGCCGCGCGTCGCCATCCCATTGGTGCGGCCCTTGAACCGCTTGCGAAACTTGACGCGCTTCGGTGCCAGCATCGGTCAGACGCCCGTGGAGTAGGTGCGGCCGTGGAGATCTTCGGTGCGCTCGCCCTTGAAGATCCACACCTTCACGCCGATGGTGCCGAATGTCGTCTTCGCGGTCGACGTCGCGTAATCGATGTCGGCCCGGAGCGTGTGCAGCGGCACGCGGCCCTCGTGGTAGCCCTCGGTCCGGGCGATTTCAGCACCGCCCAGCCGGCCCGCCGTCTTGATCTTGATCCCCTGCGCGCCCATCCGCATCGCGCTCTGCACCGCGCGCTTCATCGCGCGGCGGAACGAGATGCGCTGCGTCAGCTGGTGCGCCACGCTGTCGCCCACGAGCTGCGCGTCGAGCTCCGGCCGCTTGATCTCCTCGACGTTGATCCCGACTTCCTTGCCGGTGAGCTGAGCCAGCTCGTCGCGCAGCTTGTCCACCTCGGCACCGCGCTTGCCGATCACGACGCCGGGCCGGCCGGTGTGCACCGTCACGGTCACCTTCCCCGGCTTGCGCTCGATATGGATGTCGGCGATCGCGGCATGGCTGAGCCGGGTCTTGAGATACTTCCGGATGAGCTCGTCTTCCTTGAGGAGCGCCGGGAAGTCGCGGTTCGCGAAATAACGCGAGCGCCACGGCTTGACGATGCCCAGCCGGAACCCATAGGGATGCGTTTTCTGGCCCACTTTACTTGCTCGCTTTCTTGTTCTTGGTCTTGCTGGGGGCCTTCTTCTTCGCTTTCGTCGCCGCCGCCGCTTTCGCGCGCGGTTTGGTCGCCGGCTTCGCTTCGGCCTTGGCCGCGGCCGGCGCGGGCTTGGCCTCGCGCGCGGGCGCTGCCGGGGCCGCGGCACCGGCCACGCGGATCTCCACGTGGCTGGTCCGCTTCAGGATCGGCGTGCCGCGCCCCATCGCCGCCGCGGTAAACCGTTTCAGGGTCGTGCCCTCGTTCACTATCGCGTACGTGACGCGCAGCCCGTCGGCGTCGAACGGCGCGTTGTCGCGCTGCGCCGCCTGCTGCGCGTTCGCCACAGCCGACTTCAGCACCTTATGGATCTGGCGCGCGGCCCGCTTCTTCGAGAAGCGCAGGATCGCGTCCGCCTCCGGCACGGCGCGGCCGCGGATCAGGTCGATCACGAGCCGCATCTTCCGCGCCGACTGGCGCACCGAATACTGAATCGCTCGGGCTTCCATCCGTTACTCCTTCGCCGGCTCGGTGGGCGCGGCTTCGGCTTCCCGCTCGGCCGCCGACCCCTTGGCGCTGTGGCCGCGGAATAGCCGCGTCGCAGCGAACTCGCCCAGCTTGTGGCCCACCATGTTCTCGGTGATGTACACGGGGATGAACTTGTTCCCGTTGTGCACCGCGAGCGTGTGGCCCACGAAGTCCGGCGTGATCGTGCTGCGCCGTGACCACGTCTTGAAAACCTTCTTTTCATTGCGCTCGTTCAGGACCCGGATCTTGACGAGGAGCGACTCCTCGACGTAGGGCCCTTTCTTGACGCTGCGTCCCATTACGTCGTCGCCTTCCCGCGCTTGCGACCGCGCACGATGAGTTTCGTGGACCGCTTCTTCTTGTGGCGGGTCTTCTTGCCTTCGACCTTGCCCCACGGCGACGCGGGCGGCCGGCCACCGGACGACTTGCCCTCACCCCCACCCAGCGGGTGGTCGACGGGGTTCATCGCCACGCCGCGCACCCGCGGCATGCGGCCGAGCCAGCGGCTCTTGCCCGCCTTGCCGATCGACAGCAGCTCGTGCTCGGCGTTGCCCACTTCGCCGATCGTGGCGAGACACTCGCCGCGCACCATGCGCATCTCGGTGGAGCGGAGCCGCAGCGTCACATAGTTGCCTTCCTTCGCCACGACCTGCGCGCTCGTGCCGGCGCCGCGGCACAGCTGGCCGCCGCGGCCGATCTTGAGCTCCAGGTTGTGCACCGCGGTACCGAGCGGGATCTCGAACAGCGGCATCGCGTTCCCGACGCGGATGTCGGAGCCGGGCCCGGAGACCACGCTGTCGCCCACGCTCAGCCCCTTGGGCGCGATGATGTAGCGCTTCTCGCCGTCGCTGTAGTGCAGCAGCGCGATCCGGGCGGTGCGGTTCGGGTCGTACTCGATCGCCGCCACGCGGGCTGGAATCCCGAACTTGTCGCGCCGGAAATCGATGCGCCGGTATTGCCGCTTGTGGCCGCCGCCCTGCCAGCGGTTGGTGATGTGGCCCTTGTTGTTGCGCCCCCCGGTGCGCCGGAGCGGCTCGAGCAGCGACTTCTCGGGCTCCGTCTTCGTGATCTCCGCGAAGTCGGACACCGAGCGAAACCGCGTAGCCGGGGTCATCGGCCGGAACTGTCGGATTCCCATATCAGCCCTCGAATACCTCGATGGCGTCGCCCTCTTTGAGGGTGACGATCGCTTTCTTCCAGGACGGCCGCCGCCCGGCGTACCGCCCATAGGTGCGGCGCTTGGCCCGCACCACCATGGTCCGGACGTCGGTCACGGACACCTTGAACAGCGACTCGATCGCCGCTTTGATCTGCGGCTTGGTGGCGTCCAGATGGACGCGGAACGCGTATTCCTTGCGAGCGCCGTATGCCGCCGACGACTTCTCGGTGACGACGGGACGCACGATGGTCGCGTGCAGGTCAGGCATCGGGCGCCTCCTTGTCCGGCGCGCCGCCTTCCAGCGCGCCGAGCTCCACCACGACCGCCTGCGCCCAGAGCACTTCGTACGCGGTCGCGTCGGCGAACCGCATGACGTGCACGTCGGGAATGTTGCGGCCCGAGAGGTAGACGTTGTGCGTGGTGGCGGCGTCGCCCGCCGTCAGCACCAGGACTTTCTTGTCGCTGGCGCCCAGCTTGCCGAGCAGCGCCGCGAAGTCTTTTGTCTTGGGCTTCTCGTACGTCAGCGCGTCCACGACCACGAGCGCGCCCTCGCGCGCGCGCGCGTTGAGCGCCGATTTCTTGGCGAGCTGGCGCATCTTCTTCGGGATCCCGAGCCGGTAGCTGCGCGGATGCGGCCCGAACACAATGCCGCCATGACGCCACTGCGGCGAGCGGGTCGAGCCCTGCCGGGCGCGGCCGGTGCCCTTTTGCCGCCACGGCTTCTGGTTGCCGCCCGAGACCTCGGCGCGCGTCTTGGTGTCGTGCGTGCCCTGCCGCTGGTTGGACAGGTACGTGATCACCGCGCGGTGCAGGAGGTCCTCGTTCACCGTCCCGTCGAACAGCGCTGCCGGCAGCGTCACGGCTTTCTTGCTGGCGCCCGCCGCGGAGAAGTGAGGAGCTTCAATCATGGCGGCTCGCGCCTCCCTGCTTGCGGACGGTGACCAGGCCGTTCATCGGCCCCGGCACCGATCCGCGCACGAACAAGAGGTTTTTCTCAGCGTCCACCCTGACGACGCGGAGACCAATCTCGGTGAAGTTGCGCGCGCCCATGTGGCCCGGCATCCGCTTGCCCTTGATGATGCGCGAGGGGTCGGTACCCGGCGCGATCGAGCCCGGCTTGCGGTGCCGCGTGTTGCCGTGCGTCTCCGGACCACCGTGGAAGTGGTGGCGGTGCACGACGCCCTGGAAGCCGCGGCCCTTGGTCACGCCCCGGATCTTGACGCGGTCGCCCTCGGCAAAGATCGCGACGGTCACCGCGCTACCAGCCGCCGGCGCTTCCCCGGTGACGGAAAAGCGGCGGATCAGCCGGGGCGCGATCTCGACGCCGGCCTTCTTCACGTGGCCGGCCAGCGCCTTGGGGGTCCGCTTGGCCTTCTTCGCACCGAAGCCGAGCTCCACGCGCCCTTCGGAGACCGCGACGACGGCGCACGGCCCCGCCTCGATCACCGTGACGGGCACGTGTGTGCCGGTGGCATCGAAGACTCTGGTCATTCCTAGTTTGCGACCGATCAATCCGTTCATGTGCCTACTCGACCTTGATTTCCACGTCCACGCCGGCTGGCAGATCCAGCTTCGTCAGCGCGTCCACCGTCTGCGACCGCGAATCGAGGATGTCGATCAAGCGTTTGTGCGTCTTGAGCTCGAACTGCTCGCGGCTCTTCTTGTCGATGTGCGGGCTGCGAAGCACCGTCCACAGCTGCCGCTTGGTGGGCAGCGGGATGGGCCCCGAGACCTGCGCGCCGGTCTTCTCGGCCGTGCGCACGATGTCGGCCGCCGCCTGATCGATCAGGGCGTGGTCGAAGGCTTTGAGCCGGATGCGAATCTTGCCCGCCATAGGAGCCTCGTTACTTGATGATCTTCGTGACGACGCCGGCGCCCACCGTCCGGCCCCCCTCGCGGATCGCGAACCGCAGCTGCTCCTCCATCGCGATCGGCGTGATCAGCTCGATCGTCATCTTCGTGTTGTCTCCCGGCATCACCATCTCCACCCCCGCCGGCAACTCCACGCTCCCCGTCACATCCGTCGTGCGGAAGTAAAACTGCGGCCGGTAGCCCTTGAAAAACGGCGTGTGCCGCCCGCCCTCTTCCTTCGTCAGCACGTACACCTCG
>DATNMO010000021.1:0-7324 GCA_035602245.1 Gemmatimonadales bacterium
GGCGCGCCTTGCGCGACGGGCAGCCGCTCGAAGTGTCGCGCGGTCTCGTACCCGAGATAGCCGACCGCCCCGCCATGGAACCGGGGCACGCCTTTGACCGGCGCGGTCGCCTCAGCGGCCACGGTCCTCAGGGCCGCGAGTGGATCGTCGATGTCCAGCTCGAGCGGCTTCGGCTCCGAACCGATGAATGAGTAGCGCGCAAGCCGCTCGCCTCCTTCCACGCTCTCGAGCAGGAAGCCAGGGGTGCCCGGCGGACACAGCAGCGTGTAAGCGCGGACGGGGGTGAGCATGTCGGCCAGGACCTCCCGGTACACCGGGATCAAGAGATGATCTCTGGCCAGCGCCCGGGCTTCGTCCCGGGTGGGTGTGCACTCTCTCACTCTCGACTCCTCTAATGCGCCCTGCGCGCGCCTGGCGCCTACTCCTAGATCTCTCCGCGCGACTCTCTGCGGCCGCGCCGGAGGCCAAACCTTATCAGATAACTATTTCGCCTTCGCCTTCGCCTTCATGTCGCGCTTGACCTCGCGCGCGTGTGCCATCGATTCGACCGAATCGACATCGGCCACGGTGTGCCAGTTCGCCGCGTGCTTCTCCCAGCCGCGCGGCTTGACGCCGAACTTCTTCGCCAGCACCGCGACCAGGATCTTGACCTTCATGTCTCCGAAGCCCGGCAGCTTCTTGATCCGTGCCGCCAGGTCGTCCCCATCCGCGGCTCCCTTCCAGACCGACCCCGCGTCGCCCCCGTAGTCCTCCACGATCGCCCTGCACAGAGCCTGGACCCGGCCGGCCATGCTGCCGGGGAAACGGTGCAGCGCGGGGCGCTCGCGAAATACGGCGTTCAGCCTGTCCGGGTCCATCGACGCGATCTTGCGCACATCGAGATGGCCGAGCCTGCGCTTCAGCTCGTACGGCCCCGAAAACGCTTTTTCCATCTTCACCTGCTGATCGAGGACGAGGCCGATCAGAAGGGCGAGCGGGTCGGTCTCCAGGAGCTGGTTCGCGGCGGGGTCGTTGGTCCAGACGATAGGCACACACAGACTCTAGAGTGTCCCGATCCCGAGATCCAAGGAACTCGGGAGCGAGACACTCAGGCACCGGTCTGAGTACCCTTTGCCGTTATAGCCAACGTGTCGGCGGTGCCTGATCGGGGGCAGGAGACGTACCAGCCGGGGTCGCGGGAGGACTTCGATCGCCTCTACCGCAGCGCATATCCGCGCGTCTATCGGACCCTGGCGGCGATCCTGGGTGACTCGGCCGAGGCGGAAGACTGTGCCCAGGATGCCTTCGTCAAGGCGTACCAGGCCTGGAACCGCTGGCGGCCTGACGCCCCGGCGGAAGCGTGGATACACCGCATCGCGGTCAACCGGGCGATCTCGCTCCGGCGCAGCGCCCGCCTGCGATCGGTCGGTGAGCTGCTTCGACGGCTGGGAAGGCCACGGGGAACCGCTGACCCCGCCCACGTCGCGACGCAGCCCGACCTGCTGACCGCGCTGCGCTCGATTCCACCGAAGCTCGCCGCCGCCATCGTGCTGCGTCACTACCACGGCTACAACAACCGGGAGATCGCCGCGGCGCTGGGCGTCTCGGAACGGACGATCGGGACACGCCTGAGCCAGGCGGCCGCGCGACTGCGCGCGGTGCTCGACGAATCCGGTACGACGGGCTTCTCACTTGAAGCGAGGCCCGCGTTGTCTTCTGAACAGGACACAAGCTCACATGTGGAACCGTAAACACCCAATCGCTCCGGGATTTGACTGGCGGCTGAAGGTCGCCCTCGACCGGATCAAGCCCCCGTCCGTGATGCCGCGCTACGCGATGGCACGAACGGCGTTCACGCCCTGGCGGCTCGCGCCGATCGCGCTGGCGGGAGCAGCGACGGTGCTGCTGGCGTTGAGCGCCACGGCTGCCACCGGAAGCGCAAACCCGGTCGTGTGGAGTCAGCGCGCCGCGTCGACGATCGAAGCCGTCGGCCATGCACCCGAGACTTCCCCCAGCCCGGCGCCAAGCCCTGAACGGTCGCCCAACACCGTGCGCAGCGCCCCGGCCGCGGCGCCCACGCATGCGCCTGAATCCAAGGCGGCGCCCAAGCCGGCCACGACGGATCACCCGAAGGAATCGCCACGACAGACGCCGACCGACGACCACTCAGACCAAAGTTCTTCAAAGCCGTCGCCCAAGCCATCCCCCACCCCGGACGATCACTAGGCGCCTTCCGACTTTCTTCCGGCCGGGCGTTACTAGGCATTCACTCCCGTCAACCAAGGAGGACAAGCGTGCCCAGAAACAACATGTTCAAGATCGGGGTCGCGACGGCCGCCGCCGCCGTGGGCGCCATCCTGGCGATCACATCCGTATTCGCGCACTCCGCGCCGAGCACGGGCGGAATCTCTCTCGTCGGCAGCATCGTGGGCGCCGCGAGCGACTCCAGCATTCCGGACATGGACTTCACGGCTTCGAACCAGATCATCGCCGAGCAGGAGCAGGACGCCGCAGAAGCGGCCGCACTCGCCGCCAAGATCGCCGCCGAGCAGCAGAAGGAAGCAGCCGAGCTCGCCGCGAAGCAGGCCGCCCTGGCCGCTAAGCAAGCCGCAGAGGCCGCGGAACCTGCCGAGACAGACGAGGATGCGGCCGAGACCGAAACTGCCGATGTCGAGACCGACACTGAGACCCCAGCGACTACGGCCGTCAAGACTGTCAAGACCGTCAAGACCGAGCACGGCGACTAGCTGAACTCGGAACTTCCTAGAGCCGGGCCCGCGGCCCGGCTCTTTTTATTTCTTCCGCCTTTGCACGAACTCAAATCCGAACCGCCCCTTCACGCACAGGTGCCCGGCGGTGACGCTGTGGTCCAGAGGCGACGTCACCTTCACGATCGAGTTGTCCTGCACGTGCAGCTCGAGCATGCAGCCGACGCCACAGTACGGACAGACCGTTTCGGTCACCGCCTGCTTTGACTCGTCCCACGTGCCTGCCTGGCGCATGTCGTACTCGCTCTTGAACATGAGCGCGCCCGTCGGGCATACCCCGATGCAGTTGCCGCAGTAGACACAGGCGGATTCCGGAAGAGGAGTTGTGAACTCAGTCGAGATGTGCGCGTCAAAGCCTCGGCCCGCGACGCCGATCGCGAACGTGTTCTGCGCGTCAACCCCGCAAGCCTCGACGCACTTGTAGCAGAGGATGCAGCGTGAGTAGTCGCGAACGTAGAGGTCGTTGTCGACCTTGACTGGTTGCGCGACGGTCGCGATGTTCTCGCCAAAGCGTTCGGGCGTCGCGCCGTAGCGCGCCATCCAGCCGTGCACCTGCGGTGAGCACAGCGACATGTCGACCGACGACGCGAGGAGCTCGAGCACGAGCCTCCGGCTGTGACGGACCCGCTCCGAGTCGGTCTGGATCTTCATCCCCGGCTCGACCTTGCGCGAGCACGCCGGCACAAGTACGCGCGATCCCTCCACCTCGACGACGCAGACCCTGCACACATTGACCGGCGTCAATGTCTCCAGCTGACACAGAGTGGGAGTGTCGATGCGAAGCTGCCTACACGCGGCGAGGATCGTCGTGCCTTCGAGCGCCTCCAGCTCCTCGCCGTCGACGCTCACCTTGACCAGCCTCTTCGGCAGGCCGACGAAAACTCTCTCAGCCACCTAGACCACCTTGAGCTGGATGACCGCCGAAGTGATGGCGTTGGCGGCCGTCTGGCCCAGCCCGCAGATCGACGCATCGCGCATCGCCTGCGCGATGTCGCCGAGCAGCGCAATATCCCCTCCCCGTTCACCGTCGCTGCGTGCGTTCAAGATCCGCTGCAGCACCTCTTCCTGCCGCACCGTGCCAACGCGGCACGGCACGCACTGGCCGCATGACTCGTCGCGGAAGAAGCGTGCGATGCGCAGCAGGATCTGCTTCAGGTCGGCCTTGTCGTCGAGCACGATGACCGCGCCTGAACCAAGCGTGGCGCCGATCGCGCGCGTGCCCTCGAAGCTCAGCGGCACGTCCAACTGCTGCTCGGTCACAAATGAACCCGCCGCCCCGCCGAGCAGCACCGCCTGCAGGGTCCGGCCCTCGCGCAGGCCGCCCGCGAGATCGATCAGCTCGCGCAGCGTGGTGCCCATCGGGACCTCATACAGGCCTGGCTGGCGGACGTGCCCCGACAGGCAGAACAGTCGCGTGCCCGTCGAGTCCTGAGTGCCCGTGGACGCAAACGCTGCAGCCCCGTCGACGAGGATGTCGAGCACGTTGACCAGGGTCTCAACATTGTTGACCAGCGTCGGCTTGCCGAACACGCCGGCTTGCACCGGGAAGGGCGGCTTGTTGCGCGGCTCGCCCCGTTTGCCTTCGATGGAGTTGAAGAGCGCCGTCTCCTCACCGCAGATGTACGCCCCCGCCCCGCGACGCACCTCGAGGTCGAAGTCGAGCCATCCGTACGCTCGAGCCTGCTCAATGGCGCTTTCGATTCGGCGTCTCGCCAGTGGATACTCCCCGCGCACGTACAGGTAGCCCTTCTCACAGCCGGTCGCGAAGGCGGCGATCGTCATCGCTTCGACGACTGCGAATGGATCGCGCTCCATCAGCTCCCGGTCCTTGAAGGTCCCGGGTTCGGACTCGTCCGCGTTGCACACGAGGTAGTGGGGGCGAACCGGAGCCTTCGACACCGAGTCCCACTTGCGCCCGGTCGGAAAGGCCGCGCCACCACGGCCGAGCAGCTTCGCGTCCGTCACCTCGCGGATGACGCCCTCCGGACCAAGCTCCCTCGCCCGCCGAAGCGCCGCATAACCCCCATGCTCGCGATAGCTGTCGATGCTTTCCGGATCCACCACGCCCACCCGCCGCAACAATCCCCCTCCCCCTCTCGGGGAGAACAGGGTTGGAGAGATGGGATTGGTCTGGTCTGGCGCCGGCCACTCGCCGCCACCAAGGATCGCCTGCGCAACCTCGATCGTGACCGGCGCGACCTGAAGTTCCGCGTGGTCTGGGCCCGCACGCTCGACCAGCGCCGCGGGGGCGCGGTCACACAGTCCGAGACACGGGCTGCGATGCCAGCTCTTTCCCGCTGGACCCATTGACTGTTCGAGCGCGGAGCACAGCTCATCCGCCCCAGCGCACTTGCACGCGATGTCGTCGCACACGTGGAGTGCAAGGGCCGGCCGCTCGTCGAGCGCGAAGCGCCCATAGAAGCTCACGACCGCGTACGCCTCGGCCGGCGGGATGGACAGCCTCCGGCACGCGTACTCGAGCGCTCCGCGACTCACCCAGCCGGCCCGGTCCTGGATCGCGTGCAGCACAGGCAGCAGCAGCGGTCGCTGCGCCCGAGCGGCGTGCCCGCCGAACGCGATATGGTCGTCCGCCGGGTGGCGAGCTCCGCCCTCCCACAGCGAGGCGGGATCGCCCAGCACGCTGTCGACCGCCGCGATCTCGTCGGCGGTTGCCGGGCCCCCGGTGGTCCGGATATCCACTAGGCCTTCTCGATCCTGATCGCGCTGGCCTTGAACTCAGCCGTGCCCGACTTCGGGTCGGTGGCGTCGATAGTGAGCACGTTGGTGGCGACCTGGTCCGGGAAATGGAGCGTGAGGAATGCCAGCCCGGGCCTCAGCGTCGCGTCGAACCGGACCTGTACCTCGACCGACCCCCGGCGCGAGCTCGCCTTCACGGTCTCGCCATCTTCGATGTGGAGCCGCTCTCCATCAGCCGGCGAGATCAGCAGCGCCTCGCGCTTGCGCAGCGGCGACGTGTATTCGTTGGTCTGCACGCCGGTGTTGAACGAGTCGAGGCGCCGCCCGGTCGTGAGCCGGATCGGGAACTCTTTCGTGAGGCGGTCGACCGGCGGGTCGTGCTCCACCGCAAACAGCGGGGCTCGCGGACCCACCACCGGGTCCTCCCACAGCCGCGCGTGCAGAAACGGCGTCCCGGGATGGGACTCATCGGGACACGGCCACTGGATGCCGCCGAGCTCGTCGAGCCGGGCGTATGACATGCCCGTGTGCATCGGCGAAAGGCTGCGGCATTCGTCCCACACCTGCTCCGCGGTCGGGTGTCCCCAATCGCAGCCGAGCCGGCGGGCAAGCTCGCCGATGATCTCGACGTCGTCGCGGGCGCCGGCCGGCGGCTCAAGCGCGCGGCGGACACGCTGCACGCGCCGCTCGCTGTTGGTCACAGTTCCCTCCGACTCAGCCCAACCCGCCGCCGCCGGCAGCACGACATGGGCGAGCTCCGCGGTCTGTGTCAGGAAGATGTCCTGCACGACGAGGTGCTCGAGACCGCTCAGCAGCCGAACGGCTCGAGTCTGGTCCGCCTCGCTGCGCGCCGGATTCTCACCCACGATGTATGCCGTCGTCAGCTCGCCGTGCTCCATCGCCTCGAACATCTCGCTGAGGTGATAGCCCTTCTTCGACGGAAACTGCGCCCCACCCCACGCGCTCAAAAACTTGGCGTGAATTGCCGGGTCCGCGAGGTCTTGAAATCCAGGCATCCGGGCCGGGATCGCGCCCATGTCTCCGCCGCCCTGGACGTTGTTCTGCCCGCGCAGCGGGTTGAGGCCGCAGCCGTACCGGCCGACCTTTCCGGTGAGCAGGGCGAGGTTGATGAGCGCGAGCACGTTGTCGGTCGCGTTGTGATGCTCGGTGATGCCCAGCGTCCAGCAGATCATCGCCTTGTCGGCACGGCCGTACTCGAGCGCGACGTCCCTGATCGCGTAGGCAGGCACGCCCGTCTCCCTTTCCGCAACCTCCAGCGTGTAAGCCTCGACGCAGCGGGCGAACTCGTCGTAGCCCGTTGTCGCGCGTTCAATGAATTCGTTGTTCGCGAGACCCGCGTGGATGATGACCCTGGCCATCGCGTTGGCCAGCGCGATGTCGCTGCCGACGTCGATGCCCAGCCACACGTCTGCCCACTGCGCGGAGCTGGTGCGCCGCGGGTCCACTGCAACCAACCGAGCTCCGTTGCGCACACCGCGCAGAAGGTGATGGAAGAAGATCGGGTGCGTCTCGCGCGCGTTCGAGCCCCAGAGGATGACCAGGTCCGTCTCCTCAGCCTCGCGGTACGACGAGGTTCCTCCTCCGGCTCCGAACACTGTCGCCAGACCGGCGACGCTTGGAGCGTGTCAAGTCCGGTTGCAGCTGTCGATGTTGTTGCTGTGCATGACTGCGCGCGTGAACTTCTGGGCCATAAAGTTCATCTCGTTCGTCGTCTTCGAACAGCTGAACATGCCGAAAGCGTTGGGGCCCTTGTCCCTGGCGGCGGCAAACCCCGCAGTCGCCCTAGTCAACGCTTCCTCCCAGGATGCGGGACGCAGGCGTCCGCCCTCTCTGACCAGCGGCTCGGTCAGGCGAACAAG
>DATNMO010000022.1:0-71759 GCA_035602245.1 Gemmatimonadales bacterium
GGGGGGGGGGGGGGGCTTCGACACGCCTTCCAACGTGATCGCGAGCGGCCGCGGTTCGCCGGCGCCCGTCCATCGCCATTGCAGCGGAAGTCCGTTGGGGACCTCGAGCGTGACCGGCACGGCCCGCTCCCTGCTCCCCGCTCCCTGCTCCCTTAGCAACCAGTCCACCATCCCGGCAACCAGCGCCCGGTACGCCTGCTCGGCGGCGCCGCCGCGAAATGCCCAGCGCCAGAGGCCAGAGGCGGTCACGGTGACCTGGCGTGTACCGCTGCGCTCGTCCAGGGTGACAATGGGTCGTGGCGCGCCACGGCGCCCGAGACGGGCGGTGAGCACCACCACGGCGGTGGAATCGCGCGGCGGCACGCCCGCGCCGGTCGCCGGCGGGAGCGAGTCCCACGCGATCCCCGCCAGGACGGCGGCGAGCGGAGAAGCGGGAGGACGTTCCACGTACCAGTCCCCTGGCTGTCCTGCGGTGGACCAGATGAGCCGAGCCGCCGCGGTGCTCCCGATGAATTGACGCGCCCGCTCCGGATCACCGGTCAGCACGACGAGGCGCGCGCCCTGCGCCGCCCGGGTCAGTTCGGCCGTGGCGACCGGAGCGAGCGTCGCTGCATCGCGCCAATGGCCCGGCTCGGTCTCGACGAACACCTTCACCGGCACCCGCGCGACGTCACTGAGTGCACGCGCGAGAAAGCGCGTCTCCCAATCCGGCGGCGAGGCGAAAATCACGGCGGCCGGTTGCCGACTAACCTCGAGCACGAAACGGCGTACGTCGTCGCGGGGCTCGGCGTCGCGCACACCATCCAGTCGTACCTCAAGTACGGTCCAGCCGGGATGCGGGATGCGGGATGCGGGAAACGTGAGCTCGGTGGACAAGACGCCGCTATCCGCCAGCGACACCCGTCGCGAGTTCAATCGTCTGCCATCGGTGCTCACCGTCAACGTCGCATCCCGCATCCCGCTTCTCGCATCCCGGTTTCCGGCGGTCGCATAGCTCACCTTCAGCCGTACCGTGTCGGTGCTCGTGACGCGCCGCTGGCCTTCGACGCTGGCGATGTACGCATCGAAGAACGAGGCGTGGGGCTGGACGACGACGCGGGGGCGGCGCCGCAGGTCGGCGGGGATGCTCGCCATGTCGTCCAGGATGCCATCCGTCAGCACGATCACCTCGCCGCCGCGGGCCGACGCCGCTTCGAGCGCCGGGCCCAGGTGGCTGGCGCCATCCGTCGGCGGCGTGGTGTCGAATGCCGCGACGCGGGCACCGAAGCGCCAGACGATGGCATTCCTTTGGCGCGCGAGCGTGCGCGCGCTATCCAGTGCCGCGCGCCATGGTTCCCCATTGCCACTCATGCTGAGCGACGCGTCGAGGAGCACAATCGGCTGATCCTCGGCAGGAAGCGTGCGCGAGCTCGCAGGATTCCAGAGCAGCAGGATGAGAGCGGCGACCGCGATGATCCTCAGCCCCGCAAGCATGCGAGAGCCTCCGCGAGGGTGAACGCTCCTTCGTACAGCGCCCGCCCCACGATCGCACCGGCGAGCCCCGCCGCGCGCACCGCGCGCAGGTCGTCGAGCGAGGCGACGCCGCCCGATGCGATCACCTGTAGATCGAGCCGCGCGAGCGGTTCCCCTCCCGCGATATCGGGCCCCGTCATCGTGCCATCGCGCGTCACGTCGGCGTAGATCACGGTCCGGATCCCCTGCGCGCGCACCCGCCGCGCCAGCTCGAGCGGGCTGAGAGCGAACACCTCGGTCGTGCCGCGGGCGGCGAGTCGGCCGTGCTTCGCGTCGATCGCCACCGCCAGGCGGCCGGGGCCGTGGCGGGCGAGCAGCCGGTCCACCAGCTCGGGTTGCGTGGCGCCCTGCGTGCCGATCACGACGCGCGCAGCGCCCCAGGCCAGCATCTCGTCGATCGCGGCGTCGGTGCGGAGACCGCCCCCCACCTGTACCGGCACGTCCGTCGCGCCGATCACGGCGCGAACGAGCTCGCGATTGTCGCCGCGACCGTAGGCGCGATCGAGGTCCACGAAATGAATCCAGCGCGCGCCTGCAGCGGCGAAGCGCGCGATGACCGCGAGCGGATCATGGTCGGAAGCAGCAGGCACGCGCGCTACATGCCCGCCCAGCACGTCAACGGCGGGGTAGAGCTCCACGGATGTCTGTGGGTGGGAGGTTAGTCGTCGCGGGCGGCGGCGTCGGCGGCCGCCGCGGCGGGACGCGCGGGCGCCGGTTCGAGCTCCGCGAGGAGCTGCGTGCGCAAGCTGTCGAACGCCGCTTTCAGCGGGGCGGGAATGGGTTCGCCCGCGCCCGCGTCTTTGCGCTGCGGATTCGTCGGGCGGCCGTTCACGAGGAACTCGTAATGCAGGTGCGGCCCGGTGGACAAGCCGGTCGAGCCCACGAACCCCACCGTCTGTTCCTGGCGGACGCGCTGCCCCACGCGCAGCCCCTTGGCAAAACTCGAGAGATGGCCGTAGCGGGTGCGGATGCCATTGGCATGGCGGATCTCGACGAGGTTGCCGTACCCCCCGCTGCGGCCGGCCTGGATCACGATCCCGTCGGCCGTGGCGCGCACCGGCGTGCCCCAGGCGGCCGCGTAGTCGGTGCCCTGGTGCGTTTTCCACAGCCTGAGGATGGGGTGGAAGCGGCCGCCGAAGCGGCTCGAGATGTGGCGATAGCGCAGGGGCGCGCGCAGGAACGCGCGGCGCATCGACCGCCCCTTGTCGTCGTAGAAGCCGCCTTGCCCAGCTGCCGTTTCGAACGCAAAGGCGTAGGTCGGGGAGCCGGCGACGTCCACGCGGGCCGCGAGAATGCGCCCAAGGCGGCGCTCGCCCTCCGGCCCCTGGAGACGCTCGATCAACACCTCCATGCGGTCCCCCGCGCGGAGGTCGCGGGTGAAATCGATTTCCCAGTCGTACACGTCGGCGATTGCCCACGCGAGTGCGACGCGCTGCGGGGCGGGCAAGAACGAGTCGGGGACGGCGGCGTCGAGGGCGTCGTACAGGTTCGATTGGATCACGGCCGTGGTCCGCAGCCGCTCCGTCATCCAGGGAATCTCCTCGACCACTTCCTTCCACCCCGAGTCCCCACCCAGCCGCGTCATCCAGAGACGCTGCTCTGGCGCGGTGCGCACGCCGATGCGATGCGCCACCGTTGCGCCCTTCAAGCGACGCACGTGAAAGAGGAGTCCCGGCTGGAGGCGGCGCGGGTTGAGCGCCCGCGTGGCTTTCATGAAGCTCACATATTCGCGCCCGGTGATGCCGGCGCGTGTGAGTACATCGGACAACATGCCGCGGCGACCGATGGTGTCAGTCCACTCGTCGTACGCGCTCGTCACGATGATCGGCAGCGCGATCGGCGTCTTGCGGGACGGCCACGCCTGATGCGCGCCCCACAGCAGCATGGTGGCGGCGATTGCGCCGGCGGCGCCATAGTGACTCGCCCGCCACGCCATCAGTCCATCTGGCGCCGGATGAAGGTGGGAATTTCCATCTCATTCAGCTCCGGATTCAGGGGCATTTGCCCGGGGGGAGGACCCGACGGCCGCTTGGGCGCGACCTCGCCCGGCTTGGCGAACCCCGGCGTCGGCGCGGGAGCCGGCCGTGCAGCCCGATCACGGAATGGCAGCACCCCGGCCGCCGGCCGTTGCACGCCCGCCGCCGCGTCCGCCATAGCTCCGGTCCTATCAAACCCCGTCGCGATGACGGTGATCCGCACTTCGCCGTGCATGGCCGGGTCGTTGACCGCGCCAAAGATGATTTCGGCGTCGTCGCCCGCGGCGTCGTGGATCGCTTCGCTGATCTGCGTCACCTCACCCAGGGTGAGATCCTCCCCGCCCGTGATGTTGATGAGGACGCCCGTCGCGCCGGCGATGGAGATGTTGTCGAGCAAGGGACTGGAGATGGCTTGCTGCGCCGCTTCCATCGCGCGGTTTTCGCCGCGCCCGGTGCCCGTCCCCATCAACGCCGCGCCGCCGTTCTGCATCACAGTGCGCACGTCCGCGAAATCTACATTCACGAGGCCGGTCACACAGATGAGGGAGGAGATGCCCTGCGTCGCGTGCAGCAGCACCTCGTCCGCCTTCTTGAGGGCGTCCTGAAACGGGATGCCCTTGCCGACGACGGCCAGCAGCCGCTCGTTGGGGACGACGATCATCGTGTCCACGTGCTTGCGCATTTCGGCGATGCCCATCTCCGCCTGACGCATGCGCTTCCGCCCCTCGAACAGGAACGGCTTGGTGACGATGCCGATCGTAAGGGCGCCCAGGTCGCGGGCGACCTGCGAGATGATCGGCGCCGCCCCGGTGCCGGTGCCGCCCCCCATGCCGCAGGTGACGAACACCAGATCCGCACCCTGGAGGCTATGGAGCACCTCGTCGCGGTTTTCCTCGATCGCCTGGCGGCCGATCTCGGGCCGGGCGCCCGCGCCGAGGCCCCGGGTGAGCTTCTTCCCTATCTGGACCTTGACGTCGGCCTTGTTGTTGAGGAGTGCCTGGGCGTCGGTGTTCACGGAGATGAACTCGACCCCGCCGACGTGCTCGTCGATCATGCGGTTCAGGGCGTTGCCGCCGCCCCCGCCGACGCCGACGACTTTCATCCGCGCGTTCTGCGTCACTGTTTCTTCGAGTTCGAAGATCATGGTTCTCCCCTAGGGCCCAGGATCGGACGGTCGATCAGAAGAAGTCTTGCAGCCACCGCTTGAGCGGCCCGAACAGTTTGTCCTTCCCGCCGAACAACACTCCCCCCCCCGGTGCCGCGCCGTGCGCGCCTTTCCGCGCCGCGTACAGCACCAATCCGACCGGCACCGCGTAGCGCGGCGCCTGCACGCTATCTACCAGCCCGGAGATGCCGAGCTCGGGGTGTCCCGCCCGCACCGGCACCGCGAATGCTTCGCGCGCCAGCTCGACCATGCCGGGCAGATGCGCCGTGCCGCCGGTCAGCACCACCCCGGCCGGCAGCCGGCCCGCCCCGTATCCCGCCCGCTCGAACTCCCGGGCGACCAGCTGGAAGATCTCATCCACCCGCTGGTGGATGATGTGCGCGACCAACTCGCGCGAGGCGGTGCGCTCGCCCTGCCCCGGCGTAGACGGCAGGCTGACCATTTCGCCAGCGTCCACGAGCGGCGTATACGCCGCGCCGTGCCGCTCCTTCAGTCGCTCGGCGTCGGCCTGCGTCACGCCCAGTCCCTGCACCAGGTCGCTCGTGACGTGCGCGCCGGCATACTTGAGCGACGCCAGCTGGCGGATCTTGCCTTCCTGGAATATCGCGACGCCAGTCGAGCTCCCCCCCACCTCCACCAGCGCGACGCCCAGCTCCTTTTCGTCGTCCGTCAGGACCGCATACGACGCGGCGAGCGGCTCGAGCACCACGTCCGCCACGCGATAGCCAGCGCGCTGCACGCTCTTGCGGAGATTCTGCGCGGCGGTGGACTGCACCGTCACGAGGTACATCTCCACTTCGAGCCGCGTGCCCGTCATGCCGACCGGATCGGAGATGCCGCGCTGCTGATCGACGACGTATTCCTGCGGAATGTCGTGCAGCAGCTCGTGATCCCGGCCCAGCGATACCGCCCGGGCCACTTCGTTGACGCGTGCCACGTCCTGCGGCGTGATCTCCTCACCGCTCACCGCAACGACGCCCGTGGAGACACGCGCCGAGACATGCTCTCCGGCGATCCCGCACGTGACGTCCGTGACTCGCACGCCCGCCATCCGCTCGGCGTCCTTCAGCGCGGCCGCGACGGAGCGGGTGGTCTCGTCGATATCGCGCACCATGCCGCGGCGCACACCGGTATTCTTGGCCAAGCCCACGCCCAGAATCTTGGCGAGCGGGGCGCGCGGCAGGTCGCCGACCAGCTCGGCGATCACCGCGCAGGTCTTGGTGCTGCCGAGGTCCAGGCCGGCAATGAGACTCCCCCCCCCTCCTCCGCGCCCTCCCCGGCGATCGGACATCACGCGCTCCTCATCCCCCGGCGCCGCACCACCACCTGGCCCGCGTAGCGTCCGTCGAGCTCGCCATAAGAGCGCGCCTTCGCGGCCAGATCCCTCGCGACCAGCAGCACGGCCTGTATGACCTCCGGCCCCGCATTGCGCGCCAGCAGCACGCGATGAGCGCCCAACTCCAGGAGTACGTCGCGCATTTCCCCAATCGGCCGCGCGGCATCGATGGTTTGAAACAATGCCGGATCGAACGCCTGGATCCGAGCCAGCACGCCAACCACACCACTGTCGGCGGCCTGTACGACCGGCAGATCGAGTCCGCCCCCCGCCCCCCCGGTTGCGTGGCTTGCGGGATCGAACGGCAGCGACCGGCCGTCCGCATCCACCACCGTGAGCGCACCCCGCGCATTCGCCACCAACGCGACGGGCTCGATCTCTCGCACGATCACCTTCAATGATCCCGGCGGCCGCCGCGCCACCCTGGCGTCTGCCACGCCAGCCATCCCCCGAATCCGGTCGGCGAGGACGTTCGTGTCGTCGAACACGCTTGCCTGCGGCGCGAGTCGCAGCGCCCCCAGCACCGCGCCGGCATCGAGGTAACGGATGCCGACGAGCTCCACCTGCCGCACGCGGAAGAACGCCAAGCGCCGCAGCAACACGGGCGCCGCCGTCCACAGGGCGATGACCGCCAGCGCCGCGCCGCCCCACACGAGGACGCGTCGCGAAGCCCGCGGCAGCCGAGGGAACCGCGGCAGCCATTTCAAGGAGCCATCCTCCTTTCCGCCTCGTCGCTCCCGAGCCGCGCCAGCAGCTCGGGTCCGACACGCGTCACATCGCCGGCGCCGAGCGTGAACACGACATCGCCGCGACGCACCGCCCGAGCGACATGCGCCGTCAGTCCCGCGCGCTCCCGCACGCCCACGGTCGCCGCGCCCGCCCGCGTCGCGCCCCGCACCACGAGGTGATGCGTCACGCCCGCGACCGGCTGCTCGCGCGCGCCGTAGATCGGGGCGACCACCACCACATCCGCCGCGGCCAACGCCCTTCCCAACGCCTCGCCGTGCAGCGCGGTCCGCGAAAAGAGGTGCGGCTGAAACACGGCCATCACGCGCCGGCCGGGGAACGCTTGCCGCGCCGCGGAGAGCGTCGCCGCCACCTCCGTCGGGTGGTGCGCGTAGTCGTCCACCACGGTCACGCCACCCGCTTCGCCCAGCCGCTCGAACCGCCGGCCCACACCGTGAAAATCCGCGAGCGCCCGGGCACCGGACGCAACATCTGCCCCAAGCGCGTGGAGCACGGCCAGCGCCGCGGTCGCGTTGCGCACGTTGTGCAGACCGGGGACCGCCAGCACCAACTCCACCGTGTGCCCGCCCGGCAACTCAATGGTCGCCCGCGTGCCACCGGGCTCGAGCTGCACGTTGTGAATCCGCACGTCGGCCGTGGCGCCAAGTCCTACACGCCAGACCGATCCTCTCCCGCCCTTGAGTCGCGTTGCCACGCGGTCCGCGCCGGCGTCGTCTGCCCCAACGATCACGCGCCGCGCCCGGCCAGCGAATTCCGTGAACGCATCTTCCAGAGCGTCCAGACTACCGTAGCACTCGAGGTGATCGGCCTCGACGTTGTTCACGACTGCGACGGTCGGCTGCAGTGCCAGGAAGGCCTTGTCGTACTCGTCGGCCTCCACCACGAAGAGCTGGTCGCCACCAACCCGGGCGTTGCCACCCCAGGCAGCGACACGGCCGCCGGCGAGTCCCGTAGGATTTCGCCCGGCGGCCGTGAGTGCCTCCGTTACCATCACTGTGGTGGTCGTTTTGCCGTGCGTGCCCGCGACCGCCACGAGGCTCCCACCGGCAACCAACTCCCCCAACGCATCCGCCCGGCGAATAACCGGGAGGCCCAAGGCCCGGGCCCGCTCCAGTTCAGGGTGCTCCCGGGGGACGGCCGCCGTCACCACCACCGCCCGAGCTCCTTCGAGGTGACTCGGGTCGTGTCCCCGCCAAACAGGGATCTCCAAGGCTGCCAAATCGGCGGCGCCAGCCTCGGAAGGGTCGGAATCGCATCCAGTTATGGCTACTCCGAGGTGCCTAGCGATTAGGGCCAGGGCGCTCATCCCCGCCCCAGCTATGCCCATGAGGTGGATTGGGCGGGGATCCCCGGGTCGAAACAAGGTCATCTGTGGGCAGCTAATATAGCGAATCTACGAAACTTGCAAAAGCCTCAATCCCGTCCGACCAGTGTCAAAACATTTGACATGATGGCCCGGGCGGCGTGGGGGTGTCCCCGACCCCGGGCGGCGTGGGCGAGAGCTTCGAGTCGTGCGCGGTCGCGGGCGAGCGCAGTCACGGTGTGCCCGAGCGAGTCGGGTGAGAGATCCCGCTCGAGCAGCAGCGCGGCTGCACCCGCGGTGGCGAGCGCGCGCGCGTTGAACGTCTGATGATCCGCGGCGGCGCTCGGCAGCGGCACGAGCACGCTCGGCTTGCCCCAGGCGCACAGCTCGGCGACCGTCATCGCGCCCGCGCGCGCAACGACGAGATCGGCCGCGGCGTAGGCGGGCGCGATCGGATCGAAGAAGCCGCGCACGGTGACGCGGCCCGGCACGGCGAGCGGCGCGTACCGCGCCTCATGCGTCGCGCCCGTTCCCCACAGCACGTTGACTGCGTCGAGCAACCCGCGTTCGAGCGCGCCCGCGAGTGCCTCGTTGAGCGCACGCGCCCCCTGGCTGCCACCCACCACGAGAACCGTGGGCCTACCTGCGCCCGCGGCCAGATCGAACTCGGCACGCGCGGCCGCGGGGTCGACCTGCCCCGGAGGCGAAATGGGATTACCCAGAACGAAGACTTGGGTGCGGCCACCGGGCGTGATACGCGCGCGAGCCTCGGGAAAGCCGAGATGCACCTGGCGCGCGCGGCGCGCGAGCAGCCGCGTCGTAAGCCCCGGGAATGCATTCTGCTCCTGCAGCGCGGTGGGGATCCCGGCGCGCTGCGCGCGCCAGACGAGGGGACCCGCGGCGTAGCCGCCCGTGCCGATCACGATCGCCGGCCGCTCTGCGGCGAGGACCCGGCCTGCGGCGCGCCACGCCCGCACGGCAATGACGGGCCAGCGCAGATTTCGCCACCAGGAGTGGCGATACAGCGGCTCCATCGGCAGGAGATGAAACCGGAACGGATGGCGGGGAAGGATCTGCGCTTCTATGCCGCGCGCCGCGCCCACGAGCACCGGCTCGTGTCCCGCGTCCGCGGCCGCCCCGGCCAGCGCGAGGGCGGGCATAAGATGGCCGCCGGTGCCGCCGCCGGCGATGACGATCTTCACGCGCCGCGACGCGCGCGCCCGACGCTCGCCAGCACTCCGGTCGCCGCCAGGGCCACGATTAAGGACGAGCGTCCATACGACATGAACGGCAGGGTCACGCCGGTCGCGGGAATCACGGCGAGGGTTACGCCGATGTGCAGCACGACGCTGAGGCCGATCATGACCGTGATCCCGGTGGCGAGCAGCTGCCCGAACGGATCGCGAGCGCTGCGCGCGATACGGAAGCCGAGCCAGAGAAACGTGCCGAACAGGAGCGCGATCGCGAGCACGCCGACGAACCCCCACTCCTCGCCGATCGTCGAGAAGATGAAGTCCGAGTAGGCGTACGGCAGATAGCCGAGCTTTTGCTGGCCCTGCCCAAAGCCCGCCCCAAGGAGCTGCCCCGCCCCGATGCCGGTGAGCGACTGCTGCACCTGCCACGTGGCTTCGGTGGGCGCGGTGCCGGGATTGAGAAAGGTCAGCACGCGGGCGAGCCGGTATTGTGCCGTCGCAACAGCGCCGTACAGCAGCGGCCCCGCGGCGACGCCCAACGCAAGGAAGTGTCCGATCCGCGCGCCGGCGGTGAAGAGGACCGTCCCCGCGAGGATCGCGACAAGCAGCGCCATGGACAGATGAGGCTCCAGGAAGATGAGCCCGATCAGCGGCACCAGGATCACGACGAACGGCAGGACGCCCCGCTTGAAGTCGCGGAGTTGGTCGCCCTTCTTCGCGGCAAGCATCGCGCACCACACGACGACGGCGAACTTGGCGAGCTCGGACGGTTGCAGCGTGAGCACGCCGAGGTTTAACCAGCGGCGCGCGCCGTTGATCGTGGGCGTGATGGGATGCGTGAACGGCAGCAGCGGAATGAGGAGGAGCACGGCGGTCACGCCCAGGAGCGGCCACGCCCAGCGGCGCCAGCGATGATAATCCGTGCGCGCGAATACAATCGCGAGCAGCCCGCCCACCACCGCGCCGACTGCCTGGCGCAGCGCGAAGCTCGCCCCGACCTGCCCCCCTGCCGTAGTCACGAGGCTCGACGCGCCGTACACGGCGGCGAGACCGAACACGACCAGCACCGCGGTGACCATCGCGAGCAGCCGGCCTTCCCAGGCCGTCACTGTGTCTCGACCAGCCGGCGGAATGTGGCCCCCCGCTCTTCGTAGTTCTTGAACATGTCGTAGCTCGAGCAGGCAGGGGACAGGAGCACGGCATCCCCGGACTTCGCCGCGCGCCGCGCGCGGGCCATGACGTCCGCGAACGTCGTGGCGCGCTCGAGTTTGACCTTGTCGCCGAGATCTTTCTCCACGATCGGCCCGGCTTCTCCGTAGGCGATCACCAGGCGGCATTTGGTCAGGAGGGGAATCAGACCTCCATACGGTTCGCCCTTGTGCCGTCCCCCGAGGAGCAGGACATACGGCCGATCCATCGCCGCGACGGCGACGGCGGTCGCCGCAATATTCGTTGCCTTGGAATCGTTGATCCACAGGACGCCGCCGACTTCGCGCACCGGCTCGAGGCGGTGCGGGAGCGCCTGAAACGACCGCAGCCCCTTGGCGATCAACGCCGGTGAAACGCCCGCCTCGCGCACCGCCAGCGCGGCGGCGAGCGCGTTGGCGACGTTGTGGTCCCCCAGCAGGTGCAGCTCGTCTCGACGCAGCAGCACCGTCCCCCCCAACCGCAGCACGCGGGCTGCCGTGTCGTACCAGGCGTCCGCGGATTTGGCGAGCGAGAACTGCACGCGCCGCCCGGGGACGCCGCGCGCGAGGTCCAGAACCAGCGGGTCGTCGGCGTTCAGGACCCAGACGTCATCGGCGCCGGCATTCCGGAACAGCAGCCGCTTGTCGGCGTAGTACGCGTCCGCCGATGGATACCGGTCGAGATGGTCGGGGGCGAGGTTCGTGAGGACGCCCACGTCGGGGGCGAAATCCGGGCTGTCATGCAGCTGGAACGACGACACCTCGACGCTGAGCCATTCGTAGCGATCGTTCGTGAGGGCGACATCGGCCAGCGGGCGGCCGATATTGCCGGCCGCGGTGGCCTTGAGCCCGGCGGCGCTCAGGAGGTGCGCGATCAGCGCCGTCGTGGTCGTCTTCCCGTTCGTCCCCGTGGTCGCGATGCTCCGGGTGCGCTCGCCGAGCGCGCGAAAGCCCAGGTCCAGTTCGGAGACGATCTGGACGCCTGCCTCGCGGGCGGCGGTGAGCGGCGGCGCGTCGGGAGGAACACCGGGGGACACCACGACTCCGGCCGCGCTGCGAATCTTGGCGAGATCGTGACGACCGAGCTCGATCTCCACCCCGGGCAAATCTGCGAGCGCCGCGGCCGCGGCGCCGGCGTAGGGATGGTCGGATCCGTCACTCGCATACACGCGCACGCCTTCGCGCGCCAGCAGCCGCGCCGCCGCGACCCCGCTCTTTCCGAGACCCACCACCGCGACGACACCGCGCCGCCACGCGTCAGGCACGATCATCGCACCTTGAGCGTGGCCAGGGCGATCATCGCGCACAGCACCCCCAGGATATAGAACCGCATCACCACCTGCGGCTCCGCCCACCCCAACTTTTCGAAGTGGTGATGGAGCGGCGCCATGCGAAACACCTTGTGCGCGTCGGCGTACTCTTTGCCATAGCGCCGCTTGCGCCAGCGGTACATCCCCGTCTGCATCAACACCGACACGGTCTCCGCCGCGAACACGCCGCCGGCGATCAGCAGCAGGAATTCAGTTCGCAGCAGGATCGCTACCGTGCCAAGCGCGCCGCCGATCGCGAGGGCACCGGTGTCGCCCATGAAGACCTGGGCGGGATGCGCGTTGAACCAGAGGAAGCCGAGCGTCGCGCCCATGAGGGCGCCGCAAAAAATGGTGAGCTCCCCAGCCCCGGCGAGGTGAATCACGCCGAGATAACGGGCGGCGTCGACGCGCCCGAAGAGATAGGCGAACACGGCGAACGCCCCGGCGACGATCACGGTCAGCCCCGCCGCAAGCCCGTCCAGCCCATCCGTCAAATTCACCGCGTTCGAGCTGGCGGTGATCACGAACGTCACGAACAGGAGGTAGGCCGGCCACGGCAGCACCAAGACGATGTACTTGAACAGCGGCAACTGCGTCGCGGACGCATCCACGCTCGAGGTGAGCGGGAAGAGCAACAAGTACACCCCGAGCACGACCCCGAACGAGATCTGGCCCACGAGCTTCCAGCGGGCGACGAGGCCCTGCGATTGGCCGCGCACGATCTTCAGGTAGTCGTCCACGAATCCGATCAGGCCCATCCACAGCGTCGCGACGACGGCGACGATCACGTAGCGGCTGTCGAGCCGTGCCCACAGCAGCGTCGGCACGACGGTGGCGAGAATGATGATGAGCCCGCCCATCGTCGGCGTGCCGCGCTTGCCGTGGTGGCTCGCCGGACCTTCGGCGCGCACGACCTGGCCGATCTTATGCTCGCGCAATTTGCGGATGATCCACGGCCCCACGATGAACGCGAGCAGGAGCGCCGTGACGGTCGCGCCCGCTGCCCGAAACGTGATGTAGTTGAAGAGATTGAAGAAGATGTGCTGGCGGGCGAGCGGCGCGAGCAGATGATACAGCACGTAGTGTCTCTCCGCCCTTTAGGTGAGATGCTGCAGCACCCGCTCCAAGGCGACGCCCCGCGATGCCTTGAGCAGGATGAGCTCATTCCCCCGCAGCGCCGACTTCAGCTTCGGGCCGAGCGCATCGGCGTCCGCCGCCGTGATCAACCGTCCGCCCAGCGCCTCTCGCTGGGTCTCGAATACCCGCGCGAAGCCGCCCACCGCCGCGACCAACGCGGGCTTGCGCTGCGTGATCTCGCGCGCGGCTTCGGCGTGCAATCTTGCACTTTCCGACCCCAACTCCAACATCGTGCCTACCACCACCACCAACGGCCGCCGCTGTCGCCGGGCGAGCCAGGCGGCCGTTTGCACGGCGCGCCGCAGCGATGCCGGATTGGCGTTGTAGGTGTCATCGATAACAAGGAGACCCCCAATCGGCCGCAACTCCCCCCGTCCCGCGGGGAGCTGCACGTCCGCCAGCGCCCGCACGGCCGCATTGTGCTCCACGCCCGCCCGCTGGGCGACGGCGAGGGCGATCTGCGCGTTCTCCAGCTGGTGGAGTCCCAGGACCGGGAGCGTGACCGTCTCTCCAGAATCGAGCGGCATCCGGGGGTGGCCGTCCTTGTCGAGGAACCGATCCAGCAGGGTGTCGTCGCGGCTCTTTCCGGGCAGGGCCGCCGGGATCACCTGCGCCCGGCGTCGCGCTTCCGGCCACAAGGCGTCCGGTCCTGAGCCGATCACCGCCACCGGCACACCGTCGAGCAGTGACAGCTTCTCCCGCATCACACCTTCCAGCGAGCCAAGGCCTTCCACGTGGGCGTAACCAATGTTCGTGATGACGGCGATCGTGGGCTCGATGATCTCGCGCAGCCGCGCGATCTCTCCCGGGACGCTGGCCCCGGCTTCAACGACGAGCGCCTCGGTGTCGTCGGGCGCCGCCAGGATCGTCAGCGGCACACCCACGAGGTTGTTGAGGTTGCCGCTCGTAGCGTGCACCCGGTACTTGGTCGAGAGGGCGGCGCGGATCATCTCTTTGGTGCTGGTCTTGCCGCTCGAGCCGGTGATCGCGACGACGGGACTTCCCTCGGGTAGCATGCGTCGGCGCGCGCGCGCGAGCTGACCCAGCGCCACCAGCGTGTCATCTACCTCGAAGAACGGCAGTCCCTCGATCGGCGGTGTGCCCTGCCGGACGACGGCGGCCGCGGCGCCCTGCGCCTTGGCCTGGGGCAGGAATGTGTGGGCGTCAAAGTTTGTGCCTTTCAGAGCGACAAACAGCGTGCCCGGAATCCGGTCCCGGGTGTCCGTGGAGACGCCGCTGAACTTGAGCCTCGCCGGCGCGGGTACGCCCAGCGCATCCGCGACCTCGGCGCTGGTCCACGTCCGTCCGCCCATCACGCCGCCCCCAGCTCGCGGATGACCTCACGCTCGTCGAAGGGCTCCTTGGTGGTGCCGACGACCTGATACGTCTCGTGCCCCTTCCCCGCGAGCAGCACAGTATCACCCTGACGCACCAACTCGAGCGCCTGCGCGATCGCCGCGCGCCGGTCCGCCATGCGATAGTGCGGGCGCTTGCCCATCCCGGCCTCGACGTCGTCGAGAATGAGCTCGGGATCCTCGGTGCGCGGATTATCGGACGTGGCGATGGCCACATCCGCGAGCCGCGCGGCGATCTCGCCCATTGGCGCGCGCTTGCCCCTGTCGCGGTCGCCACCCGCGCCGAACACGACGATCACGCGGCCCCCTGGTGGCGTGACCTCGCGCACCGTCTCGAGCGCACGCTCGAGCGCATCCGGCGTGTGCGCGTAATCGCGCAGCACGACGCACGGATCCACCGCGATGCGCTCCATGCGCCCCGGCACCTGAGGCGCCGTGGACAGCCGCTCGGCGACCTCAGCGGCGGGCACATCCAACCCCACCGCGCACGCGGCAACGCCGAGGGCATTGGTAACGTTGAACCGGCCGAGCAGCGGAAGTGCGACCGGATGGCTTCCTCCCTTCCCCGCCCCACTCCCTGGCGTGACCAGCGTGAAGCGCGCGCCACTCGCATCCACCGTCACTCCCCGGGCGGTGACATCCCCCCGCTCCCCAAACGTAATTCGCCGCCGTGTGAGCGGCAGCTTCGCCCAGGCGGCATCATCTGCGTTGATCACCGTGAGACCGTCAGCGGCGAGATAACTGACGAGCCGAGCTTTGGCGGCGAAGTAGGCGTCGAACGTCTGATGGTAGTCGAGATGGTCGCGGGTCAGGTTCGTGAAAATGGCAGCCCGGAAGAGCAGCCCGTCCACCCGCCCCTGATCGAGGCTGTGGGAGGAGACTTCCATCGCCACGCCCTGCGCGCCACGCTCCACCAGGGCCGCGAGCGTCGCCTGCAGGTCGATGGGGCCGGGGGTCGTGAGGTTGCCGGCCTCGCTCTCGACGGAGCGGCCGCCGGGATCCATGCAGCCCAGCGTGCCGATCGCGCCCATCGGCCAGAGCACGCTCAAGACGTGGCGAGCGAGAACAACCGACGTGGTCTTGCCGTTGGTGCCGGTGACGCCCACGAGCTGCAGCCGGGCCGCGGGCCGTCCAAACCATGTCTCGGCGGCCACGGCGGCGGCGCGGCGCCCGTTGCGCACGACGATTTGCGGAATGGCGACGGGCTGCCGAGCCTCGACGAGAGCCGCGGCAGCCCCCCGCGCGGCCGCCTCGGCGATGAACCGGTGCCCGTCCAGCACGGCCCCCCGCACGGCGCAGAACAGCATGCCCCGTTCGAGCTTGCGCGCATCGGCCGTGAGACCGGTGATCGCGGGGAGGGCGTTCCCTGTGGACGCGGAGGGGCCCGCCTCGACCAGCAAGCCCGCGCGCGCAAGCGCGTCCACGACCGCGGTGAGGGACGATGTCACGGTCGCGGCTCGGCGAAAATCGTCACGGTCGAGCCTGTGGGAGCGCTCTCACCCGCCGCGGGCCAGGTGTGGTGGATGACGCCCCACCCTTTCACGACCACGTGAAAGCCGCGCCGATGCAGCGTGCGCGCCGCCTCGCGCAGCGGCCGCCCCGTCACATCGGGCACGGTCCGCGCCGCCTGCACCTGACCACTGTCACGGACGTACGGCCACGGCACCACGTAAGGCACGAAACCGTCCGGTTCCTCGAGCGGGGCGCGCTCAGTCGCGGGCGCCACGTTGGAGAGGCGCGCGCGGTCGATCGCGACGGTGCGCGCGGCGAGCGCCTGCTCGAGCATCGAGCGGGTCACCGGGGCGGCGGTCTGGGCCGCGAAGTAGCTCCCCTTCTGGGGGTTGTCGATCTTCATCACGACCACGAGCTGCGGATCGTCGGCGGGAAAGAGCGCGGCGAACGACGCCGTGTACTGCCCCGGCGCATAGCGGCCGCCGACCACGCGGCGGGCGGTGCCCGTCTTGGCCGCGAGCTGGAAGTTCGCGAGCGCCGCCCGCTCGGCCGTCCCGCCCGCTTCCACCACGCCGCGCAGCAGATCCCGCAGCTTCGCGGCGACCTGCGACGTCACCACCCGCCGCACCGGCTCGGCGCGATGACGGTAGAGCACCGCCCCGTCCGGCGCCCGCACCTCGCGAATCAGCGTGGGCTGCAGCAGCACGCCGTTGTTCGCGATCGCGCCGTACGCGGCCGCCAGCTGGATCGGCGTGACCGCCAGCTCATAGCCGATGGCGAGGCTCGCGGAGCTGGGGCGGGTCCACTCGCGCGGCGGGCGCAGCCGTCCGGGCGATTCGGCGGGGAACTCGACGCCCGTGGGCGCGCCGAACCCGAAGGCGCGCAGCATGCCGTACTGTTCGTCGGGCCGGAGGCGGGCCGCGAACTTCACGAGGGCGATGTTGCTCGACACCCGAATCGCGTCCGCCAGCGTCAGCGTAGGCAGCGGATGCTCGTCGGTGACCACGCGGTCCGGCAGACGGTAGCGGCCCCCTTCGCCCGAGACCCGTTCGGTGGGCCGCACCCGGTCGTGCGTGATCAGGGCCGCGGCGGCGAAGATCTTGGCGAGCGAGCCCGGCTCGAACGTCTCCGTGAAGGCGCTGGGCCGCATGCTGCCGCCTTCGCGCCGCGACGCGACGGCCAGCACCTCGCCCGTCGCGGGATCGAGCATCACGACGTCCCCGCCCTCGGCCTGCATGTGGTCGAGCGCATCGTCGAGCGCCCGCTGCGCGATCTCCTGCAATTCCGCGTCGAGCGTGAGCACGACGTCATGGCCGGCGACCGGCTCCGCGATCAGCCGAGCCGGCGATTCGTACTCGCGACCCTCGCGGTCTTTCAATACCACCGCTGCCCCCGGCGTGCCGGCCAGCAGACTATCGAGCAGGCGCTCGAGCCCGCCCCCGCCGCCGGAGCCGCCGCGTCCGTCGTCTCCCACGCGGCCGATCACTGCGCGGGCGAGCTCGGCCGACGGATAGAAGCGGCGCAGCACCGGCTCCAGGTGCACGCCGCGGAGTCCACGCAGCGGCTGCACGTCCTGCGCCGTGAACGGCCCCGCGAACCACGCGTACCGCCGCCGCAGGGCACGGTCGAGATCGCCGGGCGCCACCCGTAGCTGGCGCGCGAGGAACGCCGCGTCGCGCCGCGCGTCCCGCAGCTCGTTGGGCGCGATCCCGACGTGATACGTCTCCTGCGTCAGCGCGATCGCGATGCCGTGACGATCGTACAGCGCGCCGCGGCGCGCTTCGAGCACGACCCGCTCGGTACGCTGCGCCGCCGCCGCCGCGGCGTAGCGCCGACCTTCCACCAATTGCACCTGCCCCGCGCGCACCATCAGCGCCGCGAGGGCGGCGGCGAGGCCGATCTGGACGACACGCAGGCGGACGAGGGGCTTGGCCATCGTCAGCGCGGAGGAGTCACAGGCAGCAAGATGATCTCGGTATCAGCAGGCAGCCGCAGCCCTTGGCGCTGTGCGCGCGGCAACAGCACCGCACGGCTCTGCGCGGTGCGGACGCGCCGGTCCAGATCGGCGCGGCGGCCCTCGAGCGCGGACCGCTCCTCGCGCAGGTCCGTGAGTGCGCGCGCGGCGTTGAGCGCCGCCGTCTGCCGTGCGATCACGGCCCACAGCGCCGCGAGCAGCGCGATGAGCCAGAAGGCCACCCAGTGCCGGCCCTTAACTGCCATCGCCCGTCTCGAAGATGCGGAACTGCGCCGATCGCGCCCGCGGATTCGCCGCTACTTCGCGGGCGTCGGGGACGATCGGCTTCTTGGTGAGCACGCGCCCCAGCGCGCGGCCACGGCACGTGCACACCGGCTGGCGCGGGGGGCAGATACAATCCCGGCTCCATTCGCGGAACTCGTGCTTGACGATGCGGTCCTCGCCGGAATGGTAGGTGATGACGCCCAGCCGCCCGCCCGGTTCGAGCGCGTCGCGGAACGCGGGGAGCGCCGTCGCCAGCGCATCGAACTCGCCGTTCACCGCGATGCGCAGCGCCTGAAACAGCCGCGCAAAGTCGGGGGCCCCCGAGCGCGGTCCCAGCACGGCGCGGATCGCATTCACATAATCATCGCTGATCGCGAACGGCGCGGAGAGCCGCCGCCGCAGGATCTCCTGCGCGAGCCGGCGCGCCCGCCGCTCATCCCCGTAGTCGGCAAACGCCGCCGTGAGCCGCTCCGCCGGCCAGCTGTTCAGGACGTCGCGGGCGCTTGGCCCGGCGCCGGGCGTCATCCGCATGTCGAGCGGCGCCCCGGGACGAAAGGTAAAACCCCGCTCCGGGGTGTCGACCTGATGCGAGCTCACGCCCAGGTCGAGCAGAATGCGATCGGGCCGAAAGGCAAGGACGGCGGCCAGCGCGTCGGGGGTCGCGTACTCGGCGGCGACGTAGCGAATGCGGTCGTTGCCCAGTCGGGCACGGGCGGCCGCGATCGCCGCGGGATCGCGATCGATGCCCAGGACCTCGGCTCCCGCTTCGCGGAGCACGGCCGCGTGACCGCCACCGCCCAGCGTCGCATCCACGGCGCGCCGGCTTCCCGTCACCCAGGTACGGACAGCTTCCGCGAGCACCGGGACGTGGTATGGGACGGGTGGCGAGGCGGCCGTGGGCACGCTCCATAATAAGAAAACGGCCCCGCCTGCGGGGGCAGACGGAGCCTGGAGCGGGGCTGACGGGGATCGAACCCGCGACCTCCGGTGTGACAGACCGGCACTCTAACCAGCTGAGCTACAGCCCCCTACGGAGCGCCGGAATATAGACGCGGCTTCAGGTCAATTCAACGGCGGCTTGCACTTGAACGCTTTTTGGACCTGGGGCTTTGCCTTCTCGTATTGCGCCACGAATCCCAGCATCTGGTCCGCCGTCGGCGGATGGACGCGCCGCCCTAACAGGAGCGCGGCCTTCGTGCGCGCGAGCCGGTCGAACACCGTTTTGGCCTCGTCGCAACGGTTCGGCCCCTTGGCCTTTGTCATTTCCTGATAGGACTTGTTCAAGGTCAACACCGACGACAGGCCGTACCAGAAGCTGGCGTTGATGCGCACCTGGTAGCGCGGACCGAGCGTATCGATCGGCGCGCGCGGCGCGACGACCTGTAAGAGCGTGTCGAGCCAGACGTAAGCGCGGTCGTAGGCACCGGCCTGGGCAAGCTTCGAGCCGCCGGTCAGCATGATGACCGCGGCCGCGAGCCGCTGCGTCGAATCGCTCGAGGCAAGTCCCGGCCGCAAGTAGGGGCGCGCTGAATCCACGCGCGCCGCGAATTCGCCGCGCACCCGGGACAGGGCAGCCGTATCCGTTTTCAGCCGGTTCGCGGCAGCCGTGTCCCAGGCCGCCCGGTCAATGATCGTTTTCGCGATCTGCAGGCTGGTGCCCACGTCGTTCGGCTCGAGCGTCAGCGCCTTCTTGTAGACGGCGAGGGCCGAATCGGCCATTCCCGCGAGCTCGAACGCCGCCGCGCGCGCCCTGATGAAGCTGCCGTTGTTCGGGAAGTTGCGGACCGCTGCACCGGTCAGCTTGAGCAGCGCTTGTGTATCGGAGACCTGCTGGGCACCCCCCATCGCCGTCTTGAGGAAGGAGCTGTCCGCGAGCAGCGTCGAATCGTTGTGGGCCTTGGCCATCAGGCCGTCGAGGGCGCATCGGTACAGCGAGCCTTCGATGCAGATCGTCGTCTTGAGCTCGAGCAGCTGCGGATCGGCGGGGCTGACCTTGAGGCCTTCGTCGACCACTTCGATGGCGCGCTGGTATTGCTTCATCTGGCGCAACAGCTGCGCGATGCCGAGCCGCTTGCTCGTATTCCGGGGTTCACCCGCGAGCTGGTGGATGAACGCCTCGATCGCCTTGAGCGTATCGCCCTTCTGCTGGTAGCCGCGCGCGATGTTCTCCCACGCGGTGCCGTTGAGCGAATCCCCTGCCAAGGCGCGCTGCGACTCCGCAATCACGCTGTCCACGGGCATCCGCTGCGATTCGTAGATATACGCGATGCAGAGATGCGCGGCGGTCGAGCTGGGGTCGATCGCGAGCGCCTTTTGCGCGGCGCCGCGGGCGCGGGCGAATTGGCTTTTCTGGCGCTCGCTCGTGCACTCGCGCACTCCCTCGCTCGCGCGGATGATGGTGGCGACCCGCTGCGCGATCGCGTCGGCGAGCGCCGCGGCGGTGCCCGGGTTGCCGTTCGTCGCGGTGAAGCTCGCCGCCATCCCGGAGCTGCCGATATCGATCACGCGCACCTTGGCGGTCAGCGCGTTGCCGCTCTTCTCGAAGGAACCGGTGACGTATGCATTGACGGTAAGGAACCGCGCGAGCTGCCGCGCCTGCTGATCGTCGAGCAGCACGTCGCAGGGGAAACCCGATGCCTTCAGCGCTTCGCACACCTTGGCCTTGGGAACAACCGTCACGTTGTTCTTGGCCAGCTGGCTGATGCGGTCGCGAATCGCATCCGCGAGGACGATGCTCGCGGCCGAGTCGGCCGACGCCGCCGTGAATGGCAGCACGAGGAGTTTCTCGGTCGGCTCCTGTCTGGCGGCGAGCTGGGCGGACGCGATCCCCGCCACTGCGGCCATCAGGGCCATTACCAATCGAAGCGCTCTCACCTGGTCGTTCCTCCGTTACAAGCTGCTACACCAATGGGCGAAGAGGGATTCGAACCCCCGACATCCTGCGTGTAAGGCAGGCGCTCTGAACCGCTGAGCTATTCGCCCGTGCCATAGAGGAGAGCGAGGGTGCTAGAGGGCCAAGCCTACCGGAAACAGCACGCAGTAGCCGAGGACGAGCAGCACCGGCGCGAGCGTTGTGGATCCCTTCGACAAGAGCCAATAGCCGATGGCGAGCGATAGCACCGCCCCGCCCAGGACGAAATAATTCCGTGGGCCGAAGCGGAGGCGTGAGCGGGCGAGTGTTTGCTCTGGCATGGCGGCTGGAGTCTATTCGTCAATCTCAAGCTCGTCAAGCAGTTGGCCGTCATCCAACGCGGCGCGCCGGGCCTGGTCGCGGCGCCTCCGGAACATCACCAGCGCGACCAGGATCGCACCGATGGCAAGCCAGAAGAACCCCATGGCGGCCGCCCAGGACAGCCAGCCGTACCGCGACGCCACGTCCCGCTGCCAGCGCTGCTCGAAGTCGCCTTCCGTCATGTGGTAGGTGGCGCGCAGCGCCGCGTCGAACGTCTCCGCCTGTGGCAGGTTCGCGAGCAGCGGCGCGAGACCGCGCGCTCCTCCCCACCGATGGAGCAGCAGCACGGCGGTAGCCGCGAGCGCATAGCCGGTCTCCGCGTCCCCGCGCGCGCCACGCAACGCGCGATCCACGTCGTCGAGATTCATGCGCACGCCGCGGGCCAGCTGCCAGTTGAGCCGCAGCGCGTCGAGCCGATCCCACTCCTCCGCGGCGACGGCGGCATACCCCTCCTCGAACCAGAGCGGCACCTGACGTCCGACGTGCCAACGCAACGCCAGATGCGCGAGCTCGTGTCGTAAAGCGACGGCCAGACGGTCGGACGGCCCGACGGCCAACAGTACGACGACTCCGGCGTCCGGAAAGGCGGCGCCCTCGCTCCACAGCGGCAGCCGGCCGCGCGTGAGCGAGTCGTAGCGCTGGCGTGTGGATGCGAGGATCAGGCGAATCGGGTGATCGGGCAACGCGCCGATGCCGGGGAAGCCGGTCGCGTGGTCCACGATCTCTGCGAACGAGGCGGCGATCGCTTCTTGACCGGGCCACGCCACGGCAGTTACACGGCCCACCTGTACGACCGTCGGGCCCTGCAGCAGCAGGGCGATGAGCGCTAGTCTCGCGGCGGCTCCTCGCCCTTAGCGACCAGCTCGAGCATCTCCTGACACTTCTTGCCCCAGGGATTGAATTTGTTGGCCTTGAATCCTTCTTCCCACGTGGTTTTGGCCTTCGCCTGGTCGCCGGCGAACCAGTGTGCGCGGCCCAGCTCGTAGTAGGCCTCGATCAGGTTGGGCCCGAGCTTGATGGTTTTCTGGAAGAAGGTCTGCGCATCCTCGTACATCTCGCGCTGCAGGTAGACGAGCCCGAGATAGAAATGGGCGTAGAGCGAGGCTTTCTTGTCGTTGGCGAGCCGGATGGCCTTGGACAGATGCTCGATCGCCTCGCCGAAGATCCGCTTCTTCAGGCAGATGTAGCCGACGTTGATGCGCGCCAGCGAGTTCGCGGGCTCCTTCATCAAGACTTTTTGGAAGGTCCCGAGGGCGTCGTCGTAATCCTCGTGCAGCATTTGCGCCCAGCCGAGCAGCGATTCCGCCTGGGTCTCGCCGGGCGAGAGCTGCAGCGCTCGCTGCAGCGACGAGATCGCGCCGGCGTGGTCGCCGAGCGAGATCAGGCTCCAGCCCTTCTCGATGAAGGTCGAGGCGCCGATGTGATCGGCATGGACGACGGGGCGTTGGCCGGTGAACTCGGGGGCGGCCGCCTGCTTGGTGTCGGCGGTGATCTGCTTGTAGCGATCCACGAGCTGGCGGATTTCATCCTTGAGCTGCGTCAGCTCGCCGAGCATGCCGTCCACTTTCTTGAAGTAGGCGATGATCTCGCGTTTGGCGGCTTCCCGCTCGGCTGTGCCCGGCGCCCCGTCGAGCTGACGCGCGATGGCATCGTATTCCCTTCGCAGGACCATGATCGGCGACTCGGTCATGTCGCTCCTTGCAGCGCCAGCTTTTCCTTGGACGTCAGCAGTTTGTTGGTGTTGAGCACGATGATCGTACGCCCGTTCTTGACGACGAGCCCGGTGATGTACTCGGCCGCGAGTCCCTTGACGATGCCGGGCGGCGGCGTCACCTCCTGCGCGGGGACCTGCATCACTTCCGTGACTGCATCCACGACGATGCCGATTTTGCCGCCTTCGAATTCGAGGATCATGGTGCGCGTATCGTCGCGCAGCGGCGCCGCCGCGCCGAGGCGCTTGCGCAGATCCACCAACGGCACGGCGCCGCCTTGATACCGGAGAATGCCCTCGAGATACTCCGGCGCCTTCGGGAGCGGCGCCGGCGCCTCGTATCGCAAGATGCGCTCCACTTGAAAGATGTTGAAGCCGAAGTCCTGGCCGCCCACCTTGAAGGTGACCAATTGAACGTCGTCGCCGGCGGTGGTCGTCACGCGAGCCGGTCCCCCAGCGCGTCCAGGTCGAGGATTGGCACGAGTGCGCCGCCGTGCTCCGCCACGCCCGCCGCCCACGGCAGCGTCTGGCCCCGCGGCACCGGCAGCGACGGCTCCCGCACTACCGCATCGGCGTCGTCCACCTCAAAGGCGACCTGCCGCCCCCCTCCCAGTTCGACCAGGACGACGGTGCCGCCAGCCTCCGCGGGGGCCGGGCGGCCGGTGAGAAACGCCCCCAGATGGATCAGGGGCACGAGGCGCCCGCGCAGCGGCGTGAGCCCGCGGACCGCCGGCATCGAACGAGGGACATCCAGCACTTCCTGCGCGTCCCCCACCTCGAGCACCTTGGCGACGGGCAGACCGTACGACTTGCCCTCCGCGCGCACCAGCAGATAGCCCTTCATCGGCGCGGCTCTCTTCCGGTCCTGCGGCGCGCCAACTCGGCGCCGACGCGGTCGGCGATCTGGCCGAGTGGCAATACCGCGTCCACGCCGCCCGCCTGCACCGCCGCCACCGGCATTCCCGGAATCACCGCCGACTCGCGGTCCTGCGCGAGCCCGGTGCCGCCCGCGTCGTGCATGGCGCGCAGCCCGTCGGCGCCATCGCGCCCCATCCCCGTGAGCACGACGCCCACGCCGCGTGGGCCGAACACTTCGGCGATGGAGCGAAACAGCGGATCGGCCGCGGGACGCACGCCCCAGATGGGCGCGGACTGGTCGAGCGCGATGATGGGGCCGTCGGGAGCGGAGCGCACCCGCATATGATAATCGCCCGGGGCCACGTATGCCGTGTCGGCCACGACGGGCGCGCCGTCGTCGGCCTCCACCACGCGCAGCTGGCTCATCGAGTCGAGGCGCTCGGCGAGGCTGCGGGTGAATTTGGGCGGCATGTGCTGGACGATCAGGACGGCGGCGCCACGTCCCGTGGGCAGGCGGGGCACGACATCGGTGAGCGCGCGCGGCCCGCCCGTGGATGCGGCAATCCCGACCGCCAGCACGGCGCGGCCGCGCAACGCCAGCTCGGGCGGATGGACCACGGGCGCGGGCGGCCGCGCCAGGACCTTCACGTGCGAGAGGTCGGCCGCGAGGGCGCGCCGCACCGCGGTGATGAGCTGGGGCGCGAGCGCCGCAAGCGCCGCCCGGGGGGAAGAGGAGCCTGCAATATCTGGTGGCGGCTTGGCGACGATCTCGACCGCGCCGAGCTCGAGGGCGCGGATCGCGGTGGCAGTGCCGGGGCCCGCGTGGGCGCTGACCACGACGATGGGGCGCGGCGATTCGGACATGATGTACCCGATGGCGCCCAGGCCGTCGAGCTCTGGCATCTCGAGGTCGAGCGTCACGACGTCGGGGTTGTACTGGTGAATCTTGCGGATGGCGTCCACCCCATCGCGGGCGGTGGCCACGACGCGGAACTCCCCGGTATCCGCGTCCCCACCCCCCAGCACGTCCACCAGCACGCGCCGCATCAGTGCGCTGTCGTCGGCGACGAGTACCGTGGGCCGGCGATCAGATGACGTGCTCATCGGCTCCCACCGAGCGGATCTCGACCCGGCCGTCCTGCACGTGAAAGCGCACGGAGCGGCCGCGCTCACCGCCCACCGCCTCGCGCAGGATGGGGATTTCGGCGGCGCGCAGGGCGTTGCGCGCCGCCACGACGTTGCGCTCGCCCATCTGAATCGTGCCGGGCGTCATCAGCTGGCTGAACATGCTGGCGCCCCCCGCGAGCTTGGCGACGAGGCGGCGCGGATCGGCGCCCAGTGCCTTGAGGCGCTCGACGAGCAGCGGCACCGCGGATTCGGGAAACTTCGCGGGGTTGCTCGCGTCATGCGCGAGGCTCTTGGACGGCAGCAGGACGTGCGCCATCGCGCCGGACTTGCTGGTGGGGTCGTGCAGCATGATGGCGACGCAGGAGCCGAGGCCCAGCGTGACCAGTACCCCATCGCCGCGCTCGGCGGCCCATTCGGCGACCTTGACGATGACTTCCTTCACGGCGCAGTTGGTCTCGTATAGATCCGCTCCCGCGGGTCTACGAGGGTGAGACGCTCGCGTGCCGGTCCGAACAGGGTCTCGACTTTCCCGAGCAGGAGCACACCGCCCGGCGCGAGCGCGTCCACGAACACCTGGAACAGCCGCTCCTGGGCCTGGCGCTCGAAATAGATCACGACGTTGCGGCACACGATCAGGTCGTACGGCGGACGCGGCGGCGGCTCCCGCATCAGGTCGTGGGCGAGGACGTGGACGAGGGCGCGGACCCCGGGCGCCGGCTGCCCGCCCGAGAAATACCGGCGCTTCAAGTCCGCCGGCATTTCGCTGAATGCGCCGTCGGGGTATTGGGCCTGGCGGGTGCGCTCGAGGCTCAGGCGGTCCACGTCGGTCGCGTCCACGAACGCGTGCTCGAGGGAATCTGTGCCCGCGGTCTGGGCGATGAGCATGGCGATCGTGTACGGCTCCTCGCCCGAGGCGCAGCCTGCGGACCAAACGCGGAGCCGCCCGCGCTGGGCGCGCCACAACGCCGCGAGATGCGGCCCCAGCGCGTTCCACGTCTCGGCGTTGCGGTAGAACTTGGTGACGTTGATGGTGAGCGCGTCGAGCAGCTCTTGGTACTCGTGCGCGTCCTGATCCAGCAGCCGACTGTAGTCGTCGTAGGTGTGCACGCCGCGGGCGCGCATGCGCACCGCGATGCGGCGTTTCAAACACTTGTCCTTGTACGACTCGCAGCTCACTCCCCGCGTCGCCGAGATCTTTTGCGTCAGCGCCCGGAACGCGCGCTCGTCCTGCGGTCCGCCTCCTGCCGAACTCACGACAGCGTGCTCAAGGTGTCCAGATTGGCTTTCACGAGTTCGTGCTTGGGGTTCAGCTCGAGCGCCCGGCGCCAGAGCTCGCTCGCCTGCTCACGGGCGTTTCGCTTGTAGGCGATGTTGCCGAGCTTGAAGAAGACGTCGTCGCCCAAGTCGGGCGCCAGCTCGACGGCGCGCTGGTAGAGATCCCATGCCTCGTCGTAGCGCGAGCCGCGGTAGGCCAGGTCGCCCAGGTTCTTGGATAGCTGGGGCAGTGACGGCTCGTCCTGGAGCGCCGCACGCGCCAGCTCCTCGGCCGCCGGCAGGTCGCCGGCGAGCTCGCGGAGCACTGCGAGGTTGTTGCGGAGCACGGCGTTCTGGGGATGCGCCTCTACAGCCTGCGCGGCCACCTGCTCGGCCATCTCGAAGTCCCCCGCCGCCGCGGCGGTGAGCACGCGCGCCCAGTACCAGAGAGGCGGAACGTTCTCGGCGAACAACTCCTTGGCGCGGTCGAGCCGGCCCGCCGCGCTGGCGTGATCCCCCAGCTTCAGCGCGACCACTCCCCACCCCACGTACACGCGCGGATCGGTGCGCGCGCGCGTCGCCGCTTCGGCGTATGCCGCCTCCGCATCCTCGAGACGCCCCAGCTGCTCGAAGGCGAGTGCGAGGTTGTGGAGCACGGCGGGCCGGGAACCGCCCTTTTCGGCGGCGAGCCGCAGCGCCTCCATCGCCTCGCGCCAGCGCGCTTGCTTCAGCGCCACCAGCCCGATGAAGAAGTGCGCGTTGGCGTCGGTCGAGCGCAGCTCGGCCACGCGGCGGAACTCGCGCGCCGCTTCGTCCAGCATGCCCGTCTTGTAGAAGGCGACGCCGAGATTACGGTGCTCCTCGACGCGCGCGTCCGTCATCTTCAGGTCTTCGGCGCTGGCGGTGCGGCCGGCGCGGTGCAGGAACCCCGCCGTCACGAGGCCGTACAGCGCCTTACCGACTTCGAACTCGCCGAGCCCCGAGTCTTCGATGGTCTGATTCACGTCGCGCGAGCCGTCGAGCAGCGGCAGCAGCCGCTCCTGCATTTCCGTCAATTTCGCATCGCTGATGGCGAGCCGGTCGCGGTCCACGACGAAGATCAGGTCGAACGAAGGGATCTTCTTCTCGATCAGGCTCCACTCGTCCACCCGCCGGGCGCCCTCGAGCAGCAGCGATTCGGGGTTGATGGAGACCAGGAAGTCCTGCTGTTCGGGGCGGACGTCGGCCTCGAAGTTGAAGGTCCCCTGCGTCCACGTGAACAGGTAGTAGACCGACTCCTCGATCTGAATGCGCATGTAGCGCTCCAGCTCCTGCTGCGAGATCACGTTTTGGCCGACGAGAATCTCGCCCAGCTTTTTGTCGCGCTCCTTGGCCTGGCGGTGGATGGCGGCGTCGAGCTGTTCCTGGCTGATCTTCGCGTGCTTGACGAGGATGTCGCCGAGCCGGTCGCGGCGGTTGACGATCGACGCGTAGCAGATCCGGCCCTTGTCGAAGTAGATGTATCCGAAGTTCGAGCGGTCGGCGATCGACAGGCAGCCCGTTTTCTGCCCCAGCGCGAGCAGCTGCAGCACGTCGGGGAGCGACGCCTCTTTGAGCGAGCCCTTGATGGCCATCAGCGCAACTCCTCGATGACGCGGTCAGCCGGCGAGGGCCAGTCCCACACCATTTTCTCGCGGCTGCGGACCCCGCCGGCGCTCGACACCACGATGCCGCTGGTGCGGAGACCAGTCGTGCGACGGGCGGCAGGCGCGCCTTCCAGCACCTCGCGCGCGAGTCCCGCCGACACCGGCGAATCCTGCGCCGCGGCCGCTTCCACCACGCGCTGCACCAGCCCAGTCAGGCTGCGCACCGAGTCGGTGGGACGGTCGGCGAGATAGTCGCGCAGCGCCGGGTCCGCCGGCACCCGGTGCTGCTTCAAGAGCGGCTCCAGCGCGGCGCGGCGCAGCTCCCGGTCCGGCTCGCCGATTTCCGCCACCAGCCCGCCCTCGAGGCGGGAGGCAATCCGCTCTTCCAATCCAGCCAGGGTGTTGGGGTGCGCGGGCGCGGTGAACACCAGCTGGCGGTCGGCATCCAGGAACTGGTTGAAGAGATTGAACAGCTCTTCCTGGGTCCGTTCCTTGCCGGCGAGCAGGTGAATGTCGTCGAGCAGCAGCGCCGTGGCGCGACGGTAGCGCGCGCGCCACCAGTTCACGCGGTTGCCGTCGATTGCGGCGATCAATTCGTCCACGAACGCCTGAGTCGAGAGGCAGGCGACCACAGCGCCTTTTTTCTTGGCCAGCTCGATGCCGATCGCGTTCAGGAGGTGGGTTTTCCCGAGACCGCTCCGTCCCACCAGCACGAGCGGATTGTACTTCTTGCCCGGCGCGGCGATCACGGCGCGGGCCGCCTTGACCGCGACTTCGTTCGACGGTCCCGACGCGTACCCGTCGAGCGGGAAGGCAGCGGACGGGGCCGGCGGCGGCGCCGCGCCCTCGCGGACCGTGGCCGCCGCCGCTTCTGCTTCCTCCAGGCGATCGGGATCGTGAAACACCTTGCCCCCCGCGGTCTGGGGATCGAGCGCCGTGACTTCCGCCTCGAGCGCCTTGAGACGCTCGACGTCCTGCACGTAGGCGGCGATCGCTTCGTCCACGGCCGCGGGCGTATCCTGATCGAGCAGCTTCTCGAGGCGGGCCGTGCGGTAGCCTTCACCTTCCCAGCGCAGCACGGCCTCCGCCACGCGCGCGCGCCACGCCTCCACGGCTTTGCCGACCGTGACGGTGACGTCGCTCAGGAACTGCGAGAATTCGTCGGCACCCGAAGCGCGGCCCGGCGCCTCGGTCGGCGCACTGCTCCCTGCTCCCTGCTCCCCGCTTCCGCTTACTCCCAGCACCTGACGCGCCGCTTCGGCATTGATCGGCGTGTCGTTCACCGCCTGGTAGGCGACGATCCGGTTGAGCGCGCCCATCAGCTCGCGCACGTTGGGAAACGCGATCTTGGCGACGGCCTCGAGCACGCCCGGCTGGAACGACGTACCGCGCTCTTCGGCCTTGCGCCGCAGGATCGCCACGCGCGTCTCGTAGTCGGGCACGCCCATGTCCACGACCAGCCCGCCCGAGAAACGGGAGATCAGGCGCTCGTCCAGGTCCGCGATTTCGGCGGGCGGGCGGTCGCTTGCCAGCACGATCTGATGGCCGGCCTGCTGCAGCGCCTCGGTGAGCCGCAGCAGCTCCGCCTGCATCTCTTTGCGGTTCGTGAGAAACTGGACGTCGTCCACGAGCAGCGCGTCCACGTTCTGGAACCGGCGCCGGAACACGTCCCCCTGCCCCGCCGCGATCGCGGCGTGGAACGCCTCCACGTACTCGTCCAGCGTCAGGTATTCGATGTTGAGCTTGGGGGCGAGCGTCTTGGCGGCGTGCCCGATGGCCATCAGGAGGTGCGTCTTGCCCAGGCCGGAGCCGCTATAGATGAACAGCGGGTTGTACGCCGACCCGGGATTCTCCGCGACGGTACTGCCCGCCGTCACCGCGAGCCGGTTTGCCGCGCCCACGACGAACGTATCGAAGCTGAAGCGCGGATTCAGGGTGCTGGTCATGCTGGGCTCCCCGCCGCGAGCCGCTTCAGCACCAGCTCGGAGATGCTCTTCAGCGTCTCGAATACGCCGGTGCCATGCAGCGCGTCGGCCGCAAAGCTCGGCACCCCGCGGAAGTTCAAGGCGTCGTCGAGCTCGGGCTGCGTGAGGATGAGCTCGCGCGGCAGGTCCTGCTTGTTGTACTGCATCACGAGCGGCATGGCGCGGACATCCACCCCGTGCTCGAGCAGATTGCTCTGCAGGTTCTGGAGGCTCTCCAGGTTTTCGTCGAGCTGGCGGGCCTGGCTGTCGCCGACGAACACGACGCCGTCCGACCCTTGCAGCACCAGGCGCCGGGTGGCGTTGTAGTAAACCTGGCCCGGTACGGTGTAGAGCTGGAAGCGGGTCGTGAATCCCGAGATCTGGCCGAGGTCGATCGGGAGGAAGTCGAAGAACAGCGTGCGGTCGGTCTGGGTGGCAAGCGACACCATGCGGCCCCGGCGCGTCTCGGGTACCCGCCCGTACACGTAATGCAGGTTCGTCGTCTTGCCGGACCGACCGGGTCCGTAATAGACGATCTTGCAGGTGATTTCGCGGGTCGTGAAGTTCACCAGGGACACCGGCTATCTCCCGAACAGCGTGTTCAGACTGTCAGTCAGCTCGCGCTCGAAGTCCGCCGCCAACACCTGCTTGGGGACCGCACCCTTGGGGCTCGCTGCCTTCAGGTCCGCCGCAAGTTGCTCATAGAATAACTGCACCAGGCCGATCGATGAAATATCGAGGTCGTAAACCGCTAGCACCGCGAGCGTGCCGCGCTCGGTCACGAAGGTCGCCAGAAAGATGCCGTGCCGGTGTCCCTGGTGATTCAAGGCCGCGAAGGGCGGCTGGCGGAGCTGGCGCGCCAGCTCCGCCGTCGTGGCGACGATCGCCGCGCCGAGCGCGGCCGCCGACATCACATCCACCGCGCGCGAGAACCCCGATTGGGCGAGCACTTGGCCCGCCGGCGTCAGCACCAACACCAGACGCACCGATGCCTCTTTGACGAAGTCGGTGAGCGGCTGCAGCGTCCAGCTCTCGACCGCACGCGTGCTCACACGACCATCTCCGCGGCGCGCAGCAGCTCGAGCCGCACGAGGCCGATGTTCACGTCGGGCTCGGCGACGGCCACGACGAGGATTCCTCCCGCGGAGGTCCCCGGCACGACCAGCAACGCGCCACGCTCTCCCTGGAGATGCCAGAACACGCTCACCCCGATGCCTGCCGCCTCCATCGCGCGGCGCAGCCGCCCCGCGAGGCTCGCGGCCAGCGCCGCCACCGCGCCGCCCTTGATGCCTTCCATCAGTTGTTCGGCGACGACGAGCCCGTCGTCGGCCGAGACGAGCATGGCGCCGCGCACGCCGCGCACGCGGGTGATGAGGTCCAGGGCGGCGCTCACGTCTCGCGCTCCAGCCAGCGCCGCGCCATCGTCGTCGCGCGTTGCGCGAGAATGGCGAGCCGCCCCAGGGGAACGCCGCGGTCGCGGACAACGAGCAGTAACGCCTCCGGCGTGGGATGGGAGAGGTGGACGTTGCCGTGCTGTCCCTCCGCCGAGAGCCCGCTCCAGGCGCCGAGGCCCAGGAGCTTGGCGGTGCGCGCCGCCTCCTGCGATACGCCCGCGAGATACGCGGCGACGGCATCCGTTACGTCAGTACCAGACTTGTCCTTCAAGGCACCGCCAAGGACACGACCAGCGCCGTCGATAAGCAATAAGCCTTCGTTGGCGCCCTCGAGGCCCGCGAACACACGGGATTCGTCGAGCGACGCCGGCGATGGAGCGGCGGCGGTTGGGGCGGTCGGGGCGGTCGGCGTCGCGGGTGCCTCCGGCGGCGCGGCCGGAGACGGCGGCGCCGCTCCCCCGCGCACCATCGCGATCGCCTGCGCGATGCTGGGGTCGTCGGGCTCGATCCGCTGCGCCAGATCGAGGTGCGCCTCGGCTTGGGTGAGGTCACCGACCTTGAAGTATAGGAACGCGAGCCCCTTCAGGGCGCCGGTGTGGTTCGGCGCGATGCGCACCGTCATGTCCCACTCATCGAACGCCTTCTCATAGTCGTGCTTGTCCGTCAGGATGCGCGCGTACAAATCATGCGCGTCGGCGAGGTGCGGATGCCGCTCGAGGCCGTTCACCGCGACGCGCGCGGCGGCATCGAGCTGGCCCTTGCGCCGCAGCGCTTCGCCGAGCCGCAAGAACACGAGGCTGTGCGGATCCTGCGCCAGCTGGGCGGAGAGTGCGCGGACGTCGTCAGCCATGGCTGCCCGCCCGCATAGCCAGGAACACCCGCGCCGCATCGCGCGCGCGCTGCACCTCCTCGATCTGCGTCAACTCGTCCGGGCTGCGGGGGGCGAGCCGCTCCCACTGATCCCAGCTCTCGAGGGCCTCGCCGAACCGGCCGATCGCCACCAGGGCGAACCCGAGGTGCCGGTGCGCCGCGGCGAGCAGCGGATCGAGCCGCAGCGCGCGCCGCAGCTCCTCGACGCCGGGGGCGCCGCGGCCCTGCGCCAGATGGATGCGGCCGAGCAACAGGTGCACGGTCGCGTCGTGCGGCTGCGTGTTGGCCGCCTGCTCGGCGGCCGCGCGCGCCCCGTCGAAGTCTTTCGCCTGCAGCGCCTGTTCGGCTTTCGCGACCAGCTCCGCGAGATCGGCCAGCGCGCTTCCCCCTCCTCCTGCTCCGCCCGCCCCCCCGCGGCCACGCTTGGCCGTGCCCGGATCCACCAGCACGATGACACCGGCGCTCTCCAACCCGAACAGCGTCTTGGCGACCTCGAAGTCCGAACGACCGAGCTCGGTGGCGAGGGCGCGCACGGCGCGCTGCCCGTCGATGAGCGCCAACACTTCCCACTCGGGCGGCAGCAGGTCGAGCTCACCGCCCGGACCCTCGGGCGGCGGCGCCAGCGACGGTACAACCCCCACATGTGGAATGCGGTTCTCGATCCGTGCCCATTCGTCGATGCGGCGCGCGCCTTCCATTAAGAGCGCCTCCACCGGAATCCGCACCTCGGCGCCGCTGGGCACCTCCCGCTCGGGTTCCTCGTTGAACGAGAAGTACCCCTCGTTCCAGCTCATCACCTCGAACACGACTTCCTCGATCTGGAAGCGCACCTGGCGCTCCACCTCGCGCTGCGTGATCACGCCAAGGGCCACCAGGATCTCGCCGAGGCGGCGCTTGTCGCCCTGGCGCTGCTGCATGTCGCGGGCACGCTCGAGATCGGCTTCCGTGATCTTGCCGGTGCGCAGCAGCAGGCCCCCGAGGGGATGCGGATTGCTGCGGATCTCCGCGAACACGATGACGCCATTGTCGAAATAGATCGTGCCCTGGTTGTGCCGCAGCTCCGAGGTCACGCGCAGCGCGCCCGTCTTGCGGCTCAAGTCGAGCAGCTGGAAGACGTCGTGGATGCCGAGCTCGCGGAGCGGCCCTTCAATCGCCATTGGGCGCCATCCCTCAGGCCGCGTCCGACGTGGAAAAGATGTGCTGCAGGTCGAGCGCCGTGCGCGCGTGCATGCGCGCGCGCTGGGCGTACGGCCCGCCGGGATCGATGCGCGTCACCCGTTCCCAAGCTTCGACCGCCTCGCCGTAGCTCTGCACACGGGCGAGCGTGGCGCCGAGGTAGAACAGCGCCCCGGTGTGCTCGGGATCGAACTTGAGGGCGCGGCGGAATGCCTCGAGCGCCTCGGCGTTGCGTTTATCGTCGAGCAGCGCGCGCCCCAGCAGCAGCAGCGCGTCGAGGTCGTAGGGGTCCTGCTCCAGCATCTCGGCCAGCCGCACGACGGCGTCGCGGAGCCGGCCCGAGCGGCGCAGCAAGTCCGACAGGGCGAGCGCCGCTTCGTGGAACGTAGGCAGGGCCTCGAGCGCCTGCTCGTAGGCGCGCTGGGCCGGTGCCCACTCCTCGTCCTGCTCGTGCAGGCGTCCGAGGTCCAGCCACACCTGGACGAATCCGTGATCGAGGTCGAGCGCGGCTTTATACGCCTGCCGCGCCCCTTGTCGATCGCCGACCTTGAGCGCGATGTCGCCCTGGAGCTTGTGCAGATCGGGCCGGGCCGGCGCGCGCGTTTGCGCCTGCCGCAACGCGGTGAGCGCGCCCGCCGCGTCCCCGACGGCGGCGCGCGCTTTGGCGGCGGCCAGGAGCACCTCGACATCCTCGGGCGCGCGCGCCACCAATTCCTCGACGAGCGGCAGCGCTTCCGCGGCCCGTTGGACCGCGAGCAGGCTCTTCACCTCGCCCAGCGCGGCGGCGGCGTTGGCCGCGTCGAGCGTCCGCGCCTCGCGATAGCGCTCCAGCGCCTCGCCGTGGAGGCCACGCTGCGCATAGATGTCGCCGAGCAGGGTGGCCGCCTGGCCGCGGTCCGCGCCGCGCTGCACGGCGCGCATCGCTTCCGCCACCGCGAGGTCCATCATCCCCTTGCTCACGTAGTCGCGTGCCAGCGCGAGCGCATCGTCCTTCGATTTCTGAGCGGCGCCCTGCGCCGCCGCGCCCTGGGCGGTGCCGGACGATGCGGGCGCGAGCTCCTGGAAAATGTTGTCGAGCAGCCGTTGGTCGAAGGCGAACTCGGTGCCCAGGTTCTCGGCGGTCACGTCCGCGGAGATCTCGGGGACGATCCCGATCGCCACGGTTTCGTACTGCAGGTCGATCGCCAGCGCGAACTTCTGCGAGACGTAGTAGGGGTCGAGCTCGAGCGCGCGCTTGGTCGCCCGCAGCGCGCCGTCGAAATCGCCGAGGTTCGAGAGCGTGAAGCTCAAGTTGTAGTGGGCACCCGCATTCTGGGGATCCGCCTCGACCGCGCGCACGAATGCGTTGCGGGCGTCCGGAAACCGCTTCAGCTCGACGAGCACGAGGCCCACGCCGTTCCAGGCGGGAGCCGACGTCGGATGGTCGGCGAGCACCTGGCGGTAGGCCTCGAGGGCCAGCTGGAAGCGGCGCAGGTGCGTCAAGAGCAGCGCGAGGTTGAGCCGCGCGCCCACGAACCCGGAGGAGAGCTGCAGCGCGCGCCGGAATGCCTCAATCGCGTCCTCGGTGTCGCTCTGGTGGGCGAGCACGACCCCGACGTTGTTCCACGCCAGGGCGTAGCGCGGGTCCACCTCCGCCGCCTGGCGGTAGGACGCGAGCGCGTCGGCGGTGCGGCCGGCCTGATGCAGGACCACGCCACGCTCGTTCCACAGTTTGGGAGAGTCCGGCACGTCGTGGATCAGCGACTCGTACAGGTCCAGCGCGTCCGCGAAGTCGCGCTTCAGCAGGTGGACCTCCGCCATGGCCTGGCGCACGAGGCGGCGGTCTTCGCCCCGCTCGATCGCGAGCCTGTATTCGCGCAGCGCCTCCGCGTAATAGCCCTTCTGGCGGAACGCGAGGCCCAAGTTGTAATGCGCCAGCTCGCTTCCCTCGGCGACTTCCGGCGCCGGCGCATCGCGCACCCGGTCCTCGGCTGACTGGCGCTCCGCGCGGTAGCGCTCGAGCGACAGGTTGGTCTGCGCGCGGGCGAGCGGCGGGTTGAGCTGGATGGCCCGCTTCGACGCCGCGCGCGCGTCCTGATGACGGCCCATGTCCCCCAGCACGAACGCCATCAGGTAGTGCGCGTTGGCGTTGTCGGGGTTCAATGCCACCGCCCGCTCGAGCTCTGCCAGGGCCGGCTCGTTCAGCCCGCGGTTGTAGTAGACCTCGCCCAAATAGAAGTGCACGACGCTGGACTCGGGATCCAACTCGACGGCGCGCAGCAGCCAGTCCGTGGCGATCTCCAGGCGGCCCCGGCTCTTCTCGGCGAGCCCGAGCTGGATCAGGGCCGCCACGTCCTTGGGCTTGTGGGCGAGCAGCTCCTCGAACTCCGCGACCGCTTCGTCGAAAGCGCCGAGGATCGCGTAGGTGCGGCCCAGCTCCCAGCGCGGCTCGCGCTCGTCGGGCGCCTGCCGGAGCCGCTCCTGCAGCTCGGCGACACGGCGGTCGTAGTAGCCGGTGTTGTGGTAGGAAATCTCGAGGTTGCGCTGCGCGACCTGCATCTTGGGGTCGAGCTCGAGCGCGCGCGTGAACTGCTCGATGGCCTCGGGGACGAGGCCCTTCTGGTAGTAGAGGACCCCGAGATTGTTATGCGCGCCCGCATCCGACGGATCGATCCGGCGGGCGAAGGATCGGAGAACGGCGAGGTCGCGTTCGGAAACGGGCGGCGTCGCAGCTGGCGCCGTCACGGATCAGGTCAGGCGGATGGCGTCGAAGATGGCCTTGAGGGACGCCAAGTCGGGCAAGAGCAGGAAGTGGCCGCGCAGCCCGTCTTGGGCATCGATGTTGAACTCCGTCTCGACGCAAAACACGAAGTCCCGGTCGTGCCCGAAGTTCAGGTAGGTCGTCGTGAGGACGGCGGCCGAGACATCCACCACCAGGCTCGGCACGGACGGCAACAGCAGCATCCCCATGAACTCCGACAGCGCATTCATGTACGCGCCCGAGAGGATGTTACCGGCTTCCTTGAGGCAGGACTGCTCGATGGTCTCGAACGCGCTGGTCGTCCCCAGGGGGCGGCGCAGCAGCATGTCGCACAGCCGCCGCGCCACCGGCTCTGGGAAGAGGAGCAGCGTACGCCCCGTGAGGTCCCCCAGCATGTGCATCAGCACGGCAGCGACGACCGCCTGCGGGTCGCCGAGGAGCGAGGGCACCTCCTCGAGCCGCGCGATATTGATCTCCGGCACGGAGATCATGATCCGCCGGTTCGTCATCTGCGACAGCGCGGTGGCGGCGTGGCCGGCGCCGATGTTGGCGACCTCCCGCAGGGCGTCGAGCTGCAGCGCCTTCAGATCGCGGACGTCCTCCATGCCCTCTCCTCTCTACACCAGTCCGGCGGCGTCGAGAATCAGCGCCGGGACTCCGTCGCCCATGATCGTCGCGCCGCTGAACACCGGCAGCGTGCCCCGGGGCGCCTGGAACCCCTTCACGACGATCTCCTGCTGGCTGACCATCCCATCCACCACGATGCCCGTGCACCGTTCGCCCATTTCCAGCACGATCACCGGGCGGCGGGCCGGCGGCGGCGCGGCGTCGGCGGCGACGCCGAGCAGGCTGCGGAGGTGCACGAGCGGCACCACGCGATCGCGCAGCACCATCGCCTCGCGGCCTTCCATCGTCGTGATCGCCGTCGTGCCGAATTCGACCGTCTCGGCGACGTAGGTGAGCGGCAGCGCGTAGCGCTCCGGGCCCACGGCGGCGATCAGCGCGCGCACGATCGCGAGCGTGACGGGCAGGCGCAGCACGAACGTCGTGCCCTTCCCCGGCTGGGTGCGGATCTCGATCGAACCGCCGAGCGCGCGGATCCGCGTCATCGCCACATCGATGCCGACGCCCCGGCCCGACACGTTCGTGACGGCGTCCGCCGTCGAGAAGCCGGGACGTGCGAGCACGCGCAGCAGCGCGTCGTCCGACAACGTTTCGACGTGCGGGCCCACCAGCCCTTCGCGCTTCGCCTTCGCGAGGATCCGCGCGCGGTCGATGCCGCCGCCGTCATCCGAGATGCTGATCGCGACGCTGGAGCGCTCGCGGACCGCGGCGAGCACGATCTCGCCTTCCGGCTTTTTCTTGCGGCGGGTGCGCTCGGCGGGCGTTTCGATCCCGTGGTCCACCGCGTTGCGGAGCAGGTGCACCAGCGGGTCGCCCAGCTCGTCGAGGATCGCGCGATCCAGCTCGATTTCCTTCCCTTCCACACGGAACGCGATCTGCTTGTGGAGCTGGCGCGCGAGGTCGCGCACCAGGCGCGGGAAGCGATCGAAGACCTGCCACACCGGCGTCATCCGCGCCTGGATGATTTCGGCTTGCAGATCGGCGGAAAGCCGCGAGATCTGAATGGCGACATCGTCGATCGCGGGTTCCCGGAAGCGCGCCGCCAGCTCGTTCAGCCGCCCGCGCGCGGTGACCAACTCTCCGATCAGGTCCATGAGCGCGTCGAGCCGCCGCAGGTCCACCCGGATGTGGCGGCCGCGCCCCCCTCCACCGGCACTCTCCGCCGGCGTCACCTGCCCCTCGTCGCCCCCGCCCTCCCCCGCGACCGTCACCCGCTCCACGTCGCCTACGGACCGGACCGCGGCTTCGATCGCCGCGGCCGTCGCCGCCGTATCGATGTCGAAGGCGAAGCGACCGTCGAAGTCGTCGGCTTCGAACGCCGAAAGCGGAGGCTGGATGCGTTGCACACTGCCCAGGCTCTGCGCTTTGCGGACGATCAGCATGGCGCGCCCGCCCTTGAGCTGCGCCTCGGGACGGAGAATCACGTGAACCGGGCGACCGGCAGCGGCAGGCGGGGGCGGGGGCGCGAGCGGCTCGGCAGGCTCGGCAGGTTGTGGCTCCCGCGCCGGCGCGGCGCGTGGCGCCAGCCGAGCCACCGCGCGGTCCAGATCCGCGACGACGCCGGCCAGATCGGCCTCGCGCTCGCGGTTCGCCACCGCCAGGCCGACGGCTTTCTCGAGCGCGTCGGTGGCGCGGAACAAGAGCTGCAGCGTGTCGTCCGTCGGAGGGCGGCCGCCGCGCCGCAAGTGATCGAGCAGATTCTCCATGCGGTGGGCGAGATCGGCGACCCGGGCGTAGCCCATGGTGGCCGCCATGCCCTTCACCGTATGTACCGCGCGGAAGATCCCGCTGACCGGTTCCGGCGAGGCCGGGCGGCGCTCCCACTCGAGCAGCAGCTGGTTGCAGGCGCTCAAGTGCTCGCGGCTCTCGGCCAGGAACAGCTCGGCGTACTGCGACAGATCCATGGCTAGCCCAGCACGCGCTGGACGGCTTCGAGCACGCGGGACGGCTGGAATGGTTTGACGACGAAGTCCTTGGCCCCCGCCTGGATGGCCTCCACGACCAGCGCTTGCTGGCCCATGGCGCTGCACATCAGGATCTTGGCGTCGGGGTCGTGCTTGACGATTTCCCGGACGGCATCAATGCCCCCCATGTCGGGCATCACGATGTCCATCGTCACGAGATCGGGCTTGAGCTGCCGGTATTTCTCCACCGCCTGCGACCCGGTTTCAGCCTCACCGACGACCTCGAACCCGGCCTGCGCCAGGATGTCGGTGATCATCGTGCGCATGAAGATCGCGTCGTCACAGACGAGAACAGTGTGGCTCACTGCTCCCTCCTTAAGTAGTCATAATCGGGCCCAGTAGCGCCGCGATGTCCAGAACCACGAAGAGCTGTCCGTTGCGCCGGCCCACCGCTCGCACCAGCGTCGGATCGACGCCCGCGAGCCCAGTGCGATCCTCGAGCGTCGTGTCGCCGACCGCGAGCATATCCATGACCTCGTCCACCGTGAAGCCGACGAGCTTGCGGCCTGTTTCTCCTTCGCCTTTCGCTCCCAACTCCAGGATGATCGTCGAGCCTTGCCGCTCCCCGTTTTCCGAGGGAGAGCCGGGTGGGAGCGGGGGTGCGGGAGTGGGGGGCGACTGCCCCAGAGCACGCCACCCTTCCACGACGGTCACCAGCGTGCCGCGGATATTCACGAGCCCCGCGACGACCGGGGGCGCGCCCGGAATACGCGTCGTTGGGAGGCGCGGGAGAATCTCCCGCACTTGGTCGACCTCGGCCGCGCAAGCCAGGTTTCCCACACGGAAAACGAGCAGTCGGGCGAGGCTTGCTTCACTCATCGGATGTGAAGAAGCCAAGATACTGCAAGGGGTTGGGCTCGGCAAGCAAGTTTGCGTCGTCTGCCGCCGCGGCCAGCGCGGGCCGCAAATCCGCGGGCCATTCTGACATGAGCTCGAGCGGCGCGCCGCTCACCGGATGCGCGAACCTGAGCGCCGCCGCGTGCAACAACTGCCGCGGTGCGAGCGCCTCGAGCCGTTCGGCCGCGGCGCGCGCCGACGGGGTGACGCGGCGGCTCCCCCCGAACGCATACTCGCGGTCGCCCACCACCGGACAGCCGACGTGCGCGAGGTGGACGCGGATTTGGTGCGTGCGCCCGGTGCCGAGGCGGACGCGCAGGAGATCGGCGTTGGCGAAGCGCGCCACGACGGCGGCGTGCGTGACGGCGTGGCGCCCGCCCTCCGCGACCGTCATGCGCTTGCGCTCCTTGGGATGGCGCGCGATCGGCGCCTCGATGTCCACGGCATTCTTGCGGAGATGGCCCCAGACGAGCGCCGCGTAGATGCGCGTGACCTGGCGCCGCTCGATCGCGCCCGCGAGGCGGCGGTGGGCGAGATCGGTCTTGGCGACGAGGAGCAGACCGGAGGTATCACGGTCCAGCCGATGCACGATCCCCGGCCGCCCTGCCGTCACGCCACTCGACAATTCCGTGCCCCGCCCCACGAGGACGTTCACCAGCGTGTCGTTCCAGTGACCGGGGCCGGGGTGAACGACGAGACCGGCGGGCTTGTCGAGCACCGCGAGGTGCTCGTCTTCGTAGATGAAGCGCAATTCCGCGTGCGCGGGGGCGTAGGTGCGCGGCGGGGGCTCGTCGGGAGGAAACTGGACCGTGACTTCGGCACCGCGCTCGAGCACGGCGGAGGCGCGGAGCGGCTTGCCGCGCGCACTGACGCGCTTGTCGGCGATGAGGCGTCCGGCCTGGGTACGCGAGAGGGCGAGCTGATCGGCGAGGAAGCGGTCGAGACGTTCCGTCTGGTCCGCCGTGACACAAAACGTCACGGCAGCGGGGGGTGGAGTCACGGCTCCGCCGCCTGCGCCTCCTTGGCCCGCTGCTGCGCGCGACCCTCTTGCCAGAGGGAGAGTCCCAACGCGATGGCGCCGACCGTTATGGCCGAATCGGCGACGTTGAAGGTGGGCCAGCGCCAGGCACCGATGCCGATATCCAGAAAGTCCACGACGCCCTGCGCGCTGCGGATGCGGTCGATGAGGTTGCCGACCGCGCCGCCACATACGAGCGCCAGCGCCAGCAGCCGGAACCGGTCGCCGGGACGGGTGCTGCGCACCAGCGACCCGAGCACGAACAGAGCGACGATGGCGAGCCCGAAGAAGATCCAGCGCGAGTTCTCGCCCAGGTGCAAGCCGAACGCGGCGCCCTGGTTGTAGACGAGGCGCAGCTGCACGAACTCACCGATGACCGGCAACGGCAGCCGCCGCGCCAGGAATGCTTCAGCGATCAGCTTGGTGACGAAGTCGGCGACGACCACCGCCACCGCCGTCCCCCAGAACAGCCGACGCTCAGCGGCGTTTACCATCTTCTTCTTTCGCCTTGCACTTGATGCACAGGCGCGCGTGGGGAAGCGCGTCCAGGCGGTCGAAGCCGATTTCATCACCGCACTGTTCGCATTTCCCGAACCGCTCCGGCGTGCCGTACAGCCGGCGCAACGCCTCGTTCACGTGCCACAGGTAGCGACCCTCCTGCGACGCGAACAGGAACTGCTTCTCTCGTTCCATCGCGTCGGTGCCCTGGTCGGCCATGTGAAAGGAGTAGCTCGAGAGGTCGCCGTCCGAGGCCTGGAGGCTCGAGTTGAACGACTCGCCGTAGTGACCCAGCTCCTTGATGACGCGGGTGCGCTCCTCGAGGAGCCGCTTTTCGAGATGGCTCAGCTGTTTCTTGCTGAGGCCTTTCGCTTTCACTTTCGTGGATTTCGTCGGCATTATCGGGTTCCGCCCTTTCGTCCGTCGTGACGCCGCAACGCAATCGTCGCGCGGCGTCCTTCGATGTCTACGTCACGCTGCAAGTCGGGCTCATCGAGCACGGCGCCCAGCACCAGCCGCCGCGCCAGCGTCTCACCTTCGACGAACCCCTGAAACGCGCGGGTCGCGGCGACCACGTCTTCGGCGCCGGCGACGCTCAACTCGATGCGCGTCGTGTATTCGTACCCCGCCTCCTTGCGGAGACGCTGGACGCGATTCACGACTTCGCGCGCCAGTCCTTCCTGGATCAAGTCCTCCGTCAACTCCGGGTCGAGCGCGACGACGTAGGGGCCGTCGGCCTGCACGAGCCATTCGCTCGCCACTTCGCGCGCGACCGTCACATCCTCAGGCCGGAGCTCCCACTCGCCCGCCCGCACGACTTCGCCCTGCTCCAGCTGCTGCAGCTGCACCGCGCCGAGGTCCGCGACGGCGGCCGCGGCGCGGGGCGTGTCCTTCCCGTACCGCTTCCCGAGGGTCCGAAAATTGGCCTTCCCGCGGAGCCGCACCAGGTCATGATCGGATGCGACGACCTGGACGTTCTTTACGTTGACTTCGGCAGCCAAGATATCTAATAGGTCTGACAAGGCCGGGCCCTGGGCGGCCGCCGGCACGGCCAGCTGCATGCGCGCCAGCGGCTGCCGCACCCGCAGATTGTGCGTTTCCCGGGCCGCCCGCGCGAGCGAGGCGAGCCGCCGCACCGTGGTCATCGCCGCCAGCAGCTCCGGCGCCCGGTGCCCCCGGTCGACGGGGAACGGCGCCAGGTGGACCGACACGCCGGTAAGGGCGCGATGCACCGAGTCGGAGATGAACGGACCGGCCGGGGCGAGCAGACGGACCGCCGCCACCAGCGTCTCGTGCAGCGTCTCGAGGGCCACGGGATCGGTCGCGCGGTCGGGCGCCCAGAAGCGCGGGCGGTTGCGGCGCACGTACCAGCGCGATAGATCCTCGCCCACGAAATCCATGATCGCCCGCACGCCTGCCGTGACGTCGTAGGCCGACCAGGCCTGGCGCACGCTGGTCACGACTTCGTCGAGGCGCGCGAGCAGCCAGCGGTCCGCGGAGGGGCGCTGGTCGGGCGGCGTGGCGTCGGCTTCCGCGGGCGGCTGCCAGTCCTGCGCGTAACGGCGAAAAAAATCGTAGGTCGAGCGCAGCGTGTTGAGGAACCCGCCCGCCACTTCGGGGATCTGGCGCTGGTCGAAGCGCTTGGGGAGCCAGACCTGACTCTGACTGAGGAGATAGAGCCGCACGGCATCGGCGCCGTGCGCTTCCAGCACCTCCCAGGGGTTCACGACGTTGCCCTTGCTCTTGGACATCTTCTGGCCCTGCGCATCGAGCACGAGCTCGTTGACGATCACGTGCTTGTATACCTGCGCGTCGAGGGCCGTCGCCCCGATCGCGAGCAGCGAGTAGAACCAGCCGCGCGTTTGATCCACACCCTCGCAGATGAAATCGGCCGGGAAATGCGCCTTGAAATCCGCCTGGTGCTCGAACGGGTAGTGCCATTGCGCGTACGGCATCGAACCCGAGTCGAACCATGCGTCGATCACTTCGGGAACGCGGCGCATCGTGCCGCCGCACTGGCGGCACGCCCAGGTGTAGCCGTCGATATGGGGCTTGTGCGGATCGAAGTCCGCGGGCAACGCCTTCCCCCAGCGCTGGGCCAACTCATCGTAGGAGCCGATCACTTCGCGGTGCTCGCGATCGGTATCGCACTCCCACACGTTCAGCGGCGTGCCCCAGTAGCGGTCGCGCGACAGGGCCCAGTCCACATTGTTCTCGAGCCACTCGCCGAAGCGGCCGGTGCCGACCTCGGGCGGGTGCCACGCGACCTCGCGGTTCACCTCGAGCATCCGGGCTTTGACCGCCGTCGTGCGCACGAACCAGGAGCTGCGGGCGTAGTAGATGAGCGCCGAGTCGCAGCGCCAGCAGAAGGGATAGCTGTGGGAGTAGGGGCGCGTCTCGACCCAACGACCCTCGTGCTTCAGCCGCTCGATGATGAGCCGGTTCGTTTCCTTGTCGGTGACGAGCTTGCCTTCGATCTCCGGCCAGTTGGTCCCCTGAAACGTACCGTCCGGCGCGACGGGATTCACAAACGCGAGCCCGTACTGCTGCCCGGCCGCGTAGTCGTCGGCGCCGAAGGCGGGCGCCATGTGCACCAGGCCCGTGCCCTCGTCGGCGCTGACGAATGCGCCCGCCACGACGACGGCGCGCTGCCCGTCCGGCGGCAGCGGCACCAGTTCGAGCGGCCGGAGGTATTTCTGACCGACCAGGTCGCGGCCGGGGTAACTCGCCACGCGCTGCGCCTGGGCCAGGGGCTTGCCGTGCACGTGCACATCGGCCGCCCGCCGGGCCGCGGCGATGTAGCGCACGCCGTCCAGCTCCCACTCGCCGTACTCGAGGTCCGGGTGCACCGCGACCGCCACGTTGGCCAGCAGCGTCCAGGGCGTGGTGGTCCAGATCACGAGCTGGCGTGCCTTGTCCCCGGCGAGCGGGAAGGTCACGTACACCGAGTTCGTTTGCACGGTCTCGTACCCTTGCGCGACCTCGTGCGACGACAGCGCCGTGCCGCAGCGCGGGCAGTACGGCAAGACCTTGTGGCCGCGGTACAGCAGCGCCTTCTCATGCAGCCGCTTGAGCAGCCACCAGACCGTCTCGATGTACGGATTGCTGTAGGTGATGTAGGGGTGCTCGTAATCCAGCCAGTAGCCGATGCGATCCGACAGCGCCTCCCAGTCGGCCTTGTATTTGAACACGCTCTCGCGGCACAGCCGGTTGAACCGTTCGACGCCGTAGGCCTCGATCCCTTTTTTGCCGTTGATACCGAGCTGTTTCTCGATCTCGATCTCGACGGGCAGGCCGTGGGTGTCCCAGCCGGCGATGCGGGTCACTCCCTGCCCCAACATCGTGTGATAGCGGCACACCAGGTCCTTGATCGTCCGCGAGAAGACGTGGTGGATCCCCGGCCGGCCGTTGGCGGTGGGCGGCCCCTCGTAGAAGATGAAGGGGGGACCATAGCGGGTCGCTTCGGTGACACGCGCGAACAGCCGCTCGCGCTTCCACGTCGCGAGCAGCTCCTTCTCCAGCGCGTCGACGGGCTGGGTCGGGTCCGAGGGCGGGTACGCCATCAGTTGAGGCGCTCCAGTACGCCGCGCACCACGGCGGCAAGCTGGGGCTCGGTGGCGCGCGCGATGGCGATGATCTTTTCGATCGACGTCGGCTCGAGCGCGTCGGGCAGGCAATTGTCCGTGATGATGGACAGCCCCAGCACGCGCATGCCCTGCTGCACCGCAACGATCACTTCGGGCACAGTGCTCATCCCCACGACGTCCGCGCCCAGCGCCCGCAGCATGCGGTACTCGGCGCGCGTCTCGAGATTCGGACCGGCGACCGCGACGTACACGCCCTCGCGCATCAGGATGCGGCGATCGAGCGCGACCGCGCGCGCCAGCGCGCGCAGCTCGGGGTCGTACGCCGCCGACATGTCGGGGAATCGCGGACCGTCGGCGTCCACATTGGGTCCGACCAGCGGATTGTCACCCAACAGATTGATGTGGTCGGAGATCAGCACCAGGTCACCGGTCGCCCACAGCGGGTGCATCCCACCAGAGATGTTCGACACGACCAGCGTGGTCGCGCCCAGCGCCTTGAGGACGCGCACGGGAAACGCAACCTGCTGCAGCGTGTAGCCCTCGTAGCGGTGGAAGCGCCCTTGCATCATCGCGACGCGCCGGCCCGCGAGCGTGCCGACGAGCAATCGCCCCGCGTGCGTCTCGACGGTGGACAGCGGGAAGCCGGGGATGTCGGCGTACGGGATCGTCGCGTCGGGCTTGAGCTCGTCGGCCAACGCCCCGAGCCCAGTGCCGAGAATCACCGCCACGTCTGGAACGAGTGCGGTCCGCGCCCGCACGGCGCGGACCGCCTCGGCGACGGCCTTCCCCGTCACCCGCGTTGTCCGTCGAGCGCGCGCAGCTCGGCGAGCTGTCGCTCGAGCAGGGCCCGGAATCCGCCGACATACTGCTGGTATTGGCGTTCCGTTTCGGCCATGCGTGCCTGCACGGCACTCTCGGCGCCGCGCGCTTCGTCCAGCAGGCGCTTCGCTTCCGCTTCGGCCTCGCGCACGATGACTTGCCCCTCGCGCTCGGCGGCGGCCCGGGTCTCCTGCCGCAGCTGCTGGGCCGCGACTAACGCCTCGTTCATCGCTCTTTCGCGCTCGCGGAACACGCGCAGCTGTTCGGTCAGCGCCGCCAGGCGCTCCTCGAGCACCGACCGATCGCGGATCGCGCGCTCGAGCGCATCGGCGACCCGCATGCGGAAGTCCTCGACACTGTTCGTGTCGTAGCCGCGCATGGTCTTGCGGAACTCCTGCTTGCGGATGTCGAGCGGCGTGAGCGTGAAGGCGTCGTCGCTCACGTCGTCCTCGGTCCGAACAGGACGGTACCCAAGCGGATCACCGTTGCTCCCTCCGCGACTGCCGTAGCGTAGTCGGCGGACATCCCCATCGAGAGGATCGGCAGCCATAGGTCTTCCTCCTTCTTGATCGTATCCCGCAGGACGCGCAGACCCCGGAAGGTCCGGCGCTGCACGTCCACGTCGTCGGTCAACGGAGCCAACGTCATCAGTCCCTCGAGGCGCAGGCCCCCGAGGGCGGCGATCTGCCGTGCCAGGGCCGGCGCCTGCTCGGGCAGGCAGCCGCTCTTCTGCGGCTCACGTGCCACGTTCACCTGCAACAACACCCGCAGAGCCTCGGCGCGTTGGTTCAATGCGTCAGCCAGCTCAAACGAGTCCAGCGAATGCACCAACTCGAATCGACCGGGCACGAGCTTCGCCTTGTTGCGCTGCAGGTGGCCGATCAGGTGCCAGCGGATATCAGTCCGTGGCAATGCGTCCTGCTTCTGCACCGCTTCCTGGACGCGGTTCTCGCCGATGTCGGCGATTCCCGCCGCGAGCGCCGCTTGGATCGCATCTGTGCCGAAGCCCTTGGTGACGGCGACGATCGTGACCGGCTGCGCGGCCAGGCGCGCGATTTCGGCCCTCACCTGGGCCAAGCGCTCCGGGAGGGCCTCGAAACTCATAGCCGATCAATATACTGGGGGTTCAGCGCTACGGGCGGAACAGGCTCTGCACCCCCTCAGTTTCGATGCGGCGGACGATGTCGGCCAGCGGGCGGCTGGGATTCAGATGGTACGCCCGGCGCAGGTAGGCGAGCGCCAGGGGCTGATCGCCCCGGAGCGCGGCGGCGTTGCCAAGCTCGAGATAGGGAACCGAGAAGGAGGTGGCGACCTGCTGCGCGGCGGGCTCCAAGTCGAGACTGTCGACCGCGAACAGTTTGCCGTAATGAAACACGGAATCCGTGAGCAGCGCGGTCCGCGCGGAATCGACCATCGTGCCCTGAATGCCGTGGACAAAACGCTTCACGGTGTCGGCCCGGGGGACCACTTTGAACGCGAGTCCCTGCAGCGTGAGATGCGGGTCGAGGCCGAGCCACGAGCCGCGACCCGAGGACACGCCGAATGTGACGGGACGTCCGGGCGGGGGCAGGTACGACGCCATCGTGTAGAGGATCACCTGATCCGCGACGCGGAACACCTGCCCCTTGCGAATCGGCAGCTCGAAGGCGCCGGCACGGAAGGCGCCGTCCTCGCTGATGCGCAGCGGCACCATAGAGGCGATGTCCTCCGGTGTGAGCCGCAACGCGGGGCCGGGCGGGGGGCGCGGTGGGGCGAGCGCGCGATAGATCCGCGGGGCGCCACCGGGATCGAACGGCCGTGTCGGCCGTGACGCGAGCTGTCGCAGGTACCAATCGAGATTGGCGAGCGACAGGTTGATGAGCGTGACGTCCTGGCGGACGCCCTCGACCTCCTGCAGGTACCAGACCGGGAACGTGTCGTTGTCCCCGAAGGTGAAGATCACGCCGTACGGCTCGACCGACTGCAGCAGGTTGTAGGCGAAGTCGCGGGCGATCGTGGCATCGGGCCCGTAGCGGCGCGAGGCGGCCCGGAAGTTCGCGGCGAACGGGAGCAGCACGATCGCGGCGGCGACGCCAAGCGCCCACCGCGGCAGCGGACCGGCGCGCGCCACCCGGCGCAGTGCCGGGACGAGCCCGATCCCCGCCAGCACACTCCACACCTGGAAGCTCACGACGAAGAAGTAGTCGCGCTCGCGCACCTCGTGCTGATCGATGCCGGGGTAGCGGTCCCAGAACAGCGAGAACCCCGGCTTGAAGTTCATGTAGATGACGAGCCCGAGCCCGGTCACGAGCCAGAGCGTGCCCAGCAGGTATGCGATGCCGCGATCGCGGCGCTGCGCGGAATCGAATCCCAGCAGGCCGAGCACTGTGAACAGGAGCGTGGTCAGCACCATGCCCACCAGGGGCAATGCCCTGCCCCATTGCCACGACCAGTACTGGAAGTAGTTGGTGAGCTGCTGGACGAGCAGCGCCAGCGTGCGGCCGGGATTGCCGGACCCCGGTGGGAACAGCGGATTGTCGAGCGGACCGCGCGCGCCATACTGCTCGCGGCGGATCACGGCGAGGAGATTCTGCCACGTTTCGGGGTCGGCCTCGTCGAGCAGCGGCTGCAGGCCCGAGCGGATGTAGAGGAACGCGTAGGTCGAGACGCCGACGGCAGCCACGCCGACGGCCACCAGCGGAAAGGCCACCGAGCCCGCGAGCACGCACGCCACGAGCGCGCCCCCGAACAGGACCCCGGCGACGTACAGGAGCGGCGTGCTGCCGAGCCCGACGGCGATGAGCACGATCCACAGCGCGCTCAGCGCCGCCCATTCGGCCCGCTCGACGCGCCGCACGGCGGGCTCGGCGGCGGGGGCCGTGCGCAGCGTGTAATGAATGAACACCGACACCGCCGGTCCGACGAGCAGGGCCAGCAGGTGGTTCCCAATGGAAAGCGCGGCGACGTACACGATGAGCAGCAGGATGTGCGACGCGCGAGTCTCCCCCCCCTCCCCCCCAGGGCCGCGGAGATCGCGCCAGCGCAGACACAGCCACGTGATGGCGGCGATGCTGAACATCGCCACCGTGTAGACCTCGGTCTCGTTGCTGTTCTGCCACACGCTGAACGTGAACGCCGACAGGATGGCGGCCGCGGCGGCGCCGCCGCTGCGCAGCACGCGCTCCTCGCCCGCGAGCAAGCGGTGCGTGACGAGGAACAGACATCCCGCCCCGGCCGCCGAGAAGCAGGCGCTCATCAGGTTCAACCGCCACGCGTATGCGCCGAGCGGCACGACGCCGCCCCACACGTGGCCGACGAGCACGAACAGCGGCGTGCCCGGCGGATGGGGAATGCCGAGCACCTTGGCGGCGGTAATGAATTCGCCCGCGTCCCACAGCGTGACGGTGGGGGCGAGCGTGATCACATACCCGATGAGCACCAGGAAGACCACGGCGGCGGCCTCCCGGTACGCCGGGCGATCAGGTAGCAGGCTGGGTCACGCGCTCGCCGCCTTCGAGATGAGAGACGGCACCCGAGAGCAGGTCGCGCACCTGTTGCGGTGTGAGATGGCGGTACAGTAGGCCGTGGCTCGCGACGGAGATCGTCGAGGTTTCCTCCGACACGACCAGGACCGTCGCATCGGTTTCTTCGGACAGGCCGAGCGCGGCGCGGTGGCGCGTCCCGAGCGACTTGTCGGACACCTTGAACTGCGTGAGCGGCAGCACGCACCCCGCGCCGATCATCTGATCGCCGCGGATGAGCACCGCGCCGTCGTGCAGCGGCGAGTAGGGCGTGAACACGGTCGTCAGCAGGTCGGCCGAGACCTTGGCTTCCATGGGCACGCCGGTCGTGATGAACTCCTCGAGACCGATATCCCCCTCGACCGCGATGATCGCGCCCGTGCCGGCGCGCGACAGTCGATCCAGCGCTTCGGCGATCTCCTCGGCCACGGATTGTCGGTCGCCGCGCGAGAAGGCCCGCATGAACCGCGACTGGCCCAGCCGCGCCAGCGCGTTGCGCAGCTCCGGCTGGAATACCACCACCGCCGCGAACGCCCCGTACGTGAACACGACGCCCAGCAGCGAGCTGATCATCGTGAACTTGGCGAACACCGCGACGAAGTACGTGAGCGACAGGATCACGAGACCGATGACGATCTGCAGCGCGCGCGTCCCCACGAGAAACAGCAGAAAGCGGTAGATCACGAACGAGACCAGCAGGATCTCGAACAGATCCGGCCAGAGCCGCGGCGCGAGGAATTTGAAGGCGTCGACGTTCACGTTGGGTTCGTCGTAGCGCTCGCCAGGGTGAGGGCCTCGCGCGTCAGAGCGACGTCGTGGACCCGAAACAGCCGCGCGCCCCGCTCCCACGCGAGCGCGCAGGCGACGGCGGTGGCGCGGTCGCGGTCCTCCACCGGCTGTCCGGTCGCGGCCCCGAGGAACCGCTTGCGCGACAGGCCCACCGCTACAGGATAGCCAAGGGCGACGATCGTTGCCAGTTCGTCGAGCAGGCGGAAGTTGTGCGCCGCCGTCTTGGCGAACCCGAACCCGGGGTCGAGGACGATCCGTTCCCTGGCAATCCCGCCCTGCTCCGCCCGCTCGGCGACCGCCCCGAGCTCCGCCGCCACCTCGACCGCCACGTGCCGGTAGTCGGCCAGGCTGTCCATCGTCGCCGGGGTGCCGCGCGTGTGCATCAGCACGGCGCCGGCTTGGGCCTCCGCCACGATCCCCACCTGGGCGGGATCGAAACTGAATCCGGACACGTCGTTGACGACGGCGGCCCCCGCGTCCAGCGCCGCGCGCGCCACCGCGGCCTTGCGCGTGTCAATCGAGACGGGCCCGATGCCGCGCCGCGCGAGCGCGGCCACCACCGGCACCACGCGCGCGATCTCCTCCTCGACGGACACGGGTGGGGCGCCCGGACGAGTGGATTCACCACCGACGTCGAGCAGCCGAGAGCCGTCAGCCATCAGCTGCTCAGCGTGCGCAAGGGCGGCGTCGACCGTGGGCAGATGGCCCCCGTCGGAGAACGAATCGGGCGTGACGTTGATGATGCCGATGATGACCGGCTGCGCGAGCGACAATTCCGCGTCGCGGATCGTCCAGCTCCTCGGTGGCTCCGCGCGGGCGGCGAGCACGCGGCCGAGTGCGGGGGCGAGGCGCGCGAGCGCGGGCGGCGCGCGGTCGTAGCGCGCCAGCGGCGCGAGCCGGCTCGCCGCGCCGGCGACGAGCGCCCAGCCGTCGCCGGTGAGCACGTCGGCGCCGGACTTGGCGGCCCAGTGCACGAGCGCTTCGCGCTCGTCTTCCGTGATCGCTTCGATGAGGACGACCAGCGGCTGGACGCCGATGGCGGCGAACCAGGCGGGCTGGGCCTCCCAGCCACGAGCCGCGAGCGCCGCGCCCACCGCCTCGGGGGTGTGCGCGGCGAGCGCGGTGACCTTCATGACTACCGGAGCGCTTGCACGACGCGGAGTCGCGCGGCCCGCCACGCGGGGAAGAATCCGCCCACGAGTCCCATCACTACGGCGAAGAGCACGCCGGCGAGGAGCAGCCCCGGCGTCACGCGAAACGCGAACGCGACCTCGCTGAACGAGTTCCAGTTGGTCGTACTAGTGACGATCCCGTTGATCGGCAGCGCGAGCAGGGCGCCCGCGATGCCGCCCAGGAACGCGATCGCCGCAGCCTCCGCCAGGAACGACACGAGGACGCTGCGCGGCGCGAAGCCGAGCGTGAGCAGCACGGCGATCTCCGGCGTGCGCGACGCGACCGCGGCGTACATCGTGTTCACCGCGCCGAACACCGCCCCTACCGCCATGATGCTCGTGATCATGACCGCGAGCACGGTGAGGATCTTCGTGAGGATCCCCGACTGGCCGGCATAGAATGCCGATTCCCGCTGCGCCTGCACGGTCAGCCGCTGGTCGCCTTCGAGGGCCCGCTTCACCTCGTCGAACGCCGCGGGGTCGCGCAGCCGGAAGATGATGGATTGGAACACCTCGCCGCGGAACACCGGCATGAACTGCTCGGCTTCGCCCCACACTTCGGACTCGAGAGACGACCCGCTTGCCTCGAAGTGCCCGACCACGGTCCAATCGCGCCCGGCAAAGCGCAGCGTGTCGCCGATCGCCGTGTGGGCGAAGCGCGGGACGATCTTTTTGCCGAGGATGACCTCGCTGCGGCCCGACGTGAACTTCCGGCCCGCGACGATGTGGACGTTGCGGACCGCGAAGGCTTCATCCCCGACGCCGCGGGCAACCACGTTGTTTACGCCTTCGCCCACCGCACGGGGGATGTTGATCACCACGAACGTCTCGGACGACATCAGCGGCCGCCCCTCCGCTCCCGCGGCGATGCGGGGATCGGCGGCGATGAGGCGCGCGCTTTCGCGCGGCAGACCGCTCTCCATTTCGCTCGTCGCCCCGCGCCGCAGCACGATGACGTTGTCGGGGGAGCCCGTCTTGACGAGCGTCGCCCGGAAGCCGTTGGCGAGGGCGAGCATCGCTACGAACACCGCGACGACCAGCGCCACGCCCAGCGCCGTCATCGCGGTCGAGACGGGCCGCTGCGCGATGCTGCGCAGGTTGTAGATGAAGGGGATCTTCATTCGACGTGCCGCAGCGCCTGCACGATCGACAGCCGCGCCGCCCGGACCGCGGGCACGATGCCGCTCACCACCGCGAGGCCCAGGGCGATGGCGAAGCCGATCACGAGGGTCCCCGCCGACACGTCGAACCCGGGCAGAAAGCCAAATCCGTTGAAGCCCGTGCCGGAGTAGAGCAGTTTCGCGCCGCCCAGGCCCAGGATCGCGCCCGTGAGGGTCAGCACAGAGGCCTCGAGCATCACGAGGAGGAAGAGCGTGCGGTCGGTGAAGCCGATCGTCTTGAGGACCGCCACCTCACCGGTCCGCTCGCGCGCCGTCATCATCATCGCGTTGGCGGTCACCATCAGGATCGCGAACACCACGGCCATGCCGATCGAGTTCATCAGGAACTGCACGTTTCCCCACATCGTCACGAAGCTCTGGTTGAACGCCTTCTCGGTCATGGTCTTGGTGGCCGCGCTCGAGTTCCGGAACATGTCGTCGATCGTCTGCGCCACGCCCGCCGCGAGCGACGGGTCGGTCAGCTGGAGCGTGTACCATCCCGGCGAGATGCGGTGCTGCAGGCGCTCATCCAGGGCGGCATACTGGAAGATGAACGAGCGGTCGTCGATCGCCCGCACGCTGGGCGTGTACACGCCGCGAATGGTGAATATCCAGTCGCCGGGGAAGATCGTTCCCTTGATCGTCACGTTCTGGCCGACCTTCCACCCGAACTGCTCCATCAAGCCCCTGCCGACGAGCGCCGCGGTCCGCTCGCGCAGAAACGCTTCCTTCTGGTCCGGGGGCACCACGATCTCGGGATACATCGCGAGGTAGGATTCGGGATCCACAGCGAATGTCGCAAAGAAGACCTTGCCGTCGCCGTACTGGCCGCCGAACCAATTGGCCCAGGAGACGGCCTTGACGCCGGGCACGGCCTCGAGGCGCGCCTTGTAGCTCATCGGCAGGGGAAACACGATGGCCGTGGCGTTCTGGACGCCCATGCGCGACGCGCTCGCGACCTCCGTGCCCGCGTTGAGCGTGGTCACCACGGAGCGCAGCGACGCGAACAGGAACGTCGCCAATGCGACACCCAGCATCGTGAGGATCGTGCGCAGCTTGTGGCGGCGCAGGTTCGCGAAGACGAGGGGCAGGAGCTTCATGTCGCCAGGACCCCCTTGTCGAGGTGCAGCACCTGCCCGGCCTTCTCGGCGGCGTGCGCGTCGTGCGTCACGATGATGATCGTCTTGCGGAACTCGGTGTTCAGCCGCCGCAACAGCCCCAACACTTCCTCGGCCGATTTCTTGTCGAGCTGCCCCGTGGGCTCGTCGAGCAGGATCAGCGTGGGATCGGAGACGATGGCCCGCGCGATCGCGGCGCGCTGCTCCTGGCCGCCGGAGAGCTGGCGGGGATAGTGATCGAGGCGGTCGTCGAGCCCCACGACCCCAAGGGCGAGGCGCACCCGCTCGCCCCGCTCTTTCTTGGACAGCCGCGTGAGCAGGAGCGGCAGCTCGACGTTCTGGAACGCCGTCAGCACCGGCAGCAGGTTGTAGGACTGGAACACGAACCCGATGTGCCGCGCGCGCCACGTCGCCAGGGCGGACGGCGTCATCGAGCTCACGACCGCTCCGGCGACCGTGACCGTGCCGCTCGTCGGCTTGTCGAGCCCGGCGATCAGGTTGAGGAGCGTGGACTTGCCGCTCCCGGAGGGCCCCATGAGCGCCGTGAAGCTGCCCTCGGCGAAGTCGAGCGTGAGATTGTCGAACACCTCGATGACTTGGGTGTCGCGCTGGAACGATTTGGTGACATTGCGGACTTCGACAAGAGCCATGAGAAACCTGTTGTCAGTTGTCTGTGGTCAGTGCTCAGTGATCACTGCGCTACTTTTACGCGCTGGCCCTCGTGGGGAGTTTCAACACCACTCACCAGCAACAGCTCGCCGCCGGAAAGCCCGGACCGAATCTCGCGCAAATTACCGCTCACCGGACCCGCGTCAACGTCGCGCCGTTCCAGGCGACCATTGCGGACGATCCATACGACGGCGCGGCCGCCCTCGGCACGGACGGCGGCGGCCGGCACGGTGAGCCGGCGCGCGGGCGCGGCGCCGGTACTGGCGGGCGCCGCTTCGTCGAGAAACTCGACCTTGGCCCCCATCTCCGACAGGATGCGCGGGTCGCGATCGATGATCGCGACCTTCACTTGTACGGTGGCGCGCTGCCGGTCCGCCGTCGGCACCACCTGCCGCACCGCCCCGCGGAACGTGGTGTCGGGATAGGCGTCGAGCGTGATGCGCGCCCGCTGGCCGCTGCGCACGCGCGCGATGTACGCCTCATTCACGTCCACTTCCACCTCGAGCGTCGCCAGGTCGGCCATCGTGACGACCGCGCCGCGCGTGAGCCCACCGCCCACCGAAGGCGCGACCACCTCGCCCACTTCCGCCTCCTTGCGGAGGACCGTGCCCGTGAAGGGCGCGCGAATGAACGTGTTCTCGAGGTTGGCCTGCGCGACGCGCAGGCCCGCCGCGGCCGCCTCGACCCGGGCCTCTTGGGCATGCACGCGCGCGTCGGCCTGGCGCGCCCGGCTGTCGGCGGCCTCGACCTCCTGCGGCGACACGAGATTCGCGTTCTGAGCATGGACGTCGCGGACGCGCGTGTAGTCGCGCTGCAGCTGGTCGCGATTCGACTCCGCCTCGATCAGCGTGGCGCGGGCGCTCGCCAGCTCCGCCTCCGCCTGGGTCACCGCGGCGGTATAGTCGGCGTTGTCGAGGCGGGCGATCACGGCCCCCTTTTGTACCTCCGACCCCTCGCTCACGCCGAGGTAGGCGAGCCGTCCGGCAATCTTGGCGGAGACGGCGGCCTTGGTGCGCGCGACCACGTATCCATTCGCGACGATGCCTACGGACGCGGCCCCATCTCCCGTCCCCCCCCCTCCTCCCCCGTTGCCGGTCGAGGAGACGGTGACGACCTGAACCGGCACGGCCGATCCGCGCGCCAGGAGTACGATGGCCACGACCACGACGATAGCCACCCCGCCGATCCAGAGAGCGCGGGTAAACGCGCGCTGGACCGCCGGCGGAGGATCGTCGCGATTAATCTGGAGCTTCGCGAGGTCGGGAGCGGTCACGCCCCAGCGGGTTCGGGCGGTGGGTTTCTCAGCACGCCGCCGCTCGAGCGCGTGGCTTGCGTCTTTTCCTTCTCCGTGGGCTCACTCCCGCGCGCAGGCGCGGGCGTCGGCGTCTGCGGCGGCAGCGGCTTGCCTTCGACGACCATCTCGACCATTTCACGCTCCAGCGTTTCCCGCTCCAGCAGCGCCGCCGCGAGGCGGTCGAGGGCGGCGCGGCGCTCGGTGAGGATGCGGGTCGCTTCGCTGTAGGCGTGGGTCAGGATGTGCTTCACTTCCTCGTCCACCAGCTGGGCGGTGCGGTCGGAGATCTCGCGGCGCTGCACCACCTCGCGCCCGAGGAAGATCTCCTGCTCGCGGTCGCCGACGGCGATCGGCCCGATGACGTCGCTCATGCCGAACTGCGTGACCATGCGCCGGGCGATGTTCGTCGCTTGCTGGATGTCCTGGGCCGCCCCCGTCGTCACTTTCTCCGGCCCGAAGACGAGCTCTTCCGCGACGCGGCCGCCGTACGCCATCGTGAGTCGCGATTCGATGGACTGCTTCGTGTACTTGTGCAGCTCTTCTTCCGGCAGGTAGGCGGTGAGCCCGAGGGCCCGGCCCCGCGGAATGATGGTCACTTTGTGCAGCGGGTCCGCGCCCGGCACCGTGAGGCCGACGAGCGCGTGGCCCGCCTCGTGGTAGGCGACCAGGCGGCGCTCTTCCTCCGACAGGACTCGGCTCTTGCGCTCGAGGCCGAGCATGACCTTGTCCCTGGCGTCCTCGAAATCCTGCATGTCCACCTGGGACTTGTTGCGCCGCGCGGCGAGCAACGCCGCTTCATTCACGATGTTGGCGAGCTCCGCGCCCGCGAGCCCGGGCGTCCCGCGCGCGATGCGCTCCAGGTTCACGCCCGGCCCGAGCGGGATCTTGCGGGCGTGCACGCGCAGGATCTGCTCGCGACCCTTCAGGTCGGGCATGTCCACCACGATCTGGCGGTCGAAGCGGCCCGGGCGCAGCAGCGCCGGATCGAGAATGTCGGGGCGGTTCGTGGCGGCGAGCAGGATGACGCCTTCGTTCGACTCGAAGCCGTCCATCTCGACGAGCAGCTGGTTCAGCGTCTGCTCGCGCTCGTCGTGGCCGCCGCCCAGGCCGGCGCCGCGGTGGCGCCCGACGGCGTCGATCTCGTCGATGAAGATGATGCACGGCGCGTGCGCCTTCCCCTGCTCGAACAGGTCGCGCACGCGCGACGCGCCGACACCCACGAACATCTCGACGAAATCCGACCCCGACATCGAGAAGAACGGCCGCCCCGCCTCACCCGCCACGGCTTTGGCGAGCAGCGTCTTGCCCGTACCCGGCGGGCCGATGAGGAGCGCGCCTTTGGGCAGGCGGCCGCCGAGCCGCTGGAATTTCTGCGGATCCTTGAGGAAGTCGATGATTTCCTCGAGCTCCTGCTTAGCCTCGTCGCAGCCCGCCACGTCGGCGAACGTGATCTTGGGCGTGTCGCCCGCGAGCAGCTTGGCTTTCGACTTCCCGAACGCGAAGGCGCGGTTGCCGCCCTGCTGCATCTGGCGCAGCATGAAGATCACGAGCCCGAAGATCAGCAGGTACGGAAGGAACGTGAGCAGGACGACGCCGAAGGATTGACCCGATTCGCGCGCGCGCACGTCTACGCCCTTGGCGCTGAGCGTCTGGACCCAGTGGTCGTCCGCCTCGAAGGGGAGCAGCACGTTGAAGCGCTCGACCGTCAGGCGCTTGACGGTGACGGGGCGTTGGAACGCGCCGCGGACTTTCTGGCGCTCGGCGATCTCCACCGACGCGATGTTGCTCGCGTTCAGCTCTTCCATGAACTGGGTGTAGGTGATCTCGGCCTCCTCGCGGCGGCGGCTCGAGGCGAGCTGCACCAGCGCGATCGTGCCGACGATGAGGAGCGCCCAGAACGAGAGCGTCCGCAGCATCCGGGCCCAGTTGAAGTCCCGCGGCGGGGGGGGAAGGCGATTGGCCATCTACGTCAGACTCGCAATATAAGGAAGGTGCCGGAAGTTCTCCGCGTGATCGAGGCCGTAGCCGACCAGGAACAGTCGCGGGGCGTCGAAACCCACGAACTTCGCTTCCAGCTCCAAGTGTTCCGCTATGTGCTTGTGCAACAACGCGCAGATCTCCAAGGTCTTGGGCCGGCGCTCGCGCAGCAGCGTCACCAACCGGTTCAGCGTCTTGCCGGTGTCGATGATGTCCTCGACCAGCAGGATGTGCTTCCCCGCGAGCTCGGTCTCCGGGTCATACACCAGCTTCACATGGCCGCTCGACACCGTATCGCTGCCGTAACTCGCCGCGACCAGGAAATCCACCTGCAGCGGCCGCTCGATGCGCCGCACCAGATCGCTCAAGAAGATGAAGCTGCCCTTGAGCAGGCCGAGCACGAGCAGGTCGCCGTCGGGATAGGCCGCGGTGATCTCGCGCCCCAACTCGCGCACCCGGCGCGCGATCGTCTCTTCGTCGAAGACGATCCGCGCGAACTCACGCCCGCCGGTCTGCCTGAGCTGAGCCGTACTCGCTAACATCCAACCTCACCGCGGGAGTTCCCGGCGCCGGCAGTGCATCCGCACTACGACAGATGCCCGGCACCCACAGAATCGTCTTTCCTCTACTGACGACCGGATAGCGCGCGCGCTCGCTCCGCGGCACCCGCGCCTCCATCAACAACCGCCTGAGCGGCCGGTGTCCTACCCCGCCCAGCGGGACCAGCGCGTCACCGGCAGCCGGCGCGCGCAGCTCCCATTCCGCGCCGTCCACCCAGGTCGTCCAGGTCGCGCGCTCGATCCGGTGCGGCGCCGCGGCAGGCGACCATGTGATCTCGAAGTCGCCGAAGCGCGCGTTACCCTGCTCTCCCGCCGGCAAGACGCGCTCCAATGCGCAGCCCACCTGGGAGCCCCCCCCCCGCCCCCCCCGGGTCACGCGCAGCTGATCGAACGCTACCTCCGCCGTCCAGCCGTCGCCGAGGGAGAGCCGGCGCCCGGAAGGGCGTTGCGCGAGCGCCAGGAGCCGGCGCGCCTGCGCGGGTCCGAGCAGGCATCCCGCGCGCCGGGCCGCTGCGCGCAACAGCGCCACCGACAATGCGTTATCATAGCCGCACAGCACTTTCCGGGCAACGGTAAAGCTCGCGCCGTCCACGTGAAGCCCAAGCTCGGGAACGAGTTCCAGCGCGCGATCCCACGCGTGGCGGTCGCTGGCCGCATGCCTGCCAAGAGCGATCGCATCCGCACCCACGCGTGGTCCCATCCGTTCGGTGAGAAGCGGAAGCAGCGTGCCTCGGACCCACGAGCGTAAGTGTTTCGGATCGCGATTCGCGGGGTCGTCGTGCACCGGCAGCGTGCGCGCCGCCGCGTACACGGCCAGCTCGCGGCGCGTGAACGGCAGCAGCGGCCGCACCAACCCTCCCCGTCCCCGGCGCGCGATCCCCGCCAGCCCGGCCGGCGCGCTGCCACGCAACGCGCGCAGCACCACGGTCTCGATCTGGTCGTCGCGGTGATGCGCGGTCACGACGTAGGCGGCGCCGTGGCGGCGTTGCACGTCACGCAGCCACGCATAGCGCGCGCGCCGCGCGACGGTCTCAGTCGTGTCCGGCCCCAATTTCAGCTCACCCAGCTCAAACGGAATCCCGTATCGCGCCGCCAGCTCTCTAACCGCCTGACCGACTAACCAACTGTCCTTCTGAATCCCGTGATCCGCGTGGGCAACAACGAGCTCCAAGCCCATCTCCTGCGCGACGCCGTGCAGGAGATCGAGCAGCACGACGGAATCGGCGCCGCCCGAAACGGCAACGACCGCGATTCGGGACGAGGGAGAGCGCACCCGAAACAGCCGTGCGCGCTCGACGTGCGCGCGAAACCGCTCGGGCAGCGACAGGGCTGGGGGGGCTGGGGACATATATCTTGAAGTATGCCTCCCCCCCACCCCGACCGCACCTATCAACTGCTCCGTAATCTGACCTCTCCCGTCGTGGCGATCACGTCCGAGCGCGGCGGCAAGGAAAACGGCATGATCTCGGACTCCGCCGTGCGCGCCTCGATCGTGCCGACGGTCCCCCGGGTGTCGGTGTACGTCCATAAGTTCAATTTCAGCCACGATCTGATCTTCAATACCGGCCGTTTCGTGATGCACCTCTTGCACACGGGGCAGTTCGACCTGATCCGGCGGCTCGGGTTTCAAAGCGGCCGCGACCGCGACAAGCTGGCGGATATACCGCACCGCCGGGGGACGCTGGGGGCGCCGGTCCTCGACGAGTGTTACGCCCATTTCGAGTGCCGGGTGGCGAACGTGATGGATACCGGCAGCTCGACGCTGTTTCTTGGGGACGTGGTGGATGTGGGGTTCGGGAAGGCGACGGGACCCACCGGGGAAGTGATGACGGCGGCGTACTTCCGGGCCAACATGCCGACCGGGTGGCGGCAGGAGTACGAAGGGCAGCTCCAAGCGGCGCAGCGCATTGCCGAAGCGCAATCGCGGGACATCCGCGCCGTTACCTGGAAGGATCTACCGCGTTAGGCGATGCCTTCCTCATCATCCGGAGGTGAATCGAACAGCGGAGGATCTTCATAGACGATGGGCGGGGTGCAGGTGCAGCGTCCTTCGTGCGGCAGGGCGAACTGCGCGCTTGCGCGGGGCGGCCGGAACTCAATGGTCGCCGGATTGTGGATGAAGCCCCCGCAGAAATGGCAGTGGATCGTGCTCACAATTTCCTCTCCGGGCGCACGAGCCTCGGTCACACCATTCACTTCAGTCCCGGCATGGGCAAGACCCGCCGTTCCCGCAAAACGTCAACTCGCGCATTCACAGCAAGTTGGCTGGGGGGCCGGAGGGCCCTCGCGCCCCGCGACGCGCAGCGATAGTTTCGCCGCTCTTCCTCAATCCTCTCAGGAGCTTTCTATGCGCCCTTGGTTCCAGGCTGTTCTCGCAATCGCCGCCGTAGCATGCCGGCCCGCTCCCCCTGCGGTGTCCGACGCCGACAAGACGGGCATTCGCGCCGCAGGCGACAGCTTCGTGGTGTTTTTCCGCACGAATCGCGACTCCGCAACGGCCGCTCTGTACACAGAGAATGCGGTCCTGATGCCGCCGAATCGAGGGGCTGTGGAGGGTCGGGCGGCGATCCGCGCGTTCTTCGAGGCGTTTCCGGCGCTGCCAGACTTCACTGCCACGCCCATCGACATCGACGGGCGGGGCGATCTCGCCTACGTCCGCGGGACGTACGCGTTCACGATGCCTGGGGCGAGCGGCCGGCCTGCGATGTCGGACCACGGCAAGTTTGTCGAGGTCCGGCGGCGCCAGCCGGACGGCAAGTGGCTCGTTTCCGTCGACATCTTCAATTCGGATGTGCCGCTGCCGACGAAATGACGCCGTCGTCGTGAAGCAGGACGTGCCGAGGGAACCATGTTGAACGGGGGATGACGACCACCGGCTTTCTGTTCCCTGGGCTGCTCGACCTGCTCAATCGACCGAGGGACGGAGCTCGCGCGCCTCGGCCGTGAGGCGGCTAAACCCGGCGCGGCCCACAATCGCCAGCCCGATCGCGAGTATCGGCAACACCTGAATCGCCTGGAGGGCGAGGCCCGCGGCCACGCCGCGCTCTGCCGGGACGCCAAACGGCAGCAGCGCGGCGGCCATGGCCGCCTGCGTTATTCCCGCGTTAGCCGGAGTGATCCGGATGATGCCGCCGAGATTGACGGCCAGCAGCGCCGTGAACGATGCCGCGGGTGAGGCGGCGACGTGGGTCGCCCGCAGGGCCAGATCGTACGTCGCCCACTGGGCGCCCCAATTCACGATGGCGAGGAGGGTCGGCACGAGCAGCCGCCCGCCCCGCCCCATCACGCCGAGCTCGACCGCTGCCGGCCGCAGGCGCTGCGGCAGCCAGGTCACCAGTCGCTCCCACACGCGGAATCGGACCATCACGAATGTCGCGAGCAACAGGATCGCGCCGGCGAGCTGCGCGGCCCGCACCGCGGGGGGCAGATCGAACGCCAACGGCGCTACCACCAAGAACACCGCCAGCCCCAGCGCTTCCACGATGCGAGACCCCACGACCGATACGATGGCGGCCCGGATCGGCACCTGATCCCGCCGCATGACGACGGAGACGCGGGCGGCCTCACCCGTCACCCCGACGCCGACGACGTTCACGGCCGTTCCGATCAGATTGGCCTCCTGCGCCACCCACCAACGGTTCGGCGCCAGCGCCCCAAGGAGCAGGTGCCAGGCCCAGCCTTTCGCGACGGGCGAGATGAGATTCACGAGCAGGGCCCCGGCCAGCAGCAGGCCATTCGTGCCCGCGAGTGCCGCGCCGGTTTCGTCCCAGGGGAAGTGAAACGCGAGCCGCAGCACGAGGGCGAGGCCCGCGAGTCCGAGCAGCCACCAGATCCAGCGCTTCACGGCACCAGCTCCCCGAGGGGCCGGAGCTCGTAGCCCGCGGCCCGGGCGTCGCGGATGATGCCCGGCAGCGCGTCTACGGTGGGCCGACGGTCGCCCTCTGGGTCGTAGCCATCGCCGTCATGGAGGAGGATGATGGCGCCCGGCGCGAGTTTGACGCGGACGCGGCGGCGGATCTCTTCGGCTGGCGGCCGCGCCGAGTCCCACACGCCAAAGCTCCACCCAAACACGGTGTAGCCCAGGCGGCGCACGGCGCCGGCAACGAACGGGTTGCGGTAGCCATGCGGGGCGCGGAAGGTGCTGGGCATCCGGCCGGTGGCGTGCGCGATCGCCGCGTGCGCGCGCTCCAGCTCGGCGCGAATCCGCGCGGGACCGCGGCGGTGCAGCTTCACGTGATGGAACGTGTGATTCCCGACATCGTGCCCGGCATCCGCCACCCGCCGGGCCGCGCCGGGAAAACGCTCGACGTGCGACCCGACCATAAAGAAGGCCGCGGGCACTGCGTGCGCGGCCAGGGTATCGAGAATCGGCTCGGTCGCGGCCGGGTTGGGGCCGTCGTCGAATGTGAGATAGACCTGGCGCTGGTTGCGCGGCCCCCAGCCGATCGCTCGGCCGAACAAGCTGCTGTTCGGATAATAGGCGCCGATCGCGAGTGCCCCCCCTGTCCCCAATGCGGCTCCCCCTGCACCGGCGAGCAGGAGATCGATCATCGCATCACTCGTTCATACACGGCGAGGACTCGATCCGCGATACGCGGCCAGGCGAAGCCCGCGGACTTCGTCAGTCCCGCCGCTGCCATCGTGGCGCGGCGTTGCGGATCACCGATCAGCTGCACGACGGCCCGCGCCCACGCCGACGGATCGTCGCGAGCGACCAGCACCGCTTCGCGGCCGCCGTCGATCAACTCGCGGAACCCCGTGATGTCGGAGACGACCATCGGCGTCCCGCAGGCCATCGCCTCGAGCAGAGTGATGCCGAACGACGCCTTGGTCGAGGGGCAGAGATAGAGATCGGCATCGCCGTAGTAGCGCGGCCGCGCGCCGTCCACCTGCCCCACGAATTGCACCGCGGCTCCCAGTGCGGCCGCCCGACGCTGGTAGTGACCGCGCAGCGGTCCGTCGCCCACCACGACGAGGCGGGTGCTCGGATAGTGCGTCAGGATCTGCGGCATCGCGGCGAGCACGTTCTCGAGTCCGTTGCGGGGATCGAGACGGCCGAGGAAGAGGAGGCGGGGGCTCTGGGTCAGGGCGTCCGCGGGCCGGCGGCCATCGGGGTGGAAGTACTCCACGTTGACGCCGTTCGGGATGATCTCCCAGTCGGCGCGGAAGTAGCGGGACATCGCCTCGACCACGGGAACGCTCACCGCGATGCAAGCCGCAACGCGATCGAGCCGCCGCTGCAGCAGCGGCCGGAAGAAGCGGTAGGCGAGGGAGTACTGAAACCAGGTGTGGGAGGTGGCAACCACGGGGAGGCCGAGGCGCCAGGCCGCGCTCGACGCCACGAGGCCGAGCGTCGGGGCGATCACATCGTGGACGTGGACGAGATCGATGCGTCGTTCGCGCAGCAGATCGGTGACGCGGCGCGTCAGCCCCCATCCGGTCGTGACGCGCGCGAAGGAGCCGTTGCTGTAGATGACGCGGCTCGTCCCCACGCGCCAGACGAAGTCGGGGTCGTTCCGCTCGCCCGCCATGTGCGAGGTGATGATGGTGGCCTCGTGGCCGCGGCGGCGGAGCTCGAGGGCAAAGTTGTGGACGTGCTCGGTGACGCCACCGAGGTGGGGGTAGTAGAACTCCGTGACTAAGGCGACGCGCATCCCCAAAAAAACGCGCGCCGCGTCCAAAGGTCAATTGGAGAGACAATGCGGTAGGGAAAGTAGCGGCGGTCGGACTCGAACCGACGACCCGCGGATTATGATTCCGCTGCTCTAACCAGCTGAGCTACGCCGCCATCAGGGACAAAATCCTAGTGACCCCGCCGCCCTCCCGGTAGGGGCGGCCACCCTTTCGGCAGCCGCATGAGCCCCGGCCGGATCGGCTCGCTGCGCGCCGCCGCCCCGCTCGGCGTGGTCGCCGCCGCTACCGTGAGCACGTACGGGCCCGTCTCCTGCGCCGTGCTCGTCCCGACCAGAATGAGGAACGGACCCGCCGACGGCACCGCATACTCGATGTAAGCATTGGGGTTCCCGCTCGCGCTATCGTCGTTCGCGGCCACCTGGGTCCCGCCGCGATTAAAGAGCCGGAGGGTCGGGTTGATCGCCGCCGATCGCGCCGCGATGCGGAGCACGCTCCCGATTCGCGCGTAGATCGCCACGTTATCAAAGTAGTGCGCCGCCCCGCCGGTCGAGTCAACGCAGTCAGTCGGCATGATCGCGTCCGCGACCGTGACACCCCGCGTCACCCACACCAGGTTGCAATTGGCCAGTGTTGCCGGCCGCAGCTCCGCCGATAGCGTGTACGGCCCGGTCATCATGGTATCCCACGAGCTGGGCGCGATGACGAAACTTCCGCCCGGCGCAGCAATGACGTCGATCCGCGAATGCGCGGTCGCTCCCGACGCGACGTCGCCGTTGAATGCCAGGTACTCGCCCCCCAAACGGTACAGCTCCACCCAGGTATCGAACGCGCTGGAGGACATGCTGATGTGCAGGCTTTGCTGCTCCGCCGGCAAATCCATCTTCAGAAAGTCCACGAAGAACAGGTTCCCATTGCAGTCGGTCTTGGTGAGTGAGCCGGACACGGTCGCGCCGAGCGCATAAGGCACGTAATAGGTGCAGGGATCCACCGCCGTGAGGTGAAAGTCGAACGGGTCGATCCCCCCCCCGCTGACGGCCGCGCGCACGACGACCGGCCCGATCTGATTCCCGAGCGTGATCGTCGTGGACGCGGTACCCTGACCATCCGTCGTGGAGACTGCGGGACTCGGCGTGGCCGCGTCCGCCGGGGTTACGGTCCAACTCACCGTCGCACCCTGCGAGGGCTTCCCGGTCGAACCGCGCACGACGAAGCTGAGTGGGAACGGAAGCTGGCTCCCCGTGGCCGCCACCTGGCTGTCGCCCACCACCCCGGTCACCGACGTCGGACGCCCCGGGACACCGGAATCAAGACAAGCAACTCCAACGCCGGCTGCGCACGCGAGGGCGCACGCGATGTGACGCGGCGGGCCCAGCCTAGTCATGCCGGCGCAGTCCGGGGAGTTGCCGCGCCTCAGGCAGGGGCAGCGGCGCGAACGGCAACGGCTCCCTGCCCCTCCCCCATCCGGCTGTAGCACGCGGCCCCGGGCCCAGCGACACCGACCCGCCTGCCACCAGGGTATAGGCGCCGGTCGCGCCGGCAACCACGGTGCCGGGAGACACTACGTACACGGCCGTTACTACCACAGGGAAGTCGATGACGGCGTCGGTCGTCGTCGTCCCGTTGTTCGAGGCCGCCAACACGTACCCGGTGTCCCGTTGGATCCGGAAGAGTTTCAACTTGGGGTCGAACGCCGCTGAGTGCTGCGTGAACCGCAGGGTGTCGCCGAGAGTGGCGAACGCGATGATGCCAAGTTCATCGCGATAGGAGACTGGGGTTGTCGTTGAGTCCGGGCAATCGGTCGTGGCGATGTTATCGGTGATCGTGACGCCGCGCGTGATCCAGATCGCCTCGTTGCATCCCGCCACCGTCTGAGCCCGAACCGCCGACGTCAGCGTGTAGGGGCCAGTCGCGAACTCGAGGCGTGAATTGGGCGCGAGCACGTACGTACCGGGCGCGAGGATCATTTGCACCCGCGCATTCGTATTGCCCGGAGCGATGTCGTTAGCAAAGGCCATTTGCGGACCGCTGGCCCTGAACACATCGAGCCAGGCGTCGAAGCTGGGCGCGGTCTCGGTCGCGGTAACGCCTTGTTGCGACGTAATGGTGAATATGTAGAAGTCGGTGTAGTAATTGCCGCCAAACTTACAGTCCGAGGTGGTCAACGCGGCGTTGACGGTCGCGCCGATCGTATAGGACGCGGCGTACGCGCAGGGATCGATGACCAACGCATGGAAGACGACGGGCTGAATCCCCGTCACGTTAGCCCGGATGACCACGTCTCCGATAATCCCACCAAGCGTGACGGTGGTCGCCGCCGTGCCTTGGGCGTCGGTCGTAGAGACCGACGGCGCGAATGTCGCCCCGGCCGCCGGCGTCGCGGTCCAGGTCACCGACACGCCCGGCAGCGGTTGGCCACTCGCGCTGAGGACGACGAAGCTGAGGGGGAACGGGAGCTGGGTCCCGGCGGACGCCACCTGACTGTCACCGGCGATCCCGGTTACGGACGCCGCCGATAGGCCGGTGGAATTCTTGCCGCCACAAGCAACGGCGAGGCTGATCGCCCCGGCGAGCGATGCGAGGTGGAAACGAGACAGCGCGGTCATGAGGGTCCTCCGTTACTGCCGGGGCACGACACGATACAGCACTTCACCGTCCCGAATCATACCAAATTGCTCGCGCGCCACCCGCTCCTGGACCGCGGGATTCGTCTCGAGATCATGTGCCAGCTTGGCGAGCGAGTCGAGCTCCACGCGCAGCGCCGCCACCGCCGCCCGCTCCTCGGCGAGCTGGCGGCGAATCGTGATCCAATCCGCCGTCCCGTATTCCCCGCCCCACACCGCGAGCACGAGGAGCGCCACGCCGCCCGCGAAACCGGCCACGCGGGTGCGCGTCACAGACCGTACAAGTGGCGGCCGGGATAATGCGCCACGTCCCCCAACTCCTCGGCGATGCGCAAGAGCTGATTGTACTTCGCCACGCGCTCGCTGCGGGACGCGCTGCCGGTCTTGATTTGTCCCACGCCGGTGGCCACAGCCAGATCCGCGATGAACGTGTCCTCGGTCTCCCCCGAACGGTGCGAGATCACGGCGCCGTAGCCGTTCCCTCGGGCCAGCTCGATGCACTGCAGCGTCTCCGTGAGCGTGCCGATCTGGTTCACCTTGATGAGGATCGCGTTGGCGACGCTCGCTTCGATGCCGCGCGCCAGCCGGTCCACGTTGGTGCAGAACAGGTCGTCGCCGACGAGCTGCACGCGGTCCTGCAACGCTTCAGTGAGTTTCGCCCACCCCGTCCAGTCATCCTCCGCGAGCCCATCCTCGATCGAGACGATTGGATAGCGGTCGATCCAGCTCTTGTAGAGCGCGATCATCTCGTCGGCGCTCTTTTGACCGCCCTTGCTCTTCTTGAAGATATAGGCGTCGTCCTGATAGAGCTCGGAGGCCGCGACGTCGAGCGCAATCGCGACGTCCTTCCCCGCCTCGAAGCCCGCCGCCTCGACGGCCGCCATGATGGCCTCGAGCGCCGCCTCGTCGTTGGGGAGGTCGGGCGCGAAGCCGCCCTCGTCGCCCACAGCGGTCGAGAGGCCGCGCTTGGCCAGCACCTTTTTCAAGGCGTGGAACACCTCGACGCCGATCCGCAGGCCCTCCGGGAACGTTTCGGCGCCGATCGGCACGACCATGAACTCCTGCGCGTCCACCGTATTGGCGGCGTGCGCGCCTCCGTTGAGGATGTTCATCATCGGCACCGGCAGGACGTGGGCCACCGGGCCGCCGAGGTAGCGGTATAGCGGCAACCCCGCCTCCTGAGCGGCCGCGCGCGCCACCGCGAGCGACACCGAGAGAATCGCGTTCGCGCCGAGATGGCCCTTGTTCGGTGTGCCGTCGAGGTCCAGCATCGCGTAGTCCACCGCGATCTGGTCTTCCGCGGAGAGGCCCTCGAGGCGCGGGCCGATGACGTCGTTCACGTTCTTCACCGCCTCGAGGACGCCCTTGCCCCCGAAGCGCTTGGGATCGCCGTCGCGCAGCTCCACCGCTTCGTGCTCCCCGGTGGACGCGCCGCTCGGCACCGCAGCGGTGCCCGCGGCGCCGCTCGCCAGGGTGACGTCGGTCTCGATCGTGGGATTGCCGCGGCTGTCCAGGATCTCGCGCGCGTGGACTGCTATGACCGTGCTCATCGTGGACCCAACCCTACCGCGCCTTGGCTTGCAGGGCAACTATCGCCGCGCGCGTCTCGTCCCGCAGCCGCTCGCGGTCGTCGGGCGTGAGGCCGGTGGTCGGAATAGGGGGGGCGATGAACAACCGGATCGGGCGCGGATGCACCCGGAACGCGCCCTTGGGCTGGATCTCGAATGTGTGGTGGACGTACACGGGGACGACGGGCACCTGGGCGGCGATCGCCAACGCAAAGGGGGCATTCTTGAAGGGCAGGAGCTCACCGGTCCGGCTGCGCGTCCCCTCAGGGAAGACGCCCGCGGAGAATCCGCGCCGAATGGTGCGCACCGCTTCGTCGTAGGCCGCAAAGGCGCGCTTGTGCGCCGCCCGGTCGATGGGAATGTGTCCCGCCGCCCGCATCGCGCCGCCGAGCAGAGGAATCCGAAACAGTTCTCGCTTCGCGACGAAGCGCACCGAGCCGGGCAGCGTGGCGAACAGCGCCCAGATGTCGAACATGGAGGAATGATTGGAGGCGTACATCACGGGCTGGTCGCGCGGGATGAGTTCCAGTCCCTCGGCGATGACCGGCGTGCCCGCAGCGCTGAGGATGTCCCGCGCCCAGTCGGCGCCGCTCCAATCGTACACGCCGCCCGGCCGGTGCCGCACGCGCAGCAGCCCGGCCACGATGCCGACCGAAGCATGTACGATTGTCGAAATGCCGATGACGACGTAGTACCAGAGAGTGCGGATCACTGCGCGAAGTGATCGTACCCTGGAGGCATCGGGACCTGCTTGCCCGCCTGGACCAGCCGCGCCCCACCTCGCCGCCCGCCGGCGCCGCGCAGGCAGACGCCGATGCGGCTCAGGTGGATACCCGTGTCGGCCCGGAACTCCGAGGCGCTCGCGTCGCTGAACGTCGGCGGCATGGTGAGCAGCAGCTCGAATTCCTCCCCGCTCGCCACCGCGGCGAGCGCATCCACGCCCTCCCAACACGGGATGTGCTCCATGTCGATCTCGATGCCGACCTGAGAGGCCGCGGAAAGGTGCTGGGCGTCGGCGGCGAGACCGTCCGAGATGTCGATCATCGCGGTGGCGCCATGCGACGCGAGCCACCGGCCCGCTTCAATCCGTGGCTCGGGACAGGCGTAGCGGTTGCGGAGCACGTCCGGGAGCTTCTTGCCCGCGTGGAACCCGGCCAGCGCGAGCGCGGCGCCCCCCAGATAGCCGGTGACCCACAGGCCGTCGCCCTCGTGCGCTCCCGCCCGGCGGACGGGTCGTTCGGCGGTGCCGAGCACGCACACGTCGATCAGGTAGCGGTCCGAGCGAACCAGATCACCGCCCAACACCCGCGCGCCGAGGTTGTGCACCATCGTCGCCACCCCCGCCATGATGTCGGCGGCGGGATCGCTGCCGTTGGTAATGGCGGGGATCCCCAACGAGACGAGCACGCCGAATGGCGTCGCCCCGTCGGCGGCGAGATCGGAGAGCGCGGACCCTGCCGCCCGAAACCCGATGTCCTTGAAGTCGAGCCAATCGGTGCGGAAATGGACGCCTTCCAGGGAAGAGTCGACGCTCACAGCCAGCATTGTGCGGCCGAGCGGAATGACCGCGCAGTCGTCCCCCAGGTCCTCGCCGTTGGCCCCGACCTCGGCGATGCGCTGGAAGATCGTGCGCAGGCGATCGAATTCCTTGCCAGGGCCGAGGTTCATCGGATACGTACCAGGCCGCTGTCGGTGGCCACCCACAGGAAGTCGCGATCGGTCGTCACGTCGCGCACGGCGGCGGGGACCTCGAACGGCACCGGGTGCACACGAATAGACGCGCGCGCAATCTCAGCCTGCGCGAGGCCGAGCGTCCCACCGATCCAGAGCCCGCCGTTCGGATCAGCGGCGAGCGCGGTGGGGATGCCCAGGTTGAGCGGCAGGGGCATGGCGGTCCACGCATGCGATGTCGGATTCCGCCACAGCAGCTCTCTTTCGGTCACCATCGCGATGGTATCCTGAAGACGCGCCAGGGCGTACACCGGAACGCGCGAGCTGGGGCGATCGGCGAGTTCGGGAGGCGTCGTGATCGTCGCGGCTCCCGGAAGCAGCTGCCCCAGACCGGCTGCCGTCCCGACCCACAGCGTCTCGCTGACCGCGAGCAGGCTCAGGATCGGCAGGCCGCTCCGACCGAGCGGCACAACGCGATCGTCCTGCGTGATGACGGAGAGACCGCGCGTGGTCCCGACCCACACGCCGTCCGGCGCGCGCGCGAGACTCGTGGCGTTGGGCAGATCAAAGAGGCGCGCGCGGAACGACGCAGGATCGATGCGCAACACGCCCTGTTCCGTGGCCAGCCAGAGTTGATTCGCGGCGGTGAGCAGCCGCCGTGAATAGAGGAAGGTAAAGCCGAGCGCCGCACCGCCCCCTTCGTTGGTGCGCGTCGCGGAGAGATCGGTGGCCACCCACGTCAGGCCACGCCGCTGGCCGGGCCGCGCGTTGGCAGCGGCCCAGATCCCATCCGGCGCCGATGCGACGGCGCCGACACCGGGAGCGACGAGTCCGTAACTGAGCACTTCCCATTCCCCCGTTTGCTTATCTACTCGCACCAACCCCATCCCGTTCGTCCCGACAAAAATCTCCGGGCGCTCGGGCGTGCCCGCGGCGGACGTGAACTGATGAGAGCGCAGTCGCGCATCCGTGAGAATCGCCGCCCGCATCGCGTCGGCCAGCGGGGCGCTCGCAAGCGCCGCCTCGACTGTCAGAGTCGCGTCAACCTGAGCGGAACCTAATGGGCCTCGCGTCCAGGCGCGTCCATCTACGTCGTAACGGAAGTAATCCAGACCATTTCCCAGGTCGAGCCATACGGCGTTCCCCGCGGGATCGGCGATGGCGCGCCGCACGCGGCCCGCCGGATACCCGTCGAGCGGCGTCACCGGCGGCCTGAAGCGCCGTGCGATGCGGTCGTAGATGAGCAGGCCGTGCGGCGTAGCGGCAAACACCAGCCACGGCGAAGCGGCGACGGCATCCACTTCGGAGAAATCGGAAATGAGCACGCGATTCTCGGGGCCCCAGAGGGAGGACGGTCGGACGCCGGGAAGATTGGAAGGTCCGCACGCGGCGAGCAAGACTGGGAAGAATCCCAGTGTTGCGACGATACAACACCTTCGCGTTGTCTTTCTCACGCCACTTCCGGCGCTTCAAGCTCCACGAGAACCGGAGGTCGGGCCGGTTTCACGTCTCGCCACGCGCGCCAGATGTCGGGCAGCGCGGCGAGCACATCGGCGGGGCGGAGACTGCGGGCCGTCCACTGTCGCGCGCCATGCTCCGCGGCGCGTCCGAGCGCGTGTGCACCAAGCGCCGCGGCTTCCGCGGGCGCGGTGCCGCGCGCGAGGAACGCGCCGACGAATCCCGCGAGCAGATCGCCGCTCCCGCCCGTCGCGAGTCCCGGGTTGCCGCTCGCCACGACATGCTCCGGTCCGCGGAGATCGGCGATCACGGTGGGCACGCCCTTCAGGAGCACGGTGCACTTGAGTTTCGCGGCGGCCTTGGCGGCGGCGGCCCAGCGGTCGTTCGCCGCTTCGTCGGCGAGCGCCTCGCCGGCGAGGGCGCGGAACTCGCCCAGGTGCGGCGTACAGACCAGCGGTCTGGTCGCGGGACCTTTGAAATAGTGGAGCGCGTCGGCGTCGAGTACCGTGGGCACCGGCCGGCGCGCGAGCACGGCGGAGATGAACGCTGCGCGCGCGGTCGTCCGGCCCAGCCCGGGGCCGAGCACCACCGCGTCGGCCCAGTCGAGCGCCTCGGCGGCCGCCGGCTCGAGCGCCTCGCCAAGCGCGGACTCCACCGTCAGGACGTCGGGGAGGCTCGCCTGCGAGGCGGCGATCGTCTCGCGAGCCGCGACGAGCTTGACGAGGCCGGCCCCGGCGGCGAGCGCGGCGCGCGCCGCATGGAGCGCGGCGCCGCTCATCCCGTCCGCACCGCCCACCACGCACACGCGACCGCGGTCGCCCTTGTGCATCTGCGGCGCGAGGCGCGGCAGCCGCTGCGCCGACCAGCCGTCAGTCACCAGCAACGGCCAGGCGGCATCGGGCGGCGGGAAGCCGATGTCCACCACTATCACCTTGCCGCACCATTCGCGCGCCAGCAGATGGCCGCGGCGCGGGCCGCCGAACGTCACCGTGAGCTGCGCGCGGATCGGGCCGTGCGCTTCGCCGCTCGTCAGGTCGAGGCCCGTGGGTCCGTCCACCGCGAGGATGGGCGCGCCGTAGGCGGCGAGCCGCTCGGCGAGCGCGAGCACGTCCCCCTTGGCGGGTCCGGCCGCGCCGGTGCCCAGCAGCGCGTCCACGGCGACGGCCGCTTGGGGCCACGCCTCGTCGCGCGCCAGCTCCCGCACCCCATCCAACCGCGCCAGCGCGCGGTTGTCGATCGCATCGTCGGTCTTGGGATCGACGGCCGCGACCCACACCGGAAGCCCGGCGGCGTGCAGCGCGCGCGCGAGCACCCACCCGTCACCGCCGTTGTTTCCCGCGCCGGCCGCGACGAGCAC
>DATNMO010000023.1:0-87867 GCA_035602245.1 Gemmatimonadales bacterium
GGGGAGGCGCGGGAGGCGCGGGGCGCTTCGCCGCCGGCAAGTCGGCGGGCATGATAAGCGGCAGATCCACCTGCGGCAGCGCATCGTCAAGCTCGGGAGCCGAGCCTCGCGAGTCCGTCTCCGGCGCATCAAGCTTGAACATCCCGCTGCCTTCATACTGCGTGCGCGCCAACCCTTCGATCTCCACCTGCTCGATCTGCTGGGCGTTGAGCTCGACGTCCTCCTGAACCTCCAGCCCCTCTGCCCTCGCGGCAGCGTGGGCGGCGGCGTTGAAGCTCAGCGGGTTCTCGAACGTCTCGATGTCGGGGGAGGGAGTAGCGCGTGCAGCGGGCGATGCAGATGCGGGCGATGGACGTGCGGCGGTCTCCGCGATCGCCGTATGCTCGACCACGAAGTCGGGCTTGTCCATCGCGGCGGTCGGCGCAGCGGCCGCGTCCATAGGCTTGGTCGTGACCTTCCCCTTCGCCCGCGCTAAGGCCTCTGCGGCGTCGCCGTTCATCGGGTCAGCATTGAGCAGGCGTGTCAGCCATTCGACCGCCTCCTCAAAGCGGCTGTTCCGCTCCGCGATCTCTGCCAGTACCCGCAGGGCGATGATGTTTTCGCCGTCCAGAGCGAGTACCTTGCGGAACACGTCCTGGGCTCCGGCGTCGTCTTTCTTGTCCAGGAGGCAGCGTGCGTAGACGATGTAGGCGCTGACGTAGTCGGGATGCTGCTTGAGGCCGTTTTGACACAGCTCGACGGCGTTATCTATAAGCCCCGCTTTACGATAGGCGTCCGCCAAGGGAGCGAAATTCCGCCCCTTGGGGTTCTCCCGAAAGCGCGCCTCGAGTTTGTCGATCTCGCTGGTATAAGCCACGGCCTAAGTCTATGTGGGAATTGGTCGAAGATAGTGCTCGGCCGGCGTTGCTGTCAATCAGATCCGGGGTTGTTCGCTTGAGTTTGTGCGTTGTCGTTTTTAGACTTATGCCCCTTCACCTTCCTCTCTGACGGAGTTCAAAGCGCCCCATGCTGCGCCAGATGCGCGCCAATGCCAAGTGGATCTTCTACATCCTCGCCGGATCCTTCGTGCTCTGGTTAGGCATTGGCCAAGTGATGAGCATCCTTGGCCCCAGCGGCAACGTGGTCCTACGGGTCAATGGCCGCGAATTCCAGATCGCCGAATACCAGCAGCGGCTCCAGGCCGCCTACGAGCAATACCGCCGGCAGTCCGGCGCGGCGACGCTGACGCGCGAGGAAGAGCAGCAGATTCAGGATGAGGTGATCAACCAGCTGGTCCAGGAGGCGCTGCTCCAGCAGGAATACAACCGCCTGGGGATTCGCGTCAGCGACGTTGAGGTGGTCGAGGCGGCCCGCACCTCACCGCCGCCCGAAGTCATGCGGGATCCACAGTTCCAGACCAACGGACAGTTCGACATCAGGAAGTGGCAGCAGTTTCTCGCCACCAACGCCGACCCCCAGACGCTCGCGCAAATCGAGGCGATCTACCGCGACCAGATCCCGCGGATCAAGTTGGCGCAGTATCTCACCGCCGACGTCTACGTCTCGGATGCCAAGCTGTGGCGCATCTATAAGGATCAGCACGACTCGGTGCGGATCGCGTCGCTGCCCATCTGGCCGTACTCGATCGCCGATTCCGTCGCGATCAGCGACGCCGAATTGCTTCGCTACATCGAGAAGCATCCCGACGACTTCAAGCACCCTGCCGTCGCCTATGTGCGGTTCGTGGCGCAGCCGCGTCTCCCGAACGCCGCTGACAGCGCGGCCGCTCGCGCGCACGTCGCACGCGTCCGGACCGAGCTCGCGCGCGGCGCCAAGTTCGAGGATGTCGCGCGCCGGGAGTCGAGCGACACCGTCAGCGGGCATAAGGGCGGCGACCTCGGGTGGATCAAGCGTACCGACACGACCTTCGACCCGCAGTTCATGCAGGGCGTGCGGGCGCTCCGTCCTGGGCAGGTGTCGCCGCCCATTGCCACACAGTTCGGCTACCACCTGATCCGCGTGGACCAGGCGAAGGGCGATTCACTCAAGGTGCGCCACATCCTCATCCCCATCGCCTTGCAGGGAGCGCACCTCGAGTACGTCGAAGCGCGCGCCGACACGCTGGAGCGCTTGGCGGCAGAGCGCACGGATCCGGCGGCCCTCGACAGCGCCGCCCGTCGGTTGGGGCTCCAAGTGTCCCCCACCTACCAGGTCATTCAGGGTGACCGCTTCACGCTGGGGCGCTATGTGATCCCCGACGTGAGCGTCTGGGCTTTCGAGGCGCCGGTCGGCGAAACGAGTCCCGTGATCGAAGGCGCGCCGGCGTACTATGTCTTCCACCTCGACTCGGTCACGCCGGCCGGCGTGCCGCCGCTGGATCAGATTCGGGAGCGGGTGAGGGCTGCCGCGCGACTCGAGAAGCAGCAAGTAAGCGCTCGGCGGCGCGCCGATTCGCTCGCGGCAGTGTTGAAGGACACTCCGGATCTTGCGGCCGCTGCGGCGGCGCACGGCCTCCAGGTGCAGCGCTTGGGTCCGTTCACGCGACTCCGGCCGCTGAGCTATCTGGCGCGGGAGCCCCTCGTCGTGGGTGCGGCGTTCGGCCTGCGGGTGGGCGAGCGCAGCCCCGTCATCGCGGGGGAGGGCGGGCTCTTCATCATCGAATCCCTCGGTCGCAAGCTCGCCGACTCGAGCGCATGGCTGGCGCAGCGAGACACGCAGCGCGCGCAGCTGCTCGCTGCGGCGCGCCAGGCGCGGATCCAGCAGTACATGGACGGGTTGCGCGCCAAGGCCAAGATCGTCGACCGGCGCAAGGACATCTTTAAGACGCAGGCCTCGGCGGAGACCGCCCTCTAACTCATTCGACTAGACGTTTCGGCTTCGCGTCCCGCGGCGGCTCCTCGTCGGGGAGCCGGTGGATGCTGTCCTCGGCGTCCGAGAGGGCACGCTTGAACTCCCGCAGTCCCTTGCCCACGGCCTTGCCCGCTTCCGGCAGCCGGCCGGCGCCGAAGACCAGCAGGACGATGAGCATCAGGATGACGATCTCGCCCGCGCCCAGGTTGCCGAACATCGGGAATCGCCTCTACTGACTCAGGCGCTTGGGAGGCGGGGCCTCATCGGCCGGCGGCTCGACCGCATCGTCCTTCAGGCCCCGCTTGAACTCCTTGATGCCTTTCCCGATCGACGCCCCGATTTCCGGGATGCGTTTGGCCCCGAAGAACAGCACCAGGATGAGGACCAGGATCGCGATTTCGGTGAAGCCGAGATTCCCAAGCATGGCAGCCTCGTTCTAGAAGAGCGACCGGGCGATGAGATACGCGATCGCCACACCCACGACGGCGAGCAGCGACACGTCGAGCCCGATCGGACCGAGCGTAATCGACATGACGAGCAGGTCCACATGGACCGGCCCGATGGTCGGCGTCACTGACCACGTGAACACTTCGCGCGCCGGCCCTTGCGGCAGAAAGCGCCGCAGGAATGCCTGCAGCAGCCCCCCCACCACGAAGCCTACGGCGAGGACGCCCAAATAGAAACCGGGGCGGCGTGGACCGTGGGGCACGGGTTAGCTGCGCCGCTCCACGGCGTACGCGATGCTTCCTTGCAGGGCGTCGCGGGCCGGTGAGGGGGGCAGTACGTCGAGCTCGGCTTCCGCCTGCTGCGCCAGCTCGAGCGCGCGCTGGCGCGCCGTCTCGAACCCCCCCGCGGTCTCTACCAGTCTGATCACTTCAGCGACCAGATCGTCACTCGGCTCCGCGGCATCCATCAACTGCGCCACCACGCGCCGCCCTTCCACCGGCATACGTCCCCCGCCCCCGCCCAAGGCCGCGATCAGCGGCAGGGTGACCTTGTGCTCGCGCAGATCGAGCCCCGACGGCTTGCCCGTCACGGCCTCGGGCTGCGTATAGTCGAGCAGATCGTCGGTGATCTGGAACGCCATGCCGAGCAGCATCCCGAAGCGGGCCAACGCCTGGCGATGCGCCGGCGCGGCCGTGAGCGCGCCCACTTCGCACGCCCCCGACAACAGGGACGCGGTCTTGGCGCGGATCAGTGCATCGTAGGCCGCTTCGCCATAGGCGAGCTTGTCGTGCGCCTCGAGCTGCCGCATCTCGCCCACGGTCATCTCGTTCGTGACGCGCGCCAGGACTCGGAGCGCCTCACGGTCGTCGAGCTTCACGAGCTCGATGATCGCCCGCGAGTACAAATAGTCGCCCATGATCACGGCGATCTGGTGTGAGAACAGCGCGTTGATCGTCGGCAGGCCCCTGCGCAGCACCGAGTGGTCCACCGAGTCGTCGTGGACCAGCGTCGCAAGATGAATCAGCTCGACCACGGCCGCGAGCGTCACCGCACGGGAATCGCTGCTGCCGGCGGCCCGGTGGCTGAGCAGCAGCAGCGTGGGCCGGAAGAGCTTCCCTTTCATCTGCAGCAGATGCTCGTTCACTTCGCTGACGATGGGGAAGTCCGCGGCGATGAGCCGCCGCAGCTCGTCCACGACCTGCTCGAGCTCGACGGCGACGGGCCGCTGCACGTCGTGCAGGGTGACCCGGGAGGGAGCGACCTGCTGGCTCATGTCACTTCGCCTTGGCGAGCGCTTTCACCCGCTTCTCGGCGTCGAGGAAGCGGATGTCTACCGCGAACACGCGCCCGTACAGGTCGCGGGCATCGGCCTTCTTGCCCTGCTGCTCGAGCGCCCGCCCCAGCCAGTACAGGACGCCCAGCCGCTCCTGATCGCCCGAGGCGGGCAAGTCGAGGCCCCGCCGCAGGATGGACTCGGAGACCCCGTAGGCGCCCTTTTCAAAGAAACAGATGCCCAGCATCTCCGAGGTGCGGAGTTTCCCCTCCGGCGCCCGCAGCGCCTTTTGGAGCTCCGAGATCGCCTCGTCGAGCAGGCCCATTTCCTTGAACGCGACACCCAGATCGTAGTGCGATTGGAAATCGGCCTCGTCGATGTTCTCGTCGATGCCCTGTTTGAACCGCGCCAACATGTCCTGGAAGTCCTGCTCCTCGTCCCCCGTGGGCTCCTCGTCCTCGACCGTCATCCGGCTGTCCTTGGCCGGGACGTCGTCCTCCAGCATCATGGAGCTCAGATCGACGAAGTCCCCGTCCAGGGCCGCTTCGCCCCGGACCTTCATCTTTGCATCCTTGGCTTTGACCTTGCCCTCGGGCTTGGCCGGCGCGACCGCAGGAGCGAGCATCGCCAGCGCGGCCTTGGCGCGTTCGTTCTTGGGATCGTGCTCGGCGACGCGAAGGTAAACGGCCCGCGCCTTTTCCGGCAGATCGGAGCGCAGCAGCGCGTCCGCGAGCTCGACGTAGGCGTCGATGAGCCTCACCTTGTCGCCCGCTTTGAACGAAAACTCCACTGCCTTCTGGCGATGCCGCACGCTGTTGGGATCGAGCCGCAGGATCTCATCCACTAGGTCGCGGGCCTGACCCAGATTCCCAGTGTTCTCAAATCCCGCCGTCGCCAGGTCGAGCTCCTCGATGCCGCGGTCACGCTCGCCGGCTTCGATCAGCGCCTCCCCCAGCGCTTGATGCGCCTCGGGGTCGTCAGGATTGTCGGCGACGCGAGACTCGAGGTCCTCGATGTCCGGCGCCGCGGGCGTCTCCTCGATGTTGGAGAAGACGAGCGAGCCCACCTGATCTCCTGAGGTGTCGATCCCATCCACGCCGAGATCGATGAACCCCGAGCGGCGGCCGACGGAGATCGACGTGTCGTCTTCGGTCTGCACGTAGCGCGAGTCCGAGCGTGCCTCGTCGGTGACTAGCGGTTCGTCGTCGACCTCGTGACCGGCGTCCGTCGTCGCGCTCTCGAAGTCGGGCTCGAGCTCGAGCGGAGGTACCTCAACGACGGTCTTGCGCTTGCCGGGGGCGGGACCCGGTGTTGGCGTCGGTCCGGAGGGACGTTTCGGGACGACCGGCTTGACGCGCGGCGGCTCCGCAGCCGCGGGCGTGCCTCCGGCGGGGCGCCCCAGTGGCTTCAACTTCGGCGCGGCCGGCGGCGTGACCTTGGCGGGCGGCGGCTGCGGCGGTGACACGGATGCGCGCCGCGAAGGCGGAGCCGGGGGTGGCGGCGGCGGGTGGGGCGGCTCGGCAACCTCGATATTCCCTTCCAGGACGAGATCGGCCTCTTCCAGTGGGTCCGCGGCCTCCGCGGCGTCCGCGGACACGGTCGGCTCGAGCTCCGGCATCTGCTCCAAGTGGAGGTCCGCCGGCGTCAGCTCCTCCCGGATCGACGGCGACTTCGGCGTGCTGGCGCGCAGTTCCCCGAAATCGGTGTGCGTCGTCTCCAGACCCTCGAGCATCCCTTCGCTCCCAATCACGCCGGGCTCTTCGTCAACGAGACTCGTCGTCTCGATGTCGAGCGAATCGTCCGGCTCGGGCTCGATCTCCTCGAGCAGGGACTCGACAAACGGGGGCGCAATGGGAGCGGCGGGAGCGGGCGGGCGCACCGGAGCGGCCGCCTTGCCAGCCTTGGACGGGCCGGGCTCGTCCAAGTCGAGAAACACGAGGCTCGAGGTCTTGCGCTTGCCAGACTTAGAAGGGTCCTCATCAGGCGCCTGCTTCGGAGTCACGGGCGTGCTGACGCGGGCCGAGGAGGCCCGCTTGCCTGGATCGTTGCCGTACATCTTGAGATGCTCCGTCAGCATCTCGCGCAGACTCTCGCTCTCGGGCGAGATGTCGGTGAACTCCTTCAGGGCCGCGAAGGCGTGCTCGATCTTTCCCACCTTCTGCATCCGCTCGGCGTACTCGACGAAGTTCTGCTTCGCCTCCGCCATGAACCCCTTCGCGGCATACAGCTTGGCGAGCTTCAGGTACGTCGACTGCCGCGCCGGGGCGTTGCGCAGCACCTTGTTGCACATCGCGATGGCGTTGTTGTGGAAGCCGAGCTCCGCGTATTTGTCCACGGCCTGGTCGTAATAATCCGCGGCCTGGGCCGGCTCCTTCAACTTGATGTAGAGGTCACCGATGCGGTTGTAGATGGAGAGGTCGGGATTCGAGTCACCGTCCGCCTCCTGATTGGCGAGCGCCTCGAGCCAGATCTCGACGGCGCGCTTGGGATCCCTCGACTCGAGACCCTTCGCCTTGTCTTTCAGTTGCTCGAGCTTCGACATGGAAGCTCTAAGATACCGGGGCCGAAAGGGGGGGACAAGCCGAACCCCCTGTCCACACGGCGCTTACGACGTTCGCGCCCATCCAGTAGGCCACCTCCCGCCACTCCCCCACCCCCGCGACTACAAGGTCCGCCGCGAAGCCCGGAGCGATCTGGCCCCGCTCACTTGCGAGGCCCAACGCCGCGGCCGCATTCACTGTGACGGCTGTCAATGCCTCGGCGTGACGCAGCCCGAGTTGCGACACGCCGAACGCCATGACCAACGGCAGGCTCATCGTAGGCGAGCTGCCGGGGTTGTAGTCGGTTGCCAGTGCGACTGCGGCCCCGGCTTCGATCAGGCGCCGTGCCGGTGCCTGGGTCCGCTTCCCGAGAAAAATCATCGTCGCGGGCAGCAGCACCGCAACCGTAGGGCTGGCGGCGAGGGCGCGAATTCCGGCATCGGAGACTCCCGCCAGGTGATCGGCGGACAACGCGCCCAGCTCGGCGGCGAGCTCCGCGCCGCCCGAGCCTTCGAGCTCATCGGCGTGGAGCTTCAAAGCCAGTCCATGGCGGCGCGCGGCGGTGAGGATGTCGCGAGTTTCTGCTGGACTGAACACGCCCGGCTCGCAGAAGACGTCGCAACAGCGGGCCAGACCCTCGCGCGCGACCACAGGAATCATTTCCTCACATACGAGGCGCACGTATGCAGCGCGATTGCCGCGATGCTCCGGTGGCACCTCATGGGCACCCAAGAACGTCGGGACGAGCGTGGCCGGCAGGTCGCGAGCTACCCGTCGGATTACGCGCAGCTGTTTCAGCTCCGCCTCGAGCTCCAGCCCGTAGCCCGACTTCACTTCGATCGTCGTAGCGCCGTTCGCCAGCAGCGCGGCGAGCCGCGATCGTGTCAGTGCCTCGAGCTCGGCCTCGGTCCGGGCGCGCACGTCGCGCACGGACTGGAGGATCCCGCCTCCCGCCGCGGCGATCGCCTTGTAGTCCGCGCCGAGCGCGCGGCGCTCGTGATCGTCGAGCCGCGGCATACCGAAGACGGCATGCGTGTGGCAATCGACCCACCCGGGGAACAGAACGCCGTCTATCTCGACGACGTGTAGGGGCAGACCATGCTGCGCCCCTACTGTGGGCGCATCCGCGCGCGGACCGACCCAGGCGATGCGATCGCCGTCGATGAGGATCGCCGCGTCGCGCAGAACCTCCACCTCAGCCATCTCGCGCCCGCGGCGTGCGCGCGCAGGCCCCCGGCAGGTCACGACCTGGCGCGCGCCCACGAGCAACGTCTTCAGTCGAGATCCTCCCGCATGGGGAGTCGGATATTGTGACGGCGCGCTGTCTCGATGGCCTCAGGGTAGCCGGCGTCGGCGTGGCGAGCGACCCCAATGCCGGGATCGTTGGTGAGCACGCGCTGGAGGCGCCGCTCCGCCGCAGGCGTCCCGTCCGCGACGATCACCTGACCGGCGTGGAGCGAGTTGCCGATCCCGACGCCGCCACCGTGATGGAACGAGACCCACGACGCACCCGATGCCGTGTTGAGGAGCGCGTTGAGAATCGGCCAATCCGCGATCGCGTCCGAGCCGTCGCGCATGCCCTCGGTTTCGCGGAATGGAGAGGCGACCGATCCCGTGTCGAGGTGATCGCGGCCGATCACGATCGGCGCGGACAACTCGCCGCGTTTCACGAGATCGTTCAACGCGACGCCGAACCGCGCCCGCTCTCCCTGCCCCAGCCAGCAGATGCGGGCCGGAAGCCCCTGAAAGGCGACGCGCTCCTGGGCGAGCGCGATCCAGCGCTTGAGGTGCGCGTTGTCGGGAAACAGCTCCAGCACGAGCTCGTCGGTGCGACGTAAATCCTGGGCATCACCGGACAACGCTACCCACCGGAACGGCCCTTTGCCTTCGCAGAAGAGCGGGCGGATGTATTCGGGCACGAACCCCGGAATTGAGAACGCGTCCGCGACGCCCGCGTCGCGGGCCTCGGTGCGGATGTTGTTGCCGTAGTCGAACGCTACCGCGCCGCCCCGCTGCAACGCGAGCATGGCGCGCACGTGGGTCGCGATGCTCGCGCGCGCGCGCCGCACATATTCGTCAGGCGTCCGGCGCCGCAGATCGGCGGCCGCAGCCGGGGTGAGACCCGCAGGGATGTAGCCGTTCAGCGGATCGTGCGCGGACGTTTGGTCGGTCAGCACGTCCGGTACGAATCCGCGGCTCACCAGCGCGGGAAGCACCTCGGCGCAGTTCCCCACCAATCCCACCGACAGCGCGACACCACGTCGCTTCGCGTCGTCGCACCAGGCAAGCGCTTCGTCCAGAGATGCCGTGGACCGGTCGAGGTAGCGCGTGTCCAGCCGGCGCTGCACGCGTGCGGGGTCCACCTCGACCGCGAGGCAGATCCCTTCATTCATGGTGGCGGCGAGGGGCTGCGCCCCGCCCATCCCACCCAGGCCACCCGTCAGCACCACCCGTCCCTTGAGCGACCCGTCGAAGTGGCGGCGAGCCACCGCGCCGAATGTCTCGTAGGTGCCCTGCAGGATTCCCTGGGTTCCGATGTAGATCCAGGATCCCGCGGTCATCTGACCGTACATCATGAGTCCGCGGCGCTCGAGGTCGCGGAACACGTCCCACGTGGCGAAACGGCCGACCAGATTCGCGTTCGCGATCAGCACGCGCGGCGCATCGGCGTGGGTCGTGAACACACCGACGGGTTTGCCCGATTGCACGAGCAAAGTCTCGTCATCTTCCAACGTTCGCAGCGTCCGGCAGATCGCGTCGAACGAGGCCCAGTCCCGCGCCGCCTTGCCGGTGCCGCCGTAGACCACCAGGTCCTGCGGCCGCTCCGCCACGTCCGGATCCAGGTTGTTCATCAGCATCCGCAGGGCGGCCTCCTGGATCCAGCCCTTGCAAGACTTGGTTGCTCCTCGCGGGGCACGGACGACGCGCGCGCCACTCACTTCGTTGCTTCCTCCGGCACGAACTTCCCCTCACGAATGCCGGCCGCGACGCGCTCGATGTCCGCCGTGAGCGGGCGATCGCCCGTGAGCGCGGCGGAGTCACGCCGCACGGCGGCATGGAGGCGGGCCACGCCCGCTGCGGGTTTCAGGGGCTGGAGATACTCGAGACCCTGCGCGCCAGCCAGCAGCTCGATCGCGACGATGCGCGCAGTGTTGGCGAAAATGCGCTCGGCCTTCCAGGCGGCCGTCATCCCCATCGGCACCACATCCTCCTGATTCCCTTCCGTGGGCACGGACTGGACGCTCGCCGGCGTGGCGAGCACGCGGCAGTCAGCCACCAACGCGGCGGCCGCGATCTGCGCCGTCATGAAGCCCGACTCGAGCCCGGGGTCGCGCGCGAGAAAAGCGGGCAGCCCGGACGAGAGATCGGGGTTTACGATCCGCTCGAGCCGGCGCTCAGCCAGCCCGGCGAGCGTCGTTAGCACGATGGCGATGACGTCGAGGGCGAGCGCGATCGGCTGCCCGTGAAAGTTGCCGCCTGATAGCACGTCGTCGCCGAACACCAGCGGATTGTCGGTGGCGGCGTTCAGTTCCGTGGTCACCAACCGCTCCGCGAACGCGAGTCCCTCACCCACTGCCCCGAGCACCTGCGGGGTACAGCGGAGCGAGTAGGCGTCCTGGACCCGCGGGTCGTTCTCCCGGTGCGACTCGCGGATCTCGCTGTCCCCAAGCAGCTCCCGTAGCACTGCCGCCGAGCGCTGCTGCCACGGGTGCGGCCGGGCATCGTGAATGCGGGCGTCGAACGGATCGGGTGAGCCGCGGACCGCTTCCAGACTCATGGCAGCGGCGCCGTGCGCCGTGCGCCACAGTGTCCAGGCGTCGTGCACGAGCAGCGCGGCGATTCCCGTCTGCGCCTGTGTGCCGTTCACGAACGCCAGACCTTCTTTCGCCTCGAGCGTGATCGGCCGCAGGCCCTGCGCACTCAGCGCCCGGCCGTCGTCGCCTTCGCCGAGCATGGCCAGGGCGAGGTGCGACAGCGGCGCCAGGTCACCGGAGGCACCGACGCTGCCCTGCGACGGCACGTGAGGATGGATCTTGCGGTTGAGCATCTCGACGAGCAGCTCGGGCACCACCGGCCGCACGCCACTCGTGCCCCGCACCAGCACGTTGGCGCGGAGCAGCATCATGGCCCGCACAGCATCCGCCGGAAGCGGATCGCCGACGCCGGACGCGTGGCTGCGGATGAGATTGAGCTGCAGTTGACGGGCCTGCGCGGGCGGGATACGAACGTGGGCCAACTTCCCGAAGCCGGTGTTGACGCCGTAGATCGTTTGCCCGCTCGCGACCGCCGCCTCGACCGCCCGGCGCGACGCGACAACGGCGCGGAGAGCGGCGGGATCGAGGGCGACGGGAGCGTGGCGCCGGGCCACGACCACGACGTCGGCGATGGAAAGCGAATGGCCGTCGAGGGTGATGGGCGCTAGGGGCGCTGGCATGACGCAGGGAAACTACCTACCCAACGCGCCAGACGCACGTAGGGGCGCGGCATTGCCCGCGCCCCTACGTCATACGCACTCGTGGCGCCTATTTCGCGCCCGGCACCGCAAACCCCGTCGCCAGCGATGCCCCGAGCCCCGCCCGTGCCTGCAGCTCAGGATTGCCCGGATCCGTCTGGTAGCTCCAGTCGAAGATCAAGTAGTCACGGCCCACGTGCGTCACCCGCAGCGCGCCGTAGTGGACCGTCGCGCCTTCCACGATCTCGAACACGTAGCCGTAGCCGGGCACCGCCTGGATCCTGTTACGCGTATAGCCGGAGGCGGGCGCAAAGTCGATGGCGGTCAGATCGGCCACCGGCGAGGTGCTGTAGAGCCGGATGCGAGTACCGGCGAATTCCGGTTGCAGCCACAGCGTCGAGTCAACGGGATCGCGATAGACCCAGAAGTCGATGTCGGTGCGGATGCCATCCACCACCAGGCCCAGCTCCGATGCTTGCGCGCGACCGTCGGCGTTGAGGTCCTGCCAGAAACGGAATCCCGACTGGGCCCGGTTCTTGTCATACGCGAACGCGAGCGTATTGCGCGCGTCAGGCCGGGGCGTGTCCTGGCGCAGCGGCGACCAGAGACTCTCGTAACCCTCACGGCTGACCGCCGACACGCCGAAGCAACGGGGCGTGCCGTTCGGCATGGCGCTCACGAGGAACTCGGGCGCCGTGGTCGTTCCCTCCAGCAACCAAGTGGTGCCGCAGCGGCCGACGTCGAGGTCGTACGTCGCGCTGTAGATGCGATACCACTTGAAGCGCGTCGGCGCGTTCACGTATGAGCTGTCGTCCCACTCGAGGTGGATCGAGCCGTTCAACGAGATTGAAAACAGCCAGTTCGGCCGAGTGAGTTGGAGCCGCTCATCCACGGTGATCACGTTGCCAGCCCCGCTCTCGCGACCGTGTACGTCCACCGTGGTCACGAAGTATTGGAGATGCGGCACGCCGTTGTCATGGAAGGTGTTGGAGCTCGTCTCCCCGCGCAGCCCGAACGACCCGCTGCTCGAGCCCCGCGAGTAGATGCGGTAGCTCGCCACCGCCGGGTCGGTCACATCGTCCCAGAAGAGGAGAATGCCGAGCGGCCGGCTGGGATCGCCGCTTGGCTCGAGCTCGTAGCTCAGATTGCCGGGGGTCGATGGGCCGACGCCGGGATCCACCAGCCCGTTCCGACAGGCGACGGCGGCCAGTAGGACCAGGGACAAGAGCACGCGCATAAGAGCCTCGGGACGGAGTTCGCCCCACCCTTAAGCACGGGCCGTGCCTGAAGCGAAGTCGATAGTTGGCAGATGGTTACAACGGGAAAGGCTGCGGTGGTGTCACCGCTAGAGGACAGCGAGCCTCTTCAGGGCCGCACGAACGTTCGCTGATCGTAATCGAACTTGATGTCCGGCTGATCGGTGAGCATGACGTTGAAACTGAAGGAGAAGTTGCCGTTACCGCTCTTGGCGAACACGAACCTCGCATGCCAGCGCCGCAGGTTGCGGTCGAAGCTCACGAAGTGCTGCGCGAATTGGCGGGTATCGAAGTCGTACGACGTCGTCCAAGTCGCACTCCAGTTGCGCGTCGGACTGAACGCGAGGTTCATGTTCACGAGCTGGCGGCCGCCGAGATGCCGCAGCGCCGCAATCGTATCGCCGCGGCTGCGGGTGCTCGAGTAGGAGAGGTTGAGAGAGAAGGTGCCACCGCCGGGCGCTCCATACACGCCGCCGAAAGCGTCGCGACTACCCCCTTGATAGCGCCGGAAGACATCGGAGCGCGGGCCTAGGGCCGCTCCCTGCCCGGTGGTATCCGCCGGCGGCGGCGCCGGAGCGGGTCGGCCCCGAAATCCCAGGAGCCCCGCGATCCCTCGCAGCGTGCCCGGTCCGATGGAGAACGACGTGGAGACGCTTTGGAGAAATGGATCGAACCGCACCGTGTCGAGACCGACCTGACCATTCCACAGGTCGTGCGAGATCCGCAGCGAGAATCCGGGGACCAGATCCGACGCGAATGTGTTTTCGAGCGTCTGGGTCTGCCACCCCACTCGGCCCGGCTGCTTGGCCTGCTCGAAGTTGTAGCTGATCGAGCTGGTGTTGATGCTGAGGATCCGCATCTTGCGCGGTTCTTTACTCTCCGCGGCGCTCGTATCCCCCGGCGGCGGTTTGAGTTTCGCCTCGAAGTTCTGCGATAGGCCTAAACTGATCGTCTGCTGTGGGTCACTGCGCGCGTTCAGCGTGCGGCCGGTCGGGTCAAGTGCGCGCGCGTAGTCGTCCGGCACTTTCGCCCCCGGGGCGTACTGATAACCGATGATGGGCGAGAGCGAGTGGCGAATCCGCAACAGCGGCCCGAAGCCGGGGAGGAAGCCGAAGAAGGTCGGCGAGGCACCCATGTTGAAGGCCAGCCGCTTTCCTTGATGCACGAACTGCCCCCCCGAGAACTGATTGCGCAGCATGAAAGGACCGGCGCTGGTCGTGTTCAGGATCGCGATCCCCGGCTGGAGTTTCCAGGTTCCGGTGAGGAGCGGGGGCAGGTTGATGCCGGTCTGCCAGTCCACATCGGTGCGGAACGTCTGCGCGTAGAGGACCCGCCGCACGCCCCCGCCAAACGCCGTCGAGTCGATCAGGAACTCCTCGCGGCGGTTGCTCACGAAGTCGAGGACCGAGATGTTGTTGCCCCAATTCCACCGCCCGAAACGGAATGGCGTCTGGATGCTGACCGTCGTGCGGCGGTCGTTGGCAAACAGCGGCAGCGTGTCCAGGGGGCGGGTCCCGCCCGGCGGCGCCGGGACCAGCAGACTGCCGGCGGAATTGTGAAACGTTTGAGCGTTGGTGTACGTGAACCCCGGCGACCAGGTGATCGAGGGCGTGATGTTCACCACCGAAGGTGTCAGACGGACTTCAGGGAATGTCTGGCTGACCCGGTCGTTGGACAGCTCCTGGGTGCGGTTGCCGCCGATGCTGAGCGTGCCCCACGAGAATCGCTTGTCGAAGCTCGCCCGCGAGGAGAGCGTCGCCGTCGCCTGGAACGGATCGAGGCTGTTGCGCGCGACCACCGACGCGCTCGTGGCGTAGTCCACGCTTGCGTTGAAGCGGGTGCGCGAATCGAACGTCTGCGCGTGATACCAGCCGATGCGGCTCGCGGTGGCCGCGCGGTCGAGCTCCGCCGTTCGCGTATACGAGAGGCCTCCCTGCACAAAGCGGTCCAGCCAGCGATACTTGCTCTGCGCGCGCAGCGAGACGCTGCGCCCGGCGTACCAGTCGCCCGACACGAGCAGATCGACGTACTCGTTGATCGCGAAGTAGTAGCCGAGGTCGGTGACGTGCCGCGAATAATGCCGCGTCGGCCGCACCAGGTCGTTGAGGCCGAAGCGCGGGACTAGGATGCCGCTGCGGCGGCCCTTGCGGATGTCCTGAAAGATGAACGGCAGCCACATGATCGGGACGTCGCGTACGTAGAGTACGGCCGGGCGCGCGACCATGACGCTCTTGTTGATCCACTTGACGTGGCCGGCCGCGAAGTGGTAATCGGGGACGGGCTGCGGGTCCGAGGTGAAGTTGGCATCGCGTGCGTACACGCGCGTCTGGCCCGAGTCCACGGCGAGGGTCCCCCGCACATACCACGTGGCCCCGCCCTGCTGGAAATCCGTGAGCGCGTCGCGCACGGTACCGCGGCGCAGGCACGTGTCGTACCGCATCCCCTCTCCCACGAGCACCGTGCCTTGGTCGAACAGTCGCGGATCACCGGAGGCGTCCAACCGGCAGCTCGCCTCGCGATAGCGGATCGAATCGGCCTCGAGCTTGGTGCCATCGCGCTCCACGAACGCCTCGTGGCGCAGGAAGATCGTCTGGCTGTCCCCTTCCACGATGAGCGTGTCGGCGAGGTAGCGGGTGATGCGGTAGCCGGAGAGCTTGAGCAGCGAATCGATCACCCGGTCCGTGGGGGGGAAACTGCGGGTCGGCCCCGTCGGGAGGCCAAGCTGGCGGGCCGTCGTCGAGTCGACGCTCCCGCGCCGGCCGCTGTCTCCGGGCGGGGGCCGCTGCGCGGGCGGCGGCGGTGGGCGGGGAGGCGGGGGCGGCGTGCCTTGTGCGCCCACCGATCCCGCGCCCACCAGCAGCAGCACGAACACCGCGGCCGCCGCCCGCCGGCCGCGCCGTCGGCTCGCGAGCCACGCGCACCAGATGCTGATCTCGTAGAGCAGCAGCAGTGGCACCAGCATGAGCATCATCGAGACGGCGTCGGGCGGCGTGAGCAGCGCGGCCAGGAAGGCCGCGATCACGATCGCATAGCGCCGTTGGCGCCCGAGGAATTCCGGGGTGACGATGCCGAGGGATGCGAGGATGGTCACCACCAGCGGCAGCTCGGCGACGAGGCCGCACCCGACGATGAACGGCACCGCCATCCCGAAATAGCGGTCGATGGTGATCATCGGGGCCAGGTCTTCGCGCTGGAATCCGAGCAGCACCTTCAGGGCAGCGGGAAGCAGCCACTGGTAGCAGGCGACGGCCCCGACGAGGAAGAGGACGACGCCCACGGAGAGCGCGGGCACGATGAGCCGCTTCTCCCGCTCGTACAGCGCCGGTGAGAGGAATGCCCAGACCTGATAGATCACCACCGGCGACGCCAGCAGGCAGCCAAGCGCGAATGCCACCTTGAGCGTCAGCATGAACGGCTCGGCCGGGCTCGTGAAGATCAGCCGCCCGCCGGGCAGGTAGGGCGCGATCGGGCGTTTCAGCAGCTCGATGACGTCGACGCGGTCGAGGAGGAACCAGCCGATCGCAGTCCCGATCGCGATCGCCAGGAGACTCCACAGGATGCGCCAGCGCAGCTCCTCGAGGTGATCGAGAAACGGCATCTCGCCGCGCGTCGATTTGTCAGACACGGGTAGCCCGCTAGGGCCGGAGACGTTGCTGATTCTGCCGGGCGAGATCCGCTTCGGGAGAGCGCGGGTAGCCCGCGATCACCCGCGTGTAATACGTCCGGGCCGCCGCCTTGTCGCCCCGCTGCTCGGCGAGGAGGCCCAGCTTGTAGAGCGCCGAGGGCGCGCGCGGCGAGTTGGGATTGAGTCGCACGAGCTGGTCATACACGGCGGCGGCGGAATCGGGCGCCGTCTGCTCGAAGCTCTCACCGATATAAAAGAGGGCGTCCGGGGCCCGCTCGTGCGTGGGGAACACGCGCAGAAACTCGCGGAACCCGAGCCGGGCCGTAGCGAGACTCCCGCGGCGGTACTGCTGCAGTGAGACGTCGTACATCTGATCGGGGCCGGGGCCGGCGGGATTGCCGGACGGGCCCACCGGAGTGCCGGCGCCAGTCGCCGGAACGGCGGGATCCGACTGCTGTGCCCGGGCTTCGATCCGGGACCGTAGCTCGGTGATCCGCTGCTGGCTCTGGCCGGTGAGCTCTTGCACGGCGACCAGCTGTTGCTGCACCGCCAGCAGCTCGGTGCGCAGGTCGCCGCGCAGCTGAACGAGATAGGCTTGCTGCACCGCCAGTGCCTGCTGCACCAGACGGACGGCGGCGAGAATGGTGTCTCGTTCCGCCGCCCGTGCCGCGTCGCTCTTGGCGAGGTTGGCTTGCAACGCCTGGACCTGGAGCTCGACCTTCCGGACGTCCCCTCTCAGGGCGCAACCGGCGACGAGCCCCAGGGCCAAAACGAGCGCGTTACGGCCGGCGCAGCGCGTCGCCACCACTGATGATTTCGAACTCGTCGCGCCGGTTCTGCGACCAGGCGGTCTCGTCGTGTCCATCCACGAGCGGCCGCTCCTCACCAAAGGACTGGGTTTCGATGCGGCTGGCATCGATGCCATGGCTCACCAGGTACTGCTTGGCGGCCTGCGCACGGCGATTGCCCAGCGCGAGGTTGTACTCGTCCGAGCCCCGCTCGTCGCAGTGCCCGCTGATGCGGATCCGGAGGTTCGGGTTCGCCTGCAGAATCGCCACCTTCTGGTCAAGCGTCGCCATGTCGTCGGGACGGATGCTCGCCTTGTCGTAGTCGAAATGGATCATCGTCGCGAGCACGCTGCGCACTTCTTCGCCCGCGCGGCTCAGCGCGGCGAGCGAATCGGCCTCGCGCTGACGCGCTACGCGCTCCGCCTCCTCGCGCGCCCGACGCTCCGCTTCTGCCTGCGCCGCTGCCGCGGAGTCCTGACGGGCTCGCTCGGCCGCCGCGGCCGAATCCGCGTTGGGTTGCGGGGTCGTCGGCGGCGGCGGGTTCTTGGCGCACGCGCCCGCGACGACGGCGGCGGCGAGGCCGATCACGAGGAGCAACGATACCGGTTTCATCTATCTCTCCGAATCATGGGGTGGAAGAAGTAGCCTCCGAAAGCCGTGGAGACCAAGCCGGCAAACGCGCGCCGCTCTGCTGCAGCAGCGGCCGGATTCGGCCGGTGTCAAGATCGATGATCCACAACTGGCGGTAGCCGGACCGGTCGGAAACGAAGGCCAGATGACGGCTATCGGGAGCCCAAGTCGGATCTTCGTTGCGCCCCACCGAGGTGAGCTGTCGGACCGTGCGTGTGCGCACGTCCAGCACGAACACCTGCAGCGTGCCCGCCACATCCCGGTGAAACGCCACCGATTGCCCGTCGGGCGACCAATCCGGGGCATTGGACGAACCCGTAACGCCATAATCGAACGGCGCGAACAGCTGTTGGTCGGTTCCGTCCGCCGCCATCACGTAGATCTGCGGCAGTCCCGGGCGCGTCGAGACAAACCCGATGCGCTGCCCGTCAGGGCTGAACGTCGGGGACAAGTTGTCTGAAAAGCGCCCTACGGTCAAGCGGCGTAAACAACAGTTGTCCTTGAGGTTAATCGTATACAGGTCGGTGCCTTCCTCCGTCGCGCGGCTGAACGCGAGGGTCTGTCCGTCGGGCGAGAAGGCGGGCGTGAAGTCGAGCGCCGTCCCAGTGGTCGCCACCGGCGTGCGCTTCCCCGTGGCCATCTCCTGGAGGAACAGCTGCCCGCGCCCCGCCTGGAACTCCATGTACGCGAACCGGCGCCCACCCGCTTCCCAAGCAGGCGACATCGCCTGGCGATCGCTGGCGGAGACGAGCTTCAACTCCGCGCCGTCCTCGTCGATCTGATACACCTTGCCGTCTTTCACGAACAACACGCGCGTCGCCGCGATACCCGGCGTGCCGAGCGCGGCCTGGAGCACCTGATCGGACAGCCGGTGGATCGCCTGGCGGAAGTCGCTGGTGCCGGGCGCCGGCAGCCGGGCGCGAATCGCGCGGCGCACTCCGCCCGCCGTCACGTCGTGCAGCGTGACGACGGTGGTATCAGCGGCGGCCGTCACATCGAGGGCGAAGTCAGCACCGAGCGCCTGGTACAACGGGTAGTTGAGCGCACCCGCCGTCGCCTGCGCGCCGCCGCGCGCCGCCGTGCCGGAGGACGCGCGGGACTGGCCCCGTGACGCCCCTGGCGACGCCAGCCGGATCGAATCGCCGCCCGGGAGCGTGATCACTTCGAAGCGATCGCTGTAGTCGAGGTCGCGTGCGATGATCGCACGCGCCGAATCGAGTCCCGCCCCCTGGCGCGGCAGCATCACCAACCCGGGGCGCACGCCGGGCCGATAGATGATGCCGATCCGCACGCCGCGGTCGATCGTGGAGGTGTCCTGGGCCGTTAGGCGGTTAGGCGGATAGGCGGCCAGTAGCAACACCGCTACCGAGCCGCTCACCGCGCAACCGCCAAGCCGCCGTGCCGCCGTCATTGGCGCTGTCCCGAGAAATAGAACCGCACGAACAGCACGTCGGCTGTCCAGCCGTCCGGCAGCGTGCCGAACGAGCGGAAGCGTCCCGCCTCTTCGACGGCACCCTGCGCTTCCAGGTCGAAGGCGAAATTGCCGGAGCGCCGGATGAACTGCAGGTCGGTCACCGAGCCGTCGCGATGCACGAAAAACGATACCTCCGCTTCGAGGGGCGTACTCTGTCCGGGCCGCTGCCAACGCCGCAACACCTGCGACACGATGTTTTGCAGGTACTCAGGGAACGGAAACGCCACGCCTTCGGTGCTGACCGTGGCGACGTCGTTGCCCGTCGCCGGCCGCTCGCCGGGCAGGGGCTGAGTCGTCGGCGTCGTGCGCGGCGCCGCTTCGCGACGCGTCCGGTCCTGCGTGGCCGGCGGCGCCGCGCGTGACACCGTGCTGCGCGGCGCCGGCTTGGCGGCAGGGACGGGCGCCGGCTTCTCCTCGGCCGGCCGCTCGAACGCCTCCGGCGCCTTGCGCGCCTCGAGATCGGCGGCTGGTGCGGCGATCAACCGCACCGTGTAGGTCGGCGGGAGCGGCTTGCGCGTCCCCGGCGCGGCGAACAGGAACATGCCCACCACCCCGTGCACCACGAGCGTACCCGTCACTGCCAAACCCACGTTGGCTGGAGTGCCGGCACGCGGGGTCATCGGTTAATCGTCTCCGGCTCGGCCACGAGGCCCACGTCCTGCACGCCCGCCGCGCGTATCACCGCCAGCACCTGCACCACGCGGGCGTATGGCACCCGGCCGTCGGCCCGGAGATATACCCCCGAGGGCCGTTTGGTTCGCACGAACGCCGGGAACGTGGCCTGGAAGTCGTCGTACGAGAGGGCCGCCTGGTCGAGGTAGATCATGCCGCTCTGGTCGACCGTGACGACGAGGCCTTGCTTCGGTTCGATGGCCCGCACTTGGGCGCGCGGTAACCGCACGTCCACACCGCCCTGCATGATCGGCGCGGTGATCATAAAGATGATCAGCAGCACGAACGCGACATCGACGAGGGACGTCACGTTGATATCCGCATTCAGGGGCAGCTCGCCGTGCCCGCGCAGACCGCCACCTGCCGCGCTGCCACCCAGGAGGCCCGCCATCAGATCCGCCCTTCGCGCGCGAGCGTGCCGATGATTTCCTGGGCGAAGCCCTCGAGCTCACCCGCAAACAGCCCCAGGCGGTTGACGAAGATGTTGTACGCCATGACCGCGGGAACGGCCACCGCGAGTCCGCCGACGGTGGTGGTCAGCGCTTCCGCGACGCCCGGCGCGACGGCCGCGATGTTGCCCGAGCCGCCCACCGCGATGCCGATGAAGGCGTCCATCACACCGAGCACCGTGCCGAGGAGCCCGAGCAACGGGCTCACCGAGCCGAACGTGGCGAGCCAGGGAATGTAGCGCGCCGCCGCGTCGCGCTCGGCGGCCACTTCTTTGGCCAAGACCATGCGGAGCGCCTCGAGCTGGGTCGTCGTCAGCGTGGTGGACGTTGCGGGAGACGCGGCAGGGCTCGCGGCGCCCGCCTTTAGAGTCCCCGGTTTGAGCTCGGAGAAGAAGTGGACGCCCTCACGTAGCAGTCGATTGTAGGGCGAGGGCGGCAGCCGCATCGCCGCATGGTATGCATCCTCGAGGCGCGCGGCCTTCTCGACCTCGCTGAGAAAGCGATCGCCCAGGCGCCGCATCCGGCGGAATTGCCACCACTTCAGCACGATGAGGTACCACGACACGACCGAGAAGACCGCGAGCACGGCCAGCACGAATTGCGTCTCGGCGCTGGAGGTGAGTACGAGCTCCCACGGGGTGGTGGGAATCGCTCCCCGGACCTGTAGTAGCACGCTTGCCTCCACGAAAGTCAGCTCCTGTACCCGCGGGGGTGCGCCTGGTGCCAGCGCCAGGCGCTTCCCAGGATTTCGTCGAGACTCGACTGTGCGGGCCGCCAGCCGAGCACGGCGGCCGCGCGGCCGACTGCGGCCACGAGCGCCGGGGGATCTCCGGGACGGCGCGGCTGCTCGACCGCCGGGAGTGCGCGGCCGGTGATCCGGCGCGCGGCCGCGACCACCTCCCGGACCGAGTAGCCCGTCCCGGTGCCGAGGTTCAGCGCGATCGGCCCGCCGCCGTCGGACTGCACGTCGAGCGCACGCACGTGCGCGTCCGCGATATCGGCGACATGGATGTAGTCCCGCACCGCGGTGCCGTCGGGCGTAGGATAGTCGGTGCCGAACATGTCCACGGCGCGGCGTTTCCCCAATGCCACCGCCAGCACGTTTGGGACCAAATGGGTCTCGGGTTCGTGGTCCTCCCCGCGCCGCTCAGTCGCGCCCGCCGCATTGAAGTAGCGCAGACTCACGGCCGCGAGGCGCTGTCGGACTGCGTATTCCGCCAGCACGCGCTCGAACTCCCGCTTCGTTTCGCCATAGGGGTTCACGGGCGCCTGGGTCGTGTCTTCCGGGATCGGAACGCGCGCTGGATGTCCATACACCGCACACGATGACGAGAACACGAAGCGGGGCACGTTCGCGGCGACCGCCGCATCGAGAAGGACCCGCGCCGCCTCGACGTTGTTGGCCCGATACTTCTCCGGCTGCGCGACCGATTCGGCGACCAGCGCCAACGCCGCGAAATGAATGATCGAGTCCACGCGCTCCCGCGCGAGCAGCGACTCGACGAGGGCGCGATCCCCGACGCTTCCCTCCACAAACGCCGCGCCGTCGGCCACGGCCGCCCGGTGCCCCGTGCTCAGGTTGTCGAGTACGACGACGCGAAAGCCTTGGTCCAGGAGCTGATCCACTACGACGCTGCCTATGTAGCCCGCCCCCCCGGTGACGAGGACCCGTCCCGTCACGCGGATGGCCCCTCCCCCCCTGGACCGCCCGGCCCGCCCTCGTCACCGCCCAAGCCAAACAGGCGCCGCATGGCCTCGAGCAGGCCGTAGCCGCGTCCCTCCTCGGCCGCCTGTTTCAGCGCCAGCGTAGGCTGGTGCAGGAACTTATTGAGTAACGCCTGGCTCAAATGCTCGACACGCGCACGATCTTCGGGCGTGAGGTGGCCGAGCTGGCGCAGGGCGCGCTCGAGCTCGCCAGCCCGCAGCTGATCCATGCGGCTGCGGAACTCCTTGATTGCCGGCACGACGCCCAGGCCTCCGTACCACGCCCAGAAGAGGTCCGTTTCCTCTTCAACGATCCGCTCGGCGGCGGGGATCTCGTCGCGCCTACGGGCTGTCGCTTGCGCCGCGACCGTCTGGAGATCGTCCACGTCGTATAGGAATACGTTCTCGAGCTGGGCCACGGCGGGGTCGACATCGCGGGGCACCGCCAGATCGAGGATGCACAGCGGCCGACCGCGCCGACCAGCGATCGTCTGGCCCACGCGCTCCCAGGTGACCACGGCGTGGGGAGCAGCGGTCGAGCACAGAGCGATGTCGGTCGTGGCGAAATGCGGCCAGGCTTCCTCGAGCGACAGCGCGCGAGCACCCAGCCGTTCGGCGATGGCGCGCGCGCGCTCCTGCGTGCGGTTCGCAACCAGGGTGACTTGCACGCCCTCGTCGGTCAGACACGTTGCCGCGAGCTCGGCCATATCTCCGGCGCCGAGAATGAGCGCACTGCGACCTGCGAGGTCGCCGAAGATCTTCCCGGCGACGGCCACCGCTGCCGATGCCGCGGAGGCAGTACCCATCCCCAACGCCGTTTCGGTGCGGACCCGCGACCCCACGTGCAGCGCCGTCTGGAAGAGTCTGTGTAGCACCGGGCCGGCTTGCGCGCGGGACGCCTCCCAGGCGTCGCGCACCTGTCCTTGAATCTGTGACTCTCCAAGGATCATCGAATCGAGGCCTGACGAGACGCGGTAGAGATGGCGTACCGCCTCACGGTCGCGCGCGATGTATCCGTAGTCGTGCACGCCGCCCACACCGCTCCCCCCACCCCCGGGCGGGCTACTGGGGAGGCGCTCGCCGAGCAAGGCCCACACGGTCTCGACGGCAGGCTCGTCGTCCGCGATGAGATAGAACTCAGTGCGGTTGCACGTGGAGAGCAGGACGCCGCCCGTCGCGCCCGCGGCCATGACCCGCGCGAGCGCTGCCGGCACTTCGTGCGCCCCATGCGCGAAGCGCTCACGCACATCGAGGGGCGCGGTGCGGTGGTTCACTCCCAGGACCTTGATCCCCATCCTGTCTTGTCCGCTCACAAGAACCGTTCGGCGCCCGGCTCGGCCAGCTTGAGCGCCACGTAGACGAGGAGCACCGCCGAGAAGCCGGCGATGCTCGCGAACGCGGCGCGCCGGCCAGCCCAGTGGCGCACTACGCGCACCCACACTGCCCAGCCGAGCACCACCCAGGTGAATACCCCCCACACGATCTGTGCTTTCCCTACATGCAGTCCGCCCGCAAACCGCGCCGCATAGCCCAGCGCGAGCAGCACGCCGAGCGTGAGGGCCGGAAAGCCCGCGACCAGGGCGAAGCGATTCAAGCGATCGAGCCGCTCGAGCGGAGGAAAGAGCTGGAACACCTGGCCGAAGCGTCGTGCCTTGAGCTCGCGGAACTGCAGCAGGTAGAGCGCGGCCGCGATGAACGCCAGTGCGAGCAGGGCGAGGCCCAGAACGCTCAAGGCCACGTGCAAGATAAACCAAGCGTTGCGACCGGCGGACGGCTCGGCGCCGGGCGCGAGCCCACTCAACAGCGCCAGCCCCACCAGTCCCGTCGCCAACGGACTCGTGAAGAACGCGACCGCCGAACCGCGCAGCAGCCGCTCGCTCGCGAGCTGCAGCAATACCAGGCAGAGGGCCAACATGGAGAGAGCGGGCCCCAAGCCGACGAGCGTAAGCTGGGACACGGCCACGACGTGCACGGCGGCGCCGGCGGACGGTAGCGCGACGGTGATGGCCCGCGGTGCCGAGGGCAGGCCCACAAAGGGGGCCAACGTCAGCGCCGTCGCCAATCCATAGAGTGCCAGGGCAATGAAATGCAGGGTGAGAATCACGGCACACACGGGCCAGGCCCGCCGTATCGGGCCCGGCCGCCTGTCAGGAGGGCATCTTCTTGATCAGCCGTACCGGAAGACCGGGATCGAGCCGGGGGTTGTTGAGCTGCAGCACGAGCCCCGTGGCGGAATGCTCGCGAGTGTGCACGACCATGAGAACGCCGCGCACCTCCTCGGAGGCTGAACCCAGCAGGCCGGCCGCCGGACGATACGCCTCGAACACGTCACCCAGGGCTACACCTTCGGCGCGCCCTTTGTCAATGAAGAAGTACTGCTGCGCGCCGGCGATCGGATGGGGGTCGCGCGCGTCCACGAGCGCCCCGACGAGCCCCTGCTCGACCGGCGTGGGGCGCACCTGCCCCGGGTTCCGGAACGGCTCGAGCGGCATCGCCAGCTCGCCGTCGCGGATGCGGTTGAACTGCGCGACCACAACGGCGAGCACTTGCTGCTTCTCGACCGAGGTGACCCGCGCGATCCCGGCGGGCACCACGACGTCGCCCCAGCGGTCCGACGGGAGCGTCCGGTCGATGCGCGCGAGCAGCAACGAGTCCCCGACGTGATAGGACGCATTGCGGGGCGGCCGGATCGCGATCTCCTCGAACGTGATCGCGCTGGTACGCTCCGACAGCCGGTGGATCGCGGGCGACGCGGTCGCGCCGAGCACCTGGCCCCACGGCAGCCGCTCGCTTTCGCTGAGGAAACCCGCGGCATAGAACTCACCGGCACGGAGGGCGCGGTAGGGCTGATTGGCGTACGCGCGCAGCACGTCCTGGACGCGCTGCGTGTTGGTGCGCCGGCGATCGAAGATCGTTTCGTAGGATTCCGCCACCGCCGCGGGCGGCGGCGCTTCCACGAACACCTGCGCGGTGTCGGCGGGCATCGTGTCTACCGGGACGGTGTCCATGGCCACGACCGCAGCGATCGTATCGCCGGGGGCCGCGCGGATCGTGTCGGCGGCCGCGGCGCTGGTGTCCTGCGGCACTGCCACGACCGTATCGCCCTGCGCCACCATGACGACGGGCGCGAGCGTAAGCACCTCGCCCGGATAGATCCAGTGCGGGTCCTCGACCACGTTCGTATTGAGGCGGTAGATCTCCGGCCACAACAGCGGGTCGGCGAAGTACATCTGGGCAATGGACCACAACGTCTCGCCGCGCGAGACCGTGTGAGTGGCGGGAAGCTGAGCCATGGCGGCGGCAGCCGCTTGGGTGGTGTCCCGTTGCGTGGTGTCCTGCGCCGGCAGGACTCGCCACATAAGCGGCACCGCCGCCAGGGCCAGCAGCACGGCGCGGCTAGAACGGCAGATCGTCGTCCTCCTCATCCAGCGCCTCCGGGAACGCGTCGAGCGATTCCGCTGCCTTGGCCCCCCCCGCCCCACCCCCTGCACCAGTCTCCGCAGCCGCCCGTACGGCGACCCTGGCACCTTCCGCCCCACCGCCACTGCCTTTGGGCGACAGCATGATCAGTTCGCGCGCGATAATCTCGGTGACGTAGCGCGTTTGCTTCTCGCGGTCTTCCCAAGTGCGGTACTCGACCCGGCCCTCGATGTACACCTTGTCGCCCTTTTTGAGATACTTCTCGGCGATGTCGGCCAGTCCGGACCCCTTGTTGTTCCAGCAGATGACCCGATGCCACTCGGTCTTTTCCTGCTTTTCGCCACCATTCCCGGTCCACTGCCGACTGGTCGCCACCGACAGAGTGGCCACCCGGGACCCGTTATTCGTGCTGCGCACCTCGGGATCGGCCCCCAGATTCCCGATGATCATGACCTTATTGAGGCTGCGGCTCACAACGACCTCCGACGATAAAGCGGGTGGGGGCCCAAGGATGCCCCACAGTATATGAATCGCAAGTTATTCTGTCAATCAAAGATACGCCACTTGTACCGAAGTTATGCATCACCTTCGGCTGCAACAATGGCAGCCCGAAGGATGATGGCATCCTCCACCGGACGCCGGTAATACTGGGCCCGCCGACCGACCTCGTGGAACCCGTGGGTCGCGTACAGGGCCCGCGCCGCCGCGTTCGAGTCGCGCACTTCGAGATACACCTGACGCACGCCCCGCTCGGCCAATGTCTCGAGCGCCTGATCGACGAGCGCGCGACCGATGCCATGGCGGCGCCCGCCGGGTGCGACGGCGAGGTTCAGAATCTCGCCCTCGTCGGCGGCATCGAGCGCGACCAGGTAGCCGGCGACGCCCTCCGTCGTTTGGGCGACGAGGAACGTCGCGTCCGACGTGAGGCAGTCGCGGAAATCGCGCAGCGACCACGGGTCCGCGAAGACCTGGAGCTCGATCGCGTGCACCGCCGGAACGTCGGCGAGCTTAGCGCGACGAATGCGGCAAGGGTCGGCCGTGGTGCGCCTCCCATTTCACCTGGGCTTCGGCGGGGCGGCCGTAGACCGGCTCGGCGCTCGCCGGATCGTCGAGGGCACGGCTCGCCCCTTCGCGCTCCGCCAGCGCGAGCAGCGATCCGGCGACCGGGGGAAGTGTTTCCAGCCCGACCGGAGACTGGCCGGTCCAACTCAAGACCTCGTCACCGTAGCGCTGCGCGCCATCGCCTACCACGACGAGAGGCCGGACCGGAGCGATCCGGGCGAGCCCGGCGAGCGTGAAGAGCCCCGGCGCGACGAGCGTTTCCACCCGTCCGGGCGGAAAGGCATAGATGGCGCCGAACACCTGCCCGCGCTGCGCGTCGAAGCATGCTGCGATCGGCCCCGCCTCACCTTGCGCGGCCGCATGCGCGGCACCGAGCAGCGACGCAACCGCCCGCAGCGGAAGATCGCGCTCGTGGGCCAGGCCCTTGGCGGCGGCCCAACCGATGCGCAACCCGGTGAAGCTTCCGGGACCATCTCCCACGACCACGGCCGCGATCTGGTCCATGCGCGCTGCGGCGAGCGTGAGGATCTGCTGAATGAGCGGGACGATCTGGGCGGCGTGCTGGCGAGCCCCGCGCACCGAGCGGGCAGCGCACACCCGCTCGGCCGAGCCCACCGCCACGCTGGCCACATCGGTAGCGGTATCGATGGCCAACCAGGGAGCGCTCACTGCGATTCCTCGACCAGCCGGCGCGCCGGATCCGGATCGTACGCCAGGCGGAAATGTCGGTCGAGTGGCGGGGCCCACGAGCCTGCCCGCTCCGGCCATTCGATCAGGACGATGGCGCGCTCGCGGATCATGTCGTCGAACGCGAGGTCGCGGGCTTCGTCGGGATGCCGCAGGCGGTAGCAGTCCACGTGGTACACGGGCGTCGCGCCGGCATCGTAGTGATGCACCAGCGCGTAGGTGGGACTGGTCGCGCGGGCGTGGGCTCCCAAGCCCCGGCAGATCGCCTGGACGAGACTCGTCTTTCCGGTGCCGAGCTCTCCTGAGAGGCCCACCACCGCGGGGGCGGTGAGACGGGCGCCCACCTCTTCACCGAACCGGCTGAGCTCGTCCGCGGAGAGGCGCATCGGCCTTGAGTTCGAGGAGCTGATCACGCAGCACGGCGGCGAGCTCGAAGTCGAGCTCCTCGGCCGCGGCCTGCATCTGCTGTTCGAGCAGCCGGATGAGCGCGTCGCGCTCTTTGGCATCCGCCGGGCGCCGCAGACCGCCGTCCAGAGCCGGTTTCGCGACGCGGGCGTCGGCGAAGCGAGTGACGAACCGGATGTCGCCGACCGACTTGACGATGGATCGGGGCGTGATGCCGTGTTCCGCGTTGTGCGCGAGCTGGGTCGTGCGGCGCCGGTTCATCTCACTCATGGCGCGCTCCATGGAGCCGGTGACGCGGTCGGCGTAGAGGACAGCCTTGCCGCTGAGATGTCGCGCCGCGCGCCCCACCGTTTGGATGAGCGAGCGATCCGAGCGCAGGAAGCCTTCCTGGTCGGCATCGAGGACGGCGACGAGCGAGACTTCGGGGAGGTCCAGCCCTTCACGCAACAGGTTGATCCCCACCAGCACGTCGAACTCCCCGAGCCTGAGCCCCCGAATGATCTCGACCCGCTCGATGGCATCGATCTCCGAATGGAGGTACCGCACCCGCACACCGTGCTGCTGCAGGTAATCGGTCAGGTCCTCCGCCATGCGCTTGGTCAGGGTCGTGACGAGCACGCGTTCGTTCTTCTTCTCCCGCTGGCGGATCTCGTGCAGCAGGTCGTCCACCTGCCCCGCCACCGGCCGGATTTCGACCGGGGGGTCCACCAGCCCGGTCGGCCGGATGATCTGCTCCACGATCACGCCGCCGGATAGCGCGAGCTCATCGTCGCCGGGCGTGGCGGACACAAACATGATGCGAGGGACGAGACCCATGAACTCGTCGCGGCGGAGCGGTCGGTTATCGAGCGCCGAGGGCAGCCGGAAGCCGTAGTCCACGAGCGTCTGTTTCCGCGAGCGGTCGCCCTCATACATCGCGCCCAGCTGCGGCAGCGTTTGGTGGGACTCGTCGATAATGCAGAGATAGTCGTCCGGAAAATAGTCGAGCAGGCACGCCGGACGCTCCCCCGGGAGCCGGCCGCCGAAATGCCGCGAGTAGTTCTCGATGCCAGCGCAGCGCCCCACCTCGAGGAGCATGTCGACGTCGAAGTTGGTCCTTGATTCGAGCCGCTGCGCTTCGACGAGCTTGTTCTGGGCGCGCAGCTCCGCCAACCGGTCCCGCAGCTCCGCGCGGATCGCGCTCACGGCGCGCTCTATGGTCGCCCGCTGGGTGACGAAGTGCGTCGCGGGGTAGATGGCGCAGCGCTCGAGCTGGGTAACAACGTTCCCGGTCAACGGATCGATTTTCGCGATCCGCTCGATCTCGTCGCCCCAGAACTCGATGCGTACCGCCTGCTCGTCGTAGGCCGGGAACACTTCGATCGTGTCCCCGCGCACGCGGAACGTGCCGCGGTCGAAGCTCATGTCGTTGCGCTGGTATTGCACGGCGACGAGGTCGGCGAGCAGCGCGTCGCGGCCGCGGGTCTGGCCTGTCTGGGCGGTGACCAGCAACTCCCGGTACAGCTCCGGATCGCCCAGGCCGTAAATCGCCGAGACGCTCGCCACGATGATCACGTCGTTGCGCTCCATCAAGCTCGAGGTCGCCCGCAGCCGCAGGCGCTCGATATCGTCGTTGATGGACGAGTCCTTGGCGATGTACGTGTCGGTCGCCGGCACGTACGCCTCGGGCTGGTAGTAGTCGTAGTACGAGATGAAGAACTCCACCGCGTTCCTGGGAAAGAACGTCTTCAGCTCTCCGTAGAGCTGGGCGGCGAGCGTCTTGTTGTGGGACAGCACGAGCGTGGGCCGGTTCCACTCGGCGACCACGTTGGCCATCGTCATCGTCTTCCCGGACCCCGTCACGCCGAGGAGGGTCTGGTAGCGGTCGCCGCGGCGCAGCCCGGCGGTCAGCTCCCGGATCGCGCGTGGCTGATCACCCGCCGGCATGTCGGCAGAAACGAGATCAAAAGGCATAGAAAGGAAAGCTAACCGAGGACGATTTCGGCGGGGCCGCTCGAATCCCGCCGGGCAATCTCCGTCACGCCCTTCACCTTCCGGACGGCCTTCAGGACCTTGTGCAAGTGCGTGTGATTCTCGACCTCGACCAGCACGGACCCGAACGCCACGCCATCCTTGGACGTCAGCTCGGCGCTGCGGATGTTCGTGCCGGTACCGCTGATCGCCTCGCAGATATCGGCGTACAGCCCCCGCCGGTCCTCCCCGCTGACACCCAAGCACACCACGAACGTCTCGCCCTCGACCTCCTGCCAGTCGATTTCCACGCGGCGCTCGATGTCGCCGGAGAGCGTGAGCAGGTTGGGGCAGTCGCTGCGATGGATCGAGATGCCGCGCCCCTGCGTGACGTAGCCCACGACCGGGTCACCGGGCACCGGCTGGCAGCATTGGGCGTAGCGGACCATGAGGCCCTCCACGCCGTGGATCTTGATGCCCCGGCCGAGGCGTATCCGCTCCATGACCCGCCCGAACGCCGTCGGTTTGGGTGACTGGATATCGTCCGCCGGCAGGTCGGGGTACAGGGCCTTCATCACCTGGCCGAGCTGCACATCGCCCCGTCCGATTGCCGCTTCCACTTGTTCGGCTACCCCGAGCGACAGGATGAGCGCCGCCTGCGCGAGCTGCTCTTCGGTTGGCGCAGCGAGGCGGCGGCGGCGCACCTCGCGCGCCAGGATCTCGCGGCCCAGCGTGACGCTACGTTCCTGCTCTTCCTGTTTGACCCATTGCCGGACCTTCTGGCGCGCCCGCCCCGTCTGGACATGGGCCAGCCAGTCGCGCGACGGCTTGGCCTGCGGGCTCGTGAGGATCTCGACCGTGTCGCCGTTCTTGAGCGGCCGGTGCAGCGGCGCGATGCGGCCGTTGACGCGGGCGCCGTTGCAGTGCTGGCCGACCTCGGTGTGCACCATGAACGCAAAGTCGAGCGGCGTGGCGCCCTTGGGCAGCCGCTTCACATCGCCGCGCGGCGTGAAGACAAAGATTTCGTCCTGATACAGGTCGATCTTCAGGAACTCGAGGAACTCTTCGGGGCTGTGCGCGTCCTGTTGCAGCTCGATGAGCTGACGGAACCAGGAGAGGTGGTGGTCCAGCTCGTCGGCGCCCTTGCCGCTTTCCTTGTACAGCCAGTGCGCCGCGATGCCGTACTCGGCCGTGCGGTGCATGTCGCGCGTGCGGATCTGGACTTCGTAGAGCTGGCCGCCCGGACCAAAGACGGTGGTGTGCAGCGACTGGTAGCCGTTCGACTTTGGGCTCGCGATGTAGTCCTTGATCCGTTCCTGCAGCGGCGTCCACGTGTGATGGATGATCCCGAGGACGTGGTAGCAGTCGGTGATGGAATTGACCAGTACGCGGACCGCGAGAAGGTCGTAAATCTCCTCGAATGGCTTGCCGCGCTTCTTCATCTTTTTGAAGACCGACCACAGGTTCTTGGGCCTGCCGGTGATGTCCCACCCTACGACGCCGGCGCGCCGCAGCTCGTCGGCGAGGGGCGTGCGCAGCCGCTCGATGGTGCGATCCCGTTCCACCCGCTTTGCCTTGACCTGCCGCGCGAGCTGCTTGTACTCCTCGGCCTCCAGGTGCTTGAACGCCAAATCCTCGAGCTCGGCTTTCACTCCCGCCATGCCGAAGCGATGGGCCAGCGGCGCGTACAGCTCGCGCGTTTCGAGCGCGATCCGCCGCCGCTTGTCCTCGGGCAGCGGATCGAGCGTGCGCATGTTGTGCAGGCGGTCGGCGAGCTTGATGATGATGACGCGCGCATCGCGCGCCACCGACATCAGCAGCTTGCGATAGTTCTCCGCCTGCTCTTCGGCGGTGGAGCGGAAGGTGAGGGTCGAGATCTTGGTGAGGCCGTCCACCAGGTCCGCGACCTCATTTCCAAAATCGCGACGGATGTGGTCGAGTGTGATGTCGGAGTCCTCCACCACGTCATGCAGCAGCGCCGCGGCGATCGTGGTGGTATCCATCTGCTGCTCGGCCAGAATCGTCGCGACTGCCACGCTGTGGGAGACGAAATCGTCCCCCGACATGCGCTTCTGGCCCTGGTGCGCCTGGGCGCTCATGCGGTACGCGCGCGACAGCACGTCGAGGTCGAGGCGGTCCCGCTGGGCCGCGACGGCCTCCGCTAGCTCCGGCGCGAGGATCGGCGCCGTGCTCGTCACAACAGTCCTGCCTCTGCGAAACTCACGTACCGCTCGCCTCCCACAATCACGTGATCGTACACCGGCACGTCGAGCAAGCGCCCCGCATCCACGAGCTGGCGCGTCACCGCCCGGTCGTCGCCCGACGGGGTGGGATCGCCGCTCGGGTGATTGTGCACCACGATGATCCCGGCCGCGGCCTCGGCGATCGCCCCCCGGAAGACCTCCCGCGGGTGCACCAGCGAGCTGTTGAGGATGCCCCGCGTGATCAACAGGTCGGCCAGGATCTGGCTCTGGCTGCCCAGGGCGAGCACGTGGAACTCCTCGACCGCGAGGTCCCGCAGCCGCGGCGCGTAGTACCGGTGGACGTCACCGGGGCCGCGGATCCGCTCGGGCGGCGGCTCCGCTTCGGCCCCCACGCGCCGCCCCAGCTCGACAGCCACCGCGAGGCGGGCAGCCTTCGCCCGGCCTACGCCTGGGACCCGGGCCAGCTCCGCCCAGGGGCGGGTCGCGAGCCGCCGCAGCGATCCCTCCCCCCGCGCCAACAGCTCGCCCGCCACGGCCAGGGCATCCCGGCCGCGGGCGCCCGTTCCTAGGAGAATGGCAAGGAGCTCTTGCCCCGTCAACGCGCCTGCCCCGACGGCCCAGAAACGCTCGCGGGGGCGGTCTTGTTCGAGGTGCTCGGAAAGGCGGAGCGGCATAGGGAGGCAATGTAGGCCGCGCCGCAGTCGAGCATGTACCGAAACCGTGCGACGACCGGCCAGAAATGCCGAGCGAGCTCCTGTGCGGCCGTCAGGGTGACGGTCGTGTCAGGAGTGCCAGTTCGGCGCGCACCGCGTCCACTTCTCCTTGGACAGCAGGTTCCGAGTTGGAGCGGAGCTCCAGGTACTTGCGGTAGGACCGGAGCGCTCCTGCGCGATCCCCGAGGATCCGGGCGAGGCGTGCCTCCTCGCGGAAGCACGTCGCCAGGAAGTACGGACCTCCGCCACCAACGCGGCCATAGCCCCGGCCGCGAATGGCCGCGAGGGCACTGCGATGGTCCCCCTGCGCCGATCGCAACCGCGCGAGTGTCAGGACCGCCGCCACGGTGATGCGGGGTGCGCTCGTGGGGACGGCCTGCAGCGCGGAGTCGAGGCCGTCGACCGCCGCCCCCGCATCGCGGCGAGACCTCGCGGTGGCCTTGATGGCGCGCAGCATGGCGGCGCAGAGACGCTCGTCGCTGGACAGCACACTGGACTGAAGCCGGTCGATCGCTCGATCAACCGACGAGAAATTGCGACGCGTAGCCCACCAGAGCTCGGAGACACACAGGTCGTACAACTGTTCATCGCGGGCGTCCGGGCGCCGGTCCAGGGTCGCCTGCGCACGACGAGACAATTGCCCCGCCGCCTGCGCCGCCGCGCTGCTGTCCCCATCTCCGAACAGCCCATCCAACACGAGGGCGTGCAATGCGTCGTGCCCGGCCGGAGTCGCTACATCAAACGCTGCGAGCGTCGCTAGCGCGGAGTGGGGACGCCCGCGATTGAGTGCGAGATTGTAGGAGTAGGTGAGTGACAGCCAGCGCTCAGGCCCAGCGCCTTCGCGACGTTGCAGGGCGGCCGCGGCGCGCTCGACGTCCTCCAACCCAACGGCATCGAGCTGGCCGACATTCACGATCTCCCAGAGGCTGACCGTGGGGAGCCGGTTCATATTCGCCCGCAAGCGCCAGAGGGCTCCCGTGTCGCCCAGACTCGTCGCCACACGCCACCGGACGTAGGCCGCCAAGTCCCCGGTGGAGTCCACGGTGACATAGAGCGCGCCAAGACGACGCACCAGCGCCGTGTCTCCGTCCATGGCGGCGAGGTCGATCCGATGCACGAGGGGAGCCGCGAACCTCGCGTCCAGCGAGATCGCGCGCTCCAATGCCTGCGCGGCCCAGCGATGTGGGGTCGCAAGGCGCAACGCGCCCCCTTCGTGGAAGTAGAATTCGCCCAGCCTGAACCACGGCTCCGGCTGGTCGGGCAGGACCTCCAGCGCTCGTACCCATGCCGCGCGTTGGCCCGGGAGCGAGGAGGGTCTGGGATACTGCGGACCCACCAGCGCAGCGAGCAACGCTCGGTCACGCCAGTTGAGTCGCGCGCGGTTGTTCCAGGCGACCGTCAGCCCACCCCCCCCGCTCACCCAGGTTTCAGCCGATACCAGACCGAGGTTCGCGAGCGCGAATGTAGAATCGAGGTCGAGTGCGTCGTGGAAGTGCTTCACCGCCGGACCGTACTCGCCTCGCCGGTAGGCGGCTTGGCCGCCGAGGTACGCCCGGAGCGCCGGTAGCGACGTGCTTGTGAGGGTGGCGACGCGCGCCTCGACCTCGCCGGCCTGCCGCGCGAGGAGCCCGGCGGCCAACCGATCGATTAGGGCCGATATGCTGTCGGACGGGCCGGTCACGCTCGCCTGCGCGCCTACCCTCCCCTCGGCCACGTCCACAAGTGACGCGTTCAGGACCAGGCGCTCTGATGTTCCAACGACGGAACCCAGGAGGAGCCGGCCCGCTCCGAGGCGCCGAGCGAGCGCGAGCACTGCCGCCTCGGGAAGATCCTGCCTCTCCGAGCTCACCGCTTGGCGCCACGCCCGCAGCACGGTACGTGGCAGAATCACTCGAGGCTCGCCGTCGCCAGACAGAATCGGAACGAGCAAGTCGATCATCCCTTCCCGCAGGTAGCCGAGGTCGGCGCTTGCCCCGGTCACACGGAAGGGCAGCACCGCCAAGACATCGCGTGAAGGAATCACCTCCGGGCCATGACGCAGCCCAACCATGAGCGCCACCGCTGCAAGGACGCCGGCCATGAGTATCGCCGCACGAGACCGGGACCGTTTCCACGCCCGTGACGGGGCGGCGCCCTCAGCGCGCGCGCGGGCTGGCGCAGGGACGAACGCGGGTCCCGTCGCGGCACCGTCCCACCGCGGCGCGATCGCCGCGGTCCGGAGACGAACCGCCCGAATGAGCGCCTGTGTTTCTGGAGATGGCTCGACCTGGTGGTCCGCCGCCACCTGGCGAGCGAACTCGTCGTACACACGAACCGCCCCTGCTCGATCGCCCAACCGGTCCAGCAATTCGATCAGGCGCGTGAGCGCACTCTCGTCGTCGGGCTCGAGGGCGACCGCCCTGCGGGCCGCTTGCACCGCTCCCGCCATATCCCCTGCCCGCTCGGTGTGCTCCGCCACGTGCGCGGCGGCCCGGACCGCCAACTGCCGCAGGCGCGCGCGCTCGGATTCAATCCAACGCTCGAGCTCCGGCGAGGCACCCGACACGAAGAACCCTTCGAGAAAATCGCCGCGATAGAGGTCCAGTGCCTGTGCCGGTCGCCCGCCATCGCACGCCTGCTCAAAAACCACCGCGTCACACTCAAGCGCAGCCGGCTCGAAACCCACGTCCTCTTCACTGCGGCCGTTGAGCACCCCCTCACCCAGTGCGCGGCGGAGAAAGCGTAAGGCCTGGCGGAGCGCGCCGCGGGCGTGGGCAGTATCGAGCTCCGGCCAAAAGAGCGCCACCACGGAGTCCCGGCGGCGAGCATCATGGTGGTTGTGTGCCGCAAGGTAGACGAGGAGCGCAAGGCGCTTTGGCTGTGCCAGGAGGGAGCGGAGCTCGCGTCCCTGCGAGTCCGTCAAATCCAAACTGCCCAACGTCCGCAACTTGATCATCAGCGAAACCGCCGTAGACCGAGGCCGGTTGCGGCCAGGTCACGCTCACATCACGGCTGGGTCACTGGCCGACCGTATTCCTTCAAGGTAGCGGAGAGCGAGAGCGTCGCCAGAGCCACAGTTGTGGGGCGGCTATCTCCTCACAACCTCATGGAGGCTCGTATGATACGCAGATCGGCGCTGTTGACCGGCCTGGCCATCGTCGCGCTCCTGCCGGGTGCCTGCAGGGACAGCCGGGCGGATCCGCTGGGGGTGAACAGCCCGGGAAGCCCCGCCTTTGATCGGGCGCGCGAGGGCAACGATGACGAGGGGGATTTTCTGCGCCTGGTGTCTGTAGTAGGGCCAGGGGAAGGTCGGTTCCGTGCTACCCGTGTGCCGCATCCCACTGTTCCGGGGAACTTTGCAGTGCACGTGGAGGCGCGCATTCACCACGCGAAACCGAACACGACTTATCTCGTGCAGCGCGCAGCGGAAGCCTTCATTCCAAGTCCCCCAGCAGGCTTCCCTATGTCCACTACCACCGACGGGTCCTGCCAGCGCGGGCTTGCGATCGCACCATGGTCAACGCTCGTCCCGGTCCCACCGGCATTCGTCACGTGGCCGACGACGCTTACCACTGACGACGAGGGCAATGGCGCGACCGATTTTGTATTCGCGACGACAGCACCGCTGCCGTTGTTTGACGTGATGTTTAGGGTGATCGAGAGCGGTTCCGCACCCCAGTCGGCGCTGCTGACCGACTGCACCGTTCTGCCCCTGTTGTAGCCGAGAGACCGCGTGGTGAGGGCCTCGTGGTGCCCACGAGACCCTCAACGGTGCGTCACACGGTCGCTCCGTGGCACTTCTTGAACTTCTTGCCGCTGCCACAGGGACAGGGGTCGTTGCGCCCCACACCCGCGTAGGGGTTCGTCACGAACGCGGGCTCGGCGACGCCCGGCCCGCCGCGAGCGGGCGGACGGTCCGGCGGCTCGCCGCCCGTCACGAGTCCGTCAGCCGCCGGCTTCGTGGCCACCATCGGCGTGGCGCGCCGGCCGGGCAGACCCCCAGCCGGGCCTGTGACGGCGCGCGCCGGTGTGCGGGGACCTGCCCCTCCTTGGGGCGGCCCGATCTCGATCTGCAGTTTGAACCACCGCTCCGCGAACGTCAGATGCAAATCGTGCATCAGGCCGACGAACATCTCGTACGCTTCCTGCTTGTACTCGACCAGCGGGTCCTTCTGGCCCCAGGCGCGGTAGTAAATGCCCTCGCGCAGCTGGTCGAGGTCGTACAGGTGGTCTTTCCACTTCTCGTCGATCACGCCGAGCGTGACGTGCGACAGCGCCTGCTCGGCGAGTTTGGTCGCGCCGACTTTCGCCTCCACTTCGCGGAGGTAGTCGAGTTTCGCCTGGAACGCCGCCCGCGCCGCCTCCTGCGCCGCGCGGACCAGGTCGTCGCGGTTCTTGATCACCGCGGGATCCGTCACGCCCGGAATCGTGATCAGGAACTTCTGGAGGAACTCCGTCTCGATGAGGCTGCGGTCCCACTCCCCGGGATCGTCGTACTCGGCGAGTAGGCCGTCGGCCAGACGCTCGACCGCCTGGTCGATCATGCGCAGAGCCTCCGCCTTCAGCTCTTCGCCGCCCTCGAGCGCATACAGGCGCTGCGAATAAATGACTTCGCGCTGCTGGTTCATCACGTCGTCGAACTGGAGCAGCTTCTTGCGCGCCTGGAAATTCTGGAGCTCGACCCGCTTCTGCGCCTGGCCGATCGCGGCCGTCACCCACGGATGGGTGATGACTTCTCCCTCCTCGGCGCCGGTGCGGTCCATGATGCGCGCGATGCGGTCGGAGCCGAACAGGCGCATCAGGTCGTCTTCGAGCGAGAGGAAGAAGATGCTCTGGCCCGGATCGCCCTGGCGGCCGGAGCGCCCGCGCAGCTGGCGGTCGATTCGCCGCGCCTCGTGGCGCTCGGTCCCGATGATGACGAGCCCGCACGGCGGGTCCTCGTTGCACTTGAGCTCTTTGATCTGCTCCGGCGTCAGGTCGGGCTGTTCGCGCATCTGGCCGAACGGGGCCTCGCGCGCCTTGATGCCGCACACCTGACATTTCTTCACACCGGGACCGAGTTTGATGTCGGTCCCGCGGCCGGCCATGTTGGTCGCGATCGTGATCGATCCCGGTTGGCCGGCCTGGGCGACGATCTCCGCCTCGCGCTGGTGATACTTGGCGTTGAGAACCTCGTGCTTCAGGCCGCGGCGCTTGAGCATCCGCGCCAGTGTCTCCGACACTTCCACGTTCACGGTACCGACCAGCACGGGGAGGTCGCGTTTGTGCTGGCGGTCGATCTCTTCCATGATCGCGTTGTATTTCTCGCGCCGTGTCTTGAAGACCAGGTCCTGTTTATCGACCCGCCGCACGGGTCGGTTGGTGGGAATGACTACGACCTCGAGCTTGTAGATCTGGTGGAACTCGGTCTCTTCGGTCTCGGCGGTGCCGGTCATGCCCGCCAGCTTCTCGTACATGCGGAAGTAGTTCTGAATCGTGATGGTCGCGAGGGTCTGCGTCTCCTCGCGTACCGTCACGCCCTCCTTCGCTTCCACCGCCTGGTGCAGCCCGTCCGACCAGCGCCGACCGGGCATCAGGCGGCCGGTGAACTCGTCCACGATGAACACCTGGCCGTCCTGGACGACGTACTCCACGTCTTTGTCGTAGAGGGCGTGCGCCTGGAGCAGCTTGTGGATGATGTGGAGGGTCTCGCTCTTGACAGCGTACTCCGCCTCTACCGCGCGGCGGCGCTCGATCTTCTCTGTAGGCGCCAGGTGCTCGTCATGCTCGATCTCATGCACGGCGTGCGAAATGTCCGGCACCACGAACAGCGTGGGGTCCTGCGGCGACATCGTCTCGACGCCTTTGTCGGTCAAATGCACCGAGCGGCCCCGCTCGTCCATCACGAAGTAGAGGTCGTCCTCGATGGTCCGCATCTTCTGATCGCGGGCGGGCAGCTTGCGATCGGCCAGCCGGTCGAGCTCGACGCGCTGGACCAGCTGCTTGACGCCCTGCTCGTTGAGCAGCTTCAGGAGCTTCTTGTTCTTCGGCGTGCCGAGCTGCGCCTTGAACAACAGCACGGCCCCGTCGTACGCGGTGTCCGGGTTCGCGAGCAGCGGCTCCGCGCGGGCGATGAGATCGTTCACCACCCCACTCTGCTTGCGGACGAGCTGCACCACCTGGGTATTGAACTGCGCGTACTTCTCGTCCGACTCCGCGCCGACGGGGCCGGAGATGATCAACGGCGTCCGCGCTTCGTCGATCAGAATCGAGTCCACCTCGTCGATGATCGCGTACACGTGCCCGCGCTGCACCCGCTGCTCCAGGCTGAACACCATGTTGTCGCGCAGGTAGTCGAACCCGAACTCGTTGTTCGTCCCGTACGTGATGTCGCACAGGTAGGCGGCGCGGCGCTCGGGCGTCGAGGGCTGCGTGTCGTCGATGCATCCGACCGTGAGGCCGAGCCATTTGAACAGATGGCCCATCCACTGCGAGTCGCGCCGCGCCAGGTAGTTGTTCACCGTGACGAGGTGCGCGCCCCGGCCCGCCAGCGCGTTGAGGTAGAGCGGCAGCGTGGCGACGAGCGTCTTGCCTTCGCCGGTCCCCATCTCCGCGATCTTGCCCTGGTGCAGGACGATGCCGCCGATGAGCTGCACGTCGTATGGCACCATGTCCCATTTGAGCGCATGGCCCGTGACCATCACGTCCGTCCCCAGCAGGCGCCGGGAGGCCTCGCGCACGGTGGCGAATGCTTCGGGGAGGAGGTCGTCGAGCGTGTGCTGCAGCTCGGTCACGAACGCGCGTTCCGCCTTCCCTAGCTGATCGCTCAGGTCGGCCCGCTGCACGGGATCGGGACAGTCGTGCTTCGCCTGCTTGAGCCGCTCCACCTCGGCGGCGAGCGCGCCGGTGCGCTGCGCGATGATCTCGCGGAACTTGCCGGTCTGGGCCTGGAGCGCGCTGTCGGTCAGCTCTTTCAGGCGCACTTCGTGCCCGAGAATCGCATCAACGGTCGGTTGGACGCGCTTCAGCTCGCGGTTGAACCGCGTCCCGAAGATCTTGGTAAACCAGCGATTGGCCATGACGTCCTTAACGGTACAGCCCGTGGGCGGCGATGTACTCGCGCACCGGCTCGGGCACCAAATAGCGAATCGACTGCCCGCGCTTGACCCGCTCGCGCACTTGAGTGGCGGACAGGTCGATCACGGGCACGGGAATCACGCGGCTGATCAGCGGATGGCGGATAACCGGCGCGCCCGGCCGCGCGAACACCACGATGTCGGCGAGACCCGGCAGCGCTTCGACCTCCCACCACGCCGCGAGATCTCTGGCCGCATCCGCCCCCAACAGTAACGTGAAGCGGTTCCCCCCCCTCCCTTCCCCCCCCTGCGCTTGCTCCCGCTCCGCGAGCGCCCGCAGCGTGCGGACGGTGTACGACGGCACCGGCAGCTCGAGTTCGATCCGCTCGACGCGGAGTCGTGGATTCCCGGAGACCGCCAGCTCCAGCATCTCGGCCCGTTGTTCGGGAGTCGCCTGGTGGGCCGCCCGCTTGAAGGGTTGCTCGCGGGCGGGCAGAAACCGCACCGTCGCCCCTGCGCCGAGGGCCTCAGCTGCCGCCTCGGCCACGATCAGATGCGCCAGATGCACGGGGTCGAACGAGCCCCCGAACAGCGCGTCCACGCGCGTCAGGAGGGCGTGGCGGTCGTGTCGGGCGTAGCCGGACAGCTCCGGTCGAGCCCCGACGCCTTGGGATAGAAGCGCCGCAGGTGCGCGCAGGTCTCCTGCACCTCCTGGGTGTACCCGATGGCTTTGTAGCTGTCGACCAGCCGCAGCAGCGCGTCCGGGGCCCGCTGACTATTGGGGAAGTTGGCGATCACATCTTTAAAATAGATGATCGCGGAATCGAAGGCTTTCCGCTTCAAATAGAACATCCCGTTCTTGTACGTCTTTTCCGCAAACTGGTTTTCCAGACGCCGCACGTGGAGCCGCGCCCGCGCCGCCGCGTCGGTCTCGGGATACCGCCCGGCCAACTCCTGATAGATCGCCAGCGCGGTTTCGCCATACGTCGGGTCCAGTTCGGCCCGCCGCCACAACCGCAGGTTCGAATCGCCCGCGCGCAACAGGGCGAGCGGTGCGTACTCGCTGGCGGGAAATTCGTCCGCGACCTTGCGGAATTCCGCGGCCGCCTGGACCCGGTCTCCCGTCTGGAAGTAGCACTCGGCCAGATAGTAGCGTGCCTGCGCCAGTTCGGGCTGGCTGGGCCCGAGCTCGAACGTCACCTGTTGCAGCAGCAGCTGCGCCCGCCGGAAATCGCCGCGCCGGAACAGTGTCAGGGCACGCTCAACCTGCGCCTCGGGCTGCACGACCGGCTGCACGCGCGGCCCGTGATGGCACGCGGCCAATGAGCCCAGCGGCAGCGCGCAGAGCGCGAGCATCCACATCGTCCGTCGCATCCTCATTCCGGTTCGGCCTTCCCCAACGCGTTGAGCTTCTCTTGGGCCCGTTGCGCGATCGTGTCGCCCGGCGTGCCCCCCACCAGCGCCTGCTGATAACTCTCCATCGCGCCTGCGACATCTCCCTGCGCGAGCCGCACGTCCCCCAGGCCGAGAAATGCCCCCCGGACCACGTCGGGCGACGCTCCCGGCGCGGTCGCGCGGCGGAACCATCCTTCCGCGTCCGCCGGCCGTCCCTGCTCCAGCGCGAACTGGCCCGCGACCAGCGCGCATAACCCCAGGCCTTCGCGCGCCGCCTCGAGCACCGCAGGCGCCCGCTGCCGCCGGATCACGCCCTCGAAGACGCGGACGGCGGTGCTGCAAGCGCGCATCCGCACCAGCGTCTTCCCGTACACGAACAGTAGCGAGTCGGCCCGTGCCACGTCGGAGGCCGCGGCCGCTGCAGCCGGCAGCAGCGCCGCCGCCTCGGCCGTATCGCCCCGGTCCACAGCATCGAGCGCCGCGAGCACCACGTAGCGCCCCAGCGGCCGGCGGGGTGCGATCTCGCGCAATCCGGTCAGCGCGCTAGCCAACGCGGTGCGGTCGTTCGCCGCTAGCGCCGCCCGCGCCACTCGCTCGAGACCATCGGCAGCCTCCTCGGCGCGCGACCGATCCCGGCGGCCGAGGGAGCGATAGGCCTCCGCCGCGAGCTCGTAATCCTCGGCGTGCATCGCCGCCGCCGCGAGTTTGGCGAGCAGCGCCGCGCTGCCCGGGCTCGCTTTGCGCCCCAATTGGTATTCCGCCAACGCATCCACATACGCACCCGCCGCGTAGGCCCGGTCCCCGAGTTCTTCGTGGTCGGCGGCGCTGCGGGTACAGGCGAGCAGGACGGCTACCAGCACCAGCGCGAGCCGTCTCACTTCTTTTTTTTCCGCGCCGCGGCCTTGGGCGCCGGGGGGTGCGGTGGGGGTGGGGGAGGAGAAACGTCTGACCGTGACAGCATCGCGAGATACGCCTCCACCCGAGGATCTTCCGGCCGCCGCGCTCGTAGCTCCTCCCACACCGCGCGCGCCGCCAATCCATCGCCCGCCAGGTAACAGGCGAGACCCAACATCGCGGCGGCGTCAAGATATGACGGCCGCTCGCGCACGATCGTCAGAAACTGCTCGTGGGCATCCAGCGCCCGGCCCGCTTCGAGCAGCAGGCGGCCCAGCTTATACCGCAGATCGTGAAATCCGGGTCCCAGCTCGAGGGCCGCCTCGTACTGCGCGATCGCTTCGTTCAAGCCGCCCGCCTCGACGTAGGCTTCCCCCAGCGCGGCATGCTGGTTGGCCAGCTTCGCCGCCACGTGCCCGGGGAACCCCGCCCGCTGCTCCGCGCCAATCTGGCGCGCGCGCCGCAGGACCGCATTCGCTTCTTCTTCGCGCCCCAGCTCATTCAGCACCAAGGCGCGGTGAATCAGGGCCTCGATGTAGTTCGGGTTGAGCGCCAGCGCGCGCTCGAGCTGCTCGAGCGCCTTGTCCGGCTGGCCCGCGAGCGAATACGAGAGGCCAAGGAGATGATGCGCGTCCGCAAACGCCCGGCCCGTCCCGACCACCTCTTCCAGGAGATGTATCGCCCCGTAGTAGTCTTGCAGCTGGAACCGCTCGTTGGCTTGCTCGACCAGACGCTCAGGACTGACGTCCATGGATCTCCTCGTACCAGCGTACGAAGTTCCGAATCCCTGCTTCGATGCCCACCCGCGGCCGAAAGCCGAGGATGCGGCCGGCATGGGCGAGATCGGCGTCCGTCAGGCGCACATCACCGGGCTGCTCGGGGTGGCGCTCGATGCGGGCCTCGCGTCCCAGCGCCGCGGCGATGAGGGCGATGAGACGATCCAGGCGCACGCGCGCGCCGCCCCCCAAGTTCACCGCCTCCACGGTCCCAGGTGCCGCCCGGCCGGTCCACTCCAACCCCGAAAGAATGCCGTCCAGGGCGTCGGTAATATAGGTGTAGTCGCGCTCGGTGGACCCGTCCCCGTGCATCCGTATCGGCCGACCCCGGGCGATCAGGTCGGTGAACGTGTGGATGGCGAGATCGGGCCGCTGGCGCGGCCCGTACACCGTGAAGAACCGGAGGCAGATGATCCGCATCCGGTAGAGGTGCGCGAACACGTGGGCGAGCAGCTCCCCGGCGCGCTTGCTGGCCGCGTATGGGGAAATCGGCGACACCGCCGGCTGGTCCTCGGCGAATGGGGCCGGCGTCGCGTTCCCGTACACCGAAGATGAGGACCCAAACACGACCCGCATCACGCCGGCCCGCCGGGCGGCCTCGAACAGCCGCGCCGTGGCCGTGACGTTCGCCTCCATGTAGCCGGCCGGATCCTCGAGAGACGGCCGGACCCCCGGTTTTGCGGCGAGATGCAGCACCGCCTCGATGCCGTCGAGGGGCATCGCGTCGCGCGCCACGTCGGCCTCGAGGAAGCGAAACCCGCGCATCGTTCGCAGTGCGGAGAGATTGCGCTCCTTGACGTCGCGCGGGTACAACGGATCGAAGTTGTCAACGCCGATGACTTCGTGTCCGCGCGCGATGAGGGCTTCACTCACGTGTGAGCCGATGAACCCGGCCGCCCCGGTCACCAAGTACCGCGGACTCATCGCGCCGCCCCTCGTTCTCGCGCCACCACGCCCCGGAAATAATCGATCGTGCGGCGCAGCCCGTCGTCGAGCCGGACCTGCGGCTCCCAATCGAGCGCCTCGCGCGCGCGCGAGATGTCGGGCTGGCGCACCTGGGGATCGTCCACGGGCAGCGGCCGTTCGACGATCGTGCTCTTGCTCCCCGTGAGCGCGAGGACCCGTTCGGCGAGCTGCCGCACTGTGAACTCGTGCGGATTGCCGATGTTCGTCGGCTCGGCGTTCCCGCGTTCGAACAGGCGCACGATGCCGTCGATTAGATCGTCCACGTAACAGAACGACCGCGTCTGCGAGCCGTCGCCGTAGACGGTGAGCGGTTCGCCGCGCAACGCCTGCACGATGAAGTTCGACACGACGCGGCCGTCGTTGGGCCGCATCCGGGGGCCATAGGTGTTGAAGATGCGCGCGATGCGGGTGTCGAGGTGGTGGTAGCGGTGATAGGCCATCGTGAGCGCCTCGGCGAAGCGCTTGGCCTCGTCGTATACCCCGCGCGGGCCGACCGGGTTGACGTTTCCCCAGTAGGACTCGGGCTGTGGGTGGACCAGCGGATCGCCGTACACTTCCGACGTCGAGGCGAGCAGGAAGCGCGCCTGCTTCGCCATGGCGAGTCCGAGCGCCTTGTGCGTGCCGAGCGCGCCGACTTTGAGGGTCTGGATCGGGAGATTGAGGTAGTCCACCGGGCTCGCCGGACTCGCGAAATGGAGGACGCCGTCGAGCTGGCCATCGACCTCGATGAACGCCGTGACGTCCTGGCGGGTGAACTCGAAGCTGGGATGCGCGGCGACGTGGGCGAGATTGGCGGGATTGCCGGTGAGCTGGTTGTCGATCCCCATGACCTGATACCCCAGCCCGAGGAACCGGTCAACCAGATGCGAACCGAGAAACCCCGCCGCGCCCGTTACGAGGACGCGCATCCGAGCGGGCGGCCGATGCTGTCATACGTGAACCCGAGGCGGCCCAACCTCAGCGGATCGTACAAATTGCGCCCGTCGACGATCACCGGCCGCTGCAGGAGTTGTTTCATCTTGTCAAAATCCGGATTGCGGTACTCCAGCCATTCCGTGACGATCGCGAGCGCCTCGGCGCCATGCAGCGCGTCGAAGGCATGCGCCGCGTACGCCACCCGCGTGCCGAGCTGGCGCGCCGCCGATTCCATGGCGGCGGGGTCGTGGACCTGCACGCGCGCGCCGGCCGCGAGCAAGTCTTCGATCAGCACGAGCGCGGGACTCTCGCGCACGTCGTCCGTTTCCGCCTTGAACGCGAGGCCCCACACCGCGACGGTGCGGTCCTTCAGCGAGCCCAGGTGACGCTGCAGTTTCTCGAACAGCACCTGCTTTTGCCGCTGGTTCGCGATTTCGACGGCGGACAGGATATCGAACGGCACCTGCCGCTCGAACGCCGTGCGGATGAGGGCCTTCACGTCCTTGGGAAAGCAGGAACCGCCGTAGCCCGGGCCAGGGAAGAGAAACGCCTGGCCGATCCGCCGGTCGGAGCCGATGCCCCGCCGCACTTGCGTCACGTCGGCCCCGACCGATTCACACACCCGCGCGATCTGATTCATGAACGAGATGCGCGTCGCGAGCATCGCGTTGGCCGCGTACTTGGTCATTTCGGCCGACGGAATGTCCATCACGATCAGCGGGTTGCCGGTGCGAACGAACGGCGCGTACAGCTCTTCGATCACCTTCGCCGCATGGGGCGAATCGACTCCCACCACGACGCGGTCGGGCTTCATGAAGTCCTCGACTGCGGCGCCTTCCTTCAGGAACTCCGGATTTGAGCAGACGTGAAACGGGGTGTCGGTCTCCCGGGCGATCTGGGCGCGCACCTTCTCGGCGGTCCCGACCGGCACCGTGCTCTTCGTCACGACGACTTTGGACGCGTTCATGTGCTTGCCGATGGTAGTCGCCACCGCGAGGACGTGCTGCAGATCGGCGGAGCCGTCCTCGTCGGGCGGCGTGCCCACCGCGATGAACACGACCTCAGCACGCTCCACCGCTTCGCCGACGTCCGTCGTGAACGTCAGCCGCCCCTCGCGCTGATTGCGGACGACGATCGGCTCGAGCCCCGGCTCGTAGATCGGCAGCTTGTTCTTCTGCAGACCCTTGATCTTCGTAGCGTCCACGTCCGCGCACATAACGTCGTGCCCGGTCTCGGCGAGGCAGGCGCCCACGACGAGCCCGACGTATCCGGTGCCAACGACGGCTACTTTCACGCGCGCGACCCGCCTTTGGGCAGGATGTGGCGCGTGTCCACCGCCGCGCGGGCGTGCCGCGCGACCAACTTGTAATCGACCGCCGCGTGATCCGTGACGACGACGACGCAGTCGGCCGCCTTCACCGTCTCGACGGTGAGCGGCACGGACGCCAGGTTGATATCGTCCTCTTTCAGCGTCGGCACGTGGGGATCGTGGTAGGAGATCACCGCGCCGCGCTGGTGCAGCAGGCGGATCACGTCGAGCGCCGGGCTTTCGCGGATGTCGTCGACATTCTTCTTATACGCGACGCCCAGCAGCAGCACCCGGCTGCCCCGCACGGACTTGCTCTGCTCGTTCAGCGCCTCCACCACTTTGCGGACCCAGAACTCGGGCATTTCGGCATTGAGCTCCCCGGCGAGCTCGATGAACCGGGTCTTGTAGTTGAGCGTCCGCATCTTCCAGGCGAGATAGTGCGGGTCGAGCGGGATGCAGTGGCCCCCGACCCCCGGCCCCGGCGTGAACTTCATGAAGCCAAAGGGCTTCGTGGCCGCGGCCTCGATTACTTCCCACACGTCCACGCCGAGCTTGTCGCACACGATCGCCATCTCGTTCACGAGCCCGATGTTCACGCTGCGGAACGTGTTCTCGAGGATCTTGACGAGCTCCGCCGCCTCCGGGGAGGACACGGGCACGAGCCGGTCGATGGCCGGCTGGTACAGCGCCGTCGCCACCTTGAGGCACGCCGGCGTGATCCCACCCACCACCTTCGGTGTGTTGCGCGTGTTGAAGCGCGCGTTGCCCGGATCGACGCGCTCGGGCGAGAACGCCAGGAAGAAATCTTCGCCCACCTTCAGGCCGGTGGACTCGAGGGCTGGCAGCATCAGCTCGCGGGTCGTTCCAGGATACGTCGTGGATTCGAGCACGACGAGCTGGCCACGGCGCAACGCCCGCTTCACCGACTCGGTGGCCGCGATCACGTAGCTCACGTCCGGATCTTTCGTCTTCGAGAGCGGCGTGGGGACGCTGATCGAAATGACGTCCGGCTCCTTCAGCCGGGTGAGGTCCGCCGTGGCGGAGAATTTCTTGGCGTGCACCGCGTCGGCGACGGTCGCGGCGGACACGTCCTGGATGTGGGAGCGTCCCGCGTTGAGGGAATCGACGACGCGCGAATTGATATCGACGCCGAGGACGCGGTAGCCGGCCTTCACGAGCTCCATGGCCAGCGGGAGTCCGACGTAGCCCAGACCGACGACGCCGAACAGCGCCGTGCGGTCCTGCGCCTTCGCGAGCAAAGTATCGACGGCGGTGGGGACGGTCGCAGTGGTCACGGTGCCTCCGGGGCGCCGCCGCGCGCGAGGGATCGCGAGGCGGCCTCAAGGACACGGACGACGCGCACGCCGTCCTCCGCACCCGCGCGCGGCGGTTCCAGACCCCGCGCCGCGCGGACGAAATGCGCCAACTCGGCAGCGAGCGGCTCGACCGCCGGGATTCGAGGAATGAAAATGTCCCCTTCCCGGATCGCCAGGCTCTCGCCGAAGGAGCCGTACTCGGGCGGGCGGTCTACTCCCTTGTCGTAAATGCGCAGCTTTTCGCGCGGCTCCATATCGTTGAACGTCACCATCTTTTTCGCCCCTACTACGGTGAGTTTCCGCTCTTTATGGGGGTCGAGCCACGACAGCTGGACGTGAGCAAGTACCCCGCTCGCGAACTCCATCGTAAGGAATACGACGTCCTCGATCGCGGGCTGGAGGTAGCTCTTGCCATGGGCAGCGACCCGTATAGGCTGCTCCCCAAGCAAGTAGAGTGCCACCGACACGTCATGAGGACCGAAGCTCCAGAGGGCATTCTCGTCCTTGCGCACCTGCCCCAGGTTCACCCGCAGCCCGTAGAGATAGAATACGCGCCCCAGCTCTCCGCCCTGCACCAGGGCCCGCAACCGCTCCACGGCGGGGTGGTAAATCAGCAGGTGGCCTGCCAAAACGGGCACTCCCCGCTCCACCCCCCGACGGGCCACCGCCTCGGCGTCCTTGACGTTCAAGGCGAACGGCTTCTCCACCAGGACCGGCTTGCCCGCGTCCACCGCCTGCAGTGCCACCGCCGCATGAGTGGCGGCCGGGGAGGCCACGATGACGGCATCGACAGCCTGCAACAGCGCTGCTACGTCCCCCGTCACCAGAGCGCCCGGGTACTGGCGGGCGATCTTGTCACGCGTCTTTGGATCGATATCGCACACGGCGGCGAGCTCGGCGTCCGCGAGTCCAGCCACCGTCCGGACGTGGTTCCTCCCCCATGCGCCCGCGCCGACCACCCCGACCTTGAGTCGCGTCACCGGTAGAAGCCGCGGATCACATCGACGACCCGGTCGAGCTGGGCGCGGGTGAGCTCAGGATAGATCGGCAACGACAGCACCTCGCGGGAGGCGCGCTCCGACTGCGGGATGCTGCCGTCCTTGTAGCCGAGGTGGGCGAAGCAAGGCTGGCGGTGCAGCGGGATCGGGTAATACACGGCGTGGCCGATCCCTTCCTTCTTCAGATGTGCCTGCAGCTCGTCGCGCCGCTCGGCGCGGATCGTGTATTGATGGAATATGTGCTCGTTCGCGGGGTCCACGACGGGCGGCTTGATCTGTGGGACGCCCGCGAGCGCCTTGGTGTAGTAGGCCGCGTGCTCGCGCCGCCGCGCCGACCATGCCGCGAGATGCGGAAGCTTGGCGACCAGCACCGCGGCCTGGAGCGTGTCGAGACGGGAGTTGGTGCCGACCTCCTCGTGGTGATACTGCTTCGCGCCGCCGTGCAGCCGCAGCTTGCGCAGCCGCTCCGCCGCCGCGTCGTCCGAGGTGACCATCATGCCGCCGTCACCCCAGGCCCCGAGGTTCTTGCTCGGGAAGAACGAATACGCGGTGACCCAGCCCAGCTCTCCCGCTGCGCGCCACTCGCCGTCGATCATGCGGCGGGCGCCGATCGCCTGACAGGCGTCCTCGATGATCGGAATGCGGCGCGATTGCGCGATCTGCAGCAGCCGCTCCATCGCCGCCATCTGGCCGTACAGGTGCACCGGAACGATCCCCCGGGTACGCGGCGTGAGCGCGCGCGCGACGGCCGCCGGATCGATGTTCCAGGTATCGGGCTCGATGTCCACGAACACCGGCTTTCCGCCCGCATTGTGGATCGCCCCTGCCGTCGCGAAAAACGTGAACGGCGTCGTGATCACCTCGTCGCCCGGCTGGAGGTTCAGCGCCTTGAGCGGCAGCAGCAGCGCGTCGGTGCCGCTCGCGCAGCCCACGCCATGCTTGGCGCGCGACAGGCGGGCGATCTCCGTCTCGAGCTGCGGCACTGCAGGCCCCATGATGAACTGCTGGGCCTCGACGACCCGCATCATCGCGGGGAGCACGTCGTCCTTGATAGCGGTGTACTGCGCCACGAGATCCAGGAGCGGAACGTTCATGTTTTTGGGGGACGTGGAGGGGTAGTCTGGCGCAACGCGCCCGCCGATTCTTCATAGGCGGCGCCGCAGGCCGCGCAGGTCCCGCGGCCGCCGCTGATGTGCAACCGTTCGCCGCACTGGCACATCCACCCGACGCGCCGGGCGGGGACGCCGACCATCAGCCCGTAGGCAGGCGCGTCTGCGGTCACCACCGCGCCCGCGCCGATGAACGCGTATTCGCCCAGCGTGACGCCACAGATGATCGTCGCATTGGCGCCGATGGAGCCGCCGCGCTTCACGAGCGTGCGGCGGTACTCATGCTTGCGGGACACGTGGCTGCGCGGGTTGACGACGTTGGTGAACACGCAGGACGGCCCGCAGAAGACATCGTCTTCGAGCTCGACGCCTTCGTAGATCGAGACATTGTTCTGGATCTTGACGTTGTTCCCGATCCGCGTGCCCGGCATCACGACCACGTTCTGGCCGAGGTTGCAGCGCTCCCCGATCACCGCACCGGGGAGGATGTGCGAGAAATGCCAGATCTTGGTGCCGTTCCCCACTACCGCCCCATCGTCGACGTAGCTCGACTCGTGCGCGAAATACCCGGGCATCCCTAGACCCCGATGACCTTGCACTCGAGCTCGAGCGTCACTCCGGTCTTCTTGGCCACCGTCTTGCGCACGTGATCGATCACCTTCAGCACGTCGGCCGCCGTGGCCGTGCCCTTGTTGATGATGTAGTTGGCATGCAGCGTCGAGACCTGTGCGTCCCCCACCGTGTACCCTTTGAGGCCGCACTCGTCGATCAGCATGCCCGCCGTCTTCGCACCGCCGGGATTCGTGAACGTCGAACCGCAGCACGGCAGGTCGAACGGAGTACCGACCTTGCGCCAGCGGAACAGTTTGCCCTGCAGCTCCTTCAACTTGGCGGGTGACTCCTCGCCGAGGACGAGGTTGGCCTCGAGCACGATCCCCTCGAGGTTGCTCGCGCGGTACTTGAAGGAGATCTGTTTGCGCGACAGCTGCTTGACCTTGCCCTTCGCGTCCATCACGGTGACTTCAGTGACGACCTCGGCGAACTCGGCGCCGTGGCAGCCGGCGTTCATGTAGATGCCGCCGCCCACCGTGCCGGGAATGCCGACGAACCGCTCCACGCCCGCGAACCCGGCCTCCGCCGTGCGGCGCGCGAGAATCGGCGTGGGCATGCCCCCGCCGACGATCGCCGTCGCGCCCTTCATCTCGAAGCGGTCGAGTCCCTTCCCCAGCCGGATCACGACGCCCGGGAAGCCGCCGTCCTTCACGAGCACGTTCGACCCGAGGCCGAGCGCGACCCACGGAAGGCCGCGATCGTGCGCCAGCTCGAGCGCGCGCACCACGTCCTCGCTGTCGGCGGGCAGCGCGAGGTAGCGCGCCGGGCCGCCGATGCGCCACGTGGTGTAGCGGGCCAGCGGCTCGTTCTCGAGCAGCTTGCCGCGGAACTTGATCTTGGGCGGCGCAGGCGGCGGCGCCGGCGGCTTCGCTTTCGCCGGCGTGGCCGCGGCCTTGGCTACGCTCTTGCCGCCGCGGGATGACCGGCGATCGGAGTCGTCTTTTCGACGTTCGCTTTTTCGTGCCATTCCTGTAGGCTCCTAACGCTCCCGATACGGCTGCGGAGCGCAATGATCGCGTCACACGCGGCACTCGCCGCGGACATTGTCGTCGTGTACGGCACCCGGTGCACCAGCGCGGCGCGCCGGATGGCGTAGTCGTCAACCTGCGTGAACTTTCCCAGGGGCGTATTGATCAACAGGTGCACCTCGCCGGACACGATCAGGTCGATCGCGTTGGGCCGCCCCTCGTGCACCTTCCTCACCCGCTCCGCCGGGACGCCGCGCCCGCGTAAATAGCGCTCGGTGCCCTCGGTCGCGAGGATCCGAAAACCCAGCTCGTGGAACCGGCGGACGATCGGCAGCACCGTCGGCTTGTCGTGGTCATTCACCGTCACGAAGATCGTGCCTTCGAGCGGCAGGCTGCCGTCCGCGGCGATCTGCGCCTTCGCGAAGGCCATCCCGAAACTGTCGGCCAGGCCCATCGCCTCGCCCGTCGAGCGCATTTCCGGCCCCAACACGGTATCCACGCCGGGCAGCTTGGTGAAGGGGAAGACCGCCTCCTTGACCGCCACCCCGGCGACGGGAAGCTCATCGGGAAGACCCAACTCGTCCAGGGTCCGCCCCACCATGACCGCCGCGGCGAGCTTTGCCAGGGGGACCCCCGTGGCCTTGCTGACGAATGGGACGGTCCGGGAGGCCCGGGGATTGACCTCCAGTACGTAGACCACCCCGTTCTTGATGGCGTACTGGACGTTGATCAGCCCGACCACCCCGAGGGCCTTGGCGAACGCTTGGGTGTGCCGCCGCATCTCCTCCACCTGGCGGTCCCCGATCAGGTAGGGAGGCAGCACGCAGGCCGAGTCGCCTGAGTGCACCCCCGCGTCCTCGATGTGCTGCATGACCCCGCCGATCACGCACCGGACCCCATCCGCGATGGCGTCCACATCGGCCTCGAACGCGTCCTCCAGGAAGCGGTCGATGAGCACCGGGTGTTCCGGCGCCACGCGCGCGGCCTTCACGAAGTAGTCGCGCAACGAGCCGTCGTCGTACACGATCTCCATTGCCCGGCCGCCGAGCACGTACGAGGGGCGCACGAGCACGGGGTACCCGATGCGCTGCGCCGCCGCCACCGCCTCCTCCACCGAGCGCGCGATGCCGTTCGGCGGCTGGGTGACGCCGAGCCGGCGCGCGAGCGCCTCGAAACGCTCGCGGTCCTCAGCGATGTCGATCGCATCCGGCGACGTGCCGAGGATCGGGATACCAGCAGCCTCGAGCGCCTTGGTGAGCTGGAGCGGGGTCTGGCCGCCGAGCTGCACGACGACGCCCTTGGGCCGCTCCCAACGGACGATCTCGATGACGTCTTCGAAGGTCAGGGGCTCGAAGTACAGCTTGTCCGAGATGTCGAAGTCGGTCGAAACCGTCTCGGGGTTCGAGTTGATCATGATGGTCTTGAACCCCAGCTCGCGGAACGCGAGGCCGGCACGCACGCAGCAGTAGTCGAATTCGACGCCCTGTCCAATGCGGTTTGGGCCGCTGCCCAGGATCACGATGCCCCGCTCGCCGAACGGCTCGGACTCGTTCTCTTCGTCGTATGACGAGTAGAGATAGGGCGTCACCGATGGAAATTCTCCGGCGCAGGTGTCGACCGTTTTGTACGCGGGGTGGATCCCGAGGGCCCACCGCTGCTCGCGGATCGCGGCTTCGGTGGAGTTGCGAAGTGCAGCGAGCTGGTGGTCCGAGAATCCCATGCGTTTCATCCGCTTGAGCTCCGGGGCGCCCACCTTCGCCAGCCCCGCAAACCAGCGCTCGGCCTCCACCAGCTCGTCGAGCTGATAGAGGAACCAGGGATCGATTCCCGAGGCCTGCGCGATGTCGTCCACCGTCAGGCCGGCCAGCAACGCGCGCTTGATCTGGAAGACCCGCTCCGGTGTCGCCGTCCGCAGCGCGACGCGCAAATCCTCGGGGGACGCACTCGTGAGCCGGTCGTCGGCGAGCGTCGCGCCGGTCACCCACCCCGGCCGGCCGATCTCGAGGGCGCGCAACCCCTTCTGGAACGCTTCCTTGAAGGTGCGGCCGATCGCCATCGCTTCGCCCACCGACTTCATCTGCGTCGTCAGGCGGTAGTCGGCGGTCGGGAACTTCTCGAAGGCGAAGCGCGGCGCTTTGACCACCACGTAGTCGAGCACCGGCTCGAACGAAGCGGGCGTCGTGCGCGTGATGTCGTTGGGCAGCTCGTCGAGCGTGTACCCCATCGCGAGCTTCGTGCCGATACGCGCGATCGGGAACCCGGTCGCCTTCGAAGCGAGCGCGGAGGACCGCGACACGCGCGGGTTCATCTCGATGACCAGCATCTCGCCGTCGGCGGGATTGACGGCGAATTGGATGTTGCAGCCGCCGGCTTCGACGCCGATTTCCCGGATGATGGCGATCGCGCCATCGCGCATCCGCTGGTATTCGCGGTCGGTGAGCGTCATCGCCGGCGCTACCGTAATCGAATCGCCGGTGTGCACACCCATGGGGTCCACGTTCTCGATGGAGCAGACGATGACGACGTTGTCGCGCCCGTCGCGCATCACCTCCAGCTCGAACTCCTTCCAGCCGAGCACGCTCCGCTCGATGAGCGTCGAATGCACCGGCGACAGCTCGAGCGCACGCTCGACCATCTCTTCGAACTCGGCCCGGTTGTACGCCACGCCGCCCCCCGTACCACCCAGCGTGAACGACGGACGGATGATCGCGGGATAGCCCACCTCGGCGGCCGCCTCGAGCCCGCCGGCGACCGACGTCACGGTGCGGCCCTGCGGCGTCGCGAGCCCGATACGGCGCATCGCGGCGCTGAACTCGGCGCGATCCTCGGCCATGCGGATGGCGCGGGCGTTGGCCCCAATCAGCTCCACTCCGTACTTCTGCAGGGTTCCATCGTTCGCCAGTGCCATCGCCACGTTGAGCGCCGTCTGGCCCCCCATGGTCGGGAGCAACGCATCGGGTCGCTCGCGCTCGATCACCTTCCGGACCCAGTCGGGCGTCACGGGCTCGATGTACGTGCGGTCAGCCAGCTCTGGGTCGGTCATGATGGTGGCCGGATTCGAGTTCACCAGCACCACCTCGTAGCCTTCCTCCTTGAGCGCCTTCACCGCCTGCGTGCCGGAATAGTCGAACTCCGCCCCCTGGCCGATGACGATCGGACCGGACCCGAGCAGCAGAATGCGGTGCAGGTCAGTCCGCTTGGGCATCGAGCACGTCCCGCAGCGTATCGGTGAGCGAGCGGCGCGGGCCCCAGCCCGTGGCCGCGCGCAGCTTGGTGGCATCTCCCACGAGGTGAGGGATGTCGGCCGGCCGCAGCAGATCGGGGTCCGCCTCCGGAATCGGCCGGATGCCGAGCAAGTCCGCCATCGTGAACAACAGATCCTCCAGACTTACGCCCTGCCCCGAGGCGACGTTATAGACTTCGCCCGCCTCGCCCTGCGCGAGCAGCCGGACGTAGGCGTCCACCACGTCCTGGACGTGGAGCAGATCGCGGACCGGCTCCAGGTTGCCGACCTTGACCACCGGCGCGCCGATCTGCTTGGCGAACCGGAGCCGTTGCGCGAACGCCGGCACGACGAAGCTCGGGTCCTGGCCGGGGCCCGTGTGCGCGAAGGCGCGCGCGATGACGACGCGCAGGCCCGCGCGGCGCCACGCCTCGAGGCCGGCTTCCTCCCCACCCAGCTTGCTCGCCGCGTACGGCGAGCACGGAGCCGTGGGATCCGTTTCGCGGCGCAGCGTCGAATTTCCCCGTCCGTACACCTCACCCGTCGATACGATCAGCACGACGGGATCCGCGCGGTCTTTGCGCCGCGCCTCCGCGAGAACGTGGGCGATCCGGGCCGTGCCGGCGGCGTTCACCTCCCAGGCGGTCCCCGGATCGCGCAGCGCCGCGGCGCCCGAGGCGACCGCCGCAAGATGGACCACGGCGTCGTAGCGAAGGTCCACGCAGCGGCGGACGGACTCGGCGTCGTTGATCTCGAACGGCAGCCAGCGGACATGCGCGCGTTCATCCGCGGTGAGCCCGTCGTCGCGCGGCGGGTCGGCGGGACGGACGGCGCCATAGACCTCGCGGCCGTCGTCGAGCAAGCGGCGGATCAGCCACCGCCCGACGAAGCCATCGGCGCCGGTGACCAGAACCTTCACGCCTGCCGCTCCAGATCCGCGTCCACCATCATCTTCACCAGCTCCGAGAAGGTTACCTTCGGCGCCCAGCCCAGCTCGCGCCGCGCGCGCCCCGCGTCCGCGAGCAGGACATCGACCTCGGCGGGCCGCACGAAGCGGGGATCGACCTTCACGTATTTCTGCCAGTCGAGACCCGCGTGCCCGAATGCGGCCGCGCACAGATCGCGGACCGTGTGGGTCTCGCCGGTGCCGACCACGTAGTCGCGCGGCTGGGGCTGCTGCAGCATCCGCCACATCGCGTCCACGTAATCGCCGGCAAAGCCCCAGTCGCGGGCGGCCTCGAGATTGCCGAGGCGCAGCTCGCTCGCCGTGCCGCGCTTGATACGGGCGACGGCGTCGGTCACTTTGCGGGTCACGAATTCGAGTCCGCGGCGCGGCGATTCATGATTGAAGAGGATGCCGCTGACGGCGTAGAGCCCGTATGACTCGCGGTAGTTCACCGTGATCCAGTGCCCGTACACTTTGGCGACGCCGTAGGGCGAGCGCGGATAGAACGGGGTCGTCTCGCGTTGTGGGGTCTCCACCGCCTTACCGAACATTTCCGACGAGCTGGCCTGGTAAAAGCGGGCCTCGGGATGCGCGAGGCGGACCGCCTCGAGCAACCGCGTCACCCCCAGCGCCGTGAATTCACCGGTCAGGACGGGCTGGTTCCACGACGTGGGGACGAAGCTCTGGGCGGCGAGATTGTAGACCTCGTGGGGTTTCGCGTCGCGGATCACGGTCGTCAGGGAGTGCTGGTCGAGGAGGTCGGCGGCGACGACATGGAGACGGTCGATCAGATGGCCGATGCGCTCGTAGGAGTCGTGTGACGTGCGCCGCACCACCCCGATCACCTCGTAGCCTTTGTCGAGCAACAGCTCGGCCAGGTAGGAGCCGTCCTGCCCCGTGACGCCGGTGATCACCGCCGTCTTGCGGGGTTGCCGCTCCCCGGTGTCCTGTTTAGGTTTAGGCCTCTTTGCGGCGCTCTGAGAACTCATTTTTGTTCGGACGGTCTATGGCTCGAGTGTGTGATGTGTGTGGCAAGGGTCCCATCACGGGACACAGCGTCAGCAACGCGAACAACAAGACGAACCGCCGCTGGTACCCCAACCTGCAGCACGCGCGGGTACTCGTGAACGGCGTCGTGCGGCGCATCCGCGTGTGCACCCGCTGTCTCAAGTCCAACAAGATCCTCAAAGCCTCCTGACGGATACGAAACAGGGGGACCCGCCGGGGTCCCCCTGTCGTTTCGCGCGCCCCCCGTCACTGCTTTACTCACTCAGCAATTCGATCAGGGCCACATCGGCGCCGTCCCCGACGCGGTGCCCCAGCTTAACGATACGCGTGTAGCCTCCGGGCCGCGCGGCGAAGCGCTTGCCGATCTCGGCAAACAGCTTGTGGGTCACGTCGCGGTTCTTGAGGTGCCGCTCGACGAGCCGCCGCGCGTGGAGGTCGCCGCGCCGCGCCAGCGTGATGAGCCGCTCAGCGAACGGCCGCAGCTCTTTCGCCTTCGCCACGGTCGTGCGGATGCCGCCGTGCTCGAATAGGCTCGTGGCCATGTTGTTGAGCGTCGCCTTCTTGTGGCTCGACGTGCGCGACAGCTGGCGGCCTTTGGCGCGGTGGCGCATTACTCGTCCTCGCCGGCCGTCAGCTGCGCCTGCGGCGCGGTGCCGGGATCGACGATCCGGATCTCCCCGCCGTCGGCCTCTTCGAGCTGCATCCCGAAATTCAGACCCTCGCGGCGCAGCAGCTCCGCGATTTCGCCCAGCGCCTTCTCGCCCACGTTCTTCACCTTCAGCAGATCGTCTTCCTTGTAGCGGACGAGATCGCCGAGGGTGCGGATGTTGGAGTTCTTGAGCGAATTGACGGAGCGTACCGAGAGGCCCGCGTCGTCGATGGCGCGCTCCAGCACGTCGCGGAGCCGGCCGGTCTCGGTGCCGCCGTTCCCGGCGGGCTCGCCGGGGACGATCGGCACCTTGCCGAAGTCGACGAAGAAGCGGAAGTGCTCCTGCGCGAGCGCCGCGGCGTAAGCCACTGCGTCCTCGGGGGAGATCGTCCCGTTGGTTTCGACGCTCAGGGTCAGCCGGTCGTAGTCGGTACGCTGCCCGACGCGCGTCTCCGCCACGGTGAAGTTGGCGCGGCGGACCGGATTATAGATGGAGTCGATCCGCACCACGTCCACCGGCATGGTCCGGTCCACGGGGTGCTGCTCCGCCTCGACGTAGCCGCGGCCCTTGTTCACGTACAGCTCACCCGCGATGTCGCGGTCGTCCTGCACGGTGAAGAGGAGCTGATCGCGGTTCACGATCGTGGCCGACGCGTGCTGCTCGAGGTCACGTGCGTAGACCGGACCCGCCCGCTCGACCTTGAACCGCAGCACGGACTCGTCCACTTCGGGAGCGAGTACGAGCGTCAGTTGCTTGAGGCGCTGGATGATCTGATGCACATCTTCCACGACGCCCGGGATGGTCTGATGCTCGTGCACCACGCCGTCGATGCGGAACGCCCACACGGCGGCACCGCGCAGCGACGAGAGCAGCAGGCGGCGCAGCGAATTCCCCAGCGTATAGCCATAGCCCCGCTCGAGCGGCTGCAGCCGGAACTCGGCGGCATTCGGGTTGTCTTCCCGCTTGGTCATCTCGACCAGGTGCGGCCGGACCAACCCCGTCAAATCGAGAGTATTGATCACTTGGAATAGAGCTCGACGATTAACTGTTCTTGTGCGGCGATCGGGATGGCATCGCGGGTCGGCCGCTCCGTCATCTTGCCCAGCGCCTTGTCGGTGTCGACTTGAATCCATGAAACCGGTTGTCCGCGCCCGAACTGCTCGAGCGCGGCCTTCACCTGCACGAGCTCGCGACTTGCGTCCGCGACCCTGACCTCTTCCCCGAGACGCACGCGGTAGGACGGAATGTCCAGCACGCGGCCGTTCACGAGGATATGACGATGGCGGACCAGCTGGCGCGCCTGCTTGCGCGACGTCGCAAAGCCCATCCGATACACGAGATTGTCGAGGCGGCTCTCCAGGGCCACGAGCAGCGCTTCGCCCGTCACGCCCGGCTCCTTGATCGCGCGCTCGAAGAGGTTGCGGAACTGGCGCTCGGAGAGGCCGTAGATCCGCTTCACCTTCTGCTTTTCACGCAGCTGCTTGGCGTACTCCGACGCTTTGCGGCGCCGCCCCGTCGACTGCCCATGCTGGCCGGGCGCGTAGGCGCGGCGCTCGACGGCGCACTTCTCGGTGAGACAGCGCGTCCCCTTGAGGAACAGCTTCGTGCCTTCGCGCCGGCACAGCCTGCACACCGGACCTGTGTAGCGTGCCATGCCTCAGACCCGCCGCTTCTTGGGCGGCCGGCACCCATTGTGGGGGATCGGGGTGACGTCGCGGATCGAGCGGATCTGCAGCCCCGCGCTCGCGAGCGCCTGGATCGCCGACTCGCGGCCCGATCCCGGTCCCTGGACCCGCACGTGCACGCGCTTCACGCCGAGGTTGAGCGCCTCGCGCGCGGCCTGCTCGGCCGCGACCGTCGCGGCAAACGGCGTCGACTTCTTGGAACCCTTGAAGCCCGCCTTGCCCGAGGAGCCCCACGTGATGGCGTTGCCCTGCAGATCGCTGATCGTAATCAGCGTGTTGTTGAACGTCGCCGTGATGTGCGCGATCCCTTCCGCTTCGACGATCTTCTTGGCACGCTTGGCGCCCGTTGGTTTCGCTTGGACCATGTCTCCGAGTTCTTACTTTTTCAACGCGGGCTTCTTCTTGCCCGCGATCGCGCGCCGCGGCCCCTTCTTCGTGCGCGCATTGGTGTGCGTGCGCTGGCCGCGCACCGGCAGATTCTTGCGATGGCGGGTGCCGCGATAGGTCCCGATGTCCATCAAGCGTTTGATGTTCATCGCGATTTCGGTGCGCAGCGCGCCTTCGACCTTGTAATCCCGCTCGATCACCTGCCGCAGCCGCGCCACCTCGGCGTCCCGCAGATCGCGCACCCGCGCGTCCGGGCTCACGCCCGTCTCGGCGAGAATCTTCTTCGCGTTGCTCGGACCGATGCCGAAGATGTAGGGCAGTGCGTACTGGATCTTCTTGTCGCGCGGCAAATCCACGCCTGCAATACGAGCCATGCGCTAACCCTGCCGCTGTTTGTGCTTGGGGTTGCGCTTGCAGATCACGCGAATGACGCCCCGGCGCGTGATGACCTTGCAGTGCTCGCAGATGGGGCGCACGCTGGTGCGTACCTTCAAAAGGGGCTTCTCCGAACGATTTCTGGTTGAGCCGTGAACAATAGACGGGGCCGTAACTTCACGCAAGGGGCGCGATTACGGCGCGCTGCGCAGCTCCGCGAGCCGCCACTCGCCGGCCACGCGCCGAAACCCCAGGAGCAACGTCTCGCGCCGCAGCTCGCTCGTTCCGGCAACGACGTAGCGACGGATTAGCTCCACGAACCCCTTCCCCGGCTCGACCTCGCGGATCGCCGTCACGTCCAGTCCCCGCTCCTCGGCCGGGCGCAGGTAGCGCCGCAGCAGCTCCACCGCCTGCGCCCTTCCCAACGGCGAGGAGGGATCCGCACCCGGAATCTGGAGAACCACGCTAGAGCTCTGCCCGACAACCGCTTGGGGATCATGGGCCCGCCACGCCTGTTTGGTCCGTTCGGCCGCCTGGGGAAGCGTGGACTGCGCCCACGCCGCCACCGGCAACAGCAGGGCGAAACAATAGAGGAAGAGCCACCGCGCCGAGGGGTGCATGCGGTTTGCTAATACCCCCGACCCACCACTTCGACCAGTCGCTGATAGGCGACCGCGGGATCCCGCGCCGCGGTGATCGGCCGGCCTACCACCAAGTGCGTGGCGCCGCGGCGCACCGCGTCGGCAGGCTCGATCGTCCGCGCTTGATCATCCGCCGCCTCACCCGGCAACCGGATCCCGGGCACGACGATCCAGGGATCGGCGCGCCCCCCCAGCGCCTCGCGCAACAGCCCGAGCTCGTGCCCCGACGCGACGACCCCTCGCAGGCCGGCCTGCATAGCGGCCCGCGCCAGCCGCTCCGCCTCGAATCCCACATCGGGCACGCCACGCCCCAACACGCTCTCGAGCTCCGCTGCGTCGTGGGAGGTCAGCACCGTGACGCCGACCAGGGCCATGTCGGAGCCTGCGGCTCGTGCGGCAGCGCTCAGCATGGTGCGGCCTCCGAGACAGTGCACCGTCGCCATTGCGACGCCGAGCTCCCGCGCCGCGGTCACGGCGCCGGCGACCGTGTTAGGGATGTCGTGCCATTTGAGGTCGAGGAATACGTGAACGCCGCGCTGCATGAATTCGCGCACGAGCGCCGGACCTTCGCGCACGTAGAGGACGGGGCCAAGCTTCGCCCACTTGAGACCCTGCAGCCGCGCCGCCAACGCGAGCGCCTCGCGGCCGCTCGCCATGTCGAAGGCGACGATCAGCTCAGCCACGCGATAGCTCACGCGCGATGCGCACCGGCACGCGCGGATCCGCCAGCGCGGCGGTGCCGATGGCGACGAGGGAGGCGCCGGCGGCGAGGTATTCTCGTGCGTCCGCGGCCGTGCGGACGCCGCCGACGCCGATGACCGGCATACCGACGCGTTCCCGCACCCGCCGCGTGGCGAGGACGCCGACGGGCAGCAGCGCGGGGCCGCTCAATCCCCCGCTGCCATTGCCCAGGCGTTTGTCGAGCAAACCCGGCATCGTGTTGACGAGGCTCACAGCTTCGGCTCCTTCATCCCGGGCCACGCGCGCCATCCCCGGCAGATCCGCCAGGACCGGAGACAGTTTGACCGCGAGGGGCCGCGTGGCCACGCGCCGGCACGCACGCACCAGCTCGGCGAGCCCGGCGGGTTCGGAGCCGAACTCGAGCCCGCCGGCGCTCGTGTTGGGACAGGAGGCATTGATCTCGAACGCGGCGATAGCTTCGAGCGGCGTGAGCCGCTCGATCACGCGGACGTAGTCCGCGACCGTAGCGCCGGCCACGTTGACGATGATCCGTGCGCGCCGCACGCGGGCGGCGAGCCACGGGAGCTCGTGCTCGGCGACGCGCTCGACGCCGGGATTCGCGAGCCCGACTGCGTTGAGCATCCCCCCCCGGAATTCTGCGACGCGCAGTGCGGCGTGGCCCTGGCGCGGCTCGGGGGTCACTGCCTTCGTGACGATCCCGCCCAGCAGGTCCAGATCGATGACGCCGTCCAGCTCCCGCCCAAAACCGGCGGTTCCGGCGGCGAGCAGAATCGGGTTTTGGAAAGTGACGCCGAAGAGCTCGACCGCGCTCACGGCCGCTCCGGCTGGGTCGGCCGGTCGCGTGACGGACGGTCCGCTGGACGAGGCGGCTGCGCGTGCCGCGCAGCAGCAACAGCGGCGTGCGGAGAGTCCTCGAGCCACGGCCCGCGCGGCCCCGTGAGCGGCACGTCGAAGCGCGCGCCGGCAGGGAGCGTCGCCCGCGCGACCTGAACGCCGAGCTCGCGCGCGAGGGAGTCTTCGGCGGCGGCATACGCGACGCTGGCCTCCCCATGAAAGGCGCGGGTGTAGGGGGACGAGCCGTATCGCGCATCGAGAAGGGCGGCGATCGAATCGCGGCGCTCCGGGAGCAACGCCAGCGCCGCGACCAGCGCCTTGGGGGCGTAGAGCGAGCTGGAGTCCGCCGCGGCGAGGTCGAGGAACAACTGGCCCGCGAGCAACGGGGCACCCAGTGAGTCGCGCGCCACTTCGGCGGCGCGGAACCCCGCTCCCGGCGACTCCGGCGCCGCGTTCACCTGCGTGACGAGCTCAAGCAGGCTTTGCCCTCCCGGAGTCCCGCCTCCGTCCGCGTGCGTCAGGCGCGTCAGCTCCACGATCACGGGGGCGAGGTCGCTGCGTTGCGTCGCCCGCGCCGCCAGGACGCGCTGCGCGCGCACCCGCGCGATGCCGGCTTCGCTCGTCGCCGCGAGGGCGACCGATTCCGCCTGGCGAAACCGCGCCGCTGCCGCATCGTGGTCGCTCTGCGCGAACCGCCGGTCGCCGTCCGCAATCAGCAAGCGCGCTTGCTCCGCGAACGGCAACCGCCCCCGCGCAAGCAACCGGTCGAGCGCCGCGGACGCGACATCCGCACCGCCCACCGCGGCCAGCTCGGTGAGCAGGTCGGCTCGATCGGTCTCGCGGAGGGGCGCGTCCGCGAGCGAGTCGATTACGGCGACCGCGTCGGCGGGCCGGCCCGTGGCGAGCAAAGCGTGGGCGCGAGCGGAGAGCGCCGCGGGTTCGCGGGACCGCCGGAAATGCTCGACCGCGCCGCCGTAATCGAGCCGTGCCGCGGCGGCGGCTCCTGCGAAGTATTGCGCCTGCGAGCGGCGGCGTGCGTCCTTGGAGGCAAGCGCCTCCACGAGCATCTCGTCGGCTTCGGCCGTCCGGCCGGCGGCGAGCGCGCACTGCGCGCCGGCGAGCCCCGCCCGCTCACGCAGCGCCGCTGCGGTCACCGTCGCGCGCGCCTTGGCGAGTGGCGCCGCAGCCGTGGCGCACGAGCCGGCGCGCGCCAGCCCTTCGGCCTGCAGCACGAGCGCGTCGTCCGCCCAGCGGCTACGCGGGTGGCGCGCGATCACCGACTCGGCCTTCACGGCGGCGAGCGCCCACTGCGCTCGCGCCTCGGCTTCCTGACCGCGTGCCTCGAGCCGCCGCGCCTCCTTGGCGTAGCGCTCCGCGCTCCACATCGCGTTGTAGTAGGCGCAGCCGGAGAGGACCGCGAGAAGTGCGAGCGCGGCCCCCCGCCCTCCCCCGCCTCCTCCCCGTAGCCACACCGCGCGTCGCGTCATCGCGCCGGTCCGCCGACCGCCAGTCTGCGCTCAAACTCGAGCAGGTAGGCGACGATGCCGTCCGCGATGGCGGTGGCGATCTTGTGCTGGCCCGGCGCGGACGCGAGGAACGCGCCGTCTTCCCGGTTGGTGGCGAAGCCCGCCTCCACGAGAATGGCCGGCCGGCGCGCCGCGGCGAGTACGAGGAACGGGCCCTGCTGCACGCCGCGGTTTTCGCCGGGATGGATCCCGGCGACGCGGCCCTGCACCTGCTCCGCCAGCCGCGCCGATTCGCGCAGATACTCGTTCAGCTGGAGATCGCGGAGGATGAATGCCAGAGGGCCGTCCACCGTGCCTGCGGTTTCAAATCGGAGCGCGTCGTTTTCCATCTGCGCCACGCGTTTTTGGTCCTCGGTCTTGGCGTCCGAGAGGAAGTAGGTCTCTGCGCCGTTGACCTGTCCCTGGCGGCGCCCGGCCGGCATCGCGTTCACGTGAATGCTGACGAACAGATCGCACTCGGCGCGGCAAAACAAGGGCCGGTCAGCGAGGGCCACGAGCGTGTCCGTCGCGCGCGTCAGCACCACGCTCAGCCCGCGGCGCACCAGCTCCGCGCGCAGCAGCCGGCCGATGCCGAGCGTGATGTCCTTCTCGGTGAGGCGCTCCGGGAAATGCAGTCCCGGGTTCCCGGGATCGACCCCGCCGTGACCAGGATCGACCACGATCGTGTGCGACAGACGCAGTCCCGTCATCGGGTTGGGCGCGCCGCCGATCGGTGCCGGCGCGGAAGCCCTGGGCCGCACGGTCACCGGTGCGGTCGCCGCCGGCATCGGGGCCAACAGGGGCGGTACCTCATCGAGGCGGGCCAAGCCCGCATCCCACCGGTAGCGCCCGGCCAGGAGACGGGGGACGTGATCCGTGAGCCACTGCAGCGGCAGGAACAGCGTGTCACGGGCGACGTACGGAGACCCCACGAGCGGGTAGGCCACACCTTCCGAGCGTACGAACGGCGCGCCCAGATCGAACTCGAATACCCGGCCTCCGAGGGTGACCTGCACGGCCGAGCCATCCAGCGACGCGACGAGCCCGAGCGGGGGTGCGAGCAAGGTGGCGGCCACGGCGGCCGCGCCGCGCTCGGTCGTCACCGGTACGCTGGCTTGTCCACGTGGCGTCGCGATCAGTACCTGTTGGGGCAGGAGCGCGGCCAACACGAAGAAAGGGACCATCACGTCCGTCTACCCTTCGCAACCCGTGCCATCTCACGCTCAGCCACGCGCCGTTTCAGATCCTCACGCTTGTCATGATCCTTCTTGGCTTTGGCGAGCGCGATGGCGACCTTCGCGAGCCCATCCTTGAAATAGACTTCGAGGGGCACAACGGTGAGGCCCTTTTGCGTCGTGGCGCCAAGCAGCTTGCGGATTTCGCGTTTGTGGAGCAACAGCTTGCGGGAGCGGGCAGGCGGCGGATTGTTGTAGCTGCCGGGGCCATAGTGCGAGATCGTCATGCCCTCGAGCCAGACTTCGCCGTTGCGGACGTGCGCGTACGCTTCACTGAGGCTCGCCTTGCGATCGCGGAGCGATTTGACCTCGGTGCCCGTTAGCACGAGACCCGCCTCCCACGTTTCCAGGAGATGGTAGTCGTGCCGTGCGCGCGGATTCCTGGCGATGGAGACTTTGTCCACGATGTCGAAGGCAAGATATGCGTTGACTTGGGGTTATACAACGATCTAGATTTGCCGTTCCGCGGAATCCGGGCCGAAGTGGTGGAACTGGTAGACGCGCTGGCTTCAGGAGCCAGTGGGCGCAAGCCCGTGGGGGTTCGAGTCCCCCCTTCGGCACTCAGTAGCGCGGCACGTCCGGGTCTACGTCGCGCGCCCACGCATCGATCCCCCCTGCGAGACTTCGTACCTTCGTGAATCCCGCCCCGGTCAAAATCTCGCGCGCCTTGAGCGAGCGCAGTCCGTGGTGGCAGTGAGTGACGATTTCGGCGCGGCTCGGAAGCTCCGAGAGACGACGCGGCAGCTCGGCAAGAGGAATGAGGCGGGCGCCCTCGATGCGCGCGATCTCGGCTTCTCGCGGCTCACGCACGTCGAGAACGACGAGCGATGGGTTGCCCGACCACTCTCGCTTCAGATCGACCGCGCTCACTTCGACTCCAGCGCCGTTTCCTCCCTGCGCCCGCACTCCGCAGAATGCCTCGTAGTCGATCAGCGACGTGACGGTCGGGTGGGTGCCGCAGACCGGGCAGTCGGGGTCTTTCTCAAGTGTGAGCTCACGGAATTGCAGCTTGCGCCCATCGAACAAGAGCAGTCGCCCGACCAGTGGCTCACCCACGCCGACGATCAGCTTGATCGTCTCGAGCGCCTGAATCGAGCCGATGATGCCCGGAAGCACGCCCAGGACCCCGCCCTCCGCGCACGAGGGGACGAGATCGGGCGGCGGCGGCTCGGCGTAGAGACAGCGGTAGCAGGGTCCACGCTTCGCGTCGAACACGGATGCCTGTCCGTTGAAGCGGAACACCGACCCGTATACGTCAGGCTTGCCGAGCAGCACGCAGGCGTCGTTGACGAGATAGCGGGTCGGAAAGTTGTCGGACCCATCGACCACAACATGGAAGCTGCGGACCATGTCGAGCGCGTTGGCGGAGGTCAGCCGCGCGGCGAACGTTTCGACCTGCACGTGGGGGTTGATGTCGCGGAGACGTTCGCGGGCGGAGTCGAGCTTGGATGTTCCGATTCCGGAGGTGCCGTGGAGAATCTGCCGCTGTAGGTTGCTGCGATCTACGACGTCGAAATCAACGAGGCCCAGCGTTCCTACCCCCGCCGCGGCGAGGTACAGCGCCGCCGGGGACCCAAGGCCCCCCGCGCCGACGAGCAATACGCGGGCGGCACGCAGCTGCTCCTGACCTGCGAGACCGACTTCGGGAAGCGTGAGGTGGCGTGAATAGCGGAGTAGCTCGTCGTGCGACAGAGCCACCGTACGGCTCAACTTCCGGCCGCGGCCCCGGCGATCCGGTACACCTCGGGCTCGGCGTGCATCAGGTCGGCGAGGGTAATGCCGGCGAGCAGGTCGTTGATTCGCCGCTCGAGCAGCCGCCACACCGGCCGGATGCTGCAGGCAGTGCCCGGATCGCAGCGCTCGTTGTCCACCCGGTGGAGGTCGCAGTTGACCTCGAACGTCACGTGCTCCGATGCCTCGATGACGTCCTTCACGCTGACGGCGTGAGGCTCGCGCGCGAGCAGGTATCCACCCTTCGCTCCCCGCACGGAATCGACCAACCCCCCGCGCCGCAGGCGTAACAGGATCTGCTCGACATAGTCGTGGGGAAGGCGCTCGTGCTCGGACAATTCGCGGGCCGCAACAGGCCCCTGCCCGGCGCGCTTAGCGAGCTCGATGGAGACGATTAAGCCGTATTCCGCCCAGGTGGTAACGCGCATGGGGGGAATATGCGAGAAGGCTTATCGGGATTCAATGCCCCCGCTCGAGTCTCGGGCTGATGCTTACGCCCGTCTGCAGGAGAAACGCGTTGCTGCCGCCGTTCCGCTGCAGCCACAGAATGCGGGCATTCACGTTCACCATCAGCGACCCGCTGGTCAGGATGTCGGCGCCGAGGCCCCCGTGTGCGCCCTGCGCCATGCCGCGCTCCGTGCCGACCGACGGGATGCCGGCCAGAAGCAGCCCGAAGTCCGCATACAGGCGTCCCCACTCGGGATACAGCGAGGGTTCGTAGCCTGGGGCGAACAAGATGGCACTCGGCTCGCAATTCGTGGTGCAGTTGATCAGCCGCAGCGGCGCGTAGTCGATCTGCAAGCCGATCGTGCCGGACTTCTTTGTATCGCGGCGGAAGCGGACACCGAGGGTAGGCCCCCGGCCTTCCATTTGGCCGCCCAGGTGAAACAATAGCCCAATGGTCGGACCGAGCGTGCCGTTGAGCAGCTGCGTTTGGCGCGGCTTGCCGAACGCGAACGACACATTCGCGCGACCCTCGAGCGCCTGGATCTGGCTGTTCGGTACCTGGAAAAAGCGGCCCTCGGCGAGCGCTGTGATCGCGGGTCCGACGTTGACGCGCAGGCCCAGCCCGTATGCCAGGCCCAGCTGAGTGGTCGTTGCGGTGGTCGCGAAGAGGCTGCACGCGTAAGGCGGGGTCGACTCGGTCACGCGCGCGAGCCCGATCTCGGTGACGGCGTACGGCGTGATCCCCTTCGCCCCAACGGGATAGTAGTACGAGTCAACTCCATAGAACGTAAGCGCGCGGGTGCAAGCGTCAGACGAAAGGTCTCGGTAGCGAGCAACCGTGACCCCGATCTCGCCATCGTCTCCGGAGAGGAACGCGACGCTGCCGCCGAATGACGTGTAGGAATGACTTGTGCCCGAGCCGTCCTCGAGCGAGATGGTGGAGACGGTGGGTCCGATGCGCGCGCGGCGTTGCGCCGCAGCGTTGCCGAGGGGGGCCAGCGCGAGCACAGCGAGGCCCAGCACGAGGGTTCTCATGGGGAGATTTCTACCCCCCGGGGCGGGGCCGGCGCCGTGACTACGGTCACTTCATGAGCAAGCCCACCACGATGCCGGCCGCGTTCATGCGGACGAGCCAGGACCAACACATCGCCATTTGCAGCGGTCGGGCCTTGACGTACCACACGCCGCTCCCGATCGTCGCGAGAAAGATCGTCGGCAACCAGAGCACCGTGGCGAATTCCATCCCCGCGAGCGGCCCGCCGCCCTGCACCCAGAGGCTGCCGCGGAACTGGCCATACAGGTATGCGAACAGCACACCGAAGGCGAGCGCAAGGACGGCCGACTTCGCCATCGCCGGCCCCATGAAGCGTTTCATTTCCTCGGGAGACAGCGGCAGCACGAACGCGTCCATCCCCTTCACGAATACCTTGCCCCACATCACCCAGTCGACGAGATACGCGATGACCCCTGCGATCAGACCCGCGACGATCCAATTCATAAGTGCGGCCCCTCCCTTATGAGAGTCACTTCCGCTCGCCGGGCACGCCCAGCTCGGTCATCGCCCGCAAGTCCAGCACCTTTTCCAGCTCCTTCCCTTTCAGTATTCCCTTCTCTACCACGAGCTGCCGCACCGTGACATTCTTCTCGACCGCTTCCTTGGCCAGTTTGGCAGCCTCGGCGTAGCCGATCTTCGGCGCTAGCGCGGTCACGAGCGCCGGGCTCCGCTCGAGCCAATACGCGCATTGCGCGGCATCCGCCGCGATCCCTTCCACGCACCGCTCCGCCAGCACGCGCGTTGCGTTGGTGAGGATCATCGTCGAGAACAACAGGTTGTGCGCGATCAGCGGCATCATCACGTTCAACTCGAGCTGCCCCGCTTCCGCGGCGGCTGTGATCGTCACGTCGTTCCCGATCACCTGCAAGCAGACCTGGTTCACCATTTCCGGGATGGATGGATTGACCTTCCCCGGCATGATGCTCGAGCCGGGTTGGACGGGAGGCAGCACGATCTCCGCGAAGCCCGTGCGCGGCCCCGACGCCAGGAGGCGCAGGTCGCTCGCGATCTTCCCCAGATCGGCGGCGTAGGTGCGGAGCGCCCCCGAGAACGCCGCCGGGTCGCCCATTGACTGCATCAGCTGCACGCGATCTTTACCCTCGCGCAGCTCGAGTCCCGTGATCGCCCGCAGGTGCGTCACCATCAGCCCGGGATAGTCGGGCTCGGCGTTCAATCCCGTCCCGACGGCGGTGCCCCCGATGCCGAGGTCGCGGAGGTCATCGGCCGCGCGCGTGATGCGCTCGCGGTTGCGCTCTATGGTGTGGCCGTACGCCGTGAACTCCTGGCCAAGGCGCACCGGGGTCGCGTCCTGCAGGTGCGTGCGCCCCGACTTCACGATCCCGTCGAATTCCTTGCCCTTGGCGAGGAACGCCCGAGCCAACCGGGTCAGCGCTTCGGTGAGTGCGGGCAGCTGCGACAAGGCGGCGAGCCGGATAGCGGTGGGAATCACATCGTTCGTTGACTGGGCCATGTTGACGTGATCGTTCGGGTGCACCGGCTTGTACTCACCCCGCTTCCCTCCCAGCAGCTCGTTCGCGCGGTTCGCCAGGACCTCGTTGCAGTTCATGTGGTGAGACGTGCCGGCGCCGGCCTGGTAGGGATCGACCACGAAATGGTCGCGGTGTCCTCCGGCGAGTACCTCGTCGGCCGCGCGGATGATCGCGTCGGCGAGCTTCTTATCGAGGCGACCGGTGTCGCGGTGCGTCAGCGCAGCGGCTTTCTTGATCCAGATGACGGCGTCGACGAAGGCGGGAAGGGGTCGCAGATTGGAGATGGGGAAATTGTGCCGCGCCCGTTCGGTCTGGATGCCCCAAAGGGCTCCGGCGGGCACGGGCAGCTCACCCAGAGGATCACGTTCGACGCGCGTTGCGCTCATCGCCCCGTTCCGTTCCGTCCGACTGCCGTCCGTCTGGAGCCAGGAATCGCCCATGGAGCCCCGAGAGTTGATTCAGCATCTGCCCGACCGCGCGGCGTTCCGCGCCGACGCCATGACCAAGATCGACTGTTTCCGCTCCGAGCGGTTGCTCGTGGGACTCAATTGCTTCGAGCCGGGTCAGGCGCAAGCAGTGCACTCGCACGCGGGCGCCGACAAATTCTATGTGGTGCTGAGCGGAAAGGCCAATTTTGTCATCGGCGAAAGGATCATCACGGCGGGCCCGGGAGACTTGGTACTGGCGCCTGCGGGGGTCCCGCACGGCGTGGAGCGCGCAGAAGCCCGCACCATTGTGCTGGTGTGCATCGCTAGCGGCGGCGGCGGAACCAACCCACCGTAAGCAGGTCTTTGGCGGCGGCGGCTCCGTGGGTACGCACGAGCAGATAGATGCCGACGATGGTCAACAAGATCGTCGTGTAGAACCGCCACAGCAGCAGCATCGTCAGCTGCCCGGGGCCGAAATCCCCGGCAAACCCCGACAGGAATGCCAGCTCGATCCCTCCCCCGCCTGACGGCAGCGGCACAACCAACGGCGCATGAATCAGGGCGAGTGATCCGAAGAGCATCTCGCTGAACGGCGGTGCGTCGGGGTGGCCCCACGCGAGGGCCGGCAAGATCAACGCGCGGGCGGCGAGGCTGATGACGGTCAGCAGCGCTCCCGCGAATAGCACCCACCACGGAGCGCGCCGCACGTGCACGAGCGCGACCCGCCATTGGCGCCGCACGCGGTGCCGGATCGCCCCTGGCCGCACGAGGCGCTGCAATGCCCAGATGATCACCAACACGACCAGCGCCACCAGCTCGATCGTCAGCAGATCGCGCGCCAGGTTGCGGCCCAGCCACCGTTGCGCCGCGTGACTCCAATCGGGGATGTAGTAGCCCACCAGCGCGACCGCGACGATGCCGAACACCGGCCACTCGGCCGCGACTTCGACGCCGAGGGCCACGAGTGCCGTGACCGGACGAATGCCGGACCACGTCATCCCGAGAAAGCGGGCCGGCTCGCCGCCCAGCCGGTTGGGCGTCAGGGTGGCCGCCGCCTCCCCGTAGAGGTTCAGGCGCAACGCGTCGCGGAACGACAGCACGCCGCCCGCGGCCCAGGTGGCGAGCTGGATCCGCCCCGCGCGGGCCGCGCAGTCGAGCGCGAGGAGTAAGACGGCGAGCACCTGACTCACGGGGGGTCCATCGACGGAGGGCGCTCGACCGTGAGCGGGCCACGCGGCACGAACTGGCAGGCCAGCCGCCAACCCTGGTTCACGAGCGGGCCGAGGCGTGCGTGGTCGATGCGCCCAGCCGGCCAGTCGCCTGACACGACGCGGACCCGGCAGCTGGTGCAGTTGCCCACGCCACCGCACACGGTTTTCAGCGGCGTATCGGAGCGGTCGGCGAGATCCAGCACCGTGGCCCCCCCCCCGGTGCCCGGCCCACCCGCGGTGTGCACCTCAGCGCCGTCGGGGAGAAACGTCACGCGGATATCAGTCAGAGCAATCGCCGAGCGGGTAGATGAACCCGCAGTTCGGACAGGGATTCTTGCATCCCCACGGCTTGGGCTGGACCTCGGCGCCGCAGCGCATGCACGTGGGCCGCGTTCGCGGGGTGTCAGGCGAGGCGGTAGGCGCCGGTGAGGAAGGGATTCGATCGGCGCTCCCGTCCGATGGTCGTTTCGGGTCCATGTCCGCTGTACACGATGGTGTCATCAGGCAGCCGGAGCAACTCGCGTTCGATGCTGCCGATCAGCGTTTCGAAGTCGCCGCCGGGCAGGTCGGCCCGCCCGATGGATCCCGCGAACAGCACATCGCCCCCCAGAGCGACGCCGGGCGCGACGAGGCAGACGCTGCCGGGCGAGTGCCCGGGGGTGTGCCGGACCTCGAAGCTCAGCTCTCCGACCCGGACGGTGTCACCGTGCGCGAAGGGCTTGTCGGGAGCCGGGAGGCGCGCGGGCGCCGCGAGACCGAACCAATCCGCCTGCTGGGGGACGGCGTCGTAGAGCTGCCGATCGGCCGGATGGAGCCAGACCGGGGCGCCCGTCTCCGCCGCGACTTGAGGCACGCCCAGGACGTGGTCCAGATGCGCGTGCGTGAGCCAGATGGCGACCGGTTTCGCACCTGTCGCCTTGAGCTTATGCAGGATCAGCCCCGCTTCCTGACCCGGATCCACGATGGCGCATTCTCCCGCCTTCTCGTCGATCACGAGGTAGCAGTTCTCGGCGAACACGCCGTTGGGGATCTGAACGATTCTCATTTCTTGCCTTTACCGTCGCCCTGTTGCTCGCGCAGCGCGGCGAGATACTTCTCGACCGCGATGGCGGCGGTCGTGGCGTCGCCGACGGCGGTGGTGATCTGCCGCGTCAGCTGGCTGCGCACGTCCCCGGCGGCGAACAATCCAGCCATGGACGTCATCATGCGGTTGTCGGTAATGAAGTAGCCACCGGCGTCGTGGTCCACGTGGCCCTCGACGAGCTGCGTGTTGGGCTTGAAGCCGGCGAAGACGAACACGCCACCCACGTCCAAGTTGGACCGCTCGCCGGTGGCGTTGTCTTGCAGCACGGCATGCGTGACCCCTTTTTCATTGCCGACGATCTCCGGCATCGTCGTATTGCGGATCACGTCGATCTTGGGGTTCGCAAAGGCACGCTCCTGCAGGAGCTTCGAGGCGCGGAAGTCATCGCGGCGATGCACGAGGTGCACTCTGCTCGCGTAGCGGGTCAGATAGTCGGCTTCCTCCACCGCGGCATCGCCGCCGCCCACGACCGCGAGCCGCTCGCCCTTGAAGAACGCGCCGTCGCATACGGCGCAGTACGATACGCCCTTCCCGGCATACTCCTTCTCACCGGGCACGCCGAGCTTCACGGGCGTGCCACCCGCGGTAAGGATTACCGCCTGGCTGCGATAGGTATTGCCCTTTGCGGTGATGACGTCGAACCAGCCGTCGGCCTCCTTGCGGATGCGCTCCACGGTGTCGGTCACGATCTGTGCCCCGAACTTCTTGGCGTGATCGGCCATCTTCTGCGCGAGGTCCCACCCTTTGATGCTCTCGTAGCCGATGTAGTCTTCGATCAGATCGGTGTTGAGGAGCTCCCCGCCGGGCGCGCCGCGCTCGATGGTGAGGGCGTTGAGCATCCCTCGCCCCGCGTACAGCGCGGCACACAGCCCGGCCGGGCCGGCGCCCACGATGATGACGTCGTACTCGCGTGTCCCGTTCTCAGACATGTGTTCTGAATTCCAATCGCGGGGGATCGCCCTCCCCCCCCAGGGTCCGCGCCAGCTGCGCGCGGAACTGAACTGTCTCAAACTCGATATCGGACTGCTGCGGGCCGGCGAGCTTGTCGAGGGCCGCCGCTCCGACGACCACCGTGCCGTGGCGGTTGCCGCGCGCCCGATGCAGGAGTGCGGCGGCGGCTTGAATCAGGCCCTGCATGACCCGCGCTTCGTCCTCCTTAATAATAGAACGCCAGACGGTTTCCAACGCCTCATGGGCGAGCCAATACTCGCCCCTGTTGAACAGATCGCGAGCGTGCTCCAGGTAGCGGCGGCGGTCCTCGGGCGTCATGCCGCGCCGAGGCGCAGAAGGTTCAGCGCCCCATGGCAGCTCGAGATCGTGCCGACGAGGACCTCGGCCGGCGCGCCGCTCGCGCCCGCCTCGGCGACGAGGCGATCGCCCGCGAGCACGGCGTCCGCGGCGAAAGTTCCCACGCCGAAGACGTGATGCTTGCACACGAACAGCGCGGGTCCGGCAACGGGGTGGCCGCCTTGGCGCAACCGCTGCGCCAGGCCTCGCACTGCGTCCGACATCTCCCAAGTCCGGGGGACACCGATCGCGGGACAGAGGGCGGGCTCGATGCAGTGCGTGGGGCAGATCCAGTCGGCGAAGGAAACGTAGCGGGCCTGGTCAGGTCCGCCCACGCGATCGTAGGGAGTGCCCATATCCCCCGGCACTGGCCCGACCGTGACCTCCCGCCCCGGCCAGCGGCGCCGCGCACGTCCCAGCACCCACTCGAACATCAGATGCGGCATGTGCGGTGACGGCACGATGTAATCGTCTGTTGCGTCCGGAAGAAACTGATCAAAAAAGGCGCTCCACTCGCTCCTCACGAAGCGACGGTCGGCCGCCACGCCAAGCTCCCCAAGGGCGCGGCAGTGCTCGTCATGATCCACCACGAGCACGGTCCGGAAGTCGACTTTCCCGCGCGCCTTCGCTTTCGCGAGCTGGGATGCGTAGAAGGTGCCGTAGCAGCCCCCTCCCACAACGACGACGTCTCTCAGTGGATGAGGCTCCCGCCGTCTACGACCAGGACCGTGCCGGTGACGAAGTCGGTGTCCGCGAGCAGGAACCGCACGGCGGCGACGACATCGGCCGGCTCGCCGATACGGCCGAGCGGCGTCGTCGCGCGAATGCGCTCGCGCGTCGCCGCATCCCATTTCTCAGGGAGCAGCACGGGACCGGGCGCCACGGCGTTGACGGCGATATCGGGCGCCAGCGCGGCGGCCAGCGCCTTGGTGAGCATCACCACGCCCGCCTTGCTGACGCTGTGGGGAACGTAGGCCGGCCACGGCTCGAGGCCCGCCACGTCGGCGAGATTGACGATCTTGCCCTTGGTTCGCCGCAAGTGGGGTATCGCACCCTGCGACACGAAGAACATCGCGCGCAGATTGAGGTCGAGAGTCGCGTCCCAGCTCTCCGGGGTCACGTCCTCGACCGGCTGCCGTACCATGATCGCCGCCGAGTTGATGACGATGTCGAGTCGCTTCAACAGGCGCGCGGCCTGATCCGCCAGCCCGCGCGCGGCCGCCGCGTCGCTCAGGTCGGCGCGGAGCAGCTCGACGCGGCGGCCCCCCCGGCCGTCCCCCGCCCCGCGGATCGCGCGCGCCGTCTCCTCGGCGCCCTGCGCCGAGCCGTGGTAGTGCACCGCCACGTCGCAGCCGGCATGCGCGAGTCCGATGGCGATCGCCTGGCCGATGCGGCGCCCGGCGCCCGTCACGAGCGCCGCCGTCCCCTCGAGCCGCACGCTAGTACGCTTTCCCCGTGATGGGCACGATCTCGCCGGTGATGGCGCTCGCTTCGTCGCTGGCAAGAAACAGGACGGTGTGCACGACGTCCTCGAGCTCGACGAACGGCGTCTTGGAATCCGCCATCTGCGCCACGTTGTCCGCCGTGCGCACGGCTGCGGGGGCGACCGCGTTCACACGGATGCCGGCGTCGCGGTACTCGCGCGCCAGCGCGCGCGTGAGCCCCGCGACGGCAGACTTCGCGGCGCCATAGGCGGCCATGTGCATCAGGGAACGAACGGCGGCGATCGAGGCAAAATTGACGATTGCTCCGCCCCCCCCTTTGCGCGCGAGGAGGACCGGCACCGCGGCCTGGCACATGAAGAACGCCGTCTTGAAGTTGACGGCCAACTCGCGATCGAGGATGTCAGGCGTCACGGCGGTGAATGGGCCATAACTGAAGAAACCGCCGGCGACGTTGACGACCACGTCGAGTCCGCCGAAGTGGGACTGGGCCGCGGCGGCGGCGGCGCGCGCTGCCTCCGGCTGTGTCAGGTCTCCCGCCGCGGCCTTGGCCGCGATCCCTTCGGCCGCGAACTCCTTGACCCGGTCGGCGAGGCCGACCGCGTTGACGTCCGCGAGCAGCAGCTTGGCACCGGCCCGGCCCAGGCCGCGCGCCACCGCGTGCCCGATCTGGCCCACGCGTCCCACCCCTGTGACGAGGACGACCTTGCCGTGGAAATCAGCGGGCACGGTTGCCTACGGACGCCACGATCTCGTCCACCGGCGGAGCGCCGCGTTGCGCGAACTGCACCGTTCCATCGCGACCGATGACGTACACGGTGCGCTGGATGCCCTTGCCGTCGTCCTTCAACGCCTGATACGCCCCCGCGATCGCCCGTTCGGGATCGGAGAGTAGTGGGAAGTTGAAATGCATTTTATCCACGTAGCTCTTGTGGCTGTCCACGCTCGCCGGGTTGACCCCGAACGGCTGGATGCCCGCCTCTCTGACCTTTGCCATCTCATCGCGCACGGCGGAGAGTTGGCGGTTTCAGCCGGGGGTGTTGTTCCCCGGATAGAAGACCAGCGCCACGTGCCCGGCCTTCAGGAGGTCTCCCAGCGCGTACGTGCGCCCATCCGACGCGGGCGCGCTGAAGGAGGGCGCCTTGCTGCCGATCGGTAGTGGTTCGCTCATTCCTTCTTCCTCTCGGTTGGCCCGAGCCGCCGCTCGAGCTGTTCCAGCCACGCGTCGGGAACCTGCATCCCGCCGAGCGGCGCGTGGGTCGTGCCGTACTCGCTATCACCGTGCCAGTCGGACCCGCCGCTGATCCCGAGACCCAGCCGCTCCGCGATCCGGGTGAGCCGCTGCTCCAGCGCCGGCGAATGGCTGGGGTGGCGCACCTCGATGCAATCCAGCCCCTGGTCCTGGAACTGGCGGATCTGCCCTTCCGTGCCGTGCTCGCCCAGATGGGCGGCCACCGTCAGCCCCCCGACGCTATGCACGAGCGACGTGACTTGTCCGAGCGACGGGAGTGGCTTCTCGACGTACGCCGCTCGACCCCGCCCGAGGTAGCGTTTGAACGCGTCGCTGATGTCCTCCGCGGCACCGCAATCGACTAATGCGCGCGCGACATGCGGGCGGCCCAGGGCGCCGTCCCCGCCGCCGACCTGCGCCCGCACATCCTCCAGGTCGATCTCCACGCCGAGCTGCTGCAGCTTGATGACGATCTGCTCGCCGCGACGGCGACGGGCCGCGCGGGTGTCGCGCAGGAATGTTTGGAGCCGCTCGTCGGCCGGCGGCAAGAACAAGGCGAGGACGTGCAGCTCCCCCCACGGGGCGCGCACGCTGAACTCACATCCCGGCACCACGCGCACCCCCAGCTTGGCGCCTTCGCGCGTCGCGTCCGCGACGCCGTCGGTGGTATCGTGGTCCGTGAGCGCGATCGCGACGAGCCCGACCGCCCGGGCACGCTGCGCCACCTCCGGCGGATGACACTCTCCGTCGGACGCGGTGGAGTGGCAATGCAGGTCAATGTGCGGCGTAGGCGGCCTCGGGCGCGGTCCACGCGGGCTGGGACTGGCGGAACAGCTCGAGCAGCTCGCGGTCCGAGAGCTCGGCGAGGGCACGGTCCGGCGAGCGATGTCCTACGGGGGAATAGCGCGTCACCCGGCGGTGGCGCTGGGGGCCGGTGCCGTGCTCGAAGATGAGGCTGAACTCGTCGCGGCCGTATACGGTCACGTGGCCGGACGGATAGACCTCCCAGCGTTCGCCGTCCACCAGGATGCTGCGTCGGGCCATGGCGCTACGCCTGCGACGTCGTTGCGACGGGTACCTCGCTCCACAGCTCCCAGGCGTCAGGCGCGTACGTCGCCAGGCTCTGGAGGCGCTTTTCCAGCTGGATCTCTTCGGGCAGCCGCGAGGCCTGGGCACGGTGCGACATCTCCGTGGGACTTTCGGAGAACTCGATGAACAGCCGCGGGTCCTTGGCGTTGCGGAACAGCCAGATCCGCTGGCCCCGGGCGTCGGCGAATTGGCTCAGCTCGCGCAGGGTGCTCACGTATTCCCTCTCGTTCGGCGCGGGAACGCGCACGCGTGCGGCAGTCAGGACCTTGGGCATGCTCAGATCGCTCCCTCGGGAAACTCCTGCAGCATCTTCTTGACGTCGGCCAGGAACTTGTCCGCGTCGGCGCCATCCACGACACGATGATCGTACGACATCGTCAGCATACCCATGGTGCGGACAGCGATGCTGTCGGTGCCGTCGGCCGCCGTGGCGACCTTGGGCCGCTTCTCGATCGCGCCGACCCCCAGGATCGCGACCTGCGGTTGGTTGATGATCGGGATACCCGCGAACGGCCCGAACCCGCCGGGATTCGTGATCGTGAAGGTGCCCTTCTGAATATCGTCGGGCAACAGCTTCTTCGTGCGGGCGCGCTCACCGAGATCGTTGATCGCGCGCGCGATGCCCATCAGAGCCAGCTCGTCGGCGTGCTTGATCACGGGCACGATGAGTCCCCAGTCGAGCGCCACCGCGATCCCGATGTTGACGTCGGCGCGGTAGATCGTGCTGTCGCCGGAGACGGCGGCGTTGACGACCGGATGCTTACGCAGATTCTCCGCACAGGCCTTCACGATGAATGCAAGGAACGTCAGATTGACGCCCCGCTCGGCATACACGTGCTTGGCCTTGCCGCGGAGCTGGGCGACGCGGGTAAAATCCACCTCGAAGAAGCTCGCGACGTGCGCCGAGACGCGCTTCGACATCACCATGTGATCGGCGGTGATCTTGCGGATCTTGGACCACGGTTCCACGCGGTCGCCGGGCCAGGGCTCGACGACGGGGTGCTCCACCGGTCCGGCAGGGAGCGGGGAGCGGGGAGCAGAAGGCGCTGTGGCGGGCGCACGCTCGATGTAACCGAGGATGTCCTGCTTCGTGACGCGTCCGGCGATGCCGCTGCCAGGGATGCGCGAGATGTCCACGCGGTGCTCGGCCGCGATCTTGCGCACGAGGGGCGTGGACTTGGTCCGCAGCCGTTCCTCAGCGGTCTGCACCCCACCACCGTCACCGTCGCTGCGCTTAACTGCCGGAGCGGCAGCAGCCTTGGGGGGCTCAGGCTTGGGAGCGGGAGGAGGTGGCGCAGCCGTTTTCGGAGGTTCGGGTTTGGACGGCGCCGGCGCTGCGGCGCCCTTTTCCGTTTCCAGGACGGCGACGAGCGTCTGCACCGGCACGGTCTGCCCTTCCTGGACCTTGATCTCAGCCAGGACCCCGGCGGCGGGCGCCGGAATCTCGGCGTCCACCTTGTCGGTCGAGATCTCGAACAGCGGCTCGTCGCGCTTCACCTCATCGCCGACCTTCTTGAGCCATTTGCTCAAGGTGCCCTCGGCGATCGATTCCCCCATCTGCGGCATCAAGACATCAACGCGAGCCATGGTCTCTCCGTCAGTACGCTGCCAGCCAGCGGGCAGCCTTCACGATATCCTCGGTCTGCGGCAGGACAAAGTCCTCCAGCGTCGGCGCGTACGGCAGCGGCACGTCGTGCGCCGTCACGCGCATGATCGGCCCGTCGAGCCACTCGAACGCTTGTTCGTTGATCCGCGCGGCGATCTCTCCGGCGATGCCGCCGGTCCGCGTGTCCTCGTGGACAATGAGCACTTTGTTCGTCTTCTTCACCGTCCGAATAATTGCCGCGTCGTCCATCGGGAGCAGCGTGCGCAGGTCCAGCACCTCGACCGACGCCTTGTCTTCCTTTTCCATCAGCTCCGCGGCCTCGAGCGCCTTCCACACCGTCGCCCCGTAGGTGATGATCGAGAGGTCTTTCCCCTCCCGCGCCAGCCGGGCCTCGCCGATCGGCGTGAGAATCTCTTCGCCTTCCGGCAGCTGCTCCTTGATGCGACGGTACAGCCACTTGTGCTCGAGATAGAGCACCGGGTCTTGATCGCGAATCGACGCTTTGATCAACCCCTTCGCGTCACGCGCCGTCGCCGGATACACGATCTTGAGTCCGGGCGTGTGCAGGAATGCCGCCTCGGGGTTTTGCGAGTGGAACGGCCCGCCGCGCACGTAACCACCGCACGGCCCGCGCACCACCATCGGCGTCGAGAGTCCCGCGCGGTAGCGCGCCGTGGCGACGTAGTTCGTCAGCATGTCGTAGGCGCAGGAGATGAAGTCGATGAACTGCATCTCCGCCACGGGGCGCATTCCCATGTGCGCGGCGCCCGCAGCCGCCCCCACAATCGCCGCCTCGGAGATCGGCGTGTCGATCACCCGCGACTCGCCGAAGCGTTTCGCGAACCCGTCCGTGACCTTGAACGCGCCGCCGTACGGCCCCACGTCCTCGCCCAGGATGAAGACGCGCTCGTCGCGCTCCATCTCTTCCCAGAGTCCCTGGCGCAGCGCCTCGAGAAACGTGACTTCGGGCATCAGGGCCCTCCCCCGATCCTGAATTCCACCGGGAGCTGCATCAGCGCACGCACCTTGCGCCCATGAAACGTCGGCGGCGTGAACACGAGATCGCGCACGTACGCCTTGGCGGACAGGTTGAATCCCCTGTGTGCGCTGGCAATCACCCGCAGCGAACCGGGTTCCGCTTGGCCGGTGGTGTCGAGGACGAACTGGACTATGACCCGGCCTTGCCGCCCGCCTCGCAACAGGTCGAGCGGGTAGTTCAGCCGGGCGTCACGCACGATCGTGGGCGGCGCATCGAGCGAGTCTGCGAGGATCACACCCGTGTCGGGTTGCTGCACCGCGAACGCGAGCAGTAGTGCGACGCGGGTCATATCGCCCTGAACCAGAGTTTGTCCGCCGCCGGTGGATCCATGTACACGCCAGGCAGCGCCGATTCGGGGTCGGGGAGCGGCTCGTCCACACAGGCATCCGTCGCCTGGTCCACCTCGACCCGCACCCGGTCATCGATGTCCTTCAAGTCTCCCTCGGCGCCCATGTCGGCCGCGAGCAGGCGCTGCACGTAACGATCCACGGGATCATTCTCCGCCGCCCAGCGCTCCAGCTCGGCTTTGGGCACGTAGTGCTGGTCGTCGTGCTCGGCGTGTCCCTTGCGGCGATACGTCTTCACTTCGATGAAGTGGACGCCCTTCCCCCGCCGCGCCCGCTCCACCGCGAACTTGGTCGCCTCGTACACGGCGAACACGTCGTTGCCGTCCACCGTCACGGCCGGAACCCCGTATCCCTTTGCCTTCTCGGCGAGATCCTTCACGGCGAATTGCTTCTCGGGCGGGGTCGAGTATGCCCAGTGGTTGTACTCGCCGATCACGACGAGCGGCAGCCGCTGCACGGCCGCGAAGTTCAGCCCTTCGTGAAACGTCCCGGTCGAGGTGCCGCCGTCGCCGATGTACACGAGTCCCACCCTCGGTTCGCCCCGCAGCTTGAACGTCAGGGCAATCCCCGCCATCACGGGAATCATGTCGCCGAGATGCGAGATCTGACCGAGATAGCCCTTTTCCAGATCGTTGAAGTGGACATTCAGCTCGCGGCCGCGGGTGGGACTTTCCGCCTTGGCCATGTACTGCCGCAGGATCTCGACGGGTTGGGCGCCCATCACCAGGAGCGACCCGAGGTTGCGGATCAGTGGCGAGAGAACGTCCTTGTGAGCCCCACGCTCCAGGGCGTAGGCGGTGGCCACCGACTCGCCTTCCTGGCCGAGCGAGCGGAACAGACCACCGATGACTTTGCTCTGCCGATACAGCGCCACCAGCCGCTCTTCGAGCGTCCGGGTCAGGCGCAGGTAGTAGTAGATCTCGAGTAGCTGGTCGCGCGACAGCGCCGCCGGCAGCGCGGCGGTCGGCCGGGTGGCGGGGACGGCCGACGGAGGGGGTGCCGATGCGGCACGCGCGGCGCGAGAGTCCATGTCGTAAAGTATAGTGGGCGTGAAACTTGACCTGAGCGCTCAGGCAAATCAAGCAGCGTAGACCCGAGCGGGGTCAGCAGAGCTGATCGAGCTTGGTTTGCAGGTCCTTCACGTCAACCGGTTTCGCGATGCGAGCGGCGTAGTCGCCGACGTCCCGATCTTTCCAGTAACCGGCCGTCATCGCGATCACAGGGATCTTCGCCAGCGTCGGGTCGCGTTTCTGTTCGGTCCGAAAATCCCAGCCGGTCATCACGCCCATCTGCAGGTCGAGCAGGATCACGCACGGCCGCAGACCCCAGCGCAGTTTGTCCACCGCCTCCAGGCCGGTCTTGGCCGTCTCGACTGTGAACCCCTCGCTGCGAACGATTTCCACCAACGCATCGCGAAACTCCTGATCGTCGTCGACGATGAGGACCGTCTTGTGGGTCCGTTCGGGGCGGCGGGATGCGGAGCTCGTGCTCATTGTGTGTTAGGCCTCCCCTTTGCGTTCGGTAGCGCGCCGGCGGTGAAGAAGGGTGAGCAACGCCTCGGCAAGCTCAGCGAACCCGATGGGTTTCGCGAGATGCATGTTAAACCCCGCCGCGAGCGCCTGGTCGCGGTCCTTCGCCGAAGCCATCGCCGTGAGTGCCAGCGCGCGGACATCTCCCCCGCGAGCCGGGCCCAGCTCGCGGATGCGGCGGATGAGACTGTGTCCGTCCTCTGTCGGCATGCCGATGTCGGAGAGCAAGAGTTGCGGCCGGAATTCCTTAAAGATCTGCAGCGCCTCGGCCGCGGATGTCGCCGCGCGCACTTCCGCACCGGTCGTGCTCAACATTTCCACGAGCGGTGCCCGCGTATCGGCATCATCTTCAACCACGAGGACCCGGAGGCCACTGAGATCGAGGGGCTGTACGGGCTCTCGCGGCGCCTCGCTGCCAGACACCCCTTCCAGGCCGTCCACCTCGCTCTGCACACCGGCATCCATGAGCACCGGCAGCGTGACCGTAAACGTCGCCCCCTGGCCGGCACCGGGGCTCATCGCCTGCACCGTGCCGTGATGCTGCTCGACCACGTGTCGGACGATCGCCAAGCCTAAGCCCAGTCCGCCGGACTTGGTGGGCCCGGCCTGGTTGAATACGTCGAAGATCTGCGGCAGAAAGTCTGCTTCGATCCCTACGCCCGTATCCCTGACCTCGATGCGCGCGCGCCCATTGGCGCGGTCCAAGCCGGTCGTGATCCGCCCACCCGCGGGCGTGTTTTTGACGGCATTGGTCAGCAGATTCCAAACGACCTGGCGCAGGCGGGTTGGATCGCCGAGCACCGACCCCACCGACTCATCGACAGCCTCCTCGAGCGTGACAGACTTGACTTCGGCCATCGCGCGCACCATCTCGATGGCCTCGCGGACGACGGCGCGGATGTCCACCCGCTCGACGGCCAGGTCGAGTTTTCCCGAGCTGATCCGCGACACATCGAGGAGGTCGTCGGTCAGCCGCGCCTGTATGCGCGCGGCCCGCTCGATGGCGTCGATGGTCCGCTCCACGCCGGCCCCTTCCGCGATCCGGCGGCGCAGCAGGGTGACTTGCAGGAGCAAGGCGGACAAGGGCGTCCGCAGCTCGTGCGACAGCACGGCCAGGAACCGGTCCTTGGCGAGCGTCGCCTGCTCCGCTTCCACCTCGGCCGCTTGCGCGTGATGCAGCAGTGTATCGCGCTCCCGCTCCGCACGCTCGCGATCGGTGATGTCTTCGATCGAAAGCAGGATCCGGGGCGCCATGCCGACGCCGGAACGCACCGGGCGCGCGGCCAGAGACATCGTCCGCTTGCCGATGCGAGGGAATTCGCGCTCGACGAGGAGATCCTGGAATTGCCCGTGCCCGGGCAACACCTCCGCCAGGCGGGTCCGCAGATCGGGGACATCCCACTGGCCTTTGCCCAGCTCGAACACGCTGCGCCCTTCGGTCTTGGCCTTCGACACGCCGAAGACGTCATAAAACGCCGCGTTCGCCGATTGCACGACGAGCTTTTCGTCGAGCGCGAGCAGCGGCACCTGTACCGCTTCCACGATGCCGGCCGCGTATTCCCGTCCCCACTCGGCCGCCTCTCTAGCTCGCTTGAGCACGTCGACGTCCACCACCGAGAGCAAGGCCCCCTCGATCTTGTTGTCGACGGTCTTGTAGGGCCGGATCTGCATGCGATACCACCGGCCCTCGCGATCCTGCACCTCCAGCTCCTTCAGCGTGACGGTCTCCATGACTTCGGTGATCAACTGGTCCAGGTGCGCCACGTTCACGTTCGGCCTGATGTCGCCAATCGACCGTCCCACGTCGGCGGGCACGAGGTTCAGCGTACTCCGCGCCTTCGGCGTGAACCGGCGAATCTTCAGTCCGGCGTCGACGATGACGAGCGCGATCTCCACGCCGTTCAGGAGGTTGATGACGTCGTTGCTGACCTGATTCAATTCCACGTTACGATTGTGCATCTCGTCGTTGAGCGTGTTCAGCTCCTCGTTCGTGGATTGCAGCTCCTCCTTGGCGGTCTCCAGCTCCTCGTTCATGCTCTGGAGCTCTTCGTTGCTCGACACCAGCTCTTCATTCGTCGATGCGAGCGCGTCGTTCGCTTGCTGGTGCTCGCCGATGAGTGACTGGAGATATTCCTTCGTCGCCTTCAGCTCATGCTCCAAGGCGTCGCTGCGCGCTTCGGTCAGGTGGCCCTCGTCTCCGGCACGCCGTGTCTTGAGCGCTTCGGCCAGGGGACCGACCTCGACACTCTCGAACAACACGGCGAACAGGCGCTCCTTGCGGTCCGGGGCGGCGACGAGCGGCACGACGACGATGCTGCAAATCCTGCTCGCGCCCTCCGCCTCCACCCGCACTCCTTCCCGGCGAATCGTCGTCATTTCTTCCTTGGCGTGGCGCAGGGCGACGCGGAGCTCGGAGAGCAGGCCCTCGCGCACCATCTTCAGGAGGCTCACCTGCGGCTGACCCGGCGGGGGCTCGAGATACGGCGCGGTCCGCCCGCGGAACTCGAGCACCTCCCACCGTTCATTGACGATCACCCCGGGGGGCGCGTATTGCGCCAGCAGCAGATTGTCGACCTGGCGACTCACGTCCACCACGGGGACCACCGGTTCCGCCGGCAGTTGCGTGACCCCAGCCGCTCCCGTTGTGGACCCCTTCCGCCTACCGCTGTGCCGCAGCTTTTTGGTGACGGCCGTCCTGGCGAATATCTTGTTCGTCTTATCGACCACCGAGAACAGGTCCTCACGACCGGGCACGTTCTCGGAATGGCCCAGCACCAAGAACCCCGGCGTGTTCAAGCAGTAGTGAAACGTGTCGAGCGCGCGCTGCTGGAGCGCGGGGTTGAAGTAGATCAGCAGGTTGCGACAGCTGATGAGGTCCAGCTTGGAGAACGGCGGATCGCGTCCCAGGTCGTGCCGCACGAACACGCACAGGTCACGGATGAACTTGCTGATGCGGTACCCCTCTTCGGCCCGGGTGAAGAACCGTTGCAGCTGCTCGGGACGGAGACTGGCAACGGCACTCTCCGGATAGACGCCGGCCCGGGCCTTGCCGACCGCCGCTTCGCTCAGATCGGTCCCGAAAATCTGGATCGGACGCTTCGCGCGGGCGTCCCCCAGGAATTCGGACAGGCAAATCGCGAGGGAGTAGACCTCTTCACCGGTGGAACAACCCGTCACCCACATGCGGATCGCGTCTCTCGCATGCTTGTGCTTCAAGATCTCCGGGAAGACGCGAGCCTTGAGCACCTCGAAGACCTTCGGATCGCGGAAGAAGGACGTGACGTGGATGAGGAGGTCGTCGAAAAAGGCCTGGGTCTCTTCGCCATTCTCCAGGAGCAGGGCGGCGTAGTCCTGGAGCGTCTCGGACTTTCGCACCGCCATGCGGCGGGCGAGCCGACGCCGGATCGTGGAGTCCTTGTACTCGCCGAAGTCGACGCCCACGGCATCGCGCAGCGTTACCAGGATGCGCCGGAAATCCGCCTCGTTCCCTTGCTGCGGGGGCGGCTCCACCACCGGGCCGAACATGTATGGGTGGCGGGCGAGCCGGATCAGCTCTTGCGCGAGATCCGGGATCGGCAGCGAAACGTCCACGACGCCGGCCGATATCGCACTGTCGGGCATGCCACTGAACTTGGCCGTCGTGGGCTCCTGGACCAGCGTGACCCCGCCTTCGGCCTTGATCGCTCTCAGTCCCTCGGTGCCGTCACTCGCCGTGCCCGATAGCACGACGCCGATCGCCTGGCTGCGCCGTTCGGCCGCCAATGCACGAAAGAAGACATCGATGGGCAGGTGCATTTTGCCGGGGCGGGTCTTCCGAGCGGTGACCGCGAACGCGCCCTGGAGCAACGAGACTTCGGCGTTGGGCGGAATCACATAGATATTCCCCGGCTCGACGAGCATGCCGTCCTGGATTTCGTGGACCGGCATCGGGGTCTTCCTCGCCAGTGCTTCGACCAGGCTGCTCGGGTGCGTCGGGTCCAGATGCTGGATCAGGACAAACGCCATTCCGAGCTTGGCGGGGATCTCGCCCAGCAGTTGGCTGAAGGCCTCCAGGCCGCCGGCGGACGCCCCGATGCCGACGATCGGGAATGACGGCCGGCGGGGGGGGGCCGGGGTCTGGGGTGCGGACGACTGCTCAGCCTGCGTCTTGCTCTTCCTCAAATAGGCACCGCGATCCTCGGGAGACATCTTGAACCTATCCCCCCTCCCCCCCCCAAATCAACGGTGTGAGGCGATATCGTTAGCTGGAGGCTCATAGGAGGCAGCTGTGGCCAACATCAAATTGCGCATCACCGGGATGACCTGCGGGCATTGCCAGGCCAAGGTCGAGAAGGCTTTGAAAGGCGTGAGCGGCGTGTACGCGGCCATCGTCGATCTGCCCGACGGCGAGGCGGAAGTGGATTTCGAGGACGACCGCGTGACGGCCGCCCAGCTGATGGGCGCGGTGCAGCAGGCAGGGTACGGCGCGACGGTCGCGGGATAGCGATTCAACGGATGCATGGTGCGGCCCCCTAGCGGAGGACTCGTTCGATGTCCGTCGAAGCACGTCCGGTTCAGGTTATGCGGTACCCCGATCGCTGGCTGGCCGTATTGCGGATCGCTGTCGGAGTTTGGTTTCTCAAGGCGCTCTGGACCAAGTTGAGCATCACGCTCGCCTGGGGCGTGCTCCCGGTCCCGACAGCGTCGGACCGGTGGATCCACACCATGCCCACGCTGGTGGCGCGGTACGCCGAAGGCAACCCGGTGGGATTCGTCCGCGAGTTCCTTCAGAACACCGTGATCCCGCACAACGTGCTGTTCGCGCACCTGACTGCATTCGGGGAGGCGGCGGTCGGTCTCGGATTGACGTTCGGCTTCCTCACGTCGCTGGCGGCGGCGGTCGGGCTCTTGCTCGTCGTGAATTACGGCCTCGCCACGCAGTGGATGACGCCCAACCAGCAAGGCTTCCATCTGCTGCTCGCGGTCTGCATGGTGGGATTCTTTGCGGCGCGTGCGGGGCGGCAGTGGGGTCTGGACGGGTGGCTCCGCGTCAACCGCCCGGCGTCCTTCTGGGCGCGGCTACCGCTGGGGTGAGGGAGGAGCGGAAGGTACGTACAGCACGCCGTACGGCTTCTCGCCGACCGGCACGGTGGCAATCACCTGGCGCCGGGGGATGTCGATGACCGTGACCGTGTTGGTGCCGCCGTCGGCGGTGTAGAGCCGCTTGCCGTCGGGGGAGAGGGCGATGCCCCATGGGCGCTTGCCGACCGCGATGCTGTCCACGACCGTGTTCGTCGTCGCGTCGATGAATATCACGCGCGCGCCGCGGCCCTCCGCCACGTACACCCGGTTGCCGTCGGGCGAGATCACCACACCGACCGGTTTCGTGTCGCCGACCGTGATGGTCGCGATCACGCTGTCCCGCGCCACATCGATCACAGAGACCACGCCACCGGTCTCGGCCGACACGTAGGCGCGCGCGCCGTCTGACGTGAACGTGACCCAGCGGGGGCGCGCGCCGACCCGGAAGCGGCGGATTTCTTTGCCGGCTTGCGCATCGATCACGGTGACGTTGGTGTCGGTTTCCGCGGTCACGTAGATCTTGCGGCCGTCGGGCGACACGGCGATGCCTTCCGGCTCGACGCCCACCGGCAGGGAGAAGATGACCCGCTTGCCGTCGACCGCGACCGCCGTGGCCATGTTGCTCTTCTCGTTGGACACGTACAGCGTCCGTCCGTCGGGGCTTACGACGACCTGCTCCGGGTCGATGCCCGTCGCGATCGTGTCCACCATTTTGCGGCGTGCGATGTCGATCACGCCTACGGCGTTATCGTCGCCCAGCGCGACGTACACGCGCCGACCGTCAGGGCTGGGCCATAATCCCCGGGGCCGCCGGCCAACGGGGATCGTGTCGATGACGGCGTTGGTGCGGGTCGAGATGACCGCGATGCTGTTGCCGCGCTCGTTGCTGGCGTAGACGACGGCGTCGGGTGCCCGCTTGCTGCAGGCTGCGAGGGCGCCGGCCAGGAGCAGCGCGGCCGTCGGGAGCATGCTTCGCGTCACGGTCATTCGCCTTCCCGTCCGTCAGTGGTACGGTTATTGGAAGATGGCTTGGTCGACGTTGCGGGCGCTGTCCAGGCCGCGGATCCGATCCCGCCCGCGGATGTTCCGCAGCACGGCGCCGTTCAGCGTCGCGCCCGCGATGTTCACGTCCGTCAGGTCGGCGCCCGTCAAGTTCGCGCGCGTGAGGTTGACTTTCCGCAGGTCCGCCCCCCGCAGGTCCGCGTCTGTGAGATCGGCGCCCGTGAGATCGGTGCGCATCAGCCCCATCGGCTGGTTGCCGGGGTCCGCACCCAGCAGGGCGCCGACGAGCTTGGCGCGCGTGAGCCGGGCGTTGGCCGCCGCCGCGATCAGGCGGGCATCGCTCAAATCCGCTTCAGTGAGATCGGCGCCGGTGAGGATCGTGCCGTAGAGACTCGCGCCGCGCAAATTAGCGCGGCGGAGGTCGGCGCCTCGCAACACGGCCACGTCGAGCACGGCGCCGGCGAGGTTGACGTCCGTGGCTTCCACCTCGTCCAGCTGCGCGCCGAACAGTTTCGCCCCGGCGAGGTTCGCTTGTACCAGCCGGGAGCGCGATAGGATCGCCCGCTTGAAGTCCACGCCGCTCAAATCGAGCCCCGACAGATCGCTGCCCGACAGGTCAGCGGGGGCGCGCTCGCTGGCGCTTTGCAACGCGGCCATCACCTGGTCGCGGGTGAGGCGAGGCGGCTTGGCGGTGGCCGGCGCGGCGACGTCGGCGGGCGCGGGCG
>DATNMO010000024.1:0-51809 GCA_035602245.1 Gemmatimonadales bacterium
CGCCGAAGTCGAAATGGCGCGCCTCGCGCTGGAGACCGCGGCGCGCGAGCAGGAGGAAGAGCGGCCGGCCGTATCGCTCGAGGAGCGGGCGGCCGCGCTGTTCAAAGATCTCGCGCCCGCGGAGCCGGCGGAGTCCGCCTCGCCCGCGGCGCCAAGCCTGTCGGCCCCGGCGCCCGCGGCGCACTCCGTCGCTGCGCCGCCGCCCCGTCCGTTCATTCCGACCCCCGTGCGCCCGCGCCCCGTGGCGCGCGCGACTCCGTCGGGCGGCGGGCCGGGCGGACCGGGGGGCGGAGGGGTCCCACCGCGTCCCGTGGCTTCCGCCGCACCCGGCGCCCAGCCGGTTGACGAGCGTCGTCGGGAAAAGGGAAAGAAGCGGAAGAAGGGGAAGAAGTCGCTCGTCGATCAGGAAGCGGTGGCGCAGAACATCTCGCGCACGCTCACGACAATGAAGGGCCCGATCGGCAAGAAGGGCGTGCACCGCCGCGAGGAGGGTCCGACCTTCCGCGAAGTACAGGAGGAGAAGCGCCGCGAGGAGAAGGAGCGCGAGAAGACCCTGGTGCGGGTGACCGAGTTCATCACGGTCTCCGAGCTCGCCAACATCCTCAAGGTGCCGCCCACCCAGATCGTCACGTTCGCGTTCAAAGAGCTGGGTCAGATGGTGACGATCAACCAGCGCCTCGACTTCGACATGATCGAGCTGATCTCGTCGGCGTTCGGCTTCCAGGCCACGAAGGAAGAGGAATACGCCACGACCCAGGCCGAAGAAACGACCGACGCGGCGGAGACGCTGCAGCAGCGGCCGCCCGTCGTGACGATCATGGGGCACGTCGATCACGGCAAGACGTCGCTGCTCGACTACGTCCGCAAGACGAACGTCGTCGCGGGCGAAGCCGGCGGCATCACGCAGCACATCGGCGCGTACCAGGTGACGTTGAAGGACGGCCGGCACATCACGTTCCTCGATACGCCGGGTCACGAGGCGTTCACCGCCATGCGGGCGCGCGGCGCGCAGGTGACCGATATCGTGGTGCTGGTCGTCGCGGCCGACGATGCGATCATGCCGCAGACCATCGAAGCGATCTCGCACGCGAAAAACGCGGGCGTGCCCCTGGTGGTCGCCATCAACAAGATCGATCTACCGTCCGCCAACGTGCAGAAGGTCAAGCAGGACCTGCTGGCGCACGGCGTCGTGCTCGAGGACTTCGGCGGCACGACGCTCGGCACCCCGATTTCCGCCAAGAAGGGCACCGGCGTGGACGAGCTGCTCGAGCAGATCCTGCTGCAGGCAGAGCTGCTCGACCTCAAGGCCAATCCCGCGCGGCGCGCCCAGGGAACGGTGCTGGAAGCGCAGCTCGATCCAGGGAAGGGCGCGCTCGCGACGATCCTGGTCCAGAACGGCACGCTGCGCGTCGGCGACGATTTCATCTGCGGGCAGTACTCGGGCCGCGTGCGCGCGATGTACGATGAGCGCGGCGGGACCGAGGCCGAAGCCGGGCCGTCCACGCCGGTGCAGATCCTCGGCTTCGAAGGCGTGCCCGAGGCGGGCGACACGTTCCTCGCGATGGACGATGCGAGCGCCGCGCGCGACATCGCGCAGAAGCGTCAGCGTCTCGAACGCGAGGCACAGCACCGCCGCTCGGGCCGGGTCAAGACGCTCGAAGACTTCATGTCTGAGCGCGCCCAAGGTGGCGCAGCGAGCCTGCGGATCATCATCAAGGCCGATCAGGGCGGCCCCGCCGAGGCGCTGGCCGACGCTCTGGCACAGCTCTCGACCGCGGAGGTCAAGGTGGAAGTGGTGCACCGCGGCGTGGGCGCGATCACCGAGTCGGACGTGCTGCTCGCGCGCGCGTCCGGCGCGATCATCGTTGGCTTCCACGTGCGGCCCGATTCCAACGCCCGCTTGGCGGCGGATCGCGAGCGGGTCGAGATCCGTACCTACCGCATCATCTACGAGGCGGTAGAAGAGGTGAAAGCGGCGATGGAAGGCCTGCTGGCGCCCGAGAAGAAGGAAGTGGTCCTCGGGGAGGCCGAGGTACGCCAGATCTTCAAGATCGCCAAGGTCGGGACGATCGCCGGATGCTTCGTCCGCAGCGGGGTCATCCCGCGCACCGGGCGGGTGCGCGTGATCCGCGACGGGGTAGAGGTGTACGACGGCACCCTGGCCTCCTTGAAGCGCTTCAAGGATGACGTGCGCGAAGTGCGCGAAGGCTTCGAGTGCGGCATGGGCGTCGAGAATTTCAACGACATCAAGGTCAGCGACTTGATCGAGTCGTATCGGATCGAGGAGGTCGCCCGGGTCCTCGACGGGAGCGCCGCGAAGGGCGCCTGAGCCGTGATCGTCGGGCTGATCGTCTGGGAGCTGCACTTGGGGGCGTGCCAGTCGCTCAAGGACAAGCGCACCATCGTGAAGAGCCTGAAGGACCGGCTGCACAATCGGTTCAACGTGTCGGTCGCGGAAACCGCGCACCAGGACCTGTGGCAACGGGCCGAGCTCACCGCGTCGGTCGTGAGCACCGACCGCCGCCACGCCGAGAGCGTGCTCCGCGAGGCGGACCGGCTGGTTGCCGGCGCGGACGGCGCGCGCATCGTGGACACCAGCACGAGTTATCTCTGACATGAAGCGTCCGAGCCACCGCCCCGAACGGGTGAGCGAGCTGATCCGGCAGGCCGTAGGCGCCTTCCTCACGGCGGACGTGCGCGATCCGCGCATCGGGTTCGTCACGGTCATTGGCGTGGAGGTGTCGCCTGATCTGTCGCACGCCAACGTACGCGTCAGCGTGATGGGCTCCGAGGAAGAGAAGGCCAAGAGCCTCGAGGGACTGGCGAGTGCCGCGCGCTACTTGCGCGCCCAGCTCGCCGGCCAGCTCCAGCTGCGGACCAGTCCGGAGCTGCACTTCCATCTGGACCGCGGCATCGAGCACGCGCAGCGGATCGATCGCGTCTTGAAGGAGCTGAAGGAGTCGGACGACTGAAGGAGGGCCGGGGAGGAGGGCCGAACGGGCTCGTCCTCGTGTCCAAGCCGGCCGGACCCACGTCCCACGACGTCGTGGACGTCGTCCGGCGCGTGCTCGGCGTCCAGCGGGTCGGCCATCTCGGGACCCTCGATCCCTTCGCCAAGGGATTGCTGGTGGTGGTCGTGGGGCGGGCGACGCGGCTCGCGTCGTTCGCCGCCGGATGGACAAAGGCCTACGAGGGCGTCATCCGTCTCGGCATCACCACCGACACGGACGACGCCACCGGGGTCTCGGTCGCCACGGCACCATGGACCGGCATCAGTCTCACGCAGCTCGCGTCGGTGATCGGGGGATTCCGCGGCGCCTATGAGCAGCGGCCGCCAGCCTACTCGGCCGTGAAAATCGACGGGGAGCGGGCGTACAAGCGGGCGCGGCGCGGTGAGGCCGTCGCGCCGGCCGCTCGGCGGGTCGAGATTCATGAGCTCGAGCTCGTCGAGGCAGCGGTACCCGACCTGCAGTTCCGGGCGACGGTGAGCGGTGGGACGTACTTGCGGAGTCTGGCGCGGGACATCGGCGCCGCGTTGGGGTGCGGGGCCCATTTGGCCGCGCTCCGGCGGACCGCGGTGGGAGCACTACAACTCGCGGATGCGGTCGCGCCGGAAGCGGTCACCACCGCCGCCGTGCGGGACCCCGCGATCCTGGTGGCGCACCTGCCGCGCTATGAGCTCACCGGGGACGAACGGACGGCGGTGGTGCACGGACGCCCGATCAAGCGAGAGCCGGTAGCAGACGCCCGGCAACCGGTGGCGCTGTTCGCCGGCCGGGTGCTGCTGGCGGTGGCTGAGCAGGTGGGCGAGTTTCTGAAGCCCCGCGTCGTGGTGGCGGAGTCATGACAGCAGACGCGGTCGTCACCGTTGGGACGTTCGACGGCGTACATCGCGGCCATCAAGCGGTGCTGGCGGAGGTCGTCAAACGGGCGCGGGCCAGGAAATTGGCAAGCGTGCTCGTAACGTTCGACCCGCACCCGCTGGAAGTCGTGAACCCTGCGGCAGCCCCGAAACTGTTGACGCTGCCGGGGGAGAAGCAGGAGCTCGTCGCCGCCACCGCGCTCGAGCGGATGGTCCTGCTGCCGTTCACGCGGGAGATCGCGGAGCTCGACGCCGCAGCTTTCGTGCGCCGGCTGCGCGACGAGCACGGGATGCAGGAGTTGGTGTGTGGCTACGATCATGGCTTCGGGCGGGGCCGCGGCGGCGACGTGGCGTTGGTGCGCCAGCTCGGCGCCGCGCAGGGGTTTGGCGTCGCCGTCGTGGACGCGGTGCGGGACGACGGGCAGCCGATTTCCTCGACGCTGATCCGGACGGCCGTGGCGCACGGGGACCTGGAAGCCGCCGCGCGCTGGTTGGGCCGTCCCTACGGGATTCTGGGGCGCGTGGTACCGGGAGCAGGGAGGGGGCGGTCGATCGGCGTGCCGACGCTCAATCTGGCGTCGCCCGACCCTCGGAAACTCCTGCCGCCCGACGGGGTGTACGCAGTGCGGGTGCGAGTAGGAGCAGGACGCGGGGAGTGGTTTGGCGGGATGATGAACCAGGGCGGGCGTCCGACGTTCGGAGAATCGGGACGGACGCTCGAGGTGCACCTGTTCGATTTCGACGGTGAGCTGTACGGTGAAACGGTGGGTGTGGAATGGGTCCGCCGCCTGCGTGACGTGCAGGCGTTTCCGTCCCGTGAAGCGCTGGTGGCGCAGCTGCAGCGCGACCGCCAGGCGGCGCAGGCGAGCCTCAACCGGTAAAGGGACGCGATGGAGAAGATTCGTCGACGGCTGATCCTCATCGGCATCCTGGTGGCCGCGAGCATTCTCTCGCTGCTGCCGCGGAACGTGACGCAGCGCGTCGTGGATCCGACGACGGGCCGCATGAAAGACACGACGATGCGCCGCCTGCCCATCAACCTCGGCCTCGACCTGCAAGGCGGCATCCACCTCGCGCTCGAGGTGGACGAGTCCAAGGGGCCGATACCTGACTGCGCCGACGCCATCCAGCGCGCCGAGCGGGTCGTGCGGACGCGCATCGACGAGTTCGGCACCACGGAGCCCGTCGTGCAGATCCAGGGGCGCTGCCGCTTGATCGTGGAGTTGGCGGGGGAAAAGGATCCCGCGCGCGCCAAGAGCGTGATTCAGCGGACGGCGTTCCTCGAGTTCCGCATCACCGACATGAAGAATCTGTTCCGCGACGCCCTGCCGCAGATCGACGCGGCGCTGCGCAAAGCCGGCGTGAAGTCGCGCACTGCGGCGCCGTCGGCGGTGGCGCAGCTGTTCGGCGGCGACACGAGTAAGGCGGCACGCGACTCCGCGGCCGAAGCGAACGCCCCGGGCGTCCTGTCATCGCTGTTGTTCCAGGGGCAGGTGCCCGGCGAGTTCCTCGTTCCCGAAGAGCAATGGCCGGTCGTGGACAGCCTGCTGCAGCGGCCGGAGGTGCGGTCGCTGATCCCGCGCGGCCTCGATCTCAGGTGGGGCGCGCAATCCGAATCGCGCGGCGCGCGCTCGTACCGGCCGCTCTATGCCGTCGAGTCGCGCCCGATCATCACCGGCGAGGAGCTGGTGAAGGCCGTGGCGCGGCGCGACCAGCAGACCAATCAGTCCATCGTGGCATTTCAGCTCAGCCGCCGTGGCGCACGCATCTTCTCGCAGGAAACGGCGCGCCATATCGGCGACTACATGGCGATCATTCTGGACAGCCGGGTCCAGGGGCAGCCGCCCGTGATCCGCAGCCAGATCGGCGCCAACGGGCAGATCGAGTTGGGCACCAAGCCCCTGCAGGAAGCCAGCGATCTCGCGCTAGTGCTGCGGGCCGGCGCGCTGCCGGCGCCGCTCACGATCGTCGAGGAGCGCACCATCGGCCCGTCGCTGGGCGCCGATTCGATCCGGGACGGCGTCCGCGCGGGGGTCGTGGGCGTCGTGCTCGTGCTCGTGATCATGATCGGCTACTACCGGATGTCGGGCGCCCTCGCCGTCGCGGCGCTGACCCTCTACGTGCTGTTCACCCTGGCCGGCTTGGCGGCGTTCGGCTTCACGCTCACGTTGCCCGGACTGGCCGGTTTCGTGCTCTCCATCGGCATCGCAGTGGACGCGAACGTGCTGATCTTCGAGCGCATCCGCGAGGAGTTGGTCCACGGCAAGTCGCTCCGCCTCGCGGTGGATGAGGGCTTCAAGCACGCCATGAACGCCATCATCGACTCGAACGTCAGCACTGCGCTGACGGCCTTCATTCTGTATCTCGTCGGCACCGGCCCGGTGCAGGGCTTTGCCATCACACTGATCATCGGTATCGCCGCCTCGATGATCTCGGCCATCTCCGTCGTGAAGACCTTGTTCCTGATCTGGTTGTACCGGCGGCCGACCATGACCACCCTGAGCATCTGATGATCAGACTCTTCGCGAACGCGAATTACGACTTCATCAAGTGGCGCAAGTTTGCCTTTATGCTGACGGGGCTCATCATGCTCGTCGGCGCCGGCTTCCTCGCCACCCGCGGCCTGAACTACAGCATCGAGTTCACCGGCGGCACGCTGATGCAGGTCGAGGCGCACAAGCAGGTGCCAACGGGGGAGATCCGGCAGGCGCTCGACGCCGTGGGCCTGAACGGCGCGGAGATCCAGACCTTCGGATCGGATACGTCGTTCGTGATCCGTGCCCGGCTCGCGCATTCCGCTGGTCAGACCGAAGCGACCAGCTCGCAGGCGGTCGCGACCGCCGTGGGCCGGGCGCTCGACCAGAGCGTCGGGGCCGGCCAGTACACGGTCGTGCGCACGGAGGCCGTCGGACCCAAGGTGGGACGCGAGCTGCAGGGCAAGGCATTCCTGGCGATCCTGCTCAGCTTCCTCGTGACGCTCATCTACCTCGCGATCCGCTTCGAGTGGCGCTTCGGGCTCGCCGCGGTGATCGCCACCGCGCACGACGTGGTCGCGACCATCGCGTTCATCAGCGTGATGCATCTCGAGGTCAGCCTCATCGTGGTGGGCGCCATACTGACGGTGGTCGGCTACTCGCTGAACGACACGATCATCATCTTCGACCGCGTGCGCGAAAACCTGCACAAGTACCGGCGCCAGAACCTCTATGAGATTCTGAATCTCTCGATCAATGAGACGCTGCCGCGCTCGGTGCTGACGCACGGCACCACGATCGCGACGACGCTGTCGATGCTCATCCTCGCGGGCGAGGTGATCCGGCCGTTCGCGTGGGTGATGACGTTCGGCATCTTCACGGGCACCTTCTCGTCCATCTACATCGCGGCGCCGATCCTCATCTGGATCGAGAAGCGCTGGCCGGGTGAGGATGCGCGCGGCGCGCGTGTGTTCGGCTCACGGGCGCCCACGCCTGTGGCTGCACCCACGCCGCCCCGCCCGCCCGCGCCCCCACCGCCGCCGCGCGCTCCACAGCCGGCGCGGTAGGGGCGCGGCATGCCGCGCCCCTCCCTCGTGGACGCCCATTGCCACCTCGGCGACGCGGCGTTCGACGTGGATCGCGACGCCGTGCTCGAGCGGGCAGCCGCCGCCGGCGTGGCCCACGTGGTCGTAATCGGTGAGTCGCTCACGGGGAGTGAACGCGCCGTGGCGCTCGCCCGCGCCACCCCCGGATTATCGGCGACGGCGGGCGTCCATCCGCACGAAGCCCGCACCTGGTCGGCCGAGGTTCCCACCCGGCTGCGCGAGCTGCTCGCGACGCCCGAGATCGTGGCGGTGGGGGAGACGGGGCTCGACTATCACTACGATCACTCGCCGCGCGCGGCGCAACGGGACGCCTTCGAGGCGCAGCTCGCCCTCGCGGTGGAGCTCGGCAAACCGGTGGTCGTGCACGCGCGTGACGCCGACGCGGACATGGCGGCGATGCTGCGGAGCCTGGATGGCAAGGCGCCCAGCGTCGTGTTGCACAGCTTCTCCTCTGGGGACGCGGTGTGGGACGCGGGGATGAGCATCGGTGCATATTTCTCGTTCAGTGGCATGATCACCTTCAAGAATTGGACGCTGACCGGCCGTCTGGCCGCGTGTCCGCCCGACCGGCTGCTGGTCGAGACGGACGCGCCCTACCTCGCGCCCGTGCCGCACCGCGGCAAGCGCAACGAACCCGCGTTCGTGCGCGCGGTGGCGGAGCGAGCGGCCGCGCTGCGGGGCGAGTCGTCCGAAACGCTTGCGCAGCAGACGACCGCGAATGCCCGACGCTGCTTCGGCGCGCGCCTCGATTCGTCGCTGTGACGGCCACCGTGAAGGTCCCCTCCGACATCGCGATCGCGCAGGCCGCGAAGCTCCGCCCGATTGCCGAGGTGGCAGCCGAGCTCGGCCTGGGCGAGGACGAGCTCGAGCTGTACGGCAAGTACAAGGCGAAGATTTCGTTGCGCGCGTTGGAGCGGCGCGCGACCAAAGGCCGGCTGGTGCTGGTCACGGGCATCAACCCCACGCCGGCGGGGGAAGGAAAATCCACCGTCACGGTGGGCGTCACCCAGGCGCTGCGGCGCCTCGGCAAGAATGCGATCCTCGCGATGCGCGAGCCGTCGCTCGGGCCCGTGTTCGGCGTGAAGGGCGGGGCCGCCGGGGGCGGCTATGCGCAGGTCGTACCGATGGAGGACATCAATCTCCATTTCACGGGCGACTTCCACGCGATCGCGAGCGCGCACAACCTCCTCTCCGCAATGCTGGACGCGCACCTCCACCACGGCAACGCCCTCGGCCTCGACGTCCGCCGCATTACGTGGCCGCGCACGATCGACATGAACGACCGGGCCCTGCGGAACATCGTCGTGGGGCTCGGCGGCACGAACGGCGGACCTCCCCGCGAAGAACGGTTCGTCATCATTCCCGGCTCCGAGATCATGGCGATCCTGGCGCTTGCGACCGGGCTCCAGGATCTCGAAGCGCGCCTGGCGCGAATCATCGTGGGCATCCGTCCCGACAAGACGGCCGTGCGGGCCAGCGACTTGAAGGCCCAGGGCGCGATGACCCTGCTTCTCAAGGACGCCATCAACCCGAATCTTGTGCAGACGCTCGAGGGCGGTCCGGCACTCGTGCACTGCGGGCCCTTCGGGAACATCGCCCACGGTTGCAATTCAGTCGTGGCGACCAAGCTCGGCCTCGCGCTCGCCGACATCGTGCTTACCGAAGCGGGCTTCGGGGCGGACCTGGGCGCCGAGAAGTTCTTCGACATCAAGTGCCGGTTTGGGGGACTCAAGCCGGAAGCGGCGATCATCGTGGCGACGGTGCGCGCGCTCAAGATGCACGGCGGCGTGCCCAAAGACCGGCTCGGGACGGCTGACCCCGCTGCGGTGCAGCGGGGTGCGGAGAATCTCCGCCGCCACATCCGCAACGTGAAGAAATTTGGCGTGCCGGCGGTGGTGGCGCTCAACCGCTTCATCACCGATACGGACGCCGAGGTCGAGGCGGTAAAAGCGGTGGGTGCGGCAGAGGGCGTGGAGGTGGTGCGCTGCGATGTGTGGGAGAAGGGTGGGGAAGGCGGCGTCGCGGTTGCTGAGGCGTTGCTGGGGCTGCTCAAGACCGCGAAAGCATCGTTCAAGCCGCTCTACGACGAGCGCCGGTCGATCCGCGAAAAGATCGAGACGATCGCCCGCGAGATTTACGGCGCCACCGGCGTTGCATTCACGCCGCCGGCCGAGCGCGCGCTCGAGCTGTTGCCCAAGCTGGGGCTCGGTGAGACGCCGGTGTGCATGGCGAAGACGCAGTATTCGTTTTCTGACGATCCGGCGCTGCTCGGCGCGCCCAGCGGCTTCACGCTGCACGTGCGCGACATTCTGCCGTCGGCCGGCGCCGGTTTCGTGGTCGCCCTGGCCGGCGACATCATGACCATGCCGGGACTTGGCAAGAGCCCGGCGGCGGAGCGAATCCGCCTTCATCCTGATGGCACGATCGAGGGACTGTTCTGATGCGCAAGACTTCAGGTCTCGGCGTCGTCGCGACTGACGGCGCCCCCAAGGCAATCGGTCCCTACAGCCAGGCAATCACCACCGACGGGCTGGTATTTACGGCGGGCCAGGTGGCGCTCGATCCGAAGAGTGGCGAGCTGGTGGGCCGCACGACCGCGGAGCAGACCGAGCAGGTCTTCGCCAACTTGAAGGCGGTGCTCGCGGCGGCCGGCACGAGCCTGGGCAACGTGGTCAAGACGACGGTGTACCTGGCCGACATGGCGGATTTCGCGCAGATGAACGAGGTGTACGCGAAGCATTTCGGCACCCACAAACCTGCGCGCTCGACCGTGCAGGCCGCCGGCCTGCCCAAAGCGGCGCGCGTCGAGATCGACGTCATCGCGGTAAAGTCGTAAGCAACCTCGGGGGCGGATTGGGCCTGGTGGCCTGAGCAGTCTTCAAAACTGTTTGGGGCTCGATTGAGCCTCGGTAGGTTCGATTCCTACACGCTCCCGCCAGCTTTTCTGTTGCGTTCCGGTGCCCCGCGTGCAATCGTAGGGCCATGTCTACCGGGGAATGGGCTCGCCTCCGACCCGATCAGACTGCCCAGCTGCGCCAGGGCGCGTGGTATCGTGTCGTCCGGCTCACTCCCGTAGAAGCCATCCTCGACATCAACGGCCGGCCCACCTCCGTACCGCGTCCGTCTCTCCAGATCCTGCCGACCCCGCCGAGTCGCTGGGCCGTCGTGGCGCGGCCGCGAAACGCCAACGCGAGACTGCCATTGACCTGGGGAGCGCGCTACGGCGTGTGTCCCAACTGCCGGGAGCGCGCCCGGCTGGAGCCACGCGCGATCAGCATGCGCTGCCCGAAGTGCAACGGCCACTTCGACATCGGCTGGGAAGACTCTTAGTTTTTTCCCGTTTGTTATATTGTGCCCGCGCCCACCCCGTCTCCCTATCAAGGAGTCGTGATGGCCCCTCTGCTATTCGCCCGCCTCCAGGCGGATGTCGATATGAATCTTCGCCGTGGTGCGTGGTACCGCGTGGTAGAGCTCGACGATCTCCAAGCGGTCCTCGACGTCAACCACCGGCGTACCAGCGTGTTGCGGGCCTGGCTCGAGATTCAGCAGCGGCCGCCGAAGCGCTGGAGCGTGGTCTCGCGCCCGCCCGGCAGTCGCAAGGCGGCCCACCTCGGCACGCAGTACGGCGTCTGCCCCAGCTGCCGCGGCCGCTCACCGCTTCCCAAGCGTGCCGCCACGCTGGAGTGCCGCCGCTGTCAGCAGGAATTCGAGGTCAACTGGGAGGAAGGTTACCTCGCCGCAACGTGACGTGACCGACATCACTCCAATACCGGTCATTCAACATTGACGGCGCGACGCCGTTGCACCACTGTTGTCCTCCCCCCGGACGCGAGCGAGAGTGCATGATGGTGTGGGCTCGACTGCAGGCGGATTTGAATTGCAATCTGCGCCGCGGCGCATGGTACCGGCTGATCAAGGTCGAGGGACTCGCCGCCGTGGTGGATGTGAACCGGAAGCCTGTACCCGTCGTCCGCGCGTTCCTGGAGATCTCGCACTCGCCACCCCGTCGCTGGACCGTCGTCCCGCGACCCCAGACCACTAGGGTTCTTCCCGTCGCCATCGGCGCGCACTATGCCGTCTGCCCGTCGTGTCGCGACCGCGTGCCCCTGCGCGGTCACCCGCGCCGGATGACATGCGAGCGCTGCAAGGTGGACTTCGCCGTCGATTGGGAAGAGCACTACCTAGACCAGCCGATGTAGGCAGTTGCTGGCCAGCGCGCCCGCGCCAGGCAAGGTTGTATCTTGTCTGCCGCGTGCTCCACGCTCATCTCATCATCAATCCTGTCGCCGGTCGGGGCGCGGCACGCCGGGCTGAAGCCCCGGCGTGCCGCGCCTTTCGTGCGCAGGGGTGGTCCGTGGACGTCGTCCGGACGGAAGGGCCCGGTCACGGTCAGGAGCTCGCCGCCCAAGCGGTCAGCCAGGGAGCCCGCCATGTCGTGGCCGTCGGTGGAGACGGCACGGTCCACGAGGTGGCGAATGGCCTGCTCCAAGCCGATGGCGAAGCCGCTCTCGGCGTCATCCCGATCGGTTCGGGAAACGACTTTGCCAAAATGGTCGGTATGTACGGCTACGACCCCGCCCGTGCGGTCGCCCGGCTGGTCACCGCCCAGTCCCGGCGCTTCGACGCGGGTCGCGTCCTGAACGAGTGGTTCGTGAACAGCGTGGGATTTGGCTTCGGTCCCGCCGTGGTGCGCACTCGCAACGCGATGCCCAATCTGCGGGGGTTCCTGTCCTATCTCGTCCCGGTGATCAAGACTTTCTTCAACTTTCAGCCGCCGCTGTTCGACGTGGCCGCGCCCGGATTCCGCGAGCGGGGGTACATGATGATGGTCGAGGTGTGCAACGGCACGACGGCGGGAGGGAGCTACCAGTTCGCCCCTGATGCCGATCCCGCGGATGGTAAGATGGACGTGTGTTTGATTCGTCGCGTGTCGCTGCCGCGTTTCCTCCTCGCCATCCCGCGGGTGATGCGCGGGACGCACGTTGGGATGCGCGAGGTCGCGATGATCAAAACCGCCAAACTCGTCATTCGTTCGCCTGAGCAGCCGTTGGTAGTGCACGTGGATGGCGAGCTGCGTGAGCCGGGGACCAACGAATGCACCGTGCTGCTCGAGCGGGGGAGACTGAACGTGCTGGTGGCGCGATGAGACGGTTAGGCGGTTCGACGGTTAGCCGGTTAGCGATCACGGTTGGGCTGTTGCTAACTGCCTATCCGTCTCACCGCCTGTTGGCCCAGGACACCACCCAGCATATCGTGCTGCCGATCGACACCCTGCACATGGTCCGTCCCATGGGGGCCTTCTGGCGCTCCTTCCTTTTGCCCGGGTGGGGGCAGGCCGTCACCGGCCGGCACACGACGGGCGCGGCGTTCGTCGCGTGGGAAGGGGTGACGGCCATGATGACGCTGAAGGCGCAGCAGGAAGCGAACTACTTCAAAGCGATCGGGTCAGGCAACGTGCACCTGAAGCGGCAGGAGGTGCAGGACTGGCTCGTGCTGTGGATCTTCAACCACCTCTTTGCCGGCGCCGAGGCCTACGTCTCCGCGCATCTGCGGGACTTTCCTCCCGATCTCGAGGTCCGCGCCTTTCCACGCGGCTTCGGCATCAGCGTCGCGCTCCCGCCTCTTCCCGCGCCGTGAACGCGGCTCCGCTCGGCGTGTTCGATTCTGGCATCGGCGGGCTCACGGTGGCCCGCGCGCTGTTCGAGCGCCTGCCGCGCGAGTCCGTGATCTACTTCGGCGACACCGCGCGCGTGCCGTACGGCCCCAAGTCGCCCGACACGGTGCGGCGGTACAGCGCCGAAATCCTCGCGTACCTGTTGAAGCGCGGCGTCAAGGCCGTCGTCGTCGCGTGCAACACCAGCACGGCGCACGCCCTCAGCCATCTGAAAGAGCGCTCTCCGGTGCCGGTGGTCGGCGTGATCGAGCCGGGCGCGCGCGCCGCGGTGGCGGCGACCAAGACCGGAGTCATCGGCGTCATCGGGACCGCGGGAACGATTGCCAGCGGCGCCTACGAGCGCGCCATCAAGGCATTGCGGCCCGACGCGCGGGTGCACGGGCAGCCGTGCCCCCTGTTCGTGCCGCTGGTAGAGGAAGGCTGGTTCGAGCACCCGGCGGCCGAGCTGATCGCGCGCGAGTATCTGGAGCCGCTCAAGCGCGCGAAGGTGGACGTGCTCGTGCTAGGCTGCACGCACTATCCACTCCTCAAGCCGTTGCTCAACCGGGTGATGGGGCCGGGCGTGACGCTGGTGGATTCAGCCGAGGAGACAGCCACCGCCGTCGCCGGAGAGCTCGAGCGGCTCGGCCTGTTGGCGGAGGGTGGTAGTCACGAGCACCGCTTCGTCGTGTCGGACGACGAGCCACACTTCCGCAAGGTAGGCGCCAGGTTTCTCGGCGAGAAGCTCAAGCAGGTAGAAGTCGTTCCGTTGTAAACTGCTTCAGCTCGATGCCGTCCGCAGTGATGACAGCGTAGCGCCCGCCGTCGAGAAACGCTCCGGGATTCAAGTAGGCCCGCCCATCGGGCACCCGATCCACGACCGGTCGGTGTGTGTGCGCCATGATCACGATGCCCACGTCCGGACGGCGGCCGAGGAAGTCGGCGGCCCAGCGCCGTTGTGCCGCCGACGCGCGGTCCAGCACCGCCCGGTCCTTGGTGTTGTCGGCCAAGTGCCGGGAAAACAGATCCGCAATCCAGAATCCGATGGTGGGGTGGAGGAGGCGGAACACGGCGATGGTTACCGGATGCCGGGTGAAACGGTGCATCAGCGTGCCGGTCCAGTGCTGTTCGGTGAGCCCGTCGCCGTGGGCTACGAAGATGCGGTGTCCGCCCAGCTCGAGCTCCGCTTCGCCGCCGTAGAAGTCGATCCCCAAGTCCTGTCGGAAAAAGGAGCCGCCCCAGCGATCGTGGTTGCCACCCACGAACGTGATTGGGATTCCCCGGGCGCGCAGCTCTTGGAGCTTGGCGACGGTGGCAAAATGCTTTCGGGGGATGACGCTCTGGTACTCGAACCAGAAATCGAACAGATCGCCAACGAGAAGCAGGTGATCGCCCGGTTGGGGCCCTTCATCCAGGAAGGAATGGAAGGCAGCCCGGACGGCCGGTGGGACTTGGCCGAGGTGGGCGTCCGCGAGCACCAGCACGCGGGAAACCGGGGTAGGCACGGCCCCAAGCTTAGGAAGCTGGAACCACCGCCGCAAGCAGATTAGTCTTCTGCCATGCCTCGCCTGAAGATCCTACTCATCGCCGTCGGCGGCTTAGTCGTCGCCGGCGTTGTGGGTACCCGGTTCGCGCGTCCCGCGGGGTCGGCCTCCGGTGCCGGCGCCGTCTGCCGCCGCGTCGCCGCCGCGGAGCGGACGGCCTGTTACAGCCGGCTTCTATCGGAGCGCCTCGGCGCCCATGGCGTCGCGGACGCCGTCGCCACGCTCGATGCGTTCGCGGCGGCCGATCCCGACGTGGCGGAGCACGCGCACGAATACGCCCACGGCATCGGCATCGAGGCCTACGGACGCTCTCCCGAGATCACCGCGACGTTCGCCGCGTGCGGGGACGGCTACTCCTCGGGCTGCCGCCACGGCGTGATCCAGGCGTATTTCGAGTCGCGCGACCACGTGGCGGCACCGGAGGTAGAAGCGCTCTGCAAACCGTTCAAGAGCGCGACCGCGAGCCGCTGGGTGCTGTTTCAGTGCGTGCACGGCATGGGGCACGGGCTGACGATGTTCCACGCCCACGACCTGCCGCGCGCGCTCGCGGACTGCGATCTCCTCACGGACGGATGGGACCGCGAGTCGTGCTACGGCGGGGCGTTCATGGAGAGCGTCATCAACGCGACCTCACCGCATCACCCGGCCACGCAGCTTGCCATGCAGGGGCACCATCACCAGACCGCTGCCGCATTCAAGGCACTCGATCCCGACGATCCGCTGTATCCATGCTCGATCATGGCGGAGCGGTACCTGCACGCCTGCTATCAGATGCAAACCTCCGTCATGCTGCATTTCAACCACGGCGACATTGCCGCGGCCGCGGGCTCCTGCGACCGCGCGCCCCTGCAGGTGCGCTCCGTCTGTTATCAAAGCCTCGGCCGGGACATCACGTCGTACGCGCTGCGCGACCCGCAGAAATCGGCGGATCTGTGCGCCAAGGGAACCGCCGCCTATCGGCCGGCGTGCTACTTCGGGGCGGCGAAGGCGCTCGTCGACTGGACGGCGACGACGGACGCGGCGTTCACCTTCTGCCGCATCGTCGCGCGCGAACCGGGTGGACCGACGTGCTACCAGGCGCTGGGCGAGGAGATCGCCACGCTCGTCGCCACGACTCCGGAGCGCGAAGAGCAGTGCACGCGGGCCCAGGACCCCGCGGCGGTCGCCGCGTGCCGCCAGGGCGCCGGACTGCGTTGACTTTTCGTCGCCTGGTTCACATTCTCCCGCCAGCATGAAGGCTACTTCTGAGCGGTTGCGATCGATGGTTGCGGTGGCTCAACGCACGCCGGTTGAGCGAGACCGCAATCCGGGGATGCCGCTCGATCTCGACGTCGTGCGCGCGCTGCGCGTGAACCGCAGCGCCGTCGAGCGCCGGGCCGCCACGATCCCCACGCGCCGCACGGTAAAAAAGGAATGGCAGGCGGCGTGGCTGCTCCGAGCAGTCACCTGCATGGATCTCACGACGCTCCAGGGCGACGACACGCCGGGTAACGTGCTGCGCCTGTGCGCCAAGGCGCGCCGTCCCCTCCGGCCCGACATCGTGGACGCGCTCGGCGTGGGGCATCTGGACATCAAGGTCGGCGCGGTGTGCGTGTACCACGCCCTCGTGCCGACGGCGGTGGCGGCCCTCGAGGGCTCGGGCATTCCGGTGGCCGCGGTCTCGACCGGGTTTCCGGCAGGCCTCAATCCGTTCGCCCAGCGGTTGGCCGAAGTGCACGCCTCGGTGGCGGCAGGCGCGCAGGAGATCGACATCGTCATCACCCGCGCGCACGTGCTCACCGGCGACTGGCCCGCGCTCTACGCCGAGGTCCGCGCGTTCCGCGACGCCTGCGGCGCCGCACGGATGAAGGCGATCCTCGGCACCGGAGAGCTGGCGACGCTCACGAACGTGGCCCGCGCCAGCATGGTCGCGATGATGGCGGGTGCGGATTTCATCAAGACGTCCACCGGCAAGGAGACGGTCAACGCGGTGCTCCCCGTCGGGGTGGTGATGGCGCGCATGATCCGCGAGTACGAGGCCCGCACCGGAGCCGCCGTCGGATTCAAGCCGGCGGGCGGCATTCGCGCCGCCAAGCAGGCGCTCGAATGGATGATCCTAATGAAAGAAGAGCTCGGCGATCGCTGGCTGCGTCCGGCGCTGTTCCGGCTCGGCGCGAGCGCGCTGCTTACCGATATCGAGCGCCAGCTCGAGCACTTCGTCACCGGACGCTACTCCGCCGCGCACCGGCACCCGATGGTCTGACATGACGACCGTCGCCAAGCTGTTCGAGACGATGGACTACGGACCGGCGCCGGAGAGCGCCGCGCCGGCGCTCGAGTGGATCAAGCAGCACGATGGAAGCCGCTTCGGCCACTTCATCGGAGGCCAGTGGGCTCCGCCCTCCGAGGGCCAATACTTCGAGACGATCAATCCGGCCACCAAGGGGGTCCTCGCGCGCGTCGCACAGGGGAGCAACGCCGATGTGGACGCCGCGGTGGTCGCGGCGCGCGCCGCGGCGCCGGGTTGGGCCGGCCTCGCGCCGCACGCCCGTGCCCGCTACCTCTACGCCATCGCGCGCGAAGTGCAGCGCCACTCGCGCCTGCTGGCCGTCCTCGAGAGCCTCGACAACGGCAAGCCGATCCGGGAGACACGGGATCTCGACATCCCGCTCGTGGCCCGGCATTTCTATCACCACGCCGGCTGGGCGCAGCTCCGCGATAGCGAATTCCCCGGCTACGTGCCGGTCGGCGTCGTGGGCCAGATCATCCCCTGGAACTTCCCCCTGCTGATGGTGGCCTGGAAGGTCGCCCCCGCGCTCGCCGCTGGAAACACGGTCATCCTCAAGCCTGCCGAGTTCACGCCGCTCACCGCGCTCTGTTTCGCGGAGATCGCGCGCGAGGCGGGGCTGCCGCCGGGCGTGTTCAACGTCGTCACGGGCGACGGCACTACGGGGAAACACCTCGTCGAGCACCCGGACGTGAACAAGATCGCCTTCACGGGCTCGACCGAGGTGGGCCGGGTCATCCGCAAGGCGACGGCGGGGACCGGCAAGAAGCTGACGCTCGAGCTGGGAGGCAAGAGCCCGTTCATCGTCTTCGAGGACGCCGATCTCGACAGCGTCGTCGAAGGAGTGGTGGACGCGATCTGGTTCAATCAGGGGCAGGTCTGCTGCGCCGGCTCACGGCTGCTGGTGCAGGAGGGAATCGCGGAGCGCCTGACGCAGAAGCTGCGCGCCCGCATGGAGAAACTGCGCGTCGGCTCGCCACTCGACAAAGCGGTGGACATGGGCGCGATCGTTGCGCCGGTCCAGCTCGAGCGCATCCGTGGCCTGGTCGAGCAGGGAGTAGAGGAAGGGGCCAAGATGTGGCAGCCCTCCTGGGCGTGCCCCACGGAAGGCTACTTCTATCCGCCCACGCTGTTCACCGACGTCTCGCCCGCCGCGACAATCGCGCAGGTCGAGATCTTCGGTCCCGTGCTGGTTGCCATGACGTTCCGCACGCCCAAAGAGGCGGTCGAGCTGGCGAACAACACGCCCTACGGGCTCGCCGCGAGCGTGTGGACTGAGAACATCAACCTCGCGCTCGACGTCGCGCCCAAGCTCAAGGCGGGCGTCGTGTGGATCAATTGCACCAATTTGTTCGACGCAGCCTCCGGGTTCGGTGGTTACCGGGAATCGGGGTTCGGGCGTGAGGGTGGCAGGGAAGGGATGTGGGAGTACTTGAAGCCGGAATACGAGACTCGGAATGCAGAAGTCGGAATGCGGAATGACAACGTGGGCGTCGAGAAGCCCGACGCGTCAATTCCGCATTCCGCAATCCGCATTCCGCAATCGGGCCTGCCCCCCATCGACCGCACCTACAAGCTCTTCATCGGCGGCAAGCAAGCGCGCCCCGACCAGGGTTACACCCGCAAGGTCCTAGGACCCGATGGGCGGGTACTGGGTGAGGTCGCCGAGGGAAACCGCAAGGATGTCCGCAACGCGGTCGAGGCGGCGCATGCCGCCGAGGGGTGGGGCCGGGGCAGCGGGGGGGGCCACATGCGCGCCCAGATCCTCTACTTCATCGCGGAGAACCTGGCGACGCGCACCGAGGAGTACGTCACGCGGATCCAGGCGCTGACGGGCGGCGGCGCCGACGCCGCGCGGCGCGAGGTCGAGGCGACGATCGCACGGCTCTTCACGTACGCCGCATGGGCCGACAAGTGGGACGGCGCCGTGCATCACACGCCGATCCGCGGCGTGACCCTGGCGATGAACGAGCCCGTGGGCGTTCTTGGCATCGCCGCCCCCGACGAGTTCCCGCTGCTCGGCTTCGTATCGCTGGTGGCGCCCGCCGTCGCCGTCGGGAACACCGTCATCGTGGTGCCCTCCGAGACCCAGCCGCTCGCGGCGACCGAGTTCTACACGGTGCTGGAAACGTCCGACGTCCCCGACGGCGTTGTGAACGTGATCACCGGACCGAAGGATGCCCTCGCCAAGGTGCTCGCAGAGCACGACGACGTGGACGGGATGTGGTACTTCGGGAACGCCGCCGGCGTGAAGGCGGTCGAGCTCGCCTCCGCGGCGAACATGAAGCGCACCTGGACGGCGGCGCGGGCGCGCGACTGGCTCGACCCCCGCCAGGCGGAAGGCCGCGAGTTTCTGCGTCGCGCCTCGGAAGTGAAGAACATCTGGATCCCCTACGGGGAGTAGCGTGATCAGCGCGGTCAGCCACCGCGTGAATTACTCCGAGACCGACCAGATGGGCTTCGCTTATCACGCGAACTATCTCATTTGGATGGACATGGCGCGCACGGAACACCTCCGCGCGCGAGGGGTGTCGTACAAGGAGTTGGAAGCGCAGGGGACGTACCTGACCGTCACAGATGTGCACATTCGCTACCGGCAGCCTGCCCGCTATGATGATATGATTCGGATCCGCTGCTGGGTGCGGGAGCTGGCCTCCCGGCGTGTGATCTTCGGATATGCGGTCGAACGGGCGGAGACGGACGAATTGCTCGCGACCGCGGAGACGTCACTGATCGCGCTGAACCCACGACAGACCTTATCGCGTATTCCGGAGCACGTGCGTGAGCTGCTCGAACCCACGGCAGACCCGGTTCGTCTCTAGCGCCGGCCTCTTCCTTCTTCTTATAGCGCCCTGCTGTGGCGCGGGCGCCCAGCAGCCCCCCTCTCCCCCGGCCGCGGACGAGGCGATGGTTAGCCAGCTCGCCGCGGTGCTCGCAGCGGCTGACGCCCGCCGGTTCGACGCGGGAGTGCTCCGCGAGGCGCTCGCGAATCCGAATCCCGGCGTGCGTCGCCAGGCGGCGCTGGCGGCCGGCCGGATCGGCGACGCGGCGGTCCTCGACCTCCTCATTCCCGCCCTCAACGACACCGCGCCCCAGGTGCGGGCCGCCGCCGCGTTCGGCCTGGGACTGCTGAAGGATGCGCGTGCGCTGCCCGCGCTCCTGCAGGCCGTGCGGGCGGTCGCTCCCGCTGACCAAGGCCCGGCGCAGCTCGAGGCCGTCACGGCGATCGCAAAAATCGGCGGCGCGGACGGCGCGCGCGCGCTGGGCGAGATCGTCGCCACCGGCTCCCCGGGCGCGGCCACGCCGCCGGCCGTGGCGGCCGCGCTGCTCGAGGCATGGCGCCTGGGCGCGCGCGCCCCGGTCGCCGAGCTGATCGCCTTCACGGACCACGCCGACGCGGACACCCGCTGGCGGGCGTTGTACTCCCTCGCACGCCTGCGCGCGGCCCCCGGCGCGGCGCGTCTGGTGCGCGCGCTCACGGACCGCGACCCGCAGATCCGGGCAGTCGCGGCGCGGGGGATCAGCAAGGCGCTGCTCGACAGCGCCAAGCTCGATCCGCGCGGAGCGATTGATGGCCTGCGGCCGCTACTCGAGGATCGCAACACCCAGGTCCGCATCAATGCGCTCCGCGCGCTCGCGTCCTTCCGCGATTCGGTGTTGGCCGCAGCCGTGGCGCCGCTCGCCGCCGATCGGGACATCGGCGTGGCGGTGCAGGCCGAGACGACGCTTGGCGTATCGGGCGGCGCGGCCGCGATTCAGGCGCTGCGTCCGCGCCTCGCGAACAGCGTGTTCGCGCTCAAGCGCCAGGCGGTAATCGCGCTGGCGCAGGCCGACAGCGCGGCCGGGGTCGCGGCCGCGGCCGCGGTCGCCGGCGATGCCGAGTGGCGCTGGCGCAGTGTCGCCGCGGAGGCGTTCGGCGCCGCGCGCGCGCGCGACCGGCTCGAGACGCAACTCGCTGATCCCGACGGCCGCGTCGTCGCGCAGGCGCTGCAGGCACTGCAGCGGATTGTCCTGGCGGCCGATTCGGGCCTGCGCGGGCGCGCGCGCGCGCTGCTCGCACACCCGGACCCCGCTGTCCGCAGCGTCGCGGCCGACATTCTCGGTCGCCAGCCGGACGTTGAGGACGTCGATCTCCTGGTCGCGGCCTATCGGCGCGCCGAGGGCGATCCATTTAACGATGCCCGGCTCTCGGCGGTCTCGACGCTGGGCGCGATCGCCGCCGCCTCGCCGACCGGGCGGATACGCGTCGCGACCAAGTTTGTCGCGGTCACGCCACGCCCTGATGACTATCTCGTGCGCCGCCTCGCCGCCGATACGCTGCCCGACGCGCGTGAGACCTGGGGCCCGGCCGTGCCGATCGCGACCGGCCGCACGCTCGCGGACTACCGCGAGGTCGCGCGCCGCTGGCTCGCCCCGGCGCTCGGCGACGGCGGAGGGGCGCAGGCGAATCCGCGCGTGATCCTGGAGACCGATCGCGGCACGCTCGAGATCGAGCTCCTGCCGGCTGAGGCCCCGCTCACCGTCGCGGCATTCCTGAACCTCGTGGAGCGGCGCTTCTTCGACGGCACACGTTGGCATCGCGTCGTGCCCAACTTCGTCGTGCAGGACGGCGACCCGCGCGGCGACGGATGGGGCGGGCCGGGGTTTGTTCTGCGCGATGAGATCAACCCGGTGCGGTATGCGGTGGGCACGGTGGGGATGGCGCTCTCGGGCCCGGACACCGGCGGCAGCCAGTACTTCATTACCCATTCGCCGCAGCCCCATCTCGACGGCATTTACACCGTCTTTGGCCGCGTCGTTGCGGGCGGGATCATCGATGCGATCGGCCAAGGCGATCGCATCCGGAGCATCCACCGCTAGTGCGCCGGCCGCTCGCCGTTCTGCTCTGTGTCGCCGCGCTGGCCGCGATCCCTGCGGTCGCGAGCGCGCAGTTCGGCTACTTCGGCCAAAACAAGATCCAGTACCGGCGCTTCGACTGGCGAGTGCTGCGCGGCGAGCACGTCGATCTCTACTACTATCCCGAAGAGGACGAGCTGGGCCGCGTCGCGCTTGCCTACGCCGAGGAGAGTTACGACTCGCTCGAGCGTCGCTTTAATCACGCCGTCACGCGCCGTATCCCGTTGATCGTGTATGCCTCCCATTCTGACTTCGAGCAGACGAACATCCTGCCCTTCATTCCGCCCGAAGGGCTGCTCGGCGTCACCGAGTTTCTGAAGCGACGCGTGGCGATGCCGTTTCGCGGCAGCTACGAAGAATTTCGCCATACGCTCCGCCATGAGCTCGTGCACGTCTTCCAGCTCAGCCTCGCGGCGGAGGTGTTCGGGCGCTACCCGCGGGTCCGCCAGGTCGGGATGCCGTTGTGGTGGACGGAGGGACTGGCCGAATACTTCTCGAGCGGTGAGGACAGCAGGGACGAGATGGTGCTCCGCGACATGACGGTCGCGGGCCGGCTGCCGAGCCTGCCGGACCTCCAGTACGCCTACGGCGGCCTCATTTATCCCGTCGGCGGCAGCATCCACCACTATCTCGCCGAGCACTACGGCGAGTGGCGGATTCTCCAGCTGTACGGCGACATCTGGAAGTACGGCACCTTCGCAGAGGCCTTGGCGGGGGTGTACGGGCGATCGCTCGACCAGCTCTCCGACGAATGGCAGTACTGGATGCGGCAGCGCTATTACCCCGCCGTGACGAGCCAGCCGCCGCTGACCATCACGGCGCGGCGCCTCACGGAGGTGGCCATTAAGCCCGCCGCCTACCAGCTCCCCGGCGACAGCGTTGCCTCGTTCCTCTTTTTCTCCCCCGCGAGTGGCTACGCGACGATCTACACCCAGAGTCTGGACGACGCCCGCAAACGGTCGGTGGTGCAAGGGGAGCGGAGCGAGCAATTCGAATCGTTTCACTTCTTCGAGTCGCGGCTCGACGTCAACCCGCAGGGCATCGCGGCGTTCAGCAGCAAGTACGCCGAGCGGGACGCGCTGTTCCTCTGGAGCCTGACGCGGCGGGAGGTCGTCGGCCGCTATCAGTTCCCGGAGCTCGTGTCGATCTTGTCGCCCGCATGGGCGCCCGACGGCAAGAGCGTCGTGTTCAGCGGCCTCTCCGTCTCTGGGTACTCGGACCTGTACCGCCTCTGGCTCGCCGACGGCCGGCTCGAGCGCCTGACGTCCGATCGGTACGAAGACGTAGATCCCACCATGAGCCCCGACGGCCGGACCGTCGTGTTCTCCTCCGACCGCACCCCCTTCGGTCGCAGCGGGGCCCGCAACCTGTTCGCGCTCGACCTGGCGACCGGCGCCGTCCGTTACCTCACGTACGGTAACTGGCGCGACGAGACGCCGCGGTGGGCGCCGGCGACCGCGCAGGGCGCCGGCGCGGACCGGATTTATTTCGCGAGCGATCGCGACGGCACGTTCCAGGTCTATTCGATCGACTCGACCGGCGCGGGCCGGCGTGAGACCAAGACGCTGAACGGCGCGTTCGATCCCCAATGGGTGCCGGGCCCGGGCGGGGGGCTGTTGTTCGGCGGCTTCGCCGATCTGAGCTTCAACATCTATCTGACCGAGCCGCTCGCGGACACCACGGGTGGCTTTGCGCTCGCGTCGGCCGACCGCCTTCCCGATCCGTCGTGGACGTGGGGCGAGTTGTCCCATCCGCAGTACGCCCGCGCCGATGCCACCCCGTACGAGAAGAAGTTCACGCTCGACTTCGCGGCGGGCGACGCGGCTGTGGCGCCGGGCCTCGGCGCGGCGCAGGGCGCGGTGTTCCTGTTCAGCGATCTGCTGTCCGACCACATGCTGTTCGTGGGGCTGTCGTCGTTTCAGGGAAGCGGCTTCGGCAATCTGATCGACAACGTCAACGGCACCGCCTTCTACCTGAATCAGTCCCGCCGCATCAACTGGGGCATGGGGGCGTTCCGTCAGCGCGGGCTCTTCTACGAAGGAGACTTCAACACCCTGTTCGAGGAAACGTCCTACGGCGCCTTCGCGCAGGTGCGCTATCCCTTCACGCGCTTCCGCCGCTTGGTGGGTGAGTATCGCCTGGAGCGCTCGGACCGCTTCGACCTGTTCTCGAACGAGCTGAACGAGCCGCGGCGGGTCGGCTGGCTCGCCTCCAACTACCTGAGCTACGTCAAGGACAACACGCTGTGGCTCCCCACTGGGCCGATCGACGGCGAGCGCTACAATCTCACCGCAGGCCTGGTCAACGACCTGAGCCACGGCCGGTTCGACTCCTGGCTGCTGTCGGCGGACGTGCGCACGTACTTGCGCACGTCGTTGCACAGCGCGCTGGCGTTGCGTGTCCAGGGGTACGCCTCGGGAGGCGAGCGGCCGCGTCGCATCAACATCGGAGGATCGTGGGGACTGCGCGGATACCCGCGGTACGGGTATGTAGCGGGGTCGCGGGCCTGGCTCGTCAACGCCGAATATCGCTTCCCGATCACCGACTTCCTGACCATCGGGTTCCCGTTCGGCGCGGCGCGCTTTCCGGGCGTCCAGGGCGCCCTGTTCCTCGACTATGGGCGGGCCTGGTCCGAGGCCACGACGCGCCGCGGCGTGCTTGGGTCGAGTGGGCTCGGGTTGCGGATGCCGATCGGCCCACCGCTGGTGCTGCGGCTCGACATCGGGTGGCGGCTCGGCTCCCGGGCGCTGAACTTCTACGGATTGCCCGCCAGCAGCCGTCACGCCCGGTTCGTGGACTTCTTTTTCGGTTTCAACTATTGAGCGGGCAACGCTTTTCGCTTGACCCGCTGCGTGCCCTTTCCTACATTGCCGCCTGTGCGTTGCTCGCGGCCTGTCCGGGGTCGCGACGGCCCCCTCCGCCACTCGTGCCCGTGGCGCTGGCGCCCGCGAGCCGCGACAGCGCCGTCGCGTGGAGCCGGACGACGCTGCCGCGCGGACCGACGCTGATCCGGTTCCGCTGGCGGTACGAGGACGAGCGGGTCAAGTACGCCGGACGGGGCAGCGCGCGGATTGCGCCGCCTGATTCGCTGCGGTTCGACTACGCGGGACCGCTCGGACTGGGCAGCGGGGCGGCGGTCGTGATCGGTGACTCGGTGGCGTGGGCGGATCCGGAGAAGAACTTCCGGTCGCTCGTCCCGGCGATCCCGATGTTGTGGGCGGCGCTCGGGATGGTGCAGCCACCCGCGGAAGACGCCGAGGTGTTCGGGGTGGCCTCTCCCGACACGGCGGGCATCAAGCGCATCGTGTGGCGGTTCGCGCAGCGCGAGGACACGCTCGATTATGTCGCGACGAACGGCGTGCTCGAGGCCGAGTGGCGGCGTGTTGGAAAGGTGGTGGCGCGGAGCCGTTCCCAGTTCGACGCGCAAGCGCGCCCCGCGAGCGCGCGCGTCGACTTCCAGGAGGCTTCGTCCCGTTTTGAGCTCACGGTTGTGGCGGTGGATACGGCGGCAGTCATTCCGCCGGCACTGTGGCGCAGTCGCCGCTAGCGCGTCGGGCCTGTGGCTCGCCGCCTGTCTGTACGGCTTCGCCGGCGGCGGCCTGCCCAACGTTAAGACCGTGGCCATCCTTCCCTTCGAAAACGACACGCCCGAGCCGGCGCTGACGCAGGAAGTCAGCGATGCCGTGCGCCAGGCGCTGGAAGGCAGGTTGGGACTGCGCGTGGCCACAGAGGCCGCCGCCGATGCGCTCGTGCGCGGCCGGGTCGTGCGCTACGACCCCGACCTGCCGATCGCCATCCAACCAGGGCAGGGCCAGGTGACCGTCACCAAGCGCAAGGTGCAGCTCACCGTGGACGTCGAGATCGTCAATCAGCGCGAGGGCACGACCGTGTGGAAGCGGCAGGGGCTCTCGGTGGACGGCGAGTACGACCCGCCGCAGGAGGCGCAGGGCCGCAAGGTCGCCCTCCAAAAGCTCGTCAACGACATCGTGGATGGGGCCCAATCCCAATGGTGACCCGTCGCGGCGCGCGCGGCGCCAGCTCCAGCGGCTGTCTGTTGACACTGCTGCTGTTCGTGGCGGCGCTGTATTACGCGGTCAACATCGGCGAGGTGTTTTTCCGGTACTATCGGTTGCTCGACGAAATGCAGACGCAGACCCGGCTCGCCGCGGCCCTCGACGACGGCACGATCCGCCGTCGCGTTCAAGCCGCGATCGAGGAGATCGGTCTGCCTGATTCCGCGGGGACCCGGCAGCTCGTCATCCGGCGCACCGCCGTGCCCCGCCAGATCGTCATCGAGACGGGCTACAGCGAGACCCTCAAGCTGCCCCTGTTCAATCACCGCTTCAACTTCCATCCCAGGGCCGTGCAGCCGCTCTGAACACCGCCACGAAGATCCGGACGCCCGCGGCCGCGGCCGCCTGGCGCGCGACGCAGGGCCGGGTGGTGTTCACGAATGGCGTGTTCGATCTCCTGCACGCGGGCCACGTCGCGCTCCTCGAGGCGGCGCGGGGGGAGGGCGATGCGCTCATCGTCGCGGTCAACCGCGACGCGTCGGCGCGGCGGCTGGCGAAGGGGCCTGACCGCCCGGTCGTTGCCGAGGACGAGCGGGCGCGCCTCATCGCCGCCCTTGCCGCCGTGGATTGCGTCGTGTTGTTCGCCGAGGACACGCCGCTGGCGCTGATTCGCCAGCTCCGCCCCGACGTGCTGGTCAAAGGGGCCGACTATGCACCTGACGCGATCGTAGGTGCCGCCGAAGTCAAAGGGTGGGGCGGGCGCGTGGTGCGTGTTCCGCTCATCGAGGACAAGTCCACCACGAGCCTGCTCCGCAAACTCCGCGGCGTCTAATGAAGCTGCTCGTTGGAACGCGTAGCCCTGGGAAGACGCGCGAAATCCGCGATCTCTTCCAAGGCCTGCCGTTCGAGCTGGCGTTCCCCTCCGACCGCCTGCTCGAGCCGCTGCCCGATGAGGCCGATCTCGAACGGGGCACGAGCTACGTCGAAAACGCCGTCGAGAAGGCCCGCTACTTTGCGGCGCGCGGCGGCTTGCCGGCCGTGGCCGACGATTCGGGAATCGAAGTCGAGGCGTTGGGCGGTGCGCCCGGGCCGCGTTCGGCGCGCTGGGCTGGAGCTGTAGGGTCGGGGAGGGACGTGGACGCCGCCAACAACACGCTCCTACTCGAGAAACTCGGCGGGGTGCCCGAGGACCGTCGCGCCGCGCGCTACCGCTGCGTCGTGGCGTTCCTGGCCACGCCCAGCAGCGTGCCGGAGATCGTGGAGGCGACGTGCGACGGCTTCATTCTGACGGCGCCGCGCGGGACCGGCGGGTTCGGCTACGACCCGCTGTTCTATTCGCCTGAGTTGCGCATGAGCTTCGGCGAGGCGCCGGCGGCCGCCAAGCGCCGCGTCTCCCACCGCGGCCGCGCGTTCCGGGCCCTGATCGAGGTGCTGCTGCGGCGCTCTTGACACTGCGGAGCGAACCGCGCAGCATCACTGCCATCGCCACCCCTGCGAGGCTCCGATGCGCGTCACGCTCCTCCTACGTGGTTGTCTGCCCTTTGCATTGATCCTCAGCACTGCGGCCATGAGCCCCGGCGGCCCGCGCGCCTCCCTACTTCGAGCCTACGAGCGGTCGGTTAACGCCAGGAAGAGCATCCCGGCCTTTGCGCGCAAATACAGCCTGCCGTGTTCCGCCTGCCACACGGTCTGGCCCGAGCTGAATCCGTTCGGGCAGGCCTTCCGCGATAACGGATTCCAGCTCGGCAACGACCGCGACTCGCCCATCTGGCAGAATCCCGCGTACTGGCCGATCGCGGTCCGCACGACCCCGCAATTCCACCTGGAGAACACGACCAAGCAGCCGGTGGACGCCATCTCTGGGGACTCGACCAGCGGACTCGTCGAGAAGACCATTACGCAGAGCGGAGTAGATATCTCCGGCATCGACTTCCTCATGCTCGGGACCCTCTACAAGAACATTACGTTCGGTCTCACCACCACCATGGACCCCGTGGGAGCGACCGCGATCGAGGCCGCCTACGTGCGGTTCGACAACCTGGGGCATTCGGGGTGGGCGAACCTGAAAGTGGGGAAGTTCGAGCTCGACAATCTGCTGTCTGAGAAGCGCGTGACCTTCTTGTCGAACAACAGCGGCGGCTTCTACGCGGCGTACCACTTCCTGCCCGTGGGCGACGCGAACGATTTCGGGCTCGGCGACAACCAGATCGGCGTGGAGCTGTCGGGGCACTCGCTGACCAGCTACACCCGCTACGGTCTGGCGGTGCTGAGCAGCACCAGCGGCACCCCCGGCCTGCCCCGCGGACGGAGCGTCGATGCGTTCGTCACGCTGAGCCAGGCCTATGATGCGGGGAGTCTCGGCTTGCAGCGGCTAGGCCTATTCGCCTACCTCGGCCAGCGCTCGACGGTGGATCAGACGACGAAGGGCGTGCCGATTCCCGGCGCCGCCACGGGCAACAAGCCGTTCTACCGCATCGGCGCCACCGGCAGCTTCTTCTTCGGGCATCTTGAATTGCTGCCGCTCGTCATGCACGCGTCCGACAACGCCTACCTCGGCACGGCCACGCCCGCCAACCAACCGCTGCCGGCGGGCGCGCAGGACCCCACGTGGAACGCGATTGTGCTCGAGGCGCACTATTTCGTCTATCCCCAGCTTCTCTTTGAGGGGCGCTATCAGACGCTGCGCATGTCCAAGCAGGCTGATCCCGCGACCCCCAAGACGCTGGGCAACAACGACGGCATGGCGGTCGGCATCCGGGCTTATCCCTTCATGTTCAGCCGCGCCGGCCTGAGCCTCCACGGCGAATTCGCGGTCACCAAAACGGTGGGCACCATCCCCTTGAGCGGTGACGGCGCCGGTGTCGACCCGCTCACTCCCGGTACGGCCGTGTGGAGTCGGAGCCTGCTCCTCGCCCTCGACTTCGCCTTCTGAAAGAGAGGCCTTCCATGAAACTGACACTCCCAATGATGGCATTGGCCTCCGGCATGGGCGCCGTTCTGTTCGTGTTTGGCGCGGTGACGCCCGCCCGGGCGCAGGAGTCTCATATCGGCGGCGTGACGGGACACGCCCCCGCCGGCAAAGAGGCGTATCGTCGATTCTGCGTCGGCTGTCACGGCCCGGCGGGCGACGGCAACGGGGAAAACGCGATGTGGATCGATCCCAAACCCCGGGACTTCACCCTCGCCGCGTTCAAATGCCGCTCCACCCCGACCGGCACACTGCCGACCGATGAGGATCTCTTCAATTCCATGACGCGCGGGTTCGTGACGACGAACATGCCTCCCTGGCGGCCGCTTACGCAGCAAAACCGCGCGGACCTGGTCGCGTACATCAAGACGTTCTCGCCGCGGTGGAGGACCGCACGCCCGGGGACGCCCATCACGATTCCGGCGGAGCCTGCCGTGACCATTGCGAGCATTCTGCACGGGCGCGAGATGTTCCAGAATCTGGAGTGCTGGAAGTGTCATGGGGCCGCGGGTCACGGCGACGGACCATCCTCTCACACGCTGACCGACAACAAAGAGAATCCGGTTCGCCCGTACAATTTCGAAACCGGGTCGCGCTTCATGTGTGGGGTGACCAATCGGGATCTGTACCGCATTTTCATGACGGGACTCGACGGCTCGGCGATGCCGTCCTTCGCCGATCAGATCAAGCCGGCGGACGCGTGGGACTTGGTGCACTTCCTCCGGACGCTACAGTCGATTCAGACGCCGGAGGCGGCAATCTGGAAAACGTGGCTGGCTACGCACGCCGGTGAGCTCAAGCCCATCGGCCCAGAAGGAGGTCAGCGGTGAGGCGCTCGAACAGGTTCTGGTGGAGCGGGGTGGCCGTGCTCGCGGGGCTGCTGCTGGGGAAGGCCGCGATGACCGGGCGCGCGGCGCCGCCGCCGGCCGCCGGCCGCATAAGCGGCACGGTGACCTATACAGGGACGCCGCCGAAGATGCGGCCGATCGACATGTCGAAAGAACCGAACTGCGTGACGCAGCACCCTACGCCGGTCATGACGGAAAACGTCGTGACCGGCGCCGGTAGCACGCTCCGCTGGGTGGTGGTGTACATCTCGGCCGGCGATCAGCCGACATCGCCACCGACCGAGGCGACGCGCTACAATCAAAAGGGCTGCCTGTACATTCCCCACGTGCTGGCGTTGCAGGTGAACCAGCCGTTGGACATCTACAACGAAGATCCCCACTCGCACAACATCCATCCCCTCGCGCGCGTGAATCCGGAATGGAACAAGTCGCAGCCCAAGGGGGCGCCGCCGATCCACACGAAGTGGGAGGAGCCGGAGTTCATCCCGGTCAAATGCAACGTCCATCCCTGGATGCACGGCTACTTTGCGGTGCTCCGGACCCCGCACTACTCGGTGACGGGCGAGGACGGGACCTTCAGCCTGGCCGGGCTGCCGCCGGGCAAGTACACCGTGACGGCCTGGCACGAACAGTTCGGCGCCCAGCGCCAAGAGGTGACCGTCGGCGACGGCCAGAGCAAGACGATCAGCTTCGTCTTCACCGCCCGGCCGTACTGACCCGTGGGGAAGGTGTTCGCCGTCGTCGTGGCGGCCATCGCGGTCGTTTCGGCCGCCCTATTCGCGTTGCACATCTGGTGGTTGCCGGTGGATATCTCCGCCCACGGGTCCCGCATCGATCGTGCTCTCAACGAGACGATGGTCGCTGCCGGCGTCCTCTTCGTCGTTGCGCAGCTGGCGCTGGCGGTGTTCGCGTGGCGCTTTGGTCCCGAACCGGCGTCGCGCGCGGTCAAGACCTTTCCCGGCGGGGCCACGCCCATGGTGGTTCTGGCCGTCGTGCTGGTCGGGATCGAGATTCTGACCCTGACGTTCGTCGGCTCCAAAGTATGGGCCGGCATTTATCAGACTCCCCCCGACCCCAACTCCTTGCAAATCGAAGTGCAGGCCGAGCAGTTCGCTTTCTATTTCCGGTATCCGGGGCCGGACGGCCGATTCGGCGCGATGCATCCGGAGCTGGCCAACGACGCCACCCAGAATTTCTTCGGCCTGGACCCGGCCAACGACACGACGGCCCGTGACGACATCGTCGTCGGCAGTCTCGCGATTCCCGTCAACCGGCCGATCCTGCTGGCGCTGCACGCGAAGGACGTCAACCACGCGTTCTACGTGCCCGAGCTCCGCATCCAGCAGGACTTCGTGCCGGGCATGGTGATCCCGCTCCACTTCACCGCGACCAAAACCGGAAAATACGAGATCGTGTGCACGCAGTTGTGCGGTCTGGGACACTACAACATGCGGGCGTATGTCGAGGTGATGCCGGAGCAGCAATTCAACCAGTGGCTGAAGGAGAAGGCGGCCCAGCAATGAGCGTCCCGACAGCAACGGTCGGTGGGCCGCACGCTGCGCCGCGCGGGTTCTGGCGCACGCACGTCTTCAGCGTCGACCACAAAGTGATCGGTAAGCAGTACCTCGATCTAGCGCTGGTGGCGGTCGTCACCGGCATGGTGCTGTCGTGGCTGATGCGCTTCCACCTCGGGTGGCCCGAGACCCCGATTCCCGGCCTGGGAACGGTGGCGCCCAACGCCGCCCCCGGTGGTGTGGTCACGCCGGAGTACTATCTCGCGCTCATGACGATGCACGGGACGATCATGGTGTTCTTCGTCCTGACGACCGCCCCGTTCGCCGGATTCGGCAATTACTTCCTACCCATCCAGATCGGCGCCTCGGACATGGCGTTCCCGCGCATGAACATGATGTCGTTCTGGGTGACGCTCGTCGCGTTCCTCGTGCTGATCAGCGCGTTCTTCGTGCCGGAGGGTCCGGCGCTGTCCGGCTGGACGGCATACGCGCCGCTCAGCGCCGTCGGCAAGGACGCGGGTCCGGGGCAGGGACTGGGCCAGACGCTGTGGGTGGTCTCGATCCTCATCTTCTGTGTTGCCCAGCTGCTCGGGGCGCTGAACTTCATCGTGACCACGCTGGACTTGCGGACCAAGGGCATGTCGCTCGCCCGCATGCCGCTCTCCACCTGGACGTGGTTCGTCACCTCGGTCATCGGCCTCATCGCCTTCGCGGTCCTGATGCCCGCCTGTATCCTGTTACTGCTCGACCGGGTCGCCGGCACGAGCTTTTTCATCCCGGCGGGACTGGTGATCAGCGATCGCCTGCAGCCGCATTCGGGCGGCTCGCCGCTCCTCTGGCAGCATCTGTTCTGGTTCTTCGGGCATCCCGAGGTCTACATCGCGATCCTGCCGGGGTTCGGAATCGTTTCTCACATTCTCCCGGTCTTTGCCCGGAAACCGCTGCTGGGACCGCGGGTCTTCATCGCCTGTTTGATCGCGATCGCCTTCCTGAGCTACACGGTCTGGGGACATCACATGTTCTTGAGCGGGATGAACCCGTTCTCGGCGACGCTGTTCTCGGTCCCCACGCTGGTCATCACGATCCCCGCCACCATCGTGACGCTCCTGTGGATCGGCACGCTGTACGGCGCCAAGCTGCGGTTCACTACGCCGGCGCTGTTCTGCCTCGGATTCGTGTCCGTGTTCGTGAGCGGCGGAATCAGCGGCTTCTTCCTGGCGCAGCCGTCCATCGATACCTATCTGCACGGTACCTATTTCGTCGTGGGACACTTCCACTTCGTCATGGGTGTCGCCGCCATGTTTGGCATCTTCGCCGCGACCTATTTCTGGTTTCCCAAGATGTTCGGTCGCATGATGAGTGAGACGCTCGGCAAGTGGCATTTCTGGCTCACGTTTATCGGCGTGTACTGCGTGTTCATGCCGATGCACTACCTCGGCCTGGCGGGCAACGTGCGCCGCTACTCGGCATTCACCGACGACTACCTGAAGCCGCTGATTCCGTTGCACCGCTTCATCACGGTCGCCGCCCTGTTCACCGGCGCCGTCCAGCTCATCTTCCTCTTCAATTTGATCCGCAGCCGGTTGCGGGGGGCCACCGCGCCGGCCAACCCGTGGCAGGGCACCACGCTCGAGTGGTCCACAAGCTCCCCGCCGCCGCACGACAATTTCGGCGGCCCGCCGCCGGCGGTGCATCGCGGACCGCAAGAGTACGGCGTCCCGGCGGGGGGAGGACCGACGGACTACGTGATGCAGGCCTCGCCATGACAACCATCGCCTCGCGCCCGCCCGCGCCGCCCCCGCCGCCTGCGCCCCCGGCCGTGCCGGTGGCGACTACCACGCAACCGTCCGGGCCGAGTCGGGCGCAGACGGGGGTGCTTGTCGGCATTGCGACCATCACGATGTCGTTTGCCGCGTTGACGAGCGCATTGGTCGTGCACCAAGCCGCGTCGCCGGACTGGCAGCACTTTGAGTTGCCCAGGATTCTCTACCTCAACACGCTGGTCCTCGTGGCCAGCAGCGGGACGCTCGACGTTGCCCGGCGGAGGATCGCGCGCGGCACGGGGCTCTCCTGGCTCTCGCTGACCTTGGTGCTCGGTCTGTTGTTCGTCCTGGGGCAGGTCTTCGCGTGGCAGGACCTCGGCGCTCAAGGCCTGTTTCTGGCTACGAGCCCGAGCAGCTCCTTCTTCTATGTGTTCACGGCGTTGCACGGCCTGCACGTCCTGGGTGGCTTGGCGGGATTGTCGTACGTGCTCTATCGCGTGAGTCGAATGAGCGGTCCGGCAGCCCAGAGCGCGGTCGGGGCGGCTGCCCTTTACTGGCACTTCATGGCAGCGCTGTGGCTCTGTCTGCTGGCGATCCTGGCGCTGCGAATCTAGGCAATCCGTGACATCCCTGGGCGTAGGTCATGGCGCGCAGCTCGAGGCGAATCCGTACGGCATCCAGTCGAAGAAACTGGGAATGTGGCTGTTCATCATCGCCGACGCCTCCACCTTCGGCGCGATCCTGTTTGCCTATGGCTACCTGCGCATCGCCAATCCCAACTGGACGCGGCCGTTTGTTTTCTGGCCCACGATCGCGAACGGCATCGTCATGACGGCGGTGCTCCTGACCAGCAGCCTGACGATGGTGTGCGCCGTCCTCGCCGCCCAGGCGGGCCGAAGGGCCGCTAGCCTCCGCTGGCTGACCGCGACGATGGTGCTGGGCATCGTGTTCGCCGCGCTGCACCTGCGCGAATGGTTCGCGATGATCGGGGAAGGGTGGAGGCTGTTCCAGAATCCGCTCGGCGGACCCGTGCAGTTCGGGGCAACGTTCTTCGGCATCACCGGACTACACCTGCTGCACGTGATTACGGGGATCGTGGCCATCGGGGTCATCGCCCTTGGGTTCCGCGGCGGCCGGTTCGACGCCGGCCATGTCGAAACGGCCGGTCTCTACTGGCACTTCGTCGATCTGGTGTGGATGTTCGTGTTCCCGCTGGTCTACTTGATGAACGTCCGGTGAAGACAAATCGCGAGCCGGTCATTACCGGAACGGCATCCGCGCACCGCCCGGGGCTGAGAGTGTACCTCGTTGTCTGGATCGGACTGCTCCTCATCGTAGGGGCCGAGGTGGCACTGACGTACGCGCGGTTCTCGGTCGGCGTGCAGCTGGCCGGGCTCCTGGCGCTCGCGTGCGTCGAGGCGACCATCGCGCTGCTCTATTTCATGCACCTGCGGTATGAGCGCCCCAGCTTGTTCTGGAGTCTGATTCCCGCGCTCGTGGTCGTGCTGATCCTGATGAACCATTTCTTGCCGGACGCCGTTCGTCTCCTGCACCAGCGTGTTCCGGGGGGAGGGCCGTAAGGCCGCTCGGCACATGCCCGCGACATTGACTGCCATGCTCATCTTGATCGTTCCCGCGTTCCTTCTCTGCAGCGCAATCGCCGTGTTGGCGTATCGCCGACGCAATAAGGACAGCGCTGACTAGAGTGGCGTTTCCGTAACTCTCCCGCTTAAGTTGTGCTGTTCGTATCGGGGTGTGGCGCAGTCCGGTAGCGCGCCTGGTTTGGGACCAGGAGGTCGCGGGTTCGAATCCCGCCGCCCCGACTATATCTCACAAGCAGTTAGCACATTCGGCGAGATCGCAGCACTGGGTTTGAACCCTGAACATTTCCGACTTTTCGCTTGAGGATGAGGAACGGGCAGGTCGCAGGGCGGGTTGCCGGTTCGATCCCGGCTGGCTCCATACTTTCGGTGAGGTGCTCTGAGTGCCAAAGATTTATCAGGTGTTTGTAGGGTGTCCTTTCGCCAAGGATGTTCGGAAGACCTATGACAAGCTGAAGAAGGGACTGGAAGCGGATACACCGTTGTCGATTGTCCTGGCAGACACTACAGGCGTAAACTCCAGCGACTACTTGCTAGAGCACATCACTGAACTGATCACCGACTCGGCCGGGTGTATATTCGATGCGACAGGATCCAATCCAAACGTTTCTCTCGAAGTAGGTATTGCTCACACCGTCCCCACAGAGTTCATCCTGACCCTCAAGACCCGAAAGCCACGCCGTGGAGCGGGTAGTACGGCCCCAGAAGTGAAGTCGATAATCAGCGACCTCCAAGGGAAGCCGCGCGTCGAGTACAAGATTTACGATACACTGCGCGATGATGTTGAAGAGAAGTTCCTATCGAACCTGCCGTACATGCGTAGGTGGAATCAGTTCAAGACGCAGAACAAGGGAATGGTATCCTACGTCTTGAAGTTCTTCGCAGATGTTCGGTCCAGTGGTCGCAGCACTGGTCCGCGCCTCGCGGCGATTCTGGAGGGCTCAGGGTTCAACGTGTCCGCTGTGACCGATGCCATGCGAGCTGCCAGAATCCTTTCCGTTAGGCGGGGTCGGAATGGAGGATACTTCTACCCATCCAAGTGAGAGGTTGAGGTCCTCATGGCCAAGCGAACACTTCCCGCACCCGTACCACTCCAAACACAGTTCTTGTGGCGGCGTGGTCATGGACACCTCCCGAAAGAGGTCGCGGCATGATCGAACCCTCTGAGTTCGGAGCCCAGCATACGATGACGCAAAGCCGCCCTTCAGTGCCGCAAAAAACGCCCTAGCGGCGCTGAGCTGCTCCGCTCCATTTTCACGGTGGGTTTAGGTCAATCAGCGGAATTAGGCTGCGTGACTCGCAGTCTAATACTAGTTAGGGCGGCGCACAGAAAGGTGTGGGGTGGGGTGACGCATGGCTCTCATCAAGTGTCCGGAGTGTGGAAAGGAAATATCGTCCCAGGCCCCCACCTGTCCGAATTGCGGAAGACCAATCGCTGGCACGATTATAAGCGAGGAGATTCACGGATCCGGCGAAGGGCTTTTTCTCAAAGGCATGAACTGTGGCTGTGCTTGTGATACTCGGCGTCGTTGCACTTGTTGTGATCCTCATAGTTATCGGCATGCTGAGCCACTAGGAATCTTCCGCTGACCATTGCGTCGACTATCAGGCGGCTGCACGCGGGCCAGCTAGTGATCTTATGGCTCGTGCTGTTAGGCATTGGTGCGTTCCTCATGCGTTCGCACCGGCGCATCGGGAAGGACCTCTCAATTGCAAGGCAGGACTCTGCATACGTAGACTCGGTCTATCACGCAACACCTATCGCATATCGAGACTCTAGCGAATTGAGCCTCCAGCTTCGCATCCAGAGGCACATCGGACAACAGGAGCGGGGGCGGACTGCAACACTGGTAGGCACGCTAGCCCTTCTCGCCGTTGCCTTGATAGTTACATGGGTATGGTTCCCACAACGCGCCTTGGCTGGCCCTTCAGGACGTCAGGGGGGTGCCTAACACGCGCCTGAAGCTGGCGGTGCGCTACAACCCAATCAAGAGATGTTTTCGGCAAGCACCAGGGATTGGGGAAGCGTGTTCAGCGCGGTCCGCGCCGCGCTTTCTGCCACTCAGATCATCTGGCCCTTGAAGAAGTATGCGTGGGTCGCCTCAAGCGCGGCGGAAGGTGAGGACGGGTACGGCGAAGACTGAACGTTCACGATCCGCTGAAAGAAGTTGTTCAGGTACTGCCAAGTGTCGAGGGTCCTGAACTTGTAGCCACCGAAGTTCGCGAACCTGTTGTAGCGATCCTGTTCCCTGTTCCCATCCAGGCAGATCACATCCACCCGCCGGAGGTCTCGGTTACGAATCGCAGCGGATTTGAGTAGGTAGCGGACGTTGGAATCGCTTTCCGGGAGAGAGTACCCGATCATCCGAATCTCTTGAGCCTCACTCAACGCTTTCAACGCCTGGAGCCACGGATCCCTGAAGTCGGGAACTGGGGCCTTACTCCATGTCGGAGGGATGATCTCGCCATTGGCTACACTCCCGTGAAGCTTGGCCAGCACTACCCGGCCCTGCGTGGTGACTTGAGTGCGACTGGCTGCGACCACGTGAAACCCGACCTTGTCCTTATCTGTCACGAAGAGCTTGCTGCCGTTGATGTACTCACACACGTTCTCGAGCACACAGTCGTAGTTAGTTGTTACTACCGAATACGTCGTTGCCGGGTTCGGTTCGGGTGAGACCTTCACATTGTTACCTAATGGCTCGAGGAACAACTGAAGGTTGAGGAGGGCTAACGTGAAATAGCCAAACTCGTTCCACTTCGGCTCGCGACCCCCGAACACCAGCCCCTGCCAGTTCGACGGGAGCTTCCCGGGGACTGGTTGAATCGGCGGCGTGTGATACTTGATCACGTCGCAGACAAGCTTCTTGAATCTCTCCTTCAGACTTTGATCGTTAACGAACGCATCGGCTTCCAAGAGTGACAGCACTTCCTCGATGTTACTCAGGTCGGACTTGAAGAAGCTCCCAGCCTTATGCAAGCCCTCGATCTGTTCCAGCAGAGGACCGAAGTAGCTGAACTCGTCTCTATTCTGTTGCTGATCCCTGGCCACTTGGATGAATTCGCCAAGCGTGGGAACGCCCATAGGCTGACTGAACCCGGCACCGAGAAAGTACACGACCCTGGCCAAGTATCCCTCCTAGTCCAAGTTCTCGTCGCTCTGCCAAACCTTGGCCTCTTCAAGGGTAGACTTCACGTAGTCGGGAGTGCTGGTGACTGAGACATGGGCGTGTGGCCGTCAAAGTGTAGCTCGCGGGCCGTATTCCGCAAAGGTGTGAAGTGACTTTCCTGTCGGTGTTCTTCGACGCTAGCGGCAATGCCGATGATCCCAGCATCACGGCACTCTTCGTGTCCGGGTTCATTTCGACCGAGCACAAGTGGATTCGCTTCGAGCGCGAGTGGAACACACTCCTCCGAGAATACGACATCAAGGTATTTCGTATGAGCAAGTTCTACGCAGAATACCGGGAGAGGCGCGACGAGCGGGACGCGTTTCTCAAGAGCGCGGTCGGCATCATTCGACGTTGTACGCGGCAGAGTTTTTCAAGCGGCGTGGACCTAGCGAGTCACCGAACATACGCGGCTGCCTACGACTTGCACCTGGTCGAGGCGTATCCGTACGCGCTCGCCGCCGTGAAAGTCATCGCGCAAGTGGGGAAGTACTTCAAACGTCGCGACGAAGGGGATCGCACGACATTTGTCTTTGAGGATGGAGACCTACATAAGGGCAGGTTCATCACAGCCCTCAAGAGCGTCGTGCCGCAGCTGACACCATTGTTTGGCACCAAGGCGCAGTTTGCTCCCCTACAGGCTGGCGACCTACTCGCGTGGCATCATGCGCGACTGATCCGCGACAAACGTGTGCCGCCTGGTGATGCTCTGGCCCTGTTGGCCCGGCAACAACCGAAGGATGGCACTTGGGGCATTCACGACGCTGATTGGTTTCAGAGAACGTGCCATAGGTGGCCAAAGCGCGCCACGAGACCTTGACCTGGTGTTCCCTTGGCATACCTCTCACTCGGAACTCGGACCTTTCCAAAGGATCGCGAATGGACGAAGGACTCCAACAACTTCTCCTCGTGCTCCTCGGCGGCCTTCTCGCCACGTTGAGCCCCGGCATCGTCGACGCAATCGCACGGAAGAAGCGGAGGGTTGAGTTCCGGCAGGTTGTGTCAACGGAACTTCATGAACTGCGATTCCTTCTCGCCCTGATCCTGATTCGCGTGCACGGGAAGTTGCACACGATGAATCAGGAAGCGGTTGACCTGATCCGTCCTATACTCCTCGAGTACAAAGGCCACGCTGACGATGTAGCCCTTCTGGACGCCACGAAGAAGCTGTTAGGAAAAGGCGACGCCTCTTTCATCGCTCTCCACAACGCACCGGCGGGGTCGGTCACCGGCCTCTGGCCCCTTCCGTACCACGCCCCATACCTCGATGGCCACCTGAACGAACTGGCGCTCCTGCCGGTCGAGATGCAGCGATCACTACTCCGGGTGCTGGCTGAGGTCAGCCTATTCAACGAACAGGTCGCCTTTGTGCAGAAGGCCACAGACCGAACATTCGACTCTTCGCTCTCCAGGGAGAACTACCTGGCGAACGATGCGAACCTCAAATCGGGAACGGAGAAGCTAGCCACTCGCGCCTCCGAACTGATACGCGCCATCAACCGGGTGTTGGACCGTCAAGGAAACCCGCTGAAGTGAACCTCTCAGACTTGTCGGGGCTGCTGAAGGTTCCGGATCGCTTCCCGCTACCGTGCTACCTACACTCGCGATCCCTGCGAGAGATGCCAATCTCAGCGGCTTGTTTCTAGCGAAGAATCGCGGTCCAGCAGAACAGTAAGACACCCCCGATGCTCTGGGGCAAGTGTTTCGCGAGAGTGAAACTCGCTCAGCGCGATGTTCATTCCCCGAGTTGAGCAGGCTGTGGGATACGGTATGTTCCCGATTACGAACGGGAGCGGTGTGCAGGACCTACGAAGTGAACCTTCATTTCGGGATGGAAGGAACGCCTTTATGATCACGACCGACAGAAAGACAAAAGCGTTGCTGCTCGCCATCGCAATCGGACTTTGGGCGAATGTCGCTTCCCAGTGGCTGCGTCCGAAAGTACTGCACGCTCAGGACACCGCAAACATTCAGGCGTCGGTGGACGAGATCGCTGAGTATGTGTCGAAGATCGCCAGGGGAACCTGCACGAACGACAAGATCTGCTGAAGCCGTGCTGTGCCCATCTCCGAATCGGATGGTTGCGCGTCAATCGGATACGTCCGAAGGCGATTCAGTCTGCACTGAGTTTGCCCTGAACCCGGATTCGGTAGCCTGCGTGTCCTACTGTTGAGCGGGCTGTGACGTGCGGTGGTTTCGCTATAAGTAGGGGCAACTCGCCGGATGAAGCGGCTTTTACTTACCATTTGGGACCAGGAGGTCGCGGGTTCGAATCCCGCCGCCCCGATTTCGAGCTCGTAGCTCAGGTTTCACCATCCCTTCAGAGTCGTAAGACGTTTGTGCGATGCCCCCCCCCAGGGCGTGCAGGCATCATTCCAGCATGTCTGTCCGCTTCCGTAGATTCGCCTGTCTTGCGCCTCTGCTCGGCTGCTGGCTTGCGTGGCCCGGTGCGACGAGCGGCCAGACTCCTGAGATGCTCCAGCAATTCTTCATCGCCGAAACGGTGTTTCTCCAAGACCGGTACGAGCTGCAGGTCACGCTGGGGGCGGTCTACCGGGCGGGACCAGTCTCGCGGATCTGGCGGCGCTCGGCGGGCGTCGAATTCGGTCTGACGGAGCGCCTCCAGATCTCCGCCGGGTTTCCCTTCGTGAGCCTCACACCCACTGGCGCCGCTGTGGTGCGCGGCTTGGGGAACACGGGCGTGGGGGTGGCCTACGGCCTGTTCACGGACGTTGCGTCTCTGGCGGTGACCATCGGGCTCGATGTCGGACTGCCCGGTCGGCACGCGGATTCCCTGTTGGCGGAGGGCAGGGTGGTGTGGGAGCCTCGCGCCGTGATCGCGCGGCAGATTGGTCTGGCGCAGCTGCACCTGAGCGCGGCAGTCGAGTTGGGAGCGCAACCGTCGCTCAGCGCCAACCTCGCGCTGGTCTTTCCGCTGCGTGAGCTGCGGCTCATCACCGAGGTCAATTGGCTCGGCAACAACGACCCCGTTCTGTTCTTCACGCCGGGACTGATATGGCAAGCGCCGCGCGGCCTGGAAGTTGGGGTCGGAGTGCCGATCGGGCTCAGCGCGGACGCGCCCAGCACCAATCTCATCGTCAAGCTCACGTATCAGGTGGCACTGTGAGCAGCCAAGCGATGGGACCGTGAGCCTGTCTTTGCGCGCCAAGCTCTTGCTCTTGGTCTTCCCGCTCGTGCTCGTGGCACTCCTTTTCGCGCTCATGGGGCTCAATGCCGCGCGCGAATTGACCAGTAGCGACGTCGCTATGCGGGTGGACGTGCAGCAAATGATAATAGGCGAACGGTTCGCCGCTGCGGTCAACATTGAGTTCGACAGTTATTTCGCCGCTCTCGCTGGCGGTGCGGAACTGCGCCGCACCCAACGCGAATCCACCGCAGAGCGGAACGCGCTCGCGCTCCTCGACGAGTGGGGCGCGCTCGTCTCCCATGACGCCGAGCCCGAAGAGGAGGAGGCGATCGCCACACTCACCCACCAGTACGCGCGCGCGGTGGCGCTGATCAACGCGACGCGCGATCCGCACGCGAGGACGCGGACGGCTGCGCCTGAACAGCTGCTCGACGCGCTGGTCCCACTGCTCGAAGACTCCGTCCTTGCGCCGATCGACGCTCTCATTGCCCAGGAGGTATCGCAGCTGCACGCGAACCTCCAGCGCGTGACGTCGGCCGTCGGACAACTGGGCCCGACCGCGCCCAGGGATGCCGAGGTCTTGGTCCCGCAACTCCGGCTCGACGTGCTGCAGACGCTGCAGGCCACCCGGCTGATGCGTTTCGTCAGTCAGGAGCAGCGGGCGGCCACCTTCCGCGCCGTCTCGCGGGGTCGTTGGGGGCAGCCGGAGGAGGAGGCCGCTCGGCTGCAGGTGGCGCGCGCCCTGGGGGCCTGGCGTGCCTATGTTGCCGAGCAAGGTGCGGAGGTCGTGCAGGATTACGGCCCGATCGACGAGTTGGAAGCGCACTACGTCGACGACGTGCCAGCGGCCGAGTTACTGCCCATCGCGGAGGCTGCGGCCGCCACTACTGGGGCCGAGATGCGGTTGGGGATGCAGGCCATTGATGAGGTCGCCCGGCGCGGGCGCCTGGTCCTTGGGGGGGTGAGCCTGCTGGTAATTCTCGCGGGCATCCTCAGCCCCTGGCTCCTCGGGCGGCTGGTCGTGAGCCGCATGGTCGAGCTCACCGACGTGGCCACGCGTTTGGCCGCGGGCGAGCTCGGCGCGACCGTGACGGCGTCGGGGGGGGACGAGATCGGCCGGTTGGCGCGGGCCTTCAATACCATGTCGGCGGCGCTCGCCCAGCGCACGCGGGAACTGGCCGGCGCCCGGGACATCGCGGAGGCGGCCAACGCGGCCAAGTCGAACTTCCTGGCGAATATGAGCCACGAGATCCGGACGCCGATGAACGGCGTCATCGGCATGACGGAGCTCGCGCTGGACACGGAACTGACGCCCGAGCAGCGAGGGTTTCTCGAGGTCACCAAGACTTCCGCGGATGCGCTGCTGGCGGTCATCAATGACATCTTGGACTTCTCCAAGATCGAGGCCGGCAAGCTGGACATCGAATTGGTCCGCTTCGATCTGAACGGTGCGTTGGAAGAGACGATCGCGTCGTTCGCGCCGCGCGCGCACCAGAAGAGCTTGGAGCTCGCCTACCAGATGGCGCCCGGTGTGCCCTCCCATCTCGTTGGCGACCCGGGCCGGCTGCGCCAGATCACCGTCAATCTCCTTGGCAATGCCCTCAAGTTCACCGCACGGGGAGAAGTGGTGTTGCGGGTGGACGTGGACAGCCGGATAGGGGAGCGAGTCGTTTTGCATTTCACCATCCGCGACACGGGCATCGGCATGTCGTCGGAGACACAGGCTACGATCTTCGAGTCCTTTACCCAAGCCGACGTCTCAACGACGCGCCGCTTCGGCGGAACAGGGCTAGGCCTTGCGATTGCGTCGCAGCTGGTGACGCTGATGGGCGGGCGCATCTGGGTGGAGAGCCAGCTGGACCAGGGAAGCACTTTCCACTTCACGCTGCCGTTCGACGTGCGCGCCGACGCGCCCGCGAGGGCGGCGCTGCGCGAGCCGGGAACCCTGCGCGGATTGCCCGTCCTCGTCGTCGATGACAACGAGACGAATCGGCGCATCCTCGACGGAATCCTGACCAACTGGGAGATGCGTCCAACACTGGTAGATGGAGGGCACGCGGCGCTGCAAGCGATGGAAGACGCCCGCAGGGACGGCCACCCCTTCGCCCTCGTGCTGCTCGACTTTCAGATGCCCGACATGGACGGGTTCGAGGTGGCCGACCGGATCAAGCACCTGCCTGAGCTCGCAGCCACCTGCATCATGATGCTCTCCTCGGTGGGCCAACGGGGGGACGCCCAGCGGTGCAAGGAGCTCGGGGTTGCCGCGTATCTCACGAAGCCGCTGCGACAAGCAGTGCTCCGCGAAGCGATGCTGACGGTCCTCGCGAAACCCGGCTCCGTCCCCGATACGCTGGTCACCCGGCACTCGATCCGCGAAGCGCGGCGCCAGCTCAAGATCCTGCTGGCCGAGGACAACCCGGTGAACCAGGAAGTGGCGTCGGCCATGCTGCGCAAGCGCGGTCATCACGTGGACGTCGTCGCCAATGGGCGCGAGGCCGTCGAGGCGGTGCGCCGGACGAAGTACGATGCCGTGCTGATGGATATCCAGATGCCCGAGATGGACGGCTTCGCGGCAACCGCGGCGATCCGTGAGCTGCCCGGAGGAGCGGAGTTGCCCATCTTCGCCCTGACGGCCCACGCGATGAGCGGCGAGCGGGAGCGCTGCATCGGACGGGGGATGAACGGCTATCTGGCCAAGCCGTTCAAAGGAGACGACCTCTACGCGCTGGTCGAGGGAGGGGCGGAACGGCAGTTCACGGACGCGCCGTCGGGCGGAGCGGGCGAGCCCGCCGCAGCGGGCGCTGTGGACCTCGAAGGCTTCCGCAGCACGATGCGTGAAGCCGGCGCGGAGGAGGCAGTCGATGATATCCTGCGGCTCTTCGCCTCCACCGCGCCCGATCGCCTCGAGGCCCTGTCCGCCGCGGTGCAGAGCGAGGATGGGCCCGCGATCGCGCGCGCGGCGCATGCCTTTAAGTCATCGGCGGCCACGATTGGTGCCCGCGCGCTCGCCGAGCGCCTCACGGAGTTCGAGCGGGTCGGCCGCGGCGCCGTCGAGCGCGCCACGGATCAAATGGCGGCCCTCCGCGTCGAGGTCGACGCGGTCCTGACCTACCTGCGGATTGCCGCGGCGGCCCTTGCGTCGGCGGCCACATGAGGAGCGTGTCCGTGAACAGGTTCTGTGCATCCCTATTCCTCCTGACACTCTTGCTCGGTGGTGCGGTCACCCACGCCGCGGGGCAAGGCGACCGAATGTCGCTGTACGGTTTTTTTGACTTTGAAGTCGGCAGCAACGACCAGGTTGGTGGGCCGGCGTGGACGTTCGACCAGCACCACCTCAACGTGGTATCGATCTATCGGTTGGACGACCGCTGGCGCGTGTTTGCCGAGGTCGAATGGGAGCATGGCCCGGACTTCAAGACTAGCGGCACATCCGGCGCGATCATCCTGGAACGCGCCGTCGTCGAGTACAAGCACTCCGACGCGCTGCAACTGAAGATCGGCAAATTCCTGACGCCCTTCGGCCTGTACAATCTCCGCCACGATGCCTCGCCCGCCTTTTTCTCCACCTCATTGCCGGACGCCGTATACGGCGCACATGCCAACACGTTGCGGGCTCAACAGCGACTGTTCGCGAAGGTCGCCACCGGCCTGCAAGTCTTGGGCAGCGTACTCGGAAGAAGCTGGGCGCTGGACTATTACCTGTACATCTCGAATGGTCGCGGGTCCCAGCCGGCCAGTGCGGACAACAACTCGAACAAGGGCATCGGCGGGAGGCTCGCCGTGTCGGTCCTTCACAGTGCAGTGCAGCTCGGCGCATCCTATTACGCCGACCGCAACGGCACAGCGGCACAGACGCGGCAACAGACGGTCGCGATGGACGCCACGGTCCACTACGCCGACTTCCTTATGGAGGCGGAAATGTTCGTCCCACGCCTCGAGCGCGTCGATCTGGCAGGCCGCCCCGACGGCAGTTTCCGGATCGGGCGCGGCTACTACGTCCAGGTGAGCCACCCGCTCCTCGAGCGGTGGACGCCGTTCGGCCGCTACGGCCTCTATGATCCCGACACGGGGGCGCCAGGCGACGCCGAGCGGAGCGTTGTTGTGGGATTGAACTTCGCTGCCACGGGCGCGGTGTTCTTCAAGACCGAGGTCCAACTGCGGAGCTTTCAGGATCCGGCGCTGGCGAGCTACCGGGTCTGGCTCGGCTCGGTTGCGGTGGCGTTTTGAGCACCGTCTTAGGCCGCCGAGTCGCCGCCGCATTGATCGTTGCGATCGTTGCGATCGGCTCCGCGCACGCCCAGGTCGCCGTGATTGTGAACGCCAACAATCCCATCGGAGACGTGACCCTGGACGAGTTGGAGCGATTGTACTCTGGGAGGCAGACGGCATTTGCCAATGGACTCCAGGTGGCGCTCGGGGAGTACAAGCCGGCGCGGCGTCTCTTCTATGGGAAGGTGCTCCAGATGACCGAGACTGCGGTCAGCCGGCATTGGATCAGCGTCGTGTTTTCGGAGCGCAACGCCACCCCCCCCCGCGGGTTCCAGAGTCCTGACGATGCCCGCCGATTCGTCGTCGCCAACCTGGGAGCGATCTGCTTCATCGACCTGGTATCCGTGAGCGACGACGTCAAGGTGGTGACCATCGACGGCCGCGACCCCCGAGACCCCAAGTATGCGCTCCGCTGAGCGTCCGTGAATGACCTAGCTGCGGCTCGCCGCGGCGTCCCTGGGCGCGTTAAATTGTTGACACGCCGGGCGCCCGTAGCTCAGGTGGATAGAGCAGCAGCCTTCTAAGCTGTTGGTCGGAGGTTCGAATCCTCCCGGGCGCATCCCATGGACTTACTCCTAGCTGAAGACGATGCCGTCGCGCGGATGACCCTCAGCGCGGTGCTCCGCAAGTTGGGGTACGCCGTCACCGAGGCTCAGGACGGCGGGGAGGCCTGGGCGAACCTCGAGGTCGGCCATTTTCCCATCGTGATTTCCGACTGGCAGATGCCGGAGGTGAGCGGCCCAGAGCTGTGCCGACGCATCCGCGCCCGCGCCACCGACCGGTACACCTACTTCCTTCTGGTCACCGCCACGGGCGGCAAGCAGCGCTACCTCGAGGGCATGGAAGCGGGCGCGGACGACTTCATCACCAAGCCGGTGGACACGGATGAGCTGCGCGCGCGCCTCAAGGCCGCCGAGCGAATCCTGGGTCTGCGGCGCCACGTGCAGCAGCTCGAAGGCCTGCTCCCGATCTGCGCCTACTGCAGACGCATCCGCGATGCGAGCGAGCGCTGGGAATCGATCGAGCAGTACGTGGAGGCGCGATCCGAGGCGCAGTTCAGTCACGGCTACTGTCCCGAGTGTTACGAGAAGCACGTGCGTCCGCAACTAGAAGGCAAATGATTCTTCCGTGCCTCGCGGCGCTTGCCGTCGCGGTTCAATCTCCGCGCGCCGCAAATCCCGAACGCCCCACGGTGGCGACGCATGCGTATACGGTGGCGCCGGGATTCGCCGAGCTGGAGCAAGGCGCGCGCGCGTTTGGCGTGCATGGATTGCGCGAGGGCACCGCGTGGGAATTCAATCTGAAGCTCGGTGTCACCCGCGGCGTGCAACTGGGGTTTTTCGGCGCAGGGTATTTGCGCACTGCGTCGGGCACCGGCGTGGGCGACATGGGCGTAGCGCTCAAGCTTGCACGCGCGTTGCCGGAGCGGAGTGCGGTCGCGCTGGTGCCCGCGGTCACGCTGCCGACCGGCGACGAGCGTCGCGGCCTTGGCGCCGGGCGTGCGCTGGAGAGTCTGGTGGCGGCCTATAGCGCCGATCTGCCGGCGCAACTGCATTTCGATGCGAACGCCGGCCCCGTCGGAATCGGAGCCGGAACGCCGCAGTGGTTTACGTCGTTGGGGTTGTCGCGTGGCGGCCCGCTCGGTCTCGCGACGGAGCTGTTCGATTTTACGGCCGGCGCGGCGGGTCAGCGGCAGCGCGGCTTTCTGGGCGCGGTCCTCGTGACGTTCGCCGAGTGGGTCGTGATGGACGCCGGCGGGGTGCTCGGCTTGACAGTCGAGACCCCCGATCAACTGTTCGTCGGATTGACGACCAACATCGGGCGTATCTTCAAGTAGGAGACCCCCTTGACTCATGCGGGGGAGCCCGGCTAGAATGTGAGTCTCGCTACGAGATTTTTGGCGTAGCCGCTCTTTGAGAATTGATGATCGAGTGTGTGGAGTGCGGCCCCGATTGAGCGGACAGTGCGGTCAGACGCGCTGCCGCGAGGGGTTTCATTCTGACGTGATTCGGACGACAGATGTACCAGTCGTTCGGTGAGCTGTTCGGATTCTTCAAATCATTGGAGAGTTTGATCCTGGCTCAGGACGAACGCTGGCGGCGTGCCTAACACATGTAAGTCGCACGGGACTCGGGGGGCAACTCTCGAGTTCAGTGGCAGACGGGTGCGTAACACGTGAGGAACTTGTCCAACGGCGGGGGATAGCCGGCCCAACGGCCGGGTAATACCGCATACGATCGTTCGGGGGCATCCCTGAGCGAAGAAAGCAGCCGCAAGGTTGCGCCGATGGAGAGTCTCGCGGCCTATCAGCTAGTTGGCGGGGTAATGGCCCACCAAGGCGACGACGGGTAGCTGGTCTGAGAGGATGGCCAGCCACATTGGGACTGAGACACGGCCCAGACTCCTACGGGAGGCAGCAGTGGGGAATCTTGCGCAATGGCCGCAAGGCTGACGCAGCGACGCCGCGTGTGGGATGACGGCCTTCGGGTTGTAAACCACTGTCGGGAGGAACGAATACTCGGCTTCGAATAGGAGCCCGAGGGTGACGGTACCTCCAAAGGAAGCACCGGCTAACTCCGTGCCAGCAGCCGCGGTAATACGGAGGGTGCGAGCGTTGTCCGGAATCACTGGGCGTAAAGGGCGCGTAGGTGGCTCGTTAAGTGGCTGGTGAAATCCCGGGGCTCAACTCCGGGGCTGCCGGTCAGACTGGCGGGCTAGAGCACGGTAGGGGCAGATGGAATTCCCGGTGTAGCGGTGGAATGCGTAGATATCGGGAAGAATACCAGTGGCGAAGGCGTTCTGCTGGGCCGTTGCTGACACTGAGGCGCGACAGCGTGGGGAGCAAACAGGATTAGATACCCTGGTAGTCCACGCCGTAAACGATGGACACTAGGCGTCGGGGGGAGCGACCCTCCCGGTGCCGTCGCTAACGCAGTAAGTGTCCCGCCTGGGGAGTACGGCCGCAAGGCTGAAACTCAAAGGAATTGACGGGGGCCCGCACAAGCGGTGGAGCATGTGGTTTAATTCGAAGCAACGCGAAGAACCTTACCTGGGCTTGACATGCTGGTGTAAGCCGGTGGAAACATCGGCCCCTCTTCGGAGCGCCAGCACAGGTGCTGCATGGCTGTCGTCAGCTCGTGTCGTGAGATGTTGGGTTAAGTCCCGCAACGAGCGCAACTCTCGCTCCCAGTTGCCAGCGGTTCGGCCGGGGACTCTGGGGGGACTGCCGGCGTTAAGCCGGAGGAAGGTGGGGACGACGTCAAGTCATCATGGCCCTTACGTCCAGGGCGACACACGTGCTACAATGCCTGGTACAGCGCGTCGCGAACCCGCGAGGGGGAGCCAATCGCACAAAGCCGGGCTAAGTTCGGATTGTAGTCTGCAACTCGACTGCATGAAGCCGGAATCGCTAGTAATCGCGGATCAGCCACGCCGCGGTGAATACGTTCCCGGGCCTTGTACACACCGCCCGTCACGCCATGGAAGCCGGAGGGACCCGAAACCGGTGGGCCAACCGCAAGGGGGCAGCCGTCTAAGGTCAAGTCGGTGACTGGGGCGAAGTCGTAACAAGGTAGCCGTAGGGGAACCTGCGGCTGGATCACCTCCTTTCTGGAGCGCCGAGTAAGCGCACGGCTTGCCGTGCGGCGAAAGGCCTCGAGAGTCGCCCGCACTTTCCACACTCGATCATCGATTCTGTGCAGCTGGAATTTTTTTTTGCTCTTTGATAACTGATGCGTGCGTGGTGTAGTGGTGTTAGGGAATCACACCGAGTAGAGAACTACGAGATCAAGCGTGTAAGGGCGCACGGTGGATGCCTTGGCACAGGGAGGCGATGAAGGACGTGGTAAGCTGCGATAAGCCTGGGGGAGCTGCAAACAAGCTGTGATCCCAGGATCTCCGAATGGGGCAACCCGGCGAGCCGCAAGGCTCGTCATCTCCCGCAAGGGAGAAGTCAACCCGGGGAACTGAAACATCTAAGTACCCGGAGGAAGAGAAAGCAACCGCGATCCCCTTAGTAGCGGCGAGCGAACGGGGGCCAGCCCAAACCGGGTGTGCTTGCACATCCGGGGTTGTGGGACCGCGACATGGGAGCACGACGCCAAACCGAAGCGGCCTGGAACGGCCCGCCAAAGACGGTGACAGCCCGGTAGGTCTACGCGTACGGCCCCTAGCGGCATCCCGAGTAACGCGGGACACGTGTAATCCTGCGTGAAGCTGGGGGGACCACCCTCCAAGGCTAAACACTCCCCTGTGACCGATAGTGCACTAGTACCGTGAGGGAAAGGTGAAAAGTACGCCAGGTGGCGAGTGAAACAGATCCTGAAACCGTGTGCCTACAAGCGGTCGAAGGCAGCGGCGGGCTTCGGTCCGTTGTCTGCTGACGGCGTGCCTTTTGCATTATGACGCAGCGAGTTACTGCTCACGCGCAGCTTAAGGCCCTCAGGGCCGGAGGCAGAGCGAAAGCGAGTCTGAATAGGGCGACTAGGTGCGTGGGCGTAGACCCGAAGCCGTGGCGATCTACCCAGGAGCAGGTTGAAGCCGCCGTAACAGGCGGTGGAGGACCGAACCGTTGTGGGTTGAAAACCGCTCGGATGACTTCTGGGTAGGGGTGAAAGGCCAATCAAGCTCGGAGATAGCTGGTTCTCCCCGAAACATATTTAGGTATGGCCTCGGGAAATGAGTCCGCAGGAGGTAGAGCACTGGATGGGTCCGGGAGCCGAATAGGCTCACCTCCCCCAACCAAACTCCGAATTCCTGTGTGATGCTGCCCGGGAGACAGTCGCTGAGCGATAATGTCCAGCGGCGAGAGGGAAAGAACCCAGACCTGCAGCTAAGGTCCCGGAGTGACGGCTGAGTGTAGCGAAGGATGTGATCTTGCTGAGACAACTGGGAGGTTGGCTTAGAAGCAGCCATTCCTTTAAAGAGTGCGTAATAGCTCACCAGTCCAGCGAGGTCGCGCCGAGAATGGTCGGGACTAAGCCGTCCACCGAAGCTCAGGATTTGATCGGATCTTCGGATCTGATCATCTGGTAGGGGAGCGTTCTGGGAGCTGTGAAGCGGAGGCGTTAGCCTTTCCGTGGAGCGACCAGAAGTGAGGATGCTGCGACGAGTACGCGCGAAACAGAGTGAAAACCTCTGTCACCGTAAGCCTAAGGGTTCCTGAGCCATGTCGATCAGCTCAGGGTTAGTCGGTCCCTAAGGTGAGGCCGAAAGGCGTAACCGATGGGAAACGGGTCAATATTCCCGTACCACCGCAGTACCGTTTGAGGACGAGGGGGGACGCAGGAGCGAGCAATCCGTCGGCGGGTGGTTGTGCCGATGTAAGGCGGTAGACGTTTCCGGGGGACAAAATACCCGGATAGTCGAGAGCCGATGCCGAAGGGGGCGTAAGCCCCCGTCAAGGGATTCGCAAGCCGACTGCCGAGAAAAGCCCCGCGTCTAGGTACTGTAGTGACCGTACCGCAATCCGACACAGGTAGGCGAGGCGAGTAGCCTCAGGTGCTCGAGTGATTTACGGAGAAGGAACTCGGCAAAATGACCCCGTAACTTCGGGAGAAGGGGTGCCGGTAGTAGGTGAGGCCGTACAGGCCAAGCCCAACCCGGCCGCAGAGAATCGCGTCAAGCGACTGTTTAGCAAAAACACAGGTGTGTGCTAAGGCGTATTCCAAGCCGACGTATACACACTGACGCCTGCCCGGTGCCGGAAGGTTAACGGGTGCGGTTAGCCGCAAGGCGAAGCTGTGCCCCGAAGCCCCGGTAAACGGCGGCCGTAACTATAACGGTCCTAAGGTAGCGAAATTCCTTGTCGGGTAAGTTCCGACCTGCATGAATGGCGTAACGACTTGACGGCTGTCTCCTCCGTAAGCTCGGCGAAACTGCAGTATCGGTGAGGATTCCGATTTCCCACATCAGGACAAAAAGACCCCGTGCACCTTTACTATAGCCTGTCATTGATCGTCGGCTAGACCTGCGTAGCATAGGTGGGAGGCGTTGATCCCAGGGTTTCGGCTCTGGGGGAGCCAACAGTGAAATACCACCCTTGTTTTGTTGACGATCTCACGCGGCCGCTTACAACGGCGCGGACCGTGGCTGGCGGGTAGTTTGACTGGGGCGGTCGCCTCCGAAAGTGTAACGGAGGCGCGCAATGGTGCCCTCAGTGCGGTCGGTAATCGCACGACGAGCGCAAACGCAAAAGGGCGCCTGACAGCGAGCGCGACGGCGCGAGCTGGGACGAAAGTCGGCGTTAGTGATCCGGTGATACCGTGTGGACGGGTCATCGCTCAACGGATAAAAGGTACGCTGGGGATAACAGGCTTATCGCGCCCGAGAGTTCACATCGACGGCGCGGTTTGGCACCTCGATGTCGGCTTGTCACATCCTGGGGCTGGAGAAGGTCCCAAGGGTCCGGCTGTTCGCCGGTTAAAGTGGCACATGAGCTGGGTTCAGAACGTCGTGAGACAGTTCGGTCTGTATCCGTTGTGGGCGTGGGAGTGTTGAGGGACGTCGTCTCTAGTACGAGAGGACCGAGACGAAGCGACCGCTCGTGTACGGGCTATCCTGCCAAGGGTATCGCCCGGTAGCGATGTCGCGCGGAGATAACCGCTGAAAGCATCTAAGTGGGAAACTCTTCCCAAGATGAACACTCCTGGGGCATAAGCCCCCTAAAGGGCCCAGGGAGACTACCTGGTTGATAGGCCGCAGATGCACGGCGCG
>DATNMO010000025.1:0-9872 GCA_035602245.1 Gemmatimonadales bacterium
GGGCGGGTCGCCCGCCGCGAGACGTCGCGCGAGCGCCAGCATGGCCTTCGGTAGGAGGTCGGTGATGTTGCCCTTGATCTCGAACTCGTCGCGATACCGGACCTGGCCCCGCGGGACGTCGACCAAAGTGCCATAGAGGAACCAGATCAAGTTGCTCAGCTTGCTCACCCGGCCGGCCACCACGCGGTCAACGCCGAGCGCACGGCCCAGATCGACGAGGCAAGCGGGATCCTGACACCGTCCCGGATCGACCCCAAGCGACGCGAGGCCGGCGGTGACGCGGGGCGCGTCCAGGATCGTGTAGTCGCCCGTGGCCGCGAGGTGCGTCGCCAGCCACCCCTCGGCGCTCATGCCGCTCTCGGCGAGCCGGGCGCGCATCGCCGCCACGTCGGGGCGCCCGCTCGCGTCGACCACGAGAAACTCCACCACGGCAACCGAGCGCGCCGGCGGTCGAGACGACATCCCTGGCGCGGTGACCACGACGCCGGCGAGCACCGCGATCGCCACGAAGGACCGGGTCACTGCGGTGACGGGTCCGACGCCCGATGGGGACGGCCCGGGGCGAGGCGACCCTCGCTCCGCGCCTTCACGTAGGCGTAGAGCTGCTCGATCTGACGTTGATTGAGGAGCGCGTTCCAGGACGGCATGCCCTTCGCAATGCGGCCCTCGCGCACCGTGGTGAGGAAGACGTCGCGCGTTACGGTTCCCTGCGGCGACACGGAGTGCCGGAGATTGGGCGCGAGCGTGCTCCCCAAAGCGTCGGTCCCATGACAGCGATAGCAGTAGACATGGAACCACTTCCAGCCCTGGTATTCGTCGTCGCTCACCAGCAGACTGTCGCGTCCCGCGCGTGCCGTGCGCACCGTATCTCTGCCCGCCGGCGTGCGGCTGCCGGCCGTATCTCTACCCGCCGGCGCGCGGCTGGCAGTCGCGTCTCTGGCCGGCGGCGGCGGGGCGGGCGGCGGGGGCGGCGGGGGCGGCGGACTGCCAGCCGGCGCGGCGCCGGCCGAGATCGCGGCGCGCGACAGCGCGAGGGTCGGGACGTGGTACTCCGCGAGGATGCGCGTGATTTCCGCCTGCCGGCGCGAGATAATGTCGTTGAGTTGCGCGCCCAGTGTGGCGCGATCCGCGCGCCGCACTCCCATCGCCATGTCGTACGCCATCGGGAGACCGGTGCGATCGACGGAGTCGGGGAGCGGGACGACCGCGAGCGAGACCGATTCGCGGGGCGCGAAGTATCCCGCGAGCGGTCCCCAGACGATGGCTATGTCCACGTCGCCCCGAGCGACCGCGTCGATGATCGACTCGGGACGCTGGTCGGCGCTGTAGAACGTGCCGAAGCCCACCAGATTGCCGACCACCCCGCGCGCGCCCAGCGCGTGCGCCGGGGGCGTGTTCGTGTAGTCATAGCCGATCAGGTTCACGCCGATCTTGATGTGGCGCAGCACCGTGTCGTCGAGTGACCGGATGCCCCGGTCGCGGTCCTGCCGATACACGAACACGTACGTCGAACGGTAGTAGGGCATCGTCGTGAAGACGGGGTCGTACTCCTTCGGCACGCCGATAAGCAGGTCACACGTCCGCGCCTGGATCGTGTTGCGCAGGAAGCCGCGACGCTGCGGCCACCACGTGTACTTGAGCGTGGCCTGCATCTCCTGGGCGAGGAGCTGCGCGATCCGGTTCTCAAACCCTTCCTGGCGCTCGTTGGAGAACGGGAGGTTGTCCGGGTCGGCGCAGACCCGGAGCTGCTTTGGGTCTTGCGGGCCGGCACGGAGGGCGCCGCTCACGAGGACGAGCGACGCGGTACAGAGCAGGATGCCCAGGAGCCTGCCGGGTCTGCGACTCATCGGTTTCCCATTTGTGGAGGAGAATGCCACCGCAGTGGCCGGATACTACACCCGGTGCGGGAGCCTGTTCGCTCCCGCACCGGGGTACGCGTTACGCGTTGCTACAGCCGATTACCGTCTGCGTTATGGCAGCGCAAACACCGTCAACACGCCGCCCTGGTTGCTGTAGTTGCCCGCGTCGCCAAACGCGCCGAGCGCGCCCAGCCCCGCGGTGGGATCCTCGGGCCCGATGCCTGCGGCCACGCCGATCCCGGCCCAGCCGCCGACTCCGGAGAGCACGGCCACATACTGCTTGCCGTCCGGCCCCGTGTACGTCATCGGATTGCCGATGATGCCCGACGGCGTCTTGAACTGCCAGAGCACGCGACCAGTGCGGGCATCCACGGCCTTGAGCCAGCCTTCCATCGTGCCGTAGAACACCACACCGCCTGCCGTCGCCAGTGCGCCGCCGTAAGCGGCCAGCTGTTCCTTGATCTCCCACTTTACTGTGCCGGTCGTGGCGTCCCAGGCGATGAAACGGCCCCGGTTACCGCCCGGACCCGGATACATCCGCACGATCGCGCCGACGTATGGCTGGCCGGCCGCGTACTTCACTTCCACGCCCTCGTAGTCCATACAGATGTGGTTCGCGGGAACGTAGAAGAGACCGGTTTGTGGGGAGTAAGCTGCGGGTTGCTGATCTTTGAAGCCGATCGCGGCGGGGCAGATGCCGCTGGTGTTCTTCCGTGCGGTGGTCCCGTACTCCGCGTTCCGCACCGGCAAGCCCGTCGTCAGATCGATCTTCGAAGCCCAGTTTACCGGCCCGAAGGGCTGAGCGACGAGCACCTTGCCCGTCGTGCGATCGAGCGTGTAGCCGAAGCCGTTGCGGTCGAAATGCACCAGAGCCTTGACGGCGCGGCCGCCGACCGTGAGGTCGGCCAGGATGTTCTCATTGACGCCGTCGTAGTCCCACTCGTCATGCGGCGTCATCTGGTAGGCCCACTTCACCTTTCCCGTTTCCGGGTTGCGGGCGAAGATCGTCATCGACCACTTGTTGTCGCCCGGCCGCTGATCGGGGTTCCACGTGCCCGGGTTGCCGACGCTGTAGAACAGCAGATTCAGCGTCGGGTCGTACGAATACCAGCCCCAGGTCGTCCCGCCGCCGCGCTTCCACTCGTCACCTTGCCACGTCGAGACGCCGAGATCTTTGCCGCGGTGTGACGCATAGTTCGGGTTGGCATCACCTTCGATGCCCACTTCCGCATCCGGACCCGTGCTGTACATCGTCCAGAGGTGCCGGCCGGTGTTGGCGTCGAACGCCGAGACGCGCCCACGCACGCCGAACTCACCGCCGGAAATCCCGGCAATCACGATGTCCTTGATCACGATCGGGGCATTCGTCATCGTCGCGCCCGACTTGTAGTCGGTCGCTTCGGGGCCAGAGGCCGAACGATCGGGATGCCGAGCGCGCCACAGCTGCTTGCCCGTCTTCGCATCGAGGGCGAGCAACTCACCGGCGAGCAGCTGGATGTACAGCTTCCCGCTCGGATGGTAGGCGAGGCCGCGGTTCACGAGATCGCAACATGCAATTGGAATGGCATCGGCGGGTTGGTCCGGCACATGCTTCCAGAGCATCGGCGCGCCGGGCTTGGTGAGATCGAGCGCGAACACGATGTTCGGGAACGCGCTGTGAATGTACATGACGTTGCCGACCACCAGAGCATTGCCCTCATGCCCGCGCAGCACGCCAGTCGACATCGTCCAGGATGCCTTCAGGGTGCCGACGTTCGCTGTGGTGATCTGATTGAGGGGACTGTAGCGCTGCAGGTCATACGTCCGGCCCGTCGACAGCCACTGGCCCGGGGCCGGGTTCGTCAGGTCCTGTGCACCGGCGGCGGCAACCACGACCAAGGACATCGCGGCGAGCCCACCGGACACTATCCTCGTAAAGCGGTTCATTGTGTACACTCGGCTAGAGGTGAAACAGCAGAAGAGAACGAGAGCTGAACCGATCGTCAGAGGCTCCCCGGCGGCGCATTGGAGGCCCGCGCTCAGAGCAAGAAACGAGCGTCATGAGAAGGGAGATACCCGGGGTCCCAAGGCCTGTCAATCCGCCCAATAGGGTTACGTCCTCAATGGAATTATGCTGTCAGCCCGCCCGTGCCAGACTCGCGCACCCTCCGCGCGCCCCCCACCTTCGAAGACAACGCCTTGCGCTCCGAACGCCGACCGAACCCGCTGCGCGAGGGCGCGACCTTCGGCCTCTCCCGCGACGATGCCGTAAACGGCCGGGCCCCAAGAACTTTGGCCGACGCCGGCGGCGCCCCAGTCCCGTAGCCGCTGCACCAGGGCCGCGCTCTCCCCCGGCGCAAACACGCCGCCTTGGATGGGGGCGAACCATCCGCCCGTAAGGCGCTGCACTTCTGAGAGGGCGGCGCCGAATGAGGGCAGGTCCGCTTCCGCAAGCGCAGGAAGGAGTTGCATCAAGACGAGGTGAGCGACGCGTTCCACCTCCCGCGCGTCGGGCGGCGGGAGCTGCTCGAACGCGGCAGCCTCTTCCTCCCCAGACAGGCCCGGCGCGCCACCCGGCACGGCGATGACCACGCGCCACGCAGTCGGCAGCGGCAGGCGGGCGAGCAGCGGTGCGGGCTCGTCGCGGTCCGCCCGCCGCCCGCCTTCGAGCACGAAGCCGCCGTGGGCGAATGTCCAGGTCCCGATGGCCGACCGGCGCGCCCGCCCCACCGCGCGGGCGAGCGCTGTCACCTCGGTCGGCAGACCGTTGAGCTCGGCCAGGGCGCGGGCCACGGCGAGCGCGAGCTGGGTGCCCGAGCCGAGGCCGGCGTGGGAAGGAATAACGCGGTGCAGCCGCAGCCGGGCACCCAGCGCTCGCCCATGGAACGCCACGTAGCGGCGCGCGAACTCGAGGGCGCGGTCGGCATCGGGACCCTCGGCGCGGAGCTCGGCGGGTGGGGCAGCCGCCGCCTCGAGTAATAGCGAGGGCGCGGGCGCGGCGGCGCCGATGCCGCCGAACCGCCGGCCGAGGTCGCCGCGCAGATCGAGCATCCCGAAGTGGAGTCGCGCGGGCGCTTCGACGAAGACGGCGTCACTCACGTTGTGGCTGGCCGGGGCGCCGTCTCCACGTAGGCCGTCAGCAGCGCCATCGCCTCGCGCTCCCGTGGGCCGGCGGTCTTGTCGACGATCACTTGCAGCCGCGCGAACTCGTCGCGGATCTGCGCGGGCGGGAGCAGACGCGTCCGCGTGGCGAGGATCGCCGCCTCGAGCACGGCGTGGCGTGCGCGGTTGAAGCCGAGGAACTCCCGGCGCGTGCCGCGATGCGCCACCCGCGTGACGACGCGCGCGCGCGGCGGCGTGGCGTCGATCGCGTCCACTTCGACCTCGCGCCAAAAGCACGCGGCCTCGAGCACCACGCCCCGCACGGCAGTCGCGGGAACCGCGGGGAACTGGACGTCCGCGATCGCGCCGCGGGCGAACAGCATCACGTCATCGGTCAGATTGACCACCGCGGCGCGCGTGTCACGGAGGTTCTGGAACGTCGTGGTCTCGAGAAACGGCTTGATCACGATCTCGTCCTCGCCCCACTCCACGCCCATCGGCGCGAAGTTGACGCGGCCGCTGCCGTTCATGGTGGTGAGAATCGACTCGATGATCACGGGTGGCAACGCGCGGATCGCACCGGATCTCAGTGCACCAGATTGACGGGCGGCGGCACGAACGCGTCGGCGGCCGGCGCTGGACGCGCCTGATCGGCGCGCGACGGCAGGTCCGCGACCCGCGAGCGGCCCCCGCCGAGGAAGCGATCGAGCAGCCAGTAGCCGTAATCGGTCAGCACCGATTCGGGGTGGAACTGGAGGCCGATGACGGGATGGCGCACGTGCTCGACGGCCATGATCTCGCCGTCCTCGGCCTTGGCCGTGACGCGGAGTTCTGGAGGCACCGCGTCGCGCGCGATCACGAGCGAGTGGTAGCGGGCGGCGTGGAGCGGGTTCGGCAGCCCGGCGAACAGGCCGCGGCCGTCGTGCTGAATCCAGGAGGCTTTGCCGTGCATTGGGGCCCGGGCGCGGACGATCGGCGCCCCGTAGGCGGCGCCGATGCATTGGTGGCCCAGACAAATGCCGAGGATCGGGATCATCGGGCCGAGGCGGCGCACCACGTCGGTCGAGACGCCCGCCTCGGCGGGGGAGCAGGGGCCAGGCGAAATGATGATGTGCGTGGGCGCGAGCGCCGCGATCGCCTCCACCGTCACCGCGTCGTCGCGGAGGACGAGCGGCGTCTCCCCCAGCTCGCGGACGTAGCGCGCCAGGTTGTAGACGAAGGAGTCGTAATTGTCGATCAACAGGATCACGGTGTCATCCCGTCGGAGGTGGGGCCGCTCGCGAGCGCCGCCACGAGCCCCTGCCCTTTGTGCAGCGTCTCCCAGTACTCCTGCTCTGGATCGGAATCGGCCACGATCCCGCCGCCGACCTGAAAATACACGTCGTCCCCAAGAATCAGATAGGTGCGGATCGCGATGTTGGTGTCGAGCGCGCCGGTGCGGGACAGATACCCGAGCGAGCCACAATACACGGCGCGCTGCGTGGGCTCGAGCTCCGCGATGATCTGCATCGCCCGGATCTTCGGGGCTCCCGTGATCGAGCCGCCGGGAAACGCTGCGCGCAGCAAGTCCACGACGTCGCGCTCGGGCGCCAGTTCCCCGACGACCGTTGAGACGAGGTGGTGGACTGTGGCGTAGTGCTCCAAGGTGAAGAGCTCGGGAGCGCGGACCGTCCCCGGCACACACACGCGCGAGAGATCGTTGCGCAGCAGGTCGACGATCATCACGTTTTCGGCGCGATCCTTCTCGCTTTCCGTGAGTGCCAAGCCCAGGGCTGCGTCGTGCTCGGGGCCCACGCCGCGCGGGCGAGTGCCCTTGATGGGGCGCGCCTCGACGCCACGGCCCTCGTGCATCTGGAGGAAGCGCTCCGGGGACGAGCTCGCCACGATCAAGTCGCCGCAGTCGAAATACGCAGCGAAGGGTGCGGGGTTGAGCTGGCGCAGCCGGCGATACAGCGCGAGCGGCGGCTCGGCGAGCTTGACCTCGAGACGCTGCGAAAGGTTCGCCTGAAAGAGGTCGCCCGCATGGATGTACTCTACCACGCGCGCCACGGCCTGGAGATAGCCGTCGCGCGTGAAGTTCGAGCGGAGGCCGATCTCCGCCGCCGCCCGCGTGTCGGTCACGGGATAGGAGGGCGCCCGCTGCCGGGCGACCCGGACCGACGGTTCGCCTGAGCGACCCGGCGGCGCGCCGCCCGGCTCTCGGAGCCGCCCCCTCACCCACTCGAGCCGGGCCGCGGCACGACGCGCGCCGTTCCGGTCCGGCAGTCCCGTCGAGATGATCCACGCGCGCCCCGCCAGGTGGTCCCACGCGATGACCCAGTCGTACAGCGCGAGCAGCACGTCCGGCACGTCGAGATCGTCGTAGCGCGGACGGGGAATCCGCTCGAGGCCGGCGCCCCAGTCGTAGCCGATGTATCCCGCGGCGCCGCCCTGGAACGGCGGCAGGCCGGGTACGGGAGCAGCGGTGTGGGGCGCGAGCAATTCGCGCACGGCATCGAGCGGGTCGGCCGTGACGGGCGACCAGCGCCCGCCGTTGCGCCGGTCTGCGCGCTCGGTCCGCCCATTCTTGCTCCGCACGACCACCGCGGGATCGGCCGCGAGGAACGAATACCGGCCGAGCCGCTCCGGGCTCGCGACGCTGTCGAGCAACAGAACGTAGGGGAGATCGGCGAAGCGGACGCAGGTGTCGAACGGGTCGGGGGGGGGGACTGCCGTGAGTTCCTCGACCAGCGGCGTGGGGTCCTGCTCGCTCACGGGCCGCCCTTCACCGGTGAGCGCCGTCGCTTGGAGCGCTGCGTCAGCTTCACGTGCCGGACCGGCTGCTCGGGCGGCGTCAGGTACCCCCACTGCAACTGCCCCTCCTGACGGTAGTTCTTGCCTAGCGTGATCGCGATCTGGGCTTTCATCAGCTCGCGCCCCAGGTAGAAAGCGTGCGTCGCCTCGTCCACGCCGAGCCGGGCGAACAGCTCGTCGATGTCCGTGCCGCGGGCGAAGACCGTGTTGTTGAAGATTGTGATGGTGTCGCCGTCGGCGAAAACCCGGAAGTTCGGGTCCGTCACGGCTCGCTGCAGGATGCGGAGTTCCTCTTCGCTGTAGACCAGGACCTCCGGATCTTTGAGCGTGACGAGCCGGTCGTCCACGTTCTTGGGCAGGGTCTGATGCGTCACGGCGTAATGCATCAGGCGCCGGGCGATGTCCACCTCCCGCACCGCGCCACGCGCCCACGGGATAACCTCCGTGGTGAGCACGGCGCGCACGCCCACCTCCTGGCAGATGGCTAGGAGCAGCGCGTTCACCCCGGTCGAATCGGCGGCGGTGAGCTCGGTAATGTTGCCGATGCCCATGAACAGGGGCGCCGCCGGGTAGCGCCGGCGCGCGTCGGCGAAGCGCTCGAGCGACGCCATGAACCCGAACCCAATCGGCTCGATGACCGGGTCGATGAGGTACGGGACGCCCCAGCGCGCGAGCTCTTCGAGCGTCGGCTCGAGCGTCGCGAGCCCCGTCCCAAAATCAGGGATGGCGACGACACGTGCCTTAGTTCCCGCGAGCTCGCGCGCGACATCGCGGTTCGAACCGTTCACGCTCAGCACGAGCTCCGCGCCGGCTCCGACCGCCGTGCGGATCTCTCCGGAATCGAACGAATCGACGCTCACCCGCATCCCCGCACCAACCAGCTCGCGGACCACGTCGCTGAGTTCTGGGAAGTCGCGTCCCGGCGTACACCCGATGTCAATCACGTCGGCGCCGGCGGCGTGGTAATGGTCTGCTTCGCGGCGGATCGCCTCGCGCGGGAGACGCGGCGCGTTGTTGATCTCGGCGATGATCTCGATGTCGAAGGCGCCGTAGTCGCCCGCCGGCTGGGGGCGGCCGAAGTAGGACGGGATCTGGCGCAAGTCTTTGGGGCCCTTCTCGACCCGCACGCCGGTCTTCTGCGCGATCACCGCGGGGTCGCCCTCGCACAGACCCGGGATGAGGACGAGGTCCGTGTCGGCGGGCACCTCGAGGAACCGCGCGATCCACGGCGTTGTCATCAAGGCCGCCACCGTGATCTTCATGACGGCCACGTCGTACTCGAAGGCCGGCGCCATCTCGGCGAGCGTCCGCCGCAGGGCGGGCTCGGCGAGCCGCCCCGTGACGAACAGCACGCGTCGCGGCGTGGGGGGGGGAGCGGGAGACCCCGCGGTCACCGGGGATCGCCGGAGCGCACGAACTTGTTCGGCGTACCCTCGAGCGCCCCGCCCTGCGGCCGCCACAGCACGGTGGCTTCCATCTGGCGCGCGAGCTCGAAGTCCTTGTCCGTGATGCCGCCGGCCGCGTGGTTCTGGAGCTTCACGACCACGCGCGCCCAAGTCACGGCCAAGTCCGGATGGTGGTTGGCGGCTTCGGCCACGTAGCCGATCGCGCCGACTAACATCAGCGTGATCGGCCATCCGTCAGTCTTGTAGGTGCGGCGGATCCAGCCGTCTTCGTACCACCAGCCGGGCAAGGCCTTGAGCTTCTCCTTTATCTGTGCTTCGTCGTAGGTCGGGTCTTTCTTCGGCGTCATGATACTCCTCCCTCGCGTGGGGCTACATCACCCCGCCGCCGTTGATCATCACCATCTGCCCGGTGATGTAGGCCGCGGCATCCGAGGCGAGGAAGACCGCGGCGTATGCCACGTCTTCCGGCGTGCCCCACCGCTGCAGCGGGACGGACGCCCCGATGCGCGCCTTCTGGTCCGCGTCGAGCCCCGCCCCGTATCCGGTCTCGATCCACCCGGGCCCGAGCACGTTCACGCGGATCTCCGGCGCGACCGTGCGTGCCAGCGCGCGCGAGAAACTGTACACGCCGCCCTTCGCCGCGCAAAAGAGTTGCGCGTATTCGCCCTTCATGCTGCCTGCGATGACGTGGTCCCAGGACATGTTGAGGATAACCCCCCCCCCCCCCCCCCCC
>DATNMO010000026.1:0-9489 GCA_035602245.1 Gemmatimonadales bacterium
GCGTTCTATTTCCTCGTTGTGAGCCTTCGGGTCTGGCTCTGACGTCTGAGGCTAATCGATCCGCGCGCGCTTGACGGAGTCGAGCTTGGGGAACTGCCGCTCGAGGTAGGCGTTGCCCTCCGCCTGCATCCGCCCCTGGTCCGGTCCGCGGCCACGCGGTGCCCCTTCGCCGTAGCCCGCGTACAGCTGGTCCACGACGTCCATCCCCTCGACAACTTCCCCAAACGGGGCGAACCCCATCGCGTCGAGCCGGTCGTTGTTACCGAAGTTGATGAACACCTGCGTGGTGCGCGTCCCGGGCCCCGCGGTGGCGAACGAGACCATGCCCCGCAGATTGGTGCGGCGCACGGGATCGTCCGCGATGCGCTGCTCGCGCCACGCCGTCGATACGGCCGGGTCGCCGTGAATGCCGAACTGCGCCATGAATCCCGGAAGCACGCGGAAGAAGCGCACGCCGTCGTAGTAGCCCGAGCGCACGAGGTTGTAGAACCGATCAGCGCCGCGCGGCGCCCACGCGCGGTGCACGGCGATCACGAAGACTCCCTTGGTGGTCTCGAAGTGCGCGCGGAAACTGTCAGGCGCCTGCGTTTGGAACTCTGCACTCGCGGGATTCTTGATATCCGGCGTGGTGCCGGCACCCGATGGCTGGGCCTGCTTCCGGCAGGCGACGGCGGCGAGGAGCACGCCGGCGGCGACGAGGGCAAGATGGCGCATGGCGCAATTCTACAGGGGTCTGATCCTCTCTAGCAACCCAGTTTCATCAGGCACCGAACTTGCCCTTCCACTTTGATAGAACGCTGCTTTCCCCCTCACTCGGGACCGCCATTGGCCACCCGTCCTGCGCTGCGCGCCTCATTTTGCACCCTGGCACTCCTGCTGGGTGCCGCGGCGTGCGGCAAGGCTCCGCTCGAGCCCGCCGCGGGGGGAGGGGCGCTGACGCGCTACCAGGCCACTGACCTGGGGACCCTCGGCGGCAGCTGGACAGTGCCCGAGGCGCTGAGCGACGATGGCCGAGTGGTCGGCTCGAGCCAGACGGCTACCAGCATGAAGCGCGGCTTCGTCTACGAAAGCGGCGTGATGCACGAGCTCGCCGAGTCGCGGCCGTTCGCCCGCAACGAAGCGCAGGCGATCAACCCGGCGGGGCAGATCGCGGGGATCGACGCTGAGGGGCATTCTGTGCTCATCTGGGATGCCGCAACGGGGGCACCCCGCCGGCTCGACACCGGAGCGTCCGCACCAGACCCCACCCGGGTCATCGGTCTCAGCGAGCGGGGCGATGTACTCGTCCGTCTCGATGACAATCATTACGACATGCGCGGGATTATCTGGCGGGATGGCGTGGGGCAGGACCTCGGCGGGCTCGACCCACTCCGCATCCGGACGATTGCCACGGCCTGGAATCCTCGCGGGCAGGTCGTCGGGTCGAGCTTCGTGCGCCATGCCAACCCGACCTCGGAGATCTTCCACCCCTTCGTGTGGGAAGGCGGCGTGATGCGGGATCTGGGCGTGCTCGGTTCATACTCGTGCGGCGATGATCCGCAGGTGGACTGTGCCGGCGGAGAGGCAGCCGATATCAATGCGCAGGGCGTCATCGTCGGGACGAGCACCAACGCCGCCGGCATGAACCGCGCGTTCGTCTGGGAGAACGGCATCATGCGCGAGCTGACAGCTTTTCCGGATCGCCAGACCCGTGCCCTCGCGATCAACGACCGGGGACAGATCCTGGGCACGTACGCCGGTCAAGAATACGGCTTGTTCGTCTGGGACAACGGAGTTGTCCAGCGCGTGGGGTCGTTGGGCGGCGCCAGCACCTGGGCCTACGGGTTCGGCGAGAATGGGGAGGTCGTGGGGGAAAGCACCACGGAGGTGGGTGAGCCCCACGCGTTCGTGTGGCAGAACCGTGAGATGATCGATCTCGGTCCCGGGAGCGCGCGCGCCGTCAACGCGCGCGGAGACATCGTGGGCACCAGCGGATCGCGGGGCATCCTGTGGCGCAAGACAGCCTCGCCGAGTATAGCTCTTCCTCTATATTAGAGCGCCATGCTCCGCTGGCTGCTCGCCGCTCTCCATCTGCTCGCCCTCGGCATCGGCCTGGGAGCCGTCTGGGCGCGAGGCCGCGCGCTCCAGGCGCCGCTCGACGCGCCGGGCGTGCAACGCGTCCTCTACGCGGACACCTGGTGGGGCATCGCGGCCGTTGTCTGGATCACGAGCGGCCTGGTGCGCGCATTCGGCGGCTTCGAGAAGGGCGCCGCCTATTACCTCCACAACCATTTCTTTCTCGCGAAGATGGCCCTGCTGGCGTTCATTCTCGCGCTGGAACTGTGGCCGATGGCGACGTTCATCAAGTGGCGGATCCGCGGCGCGCGCGGCGAGACCATCGACGCGACCGCGGCCCAGACATTCGCGCGCATCAGCTTCCTCGAAGCGACCCTCGTCGTGCTGATGGTGCTCGCCGCGACGGCGATGGCACGGGGGTATGGCGTGCCACACTGAGGCGCCATGGCCGTTAGCCCGACCTTCAAAGCCTTCATCATCGAGCAGTTGAGCCGCGCCGTGCCCCGCATCCGCGCCCGCAGCATGTTCGGCGGCGTCGGCATCTACGCGGGCGACCTCTTCTTCGCGCTCATCGACGACGACACGCTCTATCTAAAAGTCGACGACTCCAATCGGCCCGATTTCGACGCGCGCGGCCTGCGCCCGTTCCAGCCGTATGGCGAAGCGGGTGAGGTGATGCAGTACTACGAGGTGCCGGGCGATCTCCTCGAGGATCCCGAGAGTCTGCGGCCGTGGGCGGAGAAGTCCATCGCCGTGGCGGCTCGGAAGAAGCAGCGGAAAGTCAGGTCCCGGCGTCCCAGATCTTGATACGCCGCGTCTCCGGCATCAGGAAGATCGCGAACACGAACGCCGCCGCGGGCACCGCGATCGAATACGCGAGCGTCCACCCCAGGCTGTGGGTGGATACCCAGACGGACGTCGTGATGATCGGGACCAGCCCGCCGCCCCAGCCATTGCCGATGTGATAGGGCACCGACACCGACGTATAGCGGATCCGGCTCGGGAAGTACTCGGCGAGAAACGCCGCGATCGGGCCGTAGACCATGCCGACGTAGGCCACGAGCACCGTGACCACCAGGACCGCCATCGGGAAATTGATCGCGTTCGGCACGGCGAAACGCCCCAGTGCCGAGTACAGCGGATAATAGGTGGCCGCGGCGAGCACGAAGCCCGTGAGGATGATCGGCTTGCGGCCGATCCTGTCGGAGAGCCAGCCGCACAACACCAGCGTAGGGGTCGCGAGCAGCAGCGCCGCGCCCACGATGAGGCTCGAGCTGAGCACGTCCACCTTTTGCACTGTCTGCAGGAAATACAGCGCCCAGAACTGGCTCGAGTACCAGACGCATCCCTCGCCCAGCACGACGATCGTCGCAATCACGACGTACTTGAGGTTCGGCCCCATGAACGCCTCGCGCCACGGGTTGACGGCCGTCTGTCCCTTGGCCCTCAGCGCCTGGAAGATCGGGGTCTCCTGGAGGCGCAGCCGGATGTAGATCGCGATCGCCACAAGCAGGAGCGACAGGACGAACGGAATGCGCCATCCCCACGCCGTGAACGCCTCAGTTCCCAGCACGGTGCGCGTCCCGATGATCACGGCCAGCGACAGCACGATGCCCAGCGTAGGGGAGGTCTGCAGCCAGCCCGTGTAGTAGCCCCGGCGTTCGTCCGATACGTGCTCCGCGACGTACGTGATGGCGCCCCCGTATTCCCCCCCGAGGCACAGCCCTTGCACTAGACGTAGGAGGAAGAGCAGGATCGCGGCTGCGAGGCCGATGCTGGCGTACGTCGGCACGACGCCGATGAGCGCGGTGGAGATGCCCATCCCGCTCAGCGTCACGAGAAACGTGTATTTCCGGCCGACGAGGTCGCCCAGCCGGCCGAACAGCAGGGCGCCGAGGGGCCGGATCAGAAAGCCGATGGAGAACAGCGCGACCGTGCTCAGCAGCGCGGCGACGGGGTGGCTTGGCTCGAAGAACTTGACAGACAGAATCGCGGCCAGGCTGCCGAACACGTAGAAGTCGTACCACTCGATGATGTTGCCGACCGCGGCCGCGATGACAACCCGACGCAGCTCGCGCGGCGACAGACTGGGTGCGGGGGGGGCGGTCATGCGCGTGCAGTTTCCAGCGCGCGCCACAGCTTGTCAACCCGTCGTAGGATGAAGTCTGGAGTGATCGTGCCGGAGCGTATCCCCATGGCGCGAATAGCCGAGCAGAGCCCTCCGTTCCTCACCGCTGAGTGGCGCAATCTCGTCATGCTCACGTTTGCCGTGGACCCGGCCGCGATCATCGACCGCGTCCCGGCGGGCACGACGCTCGACACCTGGCGCGGTAAGGCAATGGTCAGCTTGGTCGGGTTTCAATTCCTGAACACGAAGGTGCTGGGCGCGCCCGTGCTGTTCCATCAGGACTTCGAGGAAGTGAACCTGCGCTTCTACGTGCGCCACGTGACGGACGACGACGAGGTGCGTCCCGGCGTGGTCTTCGTGTGCGAGATCGTCCCGCGTCCCGTCGTGGGCAGCATGGCGCGGCTACTGTATCGCGAGCCCTATTTCGTCGCGCCCATGAAGAGCGAGATCACCGCCGATCCCGCGCCCAACGTGCGATACGACTGGCAAGTCAAGGGACGCTGGTACTCCATTGCCGCCCGCGGGGAAGGGGCCGGCACCCCGCCCGCGCCCGGCTCGCTCGAGGAATATCTCACCGAGCGCCACTGGGGCTACAACGGCGAGTCCGGGAAGGACACGATCGAGTACCAGGTGGACCATCCGCGCTGGCGGATCTGGCTAGCACAGGACGTGCGCTTCGATGCCGACTTCAGCGCGCTGTGCGGCAGCGACTTGGCGCGGCGGTTCCAGGCACCGGCGTCCACCCTGGTCGCCGAGGGCTCTGCCGTAACCATCCATTGGCGCACGCGGATAGCCGGCTAGGGCGTTCATCACCGCGCACGCCGTCCGGCCGAGCATTATCTTTGCCCCATGGTTGATGCCGGTTCCGCCCCCCCCCCTGGTCGCCCATCCCGCGGGTCGGGTTCCCTGACGGTGCACCTCGCCGACGAGCTGGACGTCTATTTCAACGAAGTCGCCCACGGCCGTCCCGTCGGGTTCGTCGCCTCCCCCAAATGGAAGCCGCGCGCCGACGTCTATGAGACCGACGATGAGCTCGTCGTGCACATGGACATCGCGGGGATGCGCGCCGAAGACTTCAAGGTCGAATTCAACGACGGCATCCTGACCGTGTCAGGGGAGCGCGTGGCGCGTCAGTCAGGCAAGCGCCATTACCACGCCATGGAAGTGCAGGTCGGGCCCTTCGAGCGGCGCTTCCGCCTGCCCGTCGTCGTGGATCCGGCCTCGATCCGGGCCAAGTACGAGCACGGCTTCCTCGAGATCCGGCTCGCCAAACAGCCGCCGCGCGCCTCGGGAGCCCACTCGGTACGGGTGACGTAGTGGAGCGCCTCCCCGTCCTTCCGCTGGGGCAGCTGGTCGTATATCCCCACGTCGTGCTGCCGCTGGCACTCACCGACCCCAAGGCCGTCCAACTCATCGATGAAGTCATTCAGGGGGAAAAACGGCTGCTGCTCGGGGTCGTGAAGTCGGGGGGGGGCGGCGCGCTCGAGCCGCCCGAGGGCGCCGTGATGGCCACCCTGCCGCACCAGCTCTACGACGTCGGCACGCTGGGCACGATCGTCCGGATGCTGAAGCTCGGCGACGGCTCGGTGCGCGTCATGGTGCAGGGCCTGGAGCGCGCGCGCCTCATCGATATCGCGCAGGGCGAAAAGTGGCTGATGGCCGGCTGCGAGCCGCTGAACGAGAACCTGCTCGAGGACGCGCGCACCGAAGCGCTGAAGCGCACCGTCATCGCGCAGTTCTCGCGCGTGATCGACATCGCCCCCTACCTCGGCGCCGAGCTGCACGAAGTGCTCGCCGGCATCGCGGAGGCGGGAAAGCTGGCCGACTTCATCGCCGCGAATCTCGATCTCGCGCTGCCGGCGAAAGCCGAGTTGCTCGCGATCGACGACGTCACCCGGCGGCTCGAGCGGCTCGCCGAATTCCTCGTGCAGGAGCTCGAGGTCCTCGAAGTCGGCACCCAGATCCAGGAGAAGGTCAAGACGCGGCTGGATCAGAACCAGCGCGAGTACGTGCTGCGCGAGCAGCTCCAGGTGATCCGCCAGGAGCTGGGCGAGGACACGGGCGACGACGAGCTCGAGGAGCTCGCCAAACGGCTCGAAGACGCGCAGCTCTCGGCCGAAGCAAAGAAAGTCGCGGAGCGCGAGCTCAAGCGGCTGCGCCAGATGTCGCCGCAGTCGGCCGAGTACCAGGTGGCACGCACGTATCTCGACGTGTTCGCCGCACTGCCGTGGAGCCGCGTGACGCAGGACGGGCTCGACCTCAAGACCGCGCGCGAGATCCTGGACCGCGACCACTACGACTTAAAGACGATCAAGGAGCGCATCCTCGAGTACCTCGCGGTGCGCACTTTGAATCCCGACGCCAAGGGCTCGATCCTCTGCTTCGTCGGGCCGCCCGGCGTGGGGAAGACGTCGCTCGGCCAGAGCATCGCGGAAGCGCTGGGGCGCAAGTTCACGCGCGTGTCGCTGGGCGGCGTGCGCGACGAGGCTGAGATTCGCGGGCACCGCCGCACCTATGTCGGCGCGATCCCCGGACGCATCATCCACGCGCTGCAGCGCTGCGAGACGCGCAGCCCCGTGTTGATGCTCGACGAGGTGGACAAGATGGGCTCCGACGTGCGCGGCGATCCCACCGCCGCGTTGCTCGAGGTGCTCGATCCGGCGCAGAACTCGACGTTCGTGGATCACTACCTCGAGGTGCCGTTCGATCTCTCGGGTGTGATGTTCATCGCGACTGCGAACAGCACCCTGCCGATCCCCGATCCGCTGCTCGACCGCATGGAGCAATTGACGCTCGTTGGCTATACGCCCGTCGAGAAGTTGCAGATCGCGCGCCGCTACCTGCTGCCGCGCCAGCTCAAGGAAACCGGCCTCGGGTCCGAACGGGCGAGCGTCGCCGACGGCGCGCTGGAGCGGCTGATCGCCGAGTACACGCGCGAAGCGGGGGTGCGCCAGGTCGAGCGCGAGATCCAGGGCGTGCTGCGAAAGGCCGCGCTTGAGGTGGTGGAGGGCAAGGCTACGGGCGTGCGCATCTCCGCCAAGAACCTCGAGAAGTACGCCGGCCAGCCCAAGGTGCAGAGCGAAGTCGCGGGCGGGGCGCCCGAGATCGGCGTGGCGACCGGGCTCGCGTGGACGCCCGTCGGCGGCGACATCATGTTCATCGAAGCGATCCGGATGCCGGGCAAGGGCCAAATCACGCTCACCGGCCAGCTCGGCGACGTCATGAAAGAGTCGGCGCAGGCGGCCTGGAGTCTGCTGCGCGCCCGCGCCGGCACATTGGGCATCCCGCTGGACTTCTTCACCCAGTCGGACGTACACCTGCACGTGCCCGCGGGGGCAGTCCCCAAGGATGGGCCGTCGGCCGGTATCACGATCGCCGCCGCGCTTGCCTCGCTTTTGTGCGGCCGGCCGGCCCGCCACGAGATGGCTATGACGGGGGAGCTGACGCTGCGGGGACGGGTGCTGCCGATCGGCGGCCTCAAGGAAAAGCTGACCGCGGCGGCGCGGGCGGGGGTCAAGACCGTGCTGGTTCCTGCCCGCAACAAGAACGATCTCGTGGACCTGCCGGAAGAGGTACGGAAGTTGCTTGATATCAAGCTCGTGGAGACGATCGACGAAGTCCTGTCTTTGGCCCTGCTGGAGGTTCCCCCCGCAGACCGTGCGGAACGCCGCTCGGGCGGCGTCCGCGTAGTCATACCGCCGGAGGCTCGTTCGTGAGCGACACCGCCACCCTCGAAGCGGCGCTGGCCGAGATCCGCCGGCGCGACGGCAAGTACAACGAGCGCGCCTATGTGTTCGTGCTCGCGGCGCTCGAGTTCGCCCAGACCCGCCTCCCCGCGCGCCGTCATTTGACGGGCCCCGAACTGGCGTGGGCGTGCCGCGACTTCGCCCTCGCGCAGTTCGGGATGTTGGCGGCGACGGTGCTGACGCACTGGGGCATCACCACGACCGAGGACCTCGGCCAGATCGTCTTCCTATTGATTGACGTCGGGCTGCTCGCGCGCCAACCTGCCGATCGGCTCGAGGACTTCGAGCGCGTGTATGATTTTGCTGAAGTGTTCAGGGGCGGGGCCGGCTATCGCTGGCCCGGAGTTTCCTTTTCGGGGTAGTGGTCAGGGGAAGGGGGGTGTCCATGGACGCCCATGAGTGGCCCGCCTGCAAGAAGTGCCTGCAAGGCCTGCTGATCCCGCTGTCGGACTATGGCCGTGATGGCGCACCAATCACCTACAAGGCCTGGGTCTGCTCCAATCCGGAGTGCGGATTCAACATCCGTATCGACAACGGGGAGATTTCCTTCGGTCGCACCATCGGCCAGAGCTCGAAATAGCCCCTTCGGTCCGCGCGCCTGCGGTCGCGGGGCGCTTCTATCCTGCCAACCGCGCGGAGCTGGCGTCGCTCGTCGAAGAGCTGCTCGCAGCGGCGCGCGGCGACGCGCCACCGCCCGCGCCGTTCCGCGCCGTCATCGCGCCTCACGCCGGGTACGTCTACTCCGGCCCAACCGCCGCCGCGGTGTTCGCACGCCTGGAGCTGCCGGCCCTCGTCGTGATTCTCGCGCCCAATCACACCGGTGTCTGCAACGTGGCGGGCGGCGTCTCGCTCTGGGAAGACGGCGCCTTTCGCACCCCGCTCGGCGACGTGCCGGTAGACGCAAGGCTGGCTGCCGCGCTGCGCGCGGCCTCGCCGCTCGTCGGCGTGGATCATGAGGCGCATCTCGGCGAGCACGCGATCGAGGTCGAGCTGCCGTTTCTCCAGATGACGCGACCCGATGCGCGCATCGTGCCGCTGCTGCTGGCGTGGGACGCGTGGGAGGCGGCGCGCGCCCTCGGCGAGACGCTCGCGGAGCTGGTGCGGGTCGCCGCCGAGCCGGTGCTGCTGCTCGCGTCCAGCGACCTAAACCACTACGAGCCCGCGGCTGTCTCGGAAGAAAAGGACGCCCGGGCGCTCGCGGCGGTGACGGCGCTCGACGGGGCCGAGCTGCTCAAGCGCTGCCGCAGCGAGCGGATCTCCATGTGCGGGCGCGGACCGGCGGCCGTCGTGCTCGCGGCGGCCCGGAGCCTGGGCGCGCAGCGCGCCGAGGTGGTAGACTATCGCCACTCCGGATGGGTGTCGGGTGACAACACGCGGGTGGTTGGGTACGCGGGGGTGGTGATTCCGTGATTCCGATTCCGGTTCTGTCGGCGAGCGAAGCGGCGGCCTGGGATTCCCTGGCGCGCACGCAGTACCGGGTGCCGAGCCGCGTGCTCATGGAGACCGCGGGACGCGCCGCGGCGCAGGTGCTCGTCACCGAGTTCCCGGCCGTTCTAGGTA
>DATNMO010000027.1:0-29259 GCA_035602245.1 Gemmatimonadales bacterium
GCGCAGGTCGATCTTGATGCCGGACGCCTCCACCATACGCTTGAACCGCTTGATCGCTTTGAACAGCGGTTCACCATCGCGGACATGAATCACCATGTCTCAACCCTTCGTGAGGATGGCCGAGCGGGGCAGACCGTCCCGTTGCCCTGCGCGCGATGAGGAGACACCGTCACGCAGACTCGGCCACATTCGTTACTTGCCGAGCTTGCGCCGGATGAGATCGGCGCCCGGCGTGCCCTTGAGTTCTTCGTACGTGCGCGCCCCGGGTCCCGACCGGCCATCCGGATACCGGACCGAGTCAACGGCAGTCGCGATCCGCCCATGCTCGGCGACCCGCGCACTGTGGACGAGCGAGAAGGCTTCGTGCACTTCCGGTCGCGCGGCGGGCACCATCACCGACGGCAGCTCCGGCACCGGCAGGTCGAACATATCGCACAACGACGCGGCTTCGTGCTTGAGCAGCGCGATCTTGTGGAAGCGCTCGTTGACTTTCTTGGCTGCGGCGACGAACGCCTGGGCGGCTCCAATCAGTTCCGTGTTGTCGCCCTTCGTCGTCTCGGCGAGGCCCCCCAGCGCCTGCCGGATGTGGAGGAGTCGATCCTTGGCTTCCGCCGTCCGCGCCGCCCGGTCGCGGTCGGCAATCTGCGTCTCGACTTCCAGTAACTCCCGCGCGGCAAGATCCCGCTCGCTCGGTGTCGCCACCACCTGGCGCAGGCGTGCGGCGCGCTGTTCCAACGTCTCGCCTTCCAGTCCTGTGGCCTGTGCTACTTCCTGACTCGGACTCATCGCTTCATCTCCTGTTCAACGATTGAGGTGGCAAACGGTGCGCCGTCGTAGGTCGGCGGCTTCCCGGACTTCTCCCACGTCGCGAATAGCTGGAGGACGGCGGTCGCGACCCGCTTCCGCGACTGTTCGAGTGGCTCGTTGCTGTCCTGCACCCACAACATCCCTTCAAGCCCGTCACGGCGGTTGTTGAGGTAGTCGTTGATTGCGTACCGGGCGAACTGAGCTAGCAGCGCGGCGTGCCGTTCAACGAGCCGATGCAGTGGCTCCATGTTCGGCGAGACCATGTTCGCGTTGGGTGTCCCGTGCCGACCCCTCGCCTCGCGCTCGGTGTCGGTCAGGAGCTTGCTGGTCTCCCACAGCTCAACAGAAGTCTTCGCCGACATGCAGTCCCTTCCCTTTGAGTTCATCTACACCGGGCCGCCGAATCGAACGGCGCGCGTGGCTTACGAGGCCGTTGCGTCACCTGTCCCGGTTGCGCCCTCCGGTCACCATCGAGCGTTCTCGCTCACCGAATGACGACTACGCTCTTGCTCCCCAGAAGCGAGCGCGACTTCTCGGGCCGGGAAGGTGGTCGGCCCGGACTGCGAGGAATCCGTCAGCCTTGCTGTCGGCTTTGTACGTCCAGCTCCAGCAACCGCTCGATCTTCGCCAAGTCCTGCTCGTACCGGATCTTCATCGTCGGCGAGATGCCCGGCGCGGCAATCAACAGCCGGAGCGAGCCCGCTTGGGCCTCCAGTTCCTGCCGCTTCGCGTCGCTCAGTCGATACCCGCTCTGGGGCCCCAGCCGGTCGCTCAGCGGCGGGACCTCGTACGGACGCACCGGCTGCGATGGCGCGAACTGTTGTGCCTGTTCGAGGCGCTCCGTCTTGATCACACCGGCGTTCTTGCCCTCGCGGGTCACGCCCGCGAACTCCTGTTCCTTACCCATCGTTGTGTCCTTTCTCTGTGTGTTGTGCACGAGTGCATTCACCGCTGTCACGATCTCCTTGACTGCCGCGCCCGGCAGGACCTGCCCGTTCTGCGCCAGGCGCTCGCGGACGAAGGATTCCACTTTGGCCGGGGTGACCGGCGTGCCCCGCGTGCGCAAGTAGTCGCCCGCGGCGAGGATCACTTCTGCTTCTGTCATCTGCGCCTCCGGTTCACATTTATGTTGACTGCTCATCGTTCCTCCCCATCCACTTTCCACGGCTTCACCATGCGGCCCCCGGTGCCCTCGTTCGGCAGCAGCGACACCACGACGCGCACGTTGGGTGGCCAGTAGCCAAGGACTTCGGCAAACCGCTCCGGCCCGGGCACGTCGGAGACGTTGACTCCGAGTTGCACAAGCGCTTCCAGCAGCAGCAGCACCACATCAGCCTCCCACCGGCGCGCGACCTCGTTGGTGATCGTCTCCGCCCGGACCTCAACGGCGAGCGCCTCGGCTTCGCGCAGTGCTTGTTTCAGCGTCACCGCCGTGCTGTGGACTTGGTTCGCGAAGCTCATACGAGCAGATCTCCGAACCGGACGATCACCTTGCGCCGCTTCTCGATGCCGATGCCCGTCACGTGCACCAGGGCACCGGCACAGGCGTTCGCGATGTCGTCATGCACCCCGCGCGGATGGTCGATGCTGTCCCGGCCCCCACGAATGGCCCGCCGTTCGAGGGACATCAGTTGGGTGCGCAACGTGGGATGATCGAGGAGTTCCGCGCGCTGGGTGTTCACGAGCGGCAGCAATTCGGCAAACAGGTCCGACTTGGTTAGGCTCGCCGGCGTGAACGTGATCCCCGCGTCACCGAACTCGTTCAGCACGAAGCCGAGGGAGACGCGGTCGCCGAACGCTTCGCGGATGCCGTAGGCGTGGAGGATGGTCGCGAACTGTTGCACCACGTGGGCCGGGTCGAACGGCGGCTGCACCTCACGGAGCAGGTCGAGCACGGCGCGGCTCTCGTCCCGATGGGCAATGCCCAACGTCATGGAGTCGCCGGCCCGCTGCCCCTGGGCGGCATCCACGAAGGCGACGTACTCGAGGTCCGGCATCGGCGGTAGCTCGAACCGATCCGTCACGATGCACGCGCGCACCGCGTCCTCATCGAAGCAGGCCTGCCGCGCTTGGCGGAAGGTGACGTGCCCATCCGTGCCGAACTCCGACATCGCCACCGTGGGATCGCGCTTGAACGCGCGGGCAATCGCCTTGCGGTCATAGGTCGGGTTCATCGACAGCGTGTCCGCGTTCCACACCAGCACTTCGGGATCATCGGCGCCGAAGGAGCGCTCGACGGCCTCGTACAATTCACCCTTCGGTGCGTAGGGATTGGACAGCGCCAGCAGGAGGCTGCCTTCGACGCGGCCCAACGAGCCCCGGACTGCCGTGATGACTTCGTGATCGGGATTCGCGCCGTCGTCGGCGTTCTGCCACCACGCGATCTCGTCAGCGCAGCACGTGGGACAGCTGTACCCGCGCGGGGCGTCCTTGCTCGCAGTCGTGACTTCCACGTTGACGCCGGTGCGGTACTCAACGGTTTCCTTGAGCGTGCCCCGGAACACCCACGGTGCGACGAGCGGTAGGGCGTTGAACCCGCGCACGTACTTCAGTGCCTGCCGGGCCTGCCTGCGGTCGCTCGCGAGCAACGGAATCACTACGTCCTCGCCGGGATCGACGGTGCCGGAGTCGAACGTGATCGCGCGGTAGACCGCATGGAGCGCGCTGTTCCTCGTCTTGCCCCCGCCGCGCCCAATAGCCATCCATGCTTCGGCCACCGCTGCCGGTGGAGGTGTCGTGCGCTTCGTGTGCCGCTGGTAGACGGCCAGCTCCTCGTCATTCATCGGGAGCGCGTAGACCGCTTTCCAGAAGGCGCGCCACGGCAACCACTCGGCGCCGACCATGGAAGCCGCATCCATCAGGTCGATGATCGTCCCGACCCACGGCCCTTTGACTGCCCGACGCGCAGCAGCCGTGACCTGCCCGCCCTTGCTGCCCGCAGTACGGGCCAGGTCGCGATCCGTGAAGGGTGGCGGGTTCTTGTTACTCACGGGTCACCGTGGAGCGGCTTGGTTCCAGCCGGTACGCCTGCTGTCCCCCTACCTGCGGTGCCGTAAGGCCGAAGGGGTTGGATTTCCATAGCGCTCTCCATAGCGGCACTCGAATCCCTGTCACCGCACCGCGCGGTAACCTCCGGCACGTAGGGCAATTCACCTTGCGAACCCCCGACTACTTCTTGTGCCGGCGTGCGGTCACTGAGCACGACCTCAGGCTGGAGCTGCTCGTGCTGCGGTGCCGGCAGGGGAAGCTTCGAGGTGCGGACCCGCCTAGCGTCGTCGCTTGCCGCTTGAGCCGCCGCTTGGCTGACCATCTCTTGATCCCATTCCGCACGGGTCATCAGGGTACTCGCTTGATCCGATTCGGCAGCACCGGGCTCTCGGTGCGTGGCTTCGGGAAGAACGGACTCGGGACACAGGTCAGGCAGGTGCCGAGATAGTGGTCCGTCACGCGCTGGCACTCGGTGCAGTAGCTCTCGTACTGGAACTGCCTTGTCTCGGTCACGGGAACCTCTCCGGTCGTTCTCATTCCGGAACATCATTGGTCTCCCGTTTCCGGTCTCGTGGCGATTCCGATTCCTCTCATTGCGGCACTGCCGTTGTCGTCGGGTCAGGTTTCGCCGCAACGACCGTCCGGTCGTAGGCTTGCTCCAAGACCACGTGCTCTACCGGACTCGTCCGCACGACCCGCAGCAACAACGTTTCTCCGTCAAACGGCCCGCCTTCGAACCGCGCGCGCATTTCCTCCACGACGATTCGTTGAGGCTGGGGTTGTGGACCTTCGTGGATGCCGCAGGCGTGCAAGCAGCTCCAGCACGTCTCACCCCACGGAATCGTGTCCTTGGCCACGCCGTCTCGGTGGGTAGTGCTGCGGCACAATGACTTGGGCCGCTTGGCTGTGAACGCATGCCACTTCCCCGACACGGGATGCCGATGCCACCGGAGACCTGGATGCCTCCGCTTCGCGCACTCTTCGAGTTTCTGGATCATCTCGTCAGGCGTCATTGGCGTCCTCCGTGATGGTGAGCTGCTCGTCGTACCGCACCACAACCTCCCGCAACCTCCGTGGCAGCCACAACCAGCGCTCCGATTCCTGCTCGGTCACGAGGTGTGGTACCAACTCGGATAGTTCTTCAGGAACTACTACCGGGAGGAGAGAATCAGTCCGGACGTTTTCTAGTAGGGTTTTTGTAGAACTATCCGAGTTGGTACCAGCACGGCGCCGACGCTGATTGGCCGCGTTCCACGCGCGGCAGTCGTCACACCGGCAGTGATGCTTCACGTAGGCGGTCGAGCACCGCAGTCCCATGTCGTCGCAGATCGGGGTGGTGGACTTGGCGTACCGACACTCTTGGCAGCGTTGCCGCGCCGGCGGTTTGTGGATCGGACGCCAGCACCGCGCCTCACCGCAGTCGCGACACGCCGTGCGGTATCGGAGTCCGTGGAATCCCCAGCGCTCGAAGGCTTGGTTGAACTGGAAGTCGATCCCGTCCACCGTGAAGTACCACGTTTGGAAGAACCGACCGCCGTAGGCCGGGCCAACAAGCTTCGTGACCAACTCATGATCGGTGACGGCGCGGAGTTGCCGAGTATCCGGATCAAAGCGCGTATCCACGACGCGCCCATCAAGGGCACGATCGTGATTGGGCACGAGCTGGAAGTGGTCTCGGAGTGTGGTGAGTAGGTCTGGAACTGCGTCGGTAGGCATCGCGGCATCCCCGGTCAAGGATGCGATGGGGCCCGGACCGGGAAGCCCTGACCGGGAGCTTCACAAGTTGGGACAGCCCTGACCCTCGGATTAGCTAGACCCGAGCGGCCCGGACCACATCGCTATGTCTTGGGGAGGGAACCCCACGAGGGGGATTCATCCGACCTGCGGCAAGACTCCCTACTCCCTGAACGGTAATGCAATCCACCCGAGACACTCAAGTCGCGATTCCTAAACCGTCCGCACTTTCGATTCCGGCGTGACGGACTTGTTGAAGGACTCTGATTCAAGTACGAGGTGGTGACCATCGACGCGAAGCGTGGCCGGAAGCAGCCACTTGTGACACCAGTGCTCCGGCATTTCCCAGTCACCGCTGTAACGACGGTAATAGCCCAAGCTCCGCACTTCCCGAAAGAACGCGAAGATCGCTTCCACCACACCATAGAACGGCGTAGACTCAAACTTTGTACGCAGCGGAACACGAACTCGCCCCCACAGATCGAAATGTCTCGGCACGTCGCGATGGACAGTGCGTCCCTCTCGTAAGTCGGTAATGACTTTGATAGCCCGGGCCCGGAGCCACGCCGGGGAGACCGTGTAGAGCGGGTACCAGGCACCGTCGTGCGTCCATGCCTCCGGGCCTGCCTTGTCGGTTGCTGCCGATGCTGCCTTCAATTCACTCGTACTCGGCTGCTCGGTCCACGACGACTCTTTGAACCGTGCCGGATCTTCGCAGTACAGGTCGTAGGCGCGCCGGAGTCCAGTCACCACGGCCCGGCTTTCGAGATTGGAGAGGCCGACGAGTGCGTTCCGGTCGAGAAGCTTCCACGCTTCGAGGTCACGTTGGATACCGGCCAGTGCTAGTTCGTCCTCAGCAACCGGGCCCTCGTCCGCTGAGAACTGACGACGGTCACCGAGGCCGCGCGCGCAGATGGCGTACCAGCTTCCGTGGATCGTGTATGCGGCACGCACCTTCTCCTCCGAGTCGTACTCGGCGGCGAACTGCATCCGGTTGGATAGCTCGGCCTCCGAACTCCCTAATGCATTAGACAGTTGTTTGAGTCGTCCGTTCGGGAGCCGCTTGGCTGTGCCGCGCTCCTTGAGAAGCTGCCGGCCAACCTCCCATCGGACCAACACGCCATTGATGTCGTGCCCTTTGATTCGGTCTTCGAGTTTCTTGTAGCCGGCGATGTTCACCGTCAGCCTCCTTGATTCGTAGCGAGAGAAAAGGCCACGCAGCCAGAACCGGCGACCGCGTGGCCCGTTGTTTGTCTAGAGACGTTGGGTGAGGTGCTGGTGCTGCTCCCCGTTCAGTCGGCACCATTTCGCACGCTCACGGATGTAGTCTCGGGCAGCCGTTAGCGCTCCTTCAGCCCGTTCCACTTGCATCCGAACCTCTCCGGGCAGGAGTGCGTATGCCCCCGGGAAGTCCGCTTCCATGCGAAAGTTGAAGGTGTCGAACCCCTCGTCACACCTGTTCGCCATCAGTTCCAATGCCTCAGCGACCTTCTTCGACTGCTCGGCGTAGTCCATCAGTCCTCCTCGTGTTGTGGTTTGACCTGCTCCTCGATCCACTGGACCAGTGCATCCGCCGGCACGCGAAACGTCTTGCCGATCCGCAGCACCGGCGGACCCTTCCCCTGTTTGAGCAACTCGTACAGCCGCCACCGCGCGATGCCGGTCTTCTCCTCTACCTCTTTGATCGTGAGCAACCGCGGCACCCGTACTTCACTGGCCATCGTTCACCTCCTAGAAACACGAAAGCCCAGACGGCCGATGCTCTGGCTGTCTGGGCGTTGAGCTACTTTCCACTTCGGCGACTTGGGACTTGGTCCCTGCCCGTCGCCCCGCACTTATGTCTTCCTACGCTGACAGCATCTTAGCCAGTCAGTTCTTCCAGTCAATACCTAAGTACCGAAGCACCGCGCTATCCTATCGGCCCTGTCCGGCGCTGTCAGTCACGCGGCACTATGGAAATCGCTATGGAAAAGCCCCCGCCGGGTGAACCCGACAGGGGCTAAGTGCTTAATGGGCCTGGGTAGAGTTGAACTACCGACCTCACGCTTATCAGGCGTGCGCTCTAACCACCTGAGCTACAGGCCCTCCTTCGCCCCCCTCGACCGCCTGCCTCGCCCCTCACTCCCATTCCCGCTTCGGTCCCTTTTTCGGCCGGAACTCGTCGTCCTCACCCTCATCGAACTCGTCGTCGAGGTCGTCGTAGTCGTCGTCTTCGCCGTCCTCATCGTCGAGCTCGTCCTCGTCCAGCTCATCATCGAAGTCTTCGTCGAGCTCCTTGTCCTCTTCGAATTCTCCGAACTCCTCGTCGACCTCATCGCTCCTCCGCTTGAGCGACCAGTCCGTCGACGTCTCACGGGCCTGCATTGCCACCTCCGGCTGGGGTTCGAGTCGAACGACCCTCCTGCATGCCCTACTCCTCCAGCGCCGCGCGCTTCTCGCTGCGAGCCAGCTTGCGGCGCTCGGTCGCGCCCAAGACGCGCTTGCGCAGCCGCAGAGACGACGGCGTCACCTCGATCAGCTCGTCGTCCTCGATATACTCCAACGCCAGCTCCAAGGAGATCTGGCGTGGCGGCTCCAACATAATCATCTCATCGGACGCCGTGGTCCGCATGTTCGTTAACTTCTTCTCTTTGGTGGCATTCACGTCCAGGTCGCCCGACCGGGCGTGCTCCCCCACCACCATCCCCTCGTACACCGCGTCTCCCGGCTGCACGAACAGTGTCCCCCGCTCCTGGAGATTAAAGAGGGCGAACGCCACCACCACCCCCTCCCGGTCCGCCACCATGACCCCCCGATTCCGCCCCGCCAGCGGGCCGGCCCAGAGATCATACTCGAAGAAGCGGTGGTGGATGATCCCCGTTCCCCGGGTGTCCGTCAAGAACTCGGACCGGTAGCCGAGTAAGCCCCGGGCCGGGACCTTGAAGCGCATACGCACCATCCCGAGCCCGGGATTCCGCATGTCGAGCATCGTCGCCCGCCGGGGCCCGAGCTTCTCCATAACCACGCCGAGGTACCCCTCGGGGCAATCGATCATCAACTCTTCGTACGGCTCGAGCTGCCGTCCCTGCGCGTCCTCCCGCGGGATGATGCGCGGCCGGCTCACCTGGAACTCATAGCCTTCCCGCCGCATCGTCTCCATCAGGATGCCCAGGTGCAGCTCCCCCCGCCCCGACACTGTGAAGGCATAGGGCGTGTCGGTGTCCTCCACCCGCAGCGCAACGTTGCGCTCGAGCTCGCGGTACAGCCGCTCCCGCAGATGCCGCCCCGTGACGAACTTCCCCTCGCGTCCGGCGAACGGTGAATTGTTGACCAGGACGTCCACAGAGATCGTCGGCTCCTCCACCGCGATCCCGGCGAGACGGTCGAGATGGTCCGGGGCGGTGATCGTCTTGCCGATCTCGACGCCCGCAATGCCGGCGATCGCCACGATCTCCCCCGCCGCCGCCTCTTGGAGCTCCGCGCGCTCGAGGCCCTCGAACCCGAACAGCTTGACGATGCGCGCCTGGTCGAAGGCACCGTCCCCCACCGGGCCGGGCTCACCAACGGGCAGGAGCGCCACGGTGTCGCCCACGTGCACCTGGCCTCGCTCGATCCGGCCGATCCCGATCCGCCCCAGGTAGGACGAGTAGTCGAGCGTCGAGATCAACATCTGGAACGGTCCGTCCACCTCCGTCATGGGCGGCGGGATGGTCGCGAGGATCGTCTCGAACAACGGCTTCAAGTCCGTCCCCGGCCGCGCCAGATCCGCCGTCGCCGTTCCTGCCCGGCTCGACGTATAAAGGAACGGGCAATTGAACTGCTCCGGCGTCGCTTCGAGGTCCATGAGCAGCTCCAACACCTCGTCGTGCACCCGCAGCGGCTCCGCGTCCTGGCGATCGATCTTGTTCACCAGCACGATCGGCTTCAGGCCCAGCGCCAGCGCCTTCCCGGCGACGAACCGCGTCTGCGGCATCGGGCCCTCGGCGGCGTCCACGAGCAGCAGGAACCCATTGACCATGCGCAGAATCCGCTCCACTTCGCCGCCGAAGTCCGCGTGCCCCGGCGTGTCCACGATGTTGATCTTCGTGTCGCCCCAGCGCACAGACGTGTTCTTGGAGAGAATCGTGATGCCGCGCTCACGCTCGAGCGGATTCGAATCCATGATCCGCTCCGCCACCTGCTGATTGGCGCGGAACACCCCGGCCTGACGGAGCATCTGATCCACCAGGGTCGTCTTGCCGTGGTCGACGTGGGCGATGATCGCGATGTTACGGATTTGCACTGGCTTGCGTCCTGCCGGGGCTGTATGTGAGGGGCGCAGTATAAAAGGGTAGACAGGGGCAAACAAGGCCGCCCACCGAGTTAGCTACAGGTGGGATCACGCTCCATTTGCACCGTCACGTGATTGATCCCCAACGCCCGCATCCGGCCCTGGATCTCCTCCAGCACCGGCTGGTTGTCGGTCGGGTTCCTGACCACGAGATGACCGCTCATGGCCACCACGCCGCTCGTCACGGTCCAGAGGTGGAGATCGTGGACGGAATCCACCCCGGGGACCGAAACGATGCGATCGTGCACGTCGGCCAGGGCAATGTGGGCCGGGGTCGCCTCGAGCAGGACGTCGGTGCTTTCCTTTACTAGCCGCCAGGCGCTGACGAGGACCAGCGCGTTGATGAGCAGCGAGATCAGTGGATCGGCGAGCGTCCACCCCGCGAGCAGCACGATGGCGCCCGCAGCGAGCGCCCCCACCGAGCCGAGCAAGTCGCCGAGGACGTGCAGGTAGGCGCCTCTCTGATTGAGGGAGTGTTGGTGGCCCCGATGCAGGACGGCAACGGCCGCGAGATTGGCCACCAGGCCCACGCTCGCCACCACCAGCAGCAGACCCCCGTTCACGGACGGGGGCGCCCGCAGCCGATGCCAGGCCTCGACCCCGATGAGGATCGCGATGGCAAAGAGCACGGCGCCATTGACCAGCGCGGCCAGAATCTCGAGCCGCATGAATCCGAACGAGCGCTGCGCCGTGGCCGGGCGCTGAGCGACCCAGGCCGCGAGCAGCGCCACGGCGAGCGCCGCGGCGTCGGCGAGCATGTGGCCCGCGTCGGCGAGCAGCGCGAGCGAGCCCGCGAGCCACCCGCCGACGAACTCGACGACCATCACGATCGCGGTGATGCCCAGCGCGAGCGTGAGACGGCGACGGGTGTCGACGTTGAGCGGTGCCCGATAGGTGCAGTGGGCTTCGACGGGGAGCATGGGTCGGTCCTCGGGCGAAACATAATACTTGAAGTCGACCCGAGGGCGGCTAGGTTGAGTCCGTGAACGAACCCGCCATCGAATCGCTGGGCCTCCGCCTGCTCGCCGTGCTCGTGCTCGTGGCGGCGAACGCGTTTTTCGTGGCGGCGGAATTCGCCCTCGTGGCCGCGCGTCGCACCCGCATCGAAGCCATGATCCGCCGCGGCGACCGCAAGGCCAAGACCGTCCGCAAGGCGCTGCAGGACCTCTACCGCCAGCTCTCGGCCGCGCAGCTCGGCATCACCGTCGCCTCGATCCTGCTCGGCTACGTCGCCGAGGACACCGTGGCGCATCTGTTCCGGGAGTGGTTCGCCGCGCTCCCCAAGAGCCTCAACTTCCTGACGCGGGGCGGCATCGCTTCGGTCGTCGCCGTCGCCGTCATCTCCTTCCTTCATGTGGTGTTCGGCGAGCAGGCGCCCAAAGCTTGGGCCATCACCTACCCCGAGGCCACGAGCCGCTGGGTCGCGGCGCCGCTGATCTTCTTCTCCTGGATCACGCGGCCGTTCACCGAGCTCCTCAATTGGAGCGCCAACCTCGTGGTTCGGCTCTTGGGCATCAAGAGCACGAACCCCGAGCACGACCGCGTCCATTCCCCCGAAGAGATCCGGATGCTGGTCGAGCAGAGCCGCAAGACCGGAGGGTTGGGCGCAGCCGACGCCCGGCTGCTCGAGGGCGTGTTCGAGTTCAGCGAAAAGAACGCCCGCGACGTGATGACGCCCCGCACCGAGATCGTGGCGCTACCCGCCGAGGCCTCGCTCCCCGAGGCCGCCGACCGCGTGGCGGCGGCCGGCCGGTCGCGCTATCCCGTGAGCGGCGAGTCGCTCGATGACGTCGTCGGCATCGTGCACGCGAAGGACATCCTGCGCGGCCTGCGCGCCGGAACGAAGGACACCGTGCAGGACATCGCCCGGCCGGCGTTCTTCGTGCCCGGCACGCGCGAGGTGGAAGACGTGCTCTCCGACATGAAGCGCCAGAAGGTGCACCTCGCCATCGTGCTCGACGAGTTCGGCGGCACGGCCGGATTGGTGACGATGGAGGACCTGCTGGAGGAGATCGTCGGGCCCATCTACGACGAATACGACCGGCCCCCGCCGGGGACGCCCTCCACGGCCAGCGCCGCCGCTCCGCCAACCGGCGGACCGCCGATCCTCGCGGGCGGCACCGAGATCAGCGAAGTGAATCGCATGCTGCGGTTGCACCTCGAGGATGACGATTACACGACCATCGGTGGGCTGCTGTTCGGGACGCTGGGCCGCCTGCCCAAGGTCGGCGATCGCGTGACCCTACAGGGCGCGACGTTCGAGATTATGGAGATGGATGGCCGGCGCGTGGGGAGAGTGCGGGTCTGGCCGGCGACCGCCACGCGCGCGGCAGAATCGAGCCCCGTCTCCCGCCCCCCCCGCCCCCCCCGCCCCCCGCGCTCTTCCAGTTAGCGTCGCCGGCGCGCCAGCTGGGCCGCCAGCTCGAGCGCGGCGCGCATCGAGCCGGCGTCGGCCGTGCCCTTTCCCGCGATGTCCAAAGCGGTGCCGTGATCGGGCGCGGTCCGGATGAACGGCAACCCCAGTGTCACATTCACGCCCGATCCGAAGCCCGCCACCTTCACCGCAGTCATGCCCACGTCGTGATAGGGAGTGAGCACCGCGTCGAAGTCGCCGCGCAACGCCTTCACGAACACGGTGTCGGCGGGGAGCGGACCGGCGGCGCCGAGCGCTAGCGCGGCGGGACGCAGGACGCGCTCGTCCTCGTCGCCGAACAGGCCGCCCTCGCCCGCATGCGGGTTGAGCGCGCACACCGCGAGACGCGGGGCGGCAATCCCCCACCAGTCCCGGAGCGCGTCGGCGGTAATGCGTCCGGCTTGCACGACCCGCTCCGTCGTCACCGCCGCCGCGACGTCGCGCAGCGGCAGATGCGTGGTGACGAGGACGACGCGCAACTTCCCCGTCGCGAGCATCATGGCGACCGGCACGTCCCCAGCGAGATGCGATAGGAATTCAGTGACGCCCGGATAGCGGTAGCCTGCCGCATGGAGTGCCTGCTTGTGGACCGGCCCGGTGACGATCGCGTCCACTTCGCCACGGAGCGCCAGGCGGGCAGCCTCTTCGATGGCCTGGCCGGCGACGCGCCCGGCATCCAATTCGCTCAGCTTGCTCCCCGCTCCCTGCTCCCTGCTCCCAACGATGCGAATCTCCGCATCGAGCGGCTGAGCCAATGCCTTGGTGACCACTTCCGGCCCGATCCCCCGGGGGTCCCCCAGGGTCACGGCCAGACGGGGACGGGAAGCCACGGTGCTAGAGCCGGATGTCGATGTAGGTCTGGCGCCGCAGTTGGTCGATGTAGTGGCGGACGGCGAGTTGCTCGCCGAGTGTCTGGCGGATGCGGAGCTTGACGTCGTCGAACGTGAGCTCGCCCTCGGGGTGCCGCGCGGTGATTTCCAGGATCGCGAACTTGAGCCGCCGCGTGCCCGCGCCGATCGTGACGACCGGCTTCAGGCCCAGCGTCGTATCGCTCGCGACCAACTGCTGGTACTCGGGCGGCAGCTGCGTGACGGCCGCGTCCTCCGCGAGTTTGGGCTCCGTCGGGTCCGCGTAGAGCCGGGCGAGCGAGTCGAACGACGCGCCGCGCGCCAGCGCGGCGTGGACCGAGTCGGCCAGGCGCCGCGCGATTTCCACTTGCGCTGGACTGATGTCCGGCTCGATGAGGATGTGGCGCGCCAGGATCTCGGCAGGCTGCGTCCGCTCCACCCTGATGATGTGGAAGCCGAAGGGCGTGGCGACCACGTCCGAGATCTCTCCGGGCCGCAGACGGAACGCGACATCCTCGAACTCCTTCACCATGACGCCGCGGCGGAACCACCCCAGCTCGCCGCCTTGTGCGGCCGAAGCGCTGTCGGCCGAGAATCGCTTGGCGGCGCCCGCGAAGTCCGCCCCGTGGCGCAGCTCGACGAGCAGCGATTCGGCCACTTGGCGGGCGCGCTCCCTGGCCGTCGAGTCGGGCTGTGGCTTGATCACGATCTGCCGGAACGAGATGGTGGCGGGGCGGCGCGGTTGCTGGGCCTTATTCTCCTCCCAGAACTCCCGCATCTGGGCTTCGGTCGGCGGGATCGGTCGCATCTTCCCCTTCTGCTGCTGCGCTTCGATCAGCCGGCGCGCGTATAGCGTGCGGCGTTGGGCATCGGCCAGCCAGCGTCGCCACTCCTCGACGGAGCCGAAGCGGGCGGCACGCAACTGATCGCGAAATTCCGCTTCGGTGTTGAACTGCTTGCGCACATTCTGGTAGGTCTGCTCCACCTGGTCCAATACTTCCTGCTCCGTGATCTTGACCGTCGTGTCGCGCTGCGCCTGCTGGACGAGCATCTCCTCTTCGACCATCTGATCGAGGACCTGGCGCCGCAGCTTGGCACGGCCGGCCGAGTCCGCCGGCAGCTGGCGGCCCTGCGCCTGCATCTGCACGATCTCTTCCTCGAGCTGCGACGCCAGGATCGGGCGGGTCCCCACGATCGCGACGATGCGGTCCAGGTGCGCCGGCGGCTGCGGCGGGGACGGCTGCTGCGCCGAAGCAACCGTCGAGAGGCACGAGGCGAGGATCGCGATACCGCCGGCAATCCAGTGGCGCATCAATGGAGTGTCCGGCGACGCGTGGTGTCGGCGGGCGCGGGAGCCGGCGCCGGTAGCCGCGGCGTGCCGGTGGTCCGGAGCGAATCCGCCCTGATCTGCTGGGCTCGCTCGAGCGCGCGGCGCACTCCCGCCTCATCCACGCTCCAGCGCGCCCGCGCGCGTAGCGCCTCGCCGAAGAACGGAGGAACCGGGAAGAAGCGCGCGCGTCCGTGGACCACCCGGTCCACGTAATCGTTCACCCGCGCCATCGCGAAGCGGAGGCGCGCCTCTGGGGTCGCCGCGGAGTCCCGCAGCATCTCGGGCGTCAGGTTCAAGACTTGGCCGAGGAGGGCGATCGCGGAATCGTGCTGGGCGCGCAGCAGCTTCCAGTCCTCAGGCGTGAGCGTGACTTTGGCGGAGTCGGCCTGCGCGAGCAGGAGCTGCCGCTGCACGATCGCCTTGAGGAATTGACGGATCTGGTCGTCCGTGGCCTGCGGCAGCGACTGCACCACGGAGGGGTCGAGCGCCGCGAGCCAGCGCGCGAGGTCGCGGACGCGGAACGCGCCACCCCGGTACTCCACCAGCACGCGGCTGCTCGTGCGCGCGGCGTCGAGATCCTGCACCGCGGCGCGCACCAGCGCGGGCGCGCGGCTCACCGGCTCGATCCGCCGCTTCAGCGTGAGGCTGTCGAGGTAAAGCGAGTCCCCGTGAAACATCAGCCGCTCCTCGAGGCCGACCCGGAACGAATCACGCACCTCGGCGAGCGGCGGGCGCCGAATGATGTGGTACCCAAAGGGGCTCTTCACCACCTCGCTCACACCCCCCGGGGAGAGTTGCCACGCCGCATCCTCGAACGCCTGCACGAACTGGCCGCGCGCGGTCACCCCCAGCGAGCCGCCCTGCACCTTCGAGCCGGGATCGTCCGAGTACCGTCCCGCGAGCTGGCCGAACCGCGTCCCCGCCGATCGGGCTTGCGACAGCAGCTGCTCCGCCTGGCGGCGTTTCTGGGCGTCCACAGCCGGGGCGGAGTTCGGCGGAACCTGTAAGAGGATGTGCTGGAACGTCCGCAGCTGGCCCGCCTGGTACGCCGAGTCCACCTGCTGCGCGCTCAGGTTGGCGCCGCGCGACGTGAGCCGGTCGTGGAATCGCTCCCATTTGAGCTGTGAGATGAGCGGCCACATGGCCGCCGCCATCGTCGCCGAGTCACGCAGATTCTGGCCGGCGGCCAGCGCCTGCGCGAGTAGCGCATAATCGACCCAGACGTGGGCCAGCCGGCTGAGCGCGAGGGGATCGAGGGGAACCTGTTTGCCCGAGCCCGCCCATTGGGCCATACGCTCGACGCTCAGGGTTTGGTCGTTGGCGCGCGCGACGGTCTCGGGCCGCGGCGAGAACGCATCGCGCAGGGCGTCGCACCCGACCAGGGTGAGCGCCACGAACACCAGACTCAACCGTCGCATCCCATATCCCCTTTTCCTAACGATGGTGGTCCCGCAGAACGGCCGTGAGCGCCCGGACGAGGCCGGGGCCGATCGTCTCTCCGCCGAGCCGGCGGAGCCTGAGAGAGAGCGGCACGGCACGCCGCACGTCCGCCTCGAACTGCACGGCCTCGAGGGCCACCTGCAAGCCCGCCAGCCGCGGTGCCGCATTCCGCCGAAACATGAGCCGTGCCTCGTCGCCCTTGATCAGGACTGTTTCCAGGCCCGCCTGGGCGCCAACGGCACGGAGATCGGCAACGAGGAGGAGACGCTCCGCTTCGGGCGGCAGCGGTCCGAATCGATCGCGCAGCTCCTCGCGGACGGCTTGAATCTCACCTGCTTGCTCCGCCCGCGCCAGCCGCCGGTAGAGATCGAGCTTCGCGTCGTCGTCCTCGACGTAGCTGTCGGGCAGATGGGCGGGAGCATCCAGGGTGACGTCCGGCGGCGTCCATTGCTCTCTGCTCCCCGCTCCCTGCTCCCCCCTGAGTCCCTTCACCGTCTCCTCGAGCCACCGCAGGTACATGTCGAACCCCACCGCCTGTACGTGACCCGACTGTTCGCCCCCCAGCAGGTTCCCCGCCCCGCGCAGCTCCAAATCACGGAGCGCGATCCGATAGCCCGATCCCAGATCGGTATGATGCTCGAGCACCTGCAAACGTTCCTCCGCCTCGGCGTCCACCTGGTCGGGCACGAGCAGATAGCAGAACGCGCGGCGGTGGCTGCGCCCGACCCGGCCGCGGAGCTGGTACAGCTGCGCCAGGCCGAACCGATCGGCGCGGTCTACGATCATCGTGTTGGCGTTGGGGACGTCGAGGCCCGACTCGACGATCATCGTCGAGACGAGGATGTCCACTTCCCCGCGCACGAACCGGCCCATCACCGCTTCGAGGTCCTGCTCGCGCATTTGGCCATGCGCCACCTCCACGCGCGCGCGCGGCGCGAGCGCCCGGACTCGCTCCGCGATCGTCTCGATCGTCTCGATCCGGTTGTGCACGAAATACACCTGCCCGCCACGGTCCAGCTCGCGCGCCATCGCCTCCTCGAGCAGCGCGTCGTCCCACGGCTCCACGAACGTCAGCACCGGGGAACGGTCTTTGGGCGCGGTCTCGAGCAACGCCAGGTCGCGGAGTCCCGCCAGCGACAGGTGGAGCGTGCGGGGGATCGGAGTCGCCGTCAGTGTCAGCACGTCCACCGACAGCTTCAGCTGCTTGAGGCGCTCCTTGTGCCGCACCCCGAAGCGGTGCTCCTCATCCACGATCAGGAGCCCCAGATCCTTGAAGAGCACGTCCGGCGACAGCAGGCGGTGCGTCCCGATCACGATGTCCACCTCGCCGCCGGCGATGCGCTCCACCACTGCGGCCGTCTCCTTGGGACTGCGAAACCGCGACAGCACCTCGATCCCGACCGGGTAGTCGGCGAGGCGCTCCCGAAACGTGCGTCCGTGCTGCTCCGCGAGAATGGTCGTGGGGACGAGGATCACCGCCTGCTTGCCGGCCTGCACCGCCTTGAAGGCGGCGCGCACCGCGACCTCGGTCTTGCCGTATCCCACGTCGCCTACGAGCAGCCGGTCCATGGGGCGCGCCCGCTCCATATCGCGCTTGACTTCGTCGGACGCGCGCCGCTGGTCGGGCGTGTCTTCATAAAGGAAAGCGGATTCGAGCTCGCGCTGCCACGGCGTATCCGGAGGAAACGCGAACCCGGTCGCGAGCTGCCGCCGGGCGTACAGATCGAGCAGCTCCGCGGCCATCGCGCGGATCGCCGCCCGCGTCTTGTCGCGTTGGCGCTGCCACGTGGTCGTTCCCAGGCGATGCAGCCGCGGTGGCGGGATGTCACCATCGTCCCCCGCCCCCTGCGCGGTGCGATAGGGCTCGAGCTGATCGATCCGGTACAGCGGGACGTTGAGCCGGTCGCCCCCTTCGTACTCCACGATGGCGACTTCGAGCGTGGCCCCTTCTGCTCCGACCGCGATCGTCTGCAGGCCGCGATAGATGCCGATGCCGTGCTCCAAGTGCACGACGTAGCCCCCCGGAGCCAGCGGCCGCGTCGCCATCGTGGACACGGCGCTGCGGTAGCGGCGCGGGCGCCGCAGCCGCCGCGCCCGCCGGAAGATTTCGTGGTCGGTGAGGACCCGCAGTGCCGGCATGATGAATCCGCCGTCCAGCGCTCCCACCGCCAGCGTGGCGCGATCGGTGCCGAGCAGCTCCTCGAGCCGCTCGAGCTGACCTTCGTTGTCGCACAGAATGACGGTCGGCGGCGGGGTCGCAACGATTTGGCGCAGGCGCTTCAGGTCCCGGTCCACGGACTCCGGAGGGGCGAGCGGGAAGCGCTGCTCGGTTTCCGTCTCCGACAGTGCGACCCGGCCCAGCCGCGCGAGCCGCGTCCGCCAGGCCGCCGGCTCGATCAACAGCTCTTCACGTGGCGGCGGGTCCTCGCCCAGCCGGCGCGCCACCTCGAGGTGATGTGCGGCGTCCGCCCACGCCCGCGCGACCTCGCGCTCCACGGCGGATTCTTGATCGATGACGATCACCGTGTCGGATGGCAGGAGGTCCAGCAGGTTGCTCCGTCGCGGCACCGCGCCTGGCCGGCCTACGTCTGCATGCTCTGACTTCACGGGGAGCACCGTCACCCGTTCCAACGCTTCACCGGAGCGCTGGGTGTCGAGATCGAAGCTGCGTAGCGATACGATCTCGTCGCCCCACCACTCGATCCGCGCCGGCGCCGCCATGCCGAAACCGTAGACATCGAGAATGCCGCCGCGCACGCTGTACTGGGCGACTTCAGTAACCGCGGGGACGCGCTGGTAGCCCATGGCGTCCAGCCGCTCGGTCGTCTCGGTGAGTCCCCTCTCCTGCGTCGTCGCCTCGAGCTCGAGACGGGCTTGCTCCAACGCCTCCGGTACCGCCGTGCGTTCCGCGCTCGCCCGCGCGGTCGTGACCAGGACCCGCACCGCCCCGCGCAGCAGCGCTTCGAGCGTCTCGATCCGCTCACCGGCGAGTTCGTAGTGCGGCTCCTCGGCGCCGAGCGACTCGCGCTGAGGATAGAGCGCCGGTCCGCCGGCATTCCCCATCAAGGTCTGCAGGTCGGCCAGCCAGCGCTCCGCGTCTCCGGGAGTCGGCGCGACGACCGCGAACACGCGCTGCGGCAGCCGTCGCGCCAGCGCCGCCACCAGCACGACGGGGCTGGAGCCCGGCAGCCCGCCCACGCCGATCCGCGTTCCTGGAAGGGGCAGCCGCTCCGCGAGCGACCGCGTGGTGGGGAGATCGTCGAACCGATCCAGCAGAAAGTCGAGCGGCATCAGCGGGTCCGGGTCGCCACCCCCAGCTCGGCCGCCGCCAGCAGCAGCGCGAGCACGAGCAGCACGCCGCTGGCGTCGGCGCGCCGCGTCCCGACGAACCGCTCGGACGCAAAGCGCACGTCCTCGAGTACCTCGGCGCGCTCGGTCCCTCCGAAGGCGGCCGTGGCCACCGTCGCCGTGGCCGGCGTGAGATCGGACTCACGCGGGTCGGGGCCGAAGACCGTTGCACCCACCGTATCGGCCCCACGCGTCCGGAACTCCACCCGAGGCGCGCCTTCCGCCATCGCGACATCGGCTTCACCCACGACGACACGATTCATGAGCGCGTCCACAAATGGCACGAACCCCGGCGTCGCCGGCAACGCTGTCCACGCCGTGTCCAGCCGGCTGCCGAGGAGTACGACGCTGCCGGACCGCACCAGCCACGGTTCCCCATTGACCATCGCCAACACGGCGGCGTCCCCCTGCTGCCCGCTCCCCGATGTCTCCAGGCGGTATCGCCGCGTCACCTGCACGCCCGCAATGATCGTGAGCTCGGGCGCGGCAATCGCGCCCGGCGTGCCGGCCTCTCCCCAGCGCCACGGCACCCCGCGCGCCGCCAGCGCGCGGTTCGCCTGCCCCACGAGCGCGGGGTCCGCCGGCGGCAGGACCACGGAGCGCGTACCACCCGGGAGGTCGCCGATGACGACGTCACGCCCGTCGCTGACGCGCCGTCCCTCCCGCAACACGGCCAGGGCGGCCGCGACGAACGGACCGGCGCCGGGCGTCGCCGTGACGCGCGCCGGCGGCGCCACGCGCCACACGAACAGCCGCCGGTCGTCGGCTCGCAGCTCATCGGGCTCGAGCGTCGCTTCTCCCGTCCACCAGCCGGGCGCGATGGATTGTGCGGGCAACGGCACCGTGACCGCCGCGCCTGGCGCCGCCAGGCCGCGCGCGGCACTTCCTCCTCGGTCGCGACCGACGCGAATAGTGACCGGAACCGGTTGTGCGCTTGTCCCCGCCCCTCCCGATCCCGTGACTTCGACGACTGCGGCACCCTCCGTCACGCGCACCGCCGCGATGCCTGTGTTCGGCACCGCGCGGCCAGGTGCGAGCGTGAGCACGCGCACGCCCCGCGGCACGTCCGCCCTTCCCTCCGCAAGCGCCGTACGCTGCAGGTCGCTCAGCACGTGCACCTCGCGCCCCGGAAGCGGCTCGGCGTGCACCAGCCGCGCGGCGCGCTCGACGGCTTGCACCAGATCGAGCCGCTGCCATCCGGCCTTGGTGCTTTCAGCGCTCGCGAGCAGCGTCTCGCGCGACCCGCCTCGCACCACGCCATCCGCCAGCATCAGCCACACACGATCCGCCGGCGTGGTGCGCGCGATCGAGGCGCGGGCGGCGACCCGGAGCCGATCGAGAATCGGGCGACCATCTACCACCGCGCCGGACGACGGGGAGTTGTCGAGAATGACGACGAGTGCCGTCGGCTCGTGCGCCCCCCCCCCACCCCCCTTGACCCGCATCACCGGACGGGCGGCTGCCAGCACGATGACGACGATCAACGCCGTCCGGAGGATCAGCAGTAGGAGATGGCGCAGCTTGAGCCGCCGAGCGCTCTCGCGCTCCGCGGCGCTCAGATAGCGGAGCGGCGGGAAGTCGAGCTCGGGAGGCGTGCGACGCTGCAGGAGATGGAGTAACGCGGGGATCGCCGCGGCGGCAAGCCCCAGGAGCGCCAGCGGATGGATGAAGCTCACGTCAGCAGGCGCAACGCCATGCCGAACGGCATGTCCGTCTGCACGTGATGGTAGGCGATGCCGTGGCGGCGGCAGGCCGTGCGCCACGCGGCAATCTCCCGACGCACCGTGTCCGCATAGGCGCGCGCCAGCTCGCGCGGCCGCACCACCACGCTCACCGCCGACTCCGGGTCGCGGAATCGGACTTCGGGCGGACCACCCAGCTCTACCTCCGCCGGATCCATCAGGTGGAAGACCACGACCTGATGCCCCCGATGCCGCAGGTAGCGCAGTGCCGTCAGCGCCAGGTCACGGTCGAACAGCAAGTCCGACAGCAGTACGACCATGCCACGCCGGGTGAGCAACGCGGTGAGTCGTTGCAGCGCGGCGTGCGCCGCCGTGCCGAGTCCGTCGGGCGTATCGAGCAAGCCGCGCACCAGACGCGTCCACTGCCCGGTCTTCACGCGCGCCGGAATCACCTGCCGTACCTGCTCGTCGAACGTCACAAGCCCGGTCGCGTCGCGCTGGCGCAGCAGGATCAGGGCCAGTGCCGCCGCCAAGCGATCTGCGTACGCACGCTTGGTGAGCCGCTCCGGCGTCCCACGCCACGCCATCGAGCGGCTCGCGTCCACGAGAATCATGGCGCGGAGATTCGTCTCTTCCTCGAACTGTTTGACGAACAGGCGGTCGGAGCGACCCAGGATGCGCCAGTCGAGGTAGCGCAGCTCGTCGCCGGGCTGATAGGCGCGGTGCTCGGTGAACTCCACCGAGAAGCCGCGGAAGGGCGACCGATGCAGCCCCGCGAGGAAACCTTCCACCACTCCCTCGGCGACGATTTCGATGCCACCGAGGCGGGCGACTTCAGCGGGGTCGAGGAGATCTAGGCGAGGGGGGGCGGACATGCGTGGCGGAAGCTAACGGCGAGACGAATGTCCCTGCCATGGGACACCGGCGCTATGCGGACACGGCTACAAGTGACTGTCGCTAAATGAGTTATGGTCAATCGGCTCCTGGCATGTTCTCTGCCCATAGCGGCGCGGGAGGCACTATGCTAGCTCACATCGCGTTGCTCGCCCTGTCGGCCGTGCCGGTACCCGAAACGCGGTACCCGGCCCCCTCTACTTACCGTCCCCGTATCGAGCTGTGGACCAACCGCGGCGATGCGGCCGTTTATACCCGCGGCGAGCGCGTCCGGACGTTCTTCAAGCTCGATCGCGACGCCTTCGTCACGATCTTCCGCGTGGATACCGACGGCCGCGTCCGGGTCCTGTTCCCCCGCGAGCCGTGGGAGGACAACTTCGCGCGCGGCGGGCGCGAGTTCGAGGTGGATGGCCGCTCGTCCGGTGGCGACGCATTCACGATCGACGACTATCCCGGCGTCGGTTACCTCTTCGCAGTCGCGTCGGCCGATCCCTTCGTGTACGACGGCATCGAAAGCGGTGATCACTGGGACTACCGCGTGATCGCCGACGGCCGCGTGCGCGGCGATCCCTACGTCGCACTGACCGATCTGGCGCAGCGCATCGTCGCGGAAGGATACTCCGACTGGGACTACGACATCGTTTCCTACAATGTCGAGCGGCACTACGACTACCCGCGTTTCCTTTGCTATGACTGCCACACCTACGTGAGCTATCCGTACTGGGATCCGTATTACAATTCGTGCGTCCGTTTTCGCATCTTCGTCTATGACGATCCGTGGTACTACCCGTACCGCTATTATGGCGGCAACCGCGTCGTGTTCGGGCGGCCCTACCGGCCGCAGCCCCGCTTCATCTTCAAAGATTGGGGAGTGAACCTGCCGAGTCGCGACGGCTTCGTCACGCGCGAGCGCGAGCGGCCCGCCAACGACGACACTCGCCGGGGCGTCACCGGCCGTGACATCGGTGGCCGGGGCATCATCCCACCTCCCAACGTGCGGGAGCGTCGCGAGCGCCCGGGGCAACCCGGGCAGCCGGGTAACGACGGGAACGACAATCGTAACGGCGACCGAAACAACGACCGGAACAACGACCGGAACAACGACCGCCACGAGCCGAATCGGCCCAGTAACGACGGCAACAATGACGGCCGTGGCGGCGGTCGTCGACAGGGGGAGGGCCAGCAGGGCCAGCAGGGCCAGCCGGACCGAGGCCAGGGCCGTCGCGCGCCGCCCGATCGGCCGATGATTCTGCCGCCTCGCGATGAGCCACGGGCGGAGCCGCGGCGCGAGCCTCCGCGCGCCGAGCCATCGCGCGCCGAGCCACGCACTGAACCGCGGCGTGAGGAGCCGCGGCGAGCAGAGCCGCGCAACGAGCCGCGCAACCAACCTGCACCCCGGGCCGAGCCGCAGCGCGAAGCTCCCAAAGAGAGGCCGCGGAGCGAGCCGGAGGTTCGCCGCCGCAAGCCCTGAACGTTCAAACTGAAACCGCTAACGCGCCCGATCGTGGTCACCACCGGTCGGGCGCGTTAGCTTTCCTTCCCTTTCCTTTTCTGAGGACTGAATCCGTGCATCACCCGCTTCGTCTGCTCGCGCTGCTGCTGCTCCCCGGCGCGCTCACCGCGCAAACACCTGCCACCGTGCAGCGGGCCGCGCAGTCTATCACACCCGAGGACATCCGGCGCCGCATCGGCATCATCGCCGACGACTCGATGCGCGGCCGCGACACGCCGAGTCCCGAGCTCGACAAGGTCGCCACCTACATCGCCGGGGAATTCCGCCGACTGGGCCTGAAGCCCGGCGGCGACAGCGGGACGTTCGTACAGCGCTATGCTATCAACCGGGTGCAGTTCGTTCCGGAAAGCTCGGCCGCCTTCGTGCACGGCGGCGCGAGTGACGTATCGCTCACGTATGGGAAAGACTACCTCTTCATAGACAATGCATTCGAAAGCGGGGACTACGCCGGCGATCTCGTGCTGCTCTCCGGTCCCGTCGCGGGGGCGCTCACGGCTGACACCGCGGCGCTCGCCGGCAAGATGCTGATCTTCGCCACAGGCCCGCGCAACAGGGCGGAACGCCAGCGGGTGATCGCCTGGAAGCCCGCCGGCATCGTCTTGATCACTCCGGCGCCGGACTCGGTATGGGCAACGATCGCAGCGCGTAACAGTCGAGTCCAACTCCGCGATCCGGGCCGGCAGGTGGGACCGCCCATCATCCTCGCGGCTCGCGTATCATCGCTGCAACCGGTCGTGACGCCGTTTGGCGCGGACCTCGCGGCCGCGCAATCGGCGACGGCGTTCGAGGCAAGACCCCTGACGGGCGCGCAGCTGCACGTCCATGGCCGCATCCGCGCCGTGGAGCGGAACTCGGCGCCGAACGTGGTCGGCATTCTCGAGGGAAGCGACCCTCGCCTGAAAAATGAGTACGTCGTGTACAGCGCCCACATGGATCACGTCGGTGTGGCGGGTCCCGCTGGAAGCGGCGGCTGCCGCGCGCAGGGCGCGGACTCGATTTGCAACGGTGCGGACGACGACGGGTCGGGAACGGTCGCGGTGATCGAGGCTGCCGAGGCCTTTGTCGCCCTCACTCCGCGCCCAAAGCGGTCCATCATTTTTCTGACGGTGAGTGGAGAAGAAAAAGGACTGTGGGGAAGCGCGTACTTCGCCGAGCACCCGCCCGTGCCCATCGCTTCGATCGTGGCGGACCTCAACATCGACATGGTGGGCCGCAACTGGAAGGATACGGTCGTCGTCATCGGGAAGGAACACTCGGATCTTGGCGCGACGCTGAACCGCGTGGCCGCCGCGCACCCCGAGCTGCACATGCGGCCGATCGACGACATCTGGCCACAGGAGAACTTCTACTTCCGGTCCGATCACTTCAACTTCGCGCGCAAGGGCGTGCCGATTCTCTTCTTCTTCAGCGGCACGCACCCGGATTACCACCAGCCCGGCGACTCGCCGGACAAGATCGACGCCGAAAAGGAAGCGCGGATCGTGCGGCTGGCGTTCTATCTGGGGCTCGACGTGGCGAACTCCGCCGAGCGGCCCAAGTGGAACCCGGACAGCTACAAGCGGATCGTCACGGGCAACTGAGCGTCCTCACCGCTCCAGCACGAGGACGACCACCGACCCAGGGATGATGGGCGGACGGGGGCGGGGGCGCTCAGGTGTCGGCTCGGGCGGCTGCCCGAATTCCGCGGCCACCGTGTAGATCCGATGGGTCCGCTCGTCCAACGCGACGGTACGGCCGCCCCGCTGGGTGGGCACGGTAGCAACGACCCGGAAGCTGTCGGGCGATTGCTCGTGCACGATGGTCAACGTCCCTTCGCCGTTCGAGCTGAACGCCAGAGCGGTGGCCGGATCGAAGGCTGCGCCATCAACGCCGCTGCCGATAGGCAATGAGACCAGCACCCGGCCGCGATCGGCATCCACGACCGCCATCAATCCGTTCGAGCAGACCGAGAAGAGCCGCCGCCCGCGGCGGTCGATAGCCAGACCGGACGGCTCCTCGCATGGGGCGAGCGACCAGCGCCCTTGCACGGCGAGCGTGCGTGGATCGAACGCCACGATCTCGCTCTTGTCTTCGATGTTCACGTACATGCGGCCCCGCCCGTCGGACACCGCGAATTCCGGCCTGCCACCGAGGTCGATCGTGCCGACGACCGCGCCGGTCCGCGCATCGAGGGCGGTGGCGTTGGCGCTGCCGCCGTTGAACGTAAAGACACGCTTGGACACCGGGTCGTATACGATGGCATCCGGATTTCGGCCGGTGACCTTGACGCTGGCAACCGGTGCCAGTGTCTTCAGATCGAAGATGGTCACGGTGGAGTCGCGGCCGTTGCTCGTGAACCCGCGGCCCACCTCTCGCGCGAACGCGATCCCGTGCACGCCCAGGGTATTGGGAATGTCCCCGACGACCGAGTCGCGGTCGAGATCGATGACGGCCACGTGCGTGCCGCGCGACACGTACAGCCGGTGGGCCGCCGTGTCCACCGTCAGGTAGTCCCAACCCCCCTCACCGGCCAGCGGAATGCGGCGGACCACGTGGTAGGAGACGTCCTGGGATCGCGCCGGCGGCGCGACAAGTGCACCGAGCGCGAGGAGCGCGCCTATCCCGATTGAGCGAGTCATCAGATCTCCAGTGTGTGCGTGAAGTCTACACTACACACCCGGCCTCTGGCGCCCGCGTCACGGCGTGGCGATCCTTTCGACGTTCCAATCCGGAGTGCGCCTCGTGCGGGTGCTGATCGTAGAAGATGATCCCGAGCTCGCCGGCTTGCTCCGCGACGGGCTGCGCGAGCACCGGATCGACCCGACCCTGGCCGCAAGTTTCGCGGAGGGGCGTGATCGGGCCATCGACGGGGACTACGATGTGGTGATCGTGGACGTGCGTCTGCCCGGTGGCACCGGGTTCGAGTTGTGCGTCGAGCTGCGGCGCCGCAAGGTTAGCACCCCCGTGCTGATGCTCACGGCGCTCGACGCCGTGGACGACCGCGTCCGTGGTTTCGAGGTCGGCGCGGACGACTATCTCACCAAGCCGTTCGCGTTCCGCGAGCTCGTCGCCCGCTTGCACGCCCTGGCGCGCCGCCGCGCGCTGGCGCTCCGGCCCGCGGTGTCGCGCATCGCCGATCTCGAAGTGGATCTTGGGTCGCGCGAGGTCCGCCGGGGCGGCCGCCCGATCGCGCTGACGGCGAAGGAATTCGCGCTGCTGGAACTGTTCATGCGCCATCCAGGCCAGGTGCTGGATCGCACCACGATCACGGCCCACGTCTGGGATCAGAACCACGATCCGTTCGCCAACGTGCTCGAGGTGCTGGTGCGGCGCCTGCGCGGCAAGATCGACGACGGCTTCGAGCCCAAGTTGATTCGCACCATGCGCGGCGCCGGGTACCGCTTCGGCTCGTGACGTCATCACCCTCCCTTGCCCAGCTCCGGGTCCGCCTCACGTTGTGGTACGCGGGGACGTTCGCGCTGATCCTGTTGCTCCTCGGCGCCGGCCTGTTCCTGTCGATCCAGTTGCAGATCTCGCGCCGGCTCGATGCGTCGCTCGCCGGCGCGACCGCCGCGGTGATGCGCGCCACCCGCGACCTCGAGGCGGAGCGTACCGCCGGCCGCCCCGCCGACGCCGTGGAGGAGCTGCACATCCCCGATCGCGAGCTGTACCTCTTCGACGCCAACGGCCGGCCCATCACGCCCCCCCACGCCGACGAATGGGTCCAAGCCGCCGCTCGAGAGGCCGCGAGCACCGGAGGTGGGCGCGTGAACCGGCAGCGCCATGCGCCGGGAATGCGCGACCACGAGGTTCGCCTGCATGCCGAGCGCTTCACCGCTCCATCGGGGACGACATACGTCGCCGCCGCCGTCGCCGAGCGGCCGGAGATCGAGGAGCAGTACGCATCGGTGATAGGGACGTTCGCCGGAGCGGCGCTCGCGGCGCTCGTGCTCGTCGCCGCCGGCGGTTTCATTCTTGCCCGCAAGTCCACGATTCCAGTCGAGCGGTCGATGGAGCAAATGCGGCGTTTCATGGCGGATGCCGCGCACGAGCTGCGCACGCCGGTCGCGATCTTGCGCGCTCGCGCCGAGGTGGCGCTTGCGCATGCGCGTGACCCCGGCACCGACGAGACCGCGCTCCGGGCGATCGAGCGCGAGACGGATCGCATGGGAGCGATCGTAGCGGACCTGCTCACGCTGGCGCGCGCGGATGCAGGCGAACGGCCCGTCGCCCGTGAATCGCTCTACCTCGACGACCTCGCGGCGGAGGCAGTCGAGGCGGCACGTGCGCTCGCCGAGCGTAAGGGTGTCGCGCTGGAAGTCGGGTCGTTCGAGGAAACGCGGATCACGGGCGATCCCGCGCTGGTGCGGCGGCTCGTGCTCATCGTGTTGGACAACGCGATCAAGTACACGCCGAAGGGCGGCCGTGTCCGTCTCGATGTGACGTCGGCCGACGGCAAGCGTTCAGTGGTCGTGTCCGACACGGGGATTGGGATCCCGGCCGATCAGCTGCCCCGCATTTTCGAGCGGTTCTACCGCGGTGATGCGGCCCGCCGCGAGGCGGAAGGGGCCGGGCTCGGCCTCGCTATCGCCCGCTGGATCAGCGACTTGCACGGGGCGCGCATCGCCTTCTCGTCGACGGCCCAAGGGACACGCGTCGAGGTCGATTTTCCGGTGGCGGTGTAAGCCCGCTGTAAGGTTCCCCCGCTTACTTTCCCGGCGATGCGGATCGCGCTGACGCTCCTCTGTCTGCTCGCGCCAAGCGAGTTGCTGGCCCAGCAACCCGTGACCCGCGCCGCGGCGGTGACGGCGGCGCTGATCCGGGGGGCGCGTGCCGCGCTGGGCCGGGCCGACACCGCTGCCGCATGGGGCGTAGCGCGCACGGCGCGCGCCTTCCCCAATCCCACTGTCTCAGGGACGTACTCGAAGGACACGCCGAACTACCACGCGCTCGGCGATCTACCACTCGACCTGCCCTGGCTGCGCGCTCCGCGCATCGGCGCCGCCGAATCGGCGCGCGATGCGGCGCGCTACCGCTTCGCGTTCGAGCGGGCCGCGATCCGGTTCGACGTGGACACGACCTACACCCGCGGGCTCGCGGCGGCGTTGCACGCGCGCCTGTCCCGCCGCACGGCCCTCGACGCCGACAGCCTCCTCAGGATCGCCGAGCTGCGGCGTGACGTCGGCGACGTGAGCGAGCTCGACGTCCGGCTCGCAGCCGTGAATGCCGGTCAGCTCGAGAACATCGCCGTGGACGACTCCTTCGCCGCGCTGAGCACGCTGCTCGCGCTGCAACTCCAGATGGGACTCAGCGGCGACGAGCCGATGATCACGCTGATCGATTCGCTGGTGCCGCCCGCCCCGCTCGACAGCGAGGCGGCGGGCGGCCATAGGCTGCTTCCCGTCGCCGCGGCCGAGGCATCGCTGCGCTCGGCGGAGCGGTCATTGGCATTTGCGCGCCGCAGCCGGTTCGCTCCCAGCCTCCAGCTCGGCTTCGACACCGGCGACCCGACCAGCCCCACGCCCCACCAACTACTGCCGGTCGTCGGCTTCTCGCTGCCGCTGCCCCTCTTCAACTGGAGCGGTGGCGAAGTCATGCGGGCCGCGGCAGAGCGGGACCGGGCGCGCGCGCAGCTCGACCTCACGCGCCGCGAGACCGACGCGGCGGTGGCGCGTGCTCAGCGGAACCTCGCGGCGGCGCGCACCCGGCTGCGCCGCGCCGCGGGACTCGTCGAGAGCGCCAATCGGATCGCCGCGATGTCGCTGCGGGCCTACAGCGAGGGAGCCGTGGCACTGGCGAGCGTGCTCGAGGCACAGCGCAACGCGCGCGATATCCTGGCGCGCTACATCGACGATCTCGCGGCGGCAGATGCGGCGGCTCGTGCACTCCGGCTTCTCACTGCCGGTCCGGACGAGCCATGACCCGCCACATGTGGCTCGGCATTGCGCTCGCTGCGCTCGGCGCGTGCAAGGGC